>JBCDGE010000122.1:0-21095 GCA_038757895.1 Planctomycetota bacterium | reverse complement strand
CAGGAGCTCCGCGGCACGCGCCACGCACGACGCGTGCTCGCGCTGCGCCGCCGCGAGCGACCGCTGGAACGCCGCGACCACGGCGGGCGTCGCGCCCTCCAGCGCGCCGCCGCCGAGCGGCCGGACCTCGAAGGCTCGCGAGCCGCCGATGTCGGTCACCTCGTCCCCCACACGGAGCGCGAGCGACACCGAGTACGTGCCCGGCGCGGCGAGGGCACCGTCCTCGGACCCGTCGTCCCACTCCTCCTCCTGGGCGTCGCGCTGCCACGCGTCGACGGGCGGATAGCGGAGGTTCCAGGCGACGCGCTGGAAGCCGGCCTTCGTCGGTCCCTCCAGCGTGCGCACCACGTGCCCGTCCGCGTCGCGCACGGTGAGCAGGACCGCCGGCGCTAGCTCGTCCTCCTCCGCCGCGAGGGCGTCGAACCCGGGGAAGGTCGCGCCGTCGACCTCACCGTCCGCCTTGCGGCGCGCGGCGCGCGCCGTCGTGAGCTCCTCGGCCAGGTGGTAGGTGAACACCGCGCCGAACGGCGGATTCGGGGCCACGTAGTACGCGTCCCCCTGCGACGCGCGCCC
Organism: Planctomycetota bacterium; assembly: GCA_038757895.1. Lineage (GTDB taxonomy): Bacteria > Planctomycetota > UBA1135 > UBA1135 > Saltatorellus. The sequence goes on along the minus strand of JBCDGE010000122.1, from coordinate 20,522 downwards.
CATCGGCGACCCGGCGCCCAGGGTCCGCTTCGGCACGTACCAGAGCGCGTCGCGGACACCGAACAGTGCCGCGGGCTCCGCGAGTACCTCGCCGCTCGCCTCGCGCAGGCACGAGTAGTCGTCGAGGACGTAGAAGCCGCGGCCGAACGTGGCGCAGACGAGGTCGTTCTCGCGCTGCTGGATCGCGAGGTCGCGCACGGGGATCGTCGGCATCCCGCCCGAGAGCGGCCCCCAGGACGCGCCGCCGTCCTGCGTGAAGTACACGCCGAACTCCGTCCCCAGGAACATCAGGTTCGGGTCGACGTGATCCTGGACGATCCGCCAGCACAGGTGGCGATCGGGGATCCCCTCGGTGATGCGCTTCCACGACTTGCCGCGATCGCTCGTGCGCAGCACGTACGGCGAGAAGTCGCCCGTCTTGTGGTCGTCGACCACGACGTAGGCGGTGTTCGAGTCGAAGCGGTCGGCCTTGATGTCGTTGACGAAGAACATCGACGGGACGCCGGGGAGCGAGTCGATCTTCGTCCAGTTCTCACCCCCGTCGGACGTGACCTGGACGAGGCCGTCGTCGGTCCCGACCCACATGAGGCCGTCCTGCACGGGCGACTCCGAGAGCGACGTGATGGTGCTGAACCGGCTCATCGCGTAGGTGTCCCACGCCGCCGTCTCGTTCCACGTCCGCCCCATCATCGGCTCCCGAAGCCGGTCCACGTTCCGCGTCAGGTCCCCGCTGATCGCGCGCCACGCATCGCCCCGATCGTCGCTGCGCCATACGCGCTGGCTCGCGTGGTAGATGCGCGCGGGATCGTGCGGGCTGACGAGGATCGGCGCGTCCCAGTTGAACCGCTCCTCGGGCTCGTCCGCGCCCGGCTGGGGCTGGATGTAGACGATCTCGCCGTTCGTCGCGTCGTACCGCACCAGGTTCCCCTGCTGCCACTCCGAGTAGACGATCGCCGGGTTGCCCGGCTCGGTGGCCGGCTGGTGCCCGTCACCGAAGAGGGTGATGAACCAGTCTGCGTTCGTGATCCCGTTCGCGTTCAGCGTGCGCGACGGTCCACCCTGCGTGTTGTTGTCCTGGGTTCCGCCGTAGACCGTGTAGAACGGCTCCGAGTCGTCGAGGGCTACCTTGTAGAACTGCGTGACGGGGAGGTTCGCGGTGTACCGCCAGGTCTCCCCGTGGTCCCAGGTCTGGTAGATCCCGCCGTCGCATCCGACGAGCAGGTAGTCCGGGTCGTTCGGGTCGAAGCACATCGCGTGGTTGTCCGAGTGCTTCGAGTCGTACTTCATGCGCCGGAAAGTCTTGCCGCCGTCGTCCGTGACGTGCAGGCGCACGTCCATCTGGTAGACGCGCCCGGGCACGTGCGGCGAGGCGAAGATCTCCTGGTAGTAGTGCGGCCCCGTGCCACCGGAGAGGTAGTCGTTCTGCTTCGCCCAGCTCGCGCCGCCGTCGTCCGAGCGCCAGAAACCGCCCTCGCGGTTCCCCTCCTCGATCGTCGCGTACACGACGTTCGAATCGAACGGCGACACCGCGAGTCCGATCTTCGCGACGTGGTCCTCCGGCAGTCCGCCCGCGAGCTTCGCCCAGGTGAGGCCGCCGTCGGTCGACTTGAAGATCCCCGACTCGGGCCCGCCGTTCATCAGCGCTGCGACCGTCCGTACGCGCTGGTGCATCGCCGCGTAGAGAACGTCCGGGTCGTTCGGATCGAGGACGACCTCGTTCGCGCCGGTGTACTCACCTGCCGACAGGACGCACGTCCAGGTCGCGCCGCCGTCGTCGGTGCGGTAGACGCCGCGCTCGCCGCCGCCGGACCAGAGCGGCCCCTGCGCAGCGACCCAGACGACGTCCGAGTCGTCCGGGTGCACGACGATGCTGCCGATGTGCTCCGACGCCTCCAGGCCGCGGGCCTCCCACGACGCGCCGCCGTCGGTGCTGCGGTAGATCCCGTCGCCGAACCCCACGTGGCGTCCGCTGACGTTCTCACCCGTGCCGACCCAGACCGTCGAGGGCGCGCTAGGGTCGATCGTCACGCAGCCGATCGAGTAGGACGGCTGGTCGTCGAACACTGGCGTCCAGGTCGTCCCGGCGTTCGTCGTCTTCCACACGCCACCGCTGCCGACGGCGGCGTACCAGGTGCTCTGATCGTCCGGATGGACCGCGAGGTCCGAGATCCGCCCGGACATGAACGCGGGCCCGATGCCGCGGAACTCGAGACCTTCGTAGGGGGAAGGGGAAGCGGCGCCCTCGTCGGCGGACTGGGGCGCGGCGACGAGGACGGCGAGAGCGAGGAGGGATGCGTTCATGGGGCGCGATGGGGAGTCGAGGGCCGCGCAGGATAGCGCATCCCGATCCCCCGCCACTTCGACGCTCGCACCACCGCGGCGACGACGCCGCGCGACTCGGTCTCGCCTCCCCGGTCCCCCTCCCCGGTCCGCCTCCCCGGAATGGGGGCAGGTGCTACTTGTTGTCCGCCAGCGGCGAGGGCGCCCACAGCGCGGGGCGCGGGCGGGCGGGTGCCGTGAGCGCGAAGACCACCATCGCCGTCGAGTACGACGACGTGCGCGGGAAGACGCGGTCGTTCCACGTCCCGTCGTCGTCGCGCGTCTCCCACAAGAGGCGCGCGAGCTCCGCCCGCCGCGTCGGCCGCTCGGCCTTCGGTAACTCCTCGATCGCGAGCGCCACGTAGGCGTGCCCGAAGAAGAAGTAGTACGGCGCGATGCCGTAGTCGCCCTCGTGCGTGCCCTGCTTGCTCTTGCGGTCGAGCAGCGCGTCCCAGCCCTCGAAGAAGCCGGTGATCGCGCCGCGCAGCCCGTCCAGGTCGCTCCGTCCGGCCTTGTACAGCGCCAGCTCCGCGCAGGCCGACCGCGCCGCCGACCCCGGCATGGGGACGTCGCTCCGCGCCCGCCCGGAGTACGCGAAGCTCCCCGTCTCGGTCCGCGCCTTCTGAAGCGCACCGAGAGCGCGCTCCACCATGTCGCCGTCGACGTCGTAGCCGCGCGCCTTCGCGTCGAACAGGATCAGCAGGGTCGCGCCCGTCATGAACGGGCTCACCGCGCGATCGTTCGCGTAGTTCCAGCCGCCCATGGACGTCTGGTTCGCCGCGATCCGGTCGATCAGGACGGGAATCGTCGCGGCGACGTGCGCCATCCGGTCCTCGCCTTCGATCGCCTCGCGCTCCAGCGCGGTGAGGAAGAACTGCAGCGCGTACGCGTGGCCCCATCCGCGCACGTCGTATCCCTCCTTCGGACCGATCGAGAGCTCGGGGTCGTCCTCGATGTGCTCCAGCGTGAAGTCGATCGATCGCTGCACGGCCCGGCGGACCTTCGCCGTGCGCTCGTCCCGCGTGTCGCACCAGAGGAGCGCATCGCACACGATCGCCGTACCGCCGACCCGGTAGCCCGACGGGATGTTCCTGTCCTTGCCGACGCGGTACACGCCCTCGTACGGCCACTCCGCCGCATCGGGCCGTCCCTGGAACTTCTTCAGCCGCCGGCGCTCCTCGTCCTGCCACTCCTCCAGCTTGTCGGACGGCAGCCGCCCGACCGCCGGGTCCGGCTCGTAGGTCTCCTGGCTCCGCAGGAGGTGCTCGATGCTCCGCTCCACCGCGCGGCGCACCTCCTCCAGCGTCGGTGCATCGTCGCCCGGTCCGGCGGCGGGCAACGTCGAGGGGAAGGGCGCGGCGCCAGGCGTCGCGACGGCGAGTGCAGTGAGGAGGAAGGGCCCGAGGTGTGCCATGTCGAAGAGCGGTGTCGAGGGCGGACCGGGGTTACCCTCCGCGGATGGCGGAGGAGGAGGGAAGCGACGGACCGGACGGCTCCCGGAGCAGCAGCTGGGGCGGCAGCCGGTTCCGTGTCGTCCTGTGGACCCTATCGGCACTGATCGCGTTTGCCGGCAACTCCGTTCTTTGCCGACTGGCCCTCCTCGCCCCCGAGGGCCGCCCCGCTTCGATCGACGCGCTCTCCTTCACCGCCGTGCGCCTCCTGAGCGGTGCCCTGGTCCTCCTCCCCGCCCTCCTGACCGCCTCAGGGGGCGCCCGGGAGCGGCTGCGGACCTCCCCCCTCGCGGTCGCCGCCCTGTTCGTCTACGCCGCTGCGTTCAGCCTGAGTTACGTGACTCTCGACGCCGGCGTCGGTGCGCTGCTGCTGTTCGGGCTCGTTCAGATCACGATGGTCGGGGCGGGGCTCGCCGCCGGCGAGCGGCTCGGGCCCCGGAAGGTGCTCGGGATGCTGGTCGCGATCGCCGGCGTCGTCCTGCTCGTGGCGCCCTCGGCCGGCGACGCGCTCGCGTCCGAGCCCCCCGATCCGACCGGCTCGATCCTCATGGCGATCGCCGGCATCGCGTGGGGCGTCTACAGCCTGCTCGGCCGCGGCGCGGGCCACCCCGTCCGCCGGACGGCGACCAACTTCCTGCTGTGCGTGCCCTTCGCTCTCGCCGCGCTCGCGCTCGCCGAGCGCTCCTGGACCGTAGAGGGCCTGATCCTCGCCGCGACGTCGGGCGCCATCACGTCCGGCCTCGGCTACGCGATCTGGTACGCCGCTCTGCGCGGGCACACCGCGACGAGCGCGGCGATCGTGCAGCTCGCGGTCCCCGTTCTCGCCGCGCTCGGCGGCGTGGTCTGGATCGGCGAGGCCGTCACGGGTCGCCTGGTCGCCTCGAGCGGGCTCGTGCTGGGCGGGATCGCGGTCTCGCTCGCCGCAGGTCGGTCGCGGACCTGACGCCGCGAACTCGCTTCAGCCGAGCTCCTCCGCAGCGGCGTCGGCCCAGAACATCAGGTACGACCCGCCGAATGCGCGAAGCGGCGCTCCCACGACGAGGAGGGCCCCGCACAGGAACCAGTCGAGCGCACCGAGCGTCTCGCGCACGGGCCCGTCGCTGGTGAACGACTCCACGCTGCGGCCCGCGGCGTACAGCACGCTGACGACGAGCACGGAGAACGCGACCGTCATCAGGAACCGCGTGGGGATCGTGTCCCCGTCGCCCGCGCGGCGCGCGTGCCGCCAGCGCCCCCACCGGCCCACGACCTCGGCCCCGATCCAGATCACGGAGAGCGGTACGAGCACGATCACCGCGCGATCGAGGTAGCCCGCGAGGAACACGCCTCCCGAGAGGACCGCGTAGCCGAGGAGGCGGAAGAGGCCCATCTTGGCGCGTCCGTGCCCCTTCGCGGGTGCACTGTCGGCGACGCCCTCGTCCGTGCCCGGTGCATCGGTGACCATGCCGCGAGGATACCCGGCCCTGCCCCCGCCCCCGCAGAGGACGGGAGAGGATCGCCCGCCGGGGTCTCCCCCACCCCGGCGAGCGGATCCGGCCGCGCGGGGACGGACGCACGGCTGGATCGGTCGCGCCGCTCGGCCCGCGGGCCGCCGCCAGCGCGGCCGGACCGACGACCCCGTCCGTCCGACCGTTCGATCCCTGCCATGACACCTCCATCCAGGGAGACGACGAACGGCCGGCGCGGCGGTTTCACCTCCGCGGGCAGTTTCCGGGATCGCGTCAGCGCTGCGGGATCGCGCCGACCTCGTCGTACGGCACGCCGAGGCTCGCGCGGTACTCGGCGAGCGCCCGGAAGTGCTCCGCCAGGTTGTCGACGAGGTTCGAAGCGGCGGCAGCCGTGTCCCGCTCGCGGAGGTTCACACGGAGCAGATCGCTCTGCCCCTGCCGGAGCGCGAACCGCTCGGCCTCCTCCATCACGCCGGCGAGACGTACGGTCTCGCGCGTGAGCTCCAGGCCCTCCCAGTTCTGACTGAGGACGGCACCGGACGCCTGGACGTCCGCCACCACGCGGTCGCGGGTCAGCTGGAGCAGGCGCTGGAGCTGCGACCGCTCCGCCGTCAGCGAACGAACCGTTCCGCGTGCGACACGCCGCTGGAGTGGAACGTCGAGACTGACGAATGCGTCGAGCTCGAAGTCCCCCTTGTCGTCCGGATCCGACGACGGGTCGCCGTAGTCCTGCGAGCCCGCGACGGCGACGTCGAGCTCGGGCAGCGTGTCGTTCCTGGCCTTCTCGATCTCCAGGTCGATGTCCGACACGCGGAGCTCGAAGAGCCGCACCTCGGGGCGCTGCGAGAGCGCGAGGTCGACGTCGTTGGGGTCGATGAAGAGCGCCGGGTCGTTGGGCCTCGGAAGGTCGATCGGCAGCAGTTCCTCCCCGGGAACCTGGGGCTGGCCGTCCTCGTCCCGCCAGAACAGCGAGAGCTGGATCGCGGCCTGCCGCAGCTCCAGCTCCGCGCGTACGAGGATGGACTTCCGCTCGACGATGAGGCGCTGGTTGTCCGTGATGATGATCTCCGGGAGCTGTCCCACCTCGACGGCGAGTCTCAGCGCCTCCTCGCGGGTCTCCGCGAGTTCGAGCAACCGTCGCGCGATCTCACGCTTCTGGCCCGCGGCGACCCACTTCCAGTAGGAGATGGCCGCCTTGCGCGTCGTGTCGAGCCTGCGCTCCAGCACGATCGGCTGCGCCTGCGCCTGGCGGATACGCGCACGCCAGAGCGCGAGCCGCTGCGCGTCGATGGTGAATCCCTGGAGCAGCGGGACGCGGAAGCCGGCGCTGAACTCGCCGTCGGAGTTGGTCTGGCGGTCGCCCTCCCAGATGGGGAAGTCGCCAGTGCCGACCTTGTAGCCGCCGAAGATCTCCGCGCCGCCGACCCCGAGGGGCTGCGACAGGGACACGCCCCCCTCCTCGTTCCTGTAGAAGCCCTTGGGCGCGAAGGCCCCGCCCGCACGAAGACGCAGGTCGAACTGGCCCTGGGCGGACATGAGCTCGCCCGCCGCGATCTCGAACTCCTCGATCGCCGCGAGGATCAGTGGAAATTGCTCCTCGACGGCGCGCAGGAGTTCTTCGAACGTCAGGGGATCGGGCTTCGATTCGTCGTCCGCCGGCGGCTCGGCCGCGTCGCCCGCAGGCGCGACGTCCGGAACCGCCCCGTCGATCGAAATGGGCTCGGGCACCGCGATCAGGGAGACGGCCGCGGGCTCCCGGTCGGTCTCGTCGACGCGCAGTCGGTCGAGCGTGTCGGCGTCCGGGCGCACGACCCTGGGAACGGGTCGGGGACCTCCACCGATGCAGCCCGGCGCCGTCGCGGCAACGAACAGGAGGAGGAGGGCGGCCCCCGTGGGGCGCCCGAGAGCGAGTCGAGTCGTGACCACTACTTGCCCTGGGATCCGGAGCCGCCGTCGTCGAAGATCTTCGCTTCCAGCTTGCCGCCCTCGCCGTCCGGCGCCGTCTTCAGCGTCGGCGGGAACGCGTTCAGGCGGCGCCAGATCTCGTAGCCCGAGCTGACGGTGTCGAGCTGGACCCAGCCGGTCACGCGGACCCCCTGGAGGAGGAAGGGCTCGGCCGGCCACGGCTGATCGTCGGGATCCGGAGTGACCAGCATCCGCACGCGCCCGTCCGGGCCGGCCTGCGAGTCACGGAGCTCCACGATCCCTCCGAACGTACCGACTGCCGTCGAGGGCCAGCCGGCGAACTGGACGGCGGGCCAGCCGTCGAAGACGAGGCGCGTCTTCCGTCCCTCGCTGACGAGGGGCGCATCGACGCCGCGCACCCAGAACTCGACCGCCATCTGCTCCGCGTCGGGGATGAACACGATCAGCGGCTCGTTGGCCTTGATCAGGTCGGAGGTCGCCGCGCCGAGGATCCGGAACACCGTGCCGTTCGCGGGCGCCTCGATCTTCTGGGTCGACTGCCGCTGGTACGCGGTCTCGGCCTCGTTGACCTCGATCTGCAGCGAGTTGACGTTCTGGATGGCGCCTTGCCGCTTCGCCTTCGCGTCTGCGATCTTGGCGTCGGCCGACGCGCGCACGCGCTTCACCTCTTCGCGCTTCTCGTTGATCTCGTTCTGCGCCTTGCTGATCTTCCGATTCTGCGTCTCGACCTTCGCCTCGGCGCTGTTGAACGCGTTCTCGGCCTGCTGCCGGTCGAGCTCCGAGCCCACCTTGCCCGCGTAGAGCAGCTTCTTCCGCTCGAAGTCGAGTTCCCTGAATCGAACGTCGGCGATGAGGCCGGCGAGCTCGGCCTCCAGCGCGGCGAAGTTGTCCTGCGCGACGTCCTCGGCCGCCTCCGCCTTGGCCACGGCGGCGCGGGCCTCGTCCTCGGCCTGGATCACCTGCGCGGTGAGCTGGTTCAGCTCCTCGTTGGCCGCCTCCAGCTGCCTCTCGACGAACCCCACGCCCTCGCTCAGCCGCGCCTGACGGAGCGGGTCGAGGTCGGCGATCTCGGCGAGGATGTCACCCTCGCGCACGCGCGCGCCCTCCTGGACGTTGAGCTTCTCCAGGCGGCCGCCGACGGGGGCGGGGATCGTCTGGATCCGCTCCAGCGGATCCAGTGCGGCGACGCGTCCCGAGCCAGGCACGGTCTGCTGCCACGGTACGAGGATCAGCGCGACGGGCAGAAGCACGAGCAACGCCGTCAGGACGAACGCCAGCTTCCTCCCCGCGTTCGAGCGTCGAACGAGGTGCTGGACCGGGAGGACGAGAGGCTCGACCCCCTGAGGGTGGGCGTCCGTGGGCATCGGAGGCATCGGTTCAGGAAGGGGTGGAAGTGACCTCGGTGGACTCGGCGCGCTGCAGGGTGCCGCCGCTCAGCGTCAGGACGCGGTCGCAGCGTTCCAGGACTTCCGGGAGGTCCGAGACGATCAGGGTGGTCCGCTCGCGCTCCTCGCCGAGCATTCCGTCGAGCATGTCGGGGCGCGACGCGCGCGGGACCGCGTCGAACAGGCCGTCGACGATCAGCAGCGACGGAGCGTCGGCGATCGCGCGAGCGAGCACGAGTCGTCGGAGCTCACCCTCCGAGAGCAGCCGCGTGCCGGGGTGGAGCGAGGTCTCCATCCCGTGCTCCAGCGACGCGACGGGCGCGGTGAGCCCGACGCGGTCGAGGGCGAGGCGCACGTCATCGGCGGAGACGCCCGGGCGATGAAGGCTGACGTTCTCGCGGACGGTGCCGCGCAGGACCTCGGCCCCGGTCGCGACCGACACGAGCGAGCGCAGGCTCTCCTTCGACAGGTCGCGCAGGTCGCGTCCGTCGAGGTGGATCGAACCATCGGACGGGCGACGGAGTCCCCAGAGCAACTCGACGAGCGCGGACTTGCCGGACCCTGCCGGGCCCGTGATACCAACGCGCTCACCCGGCTCGATCTGCAGGTTCAGGCCGCTGAAGAGCAGCTCTCCCCCGCCGCGCCAGGCGACGTCGACCAGGTCGATCTTCGAGGGTGTACCGAGGCGTGCAACGCGCTCGCCGGTCCCGTCCTCCAGCGGCGTGTCGAGGAGCTGACCGAGCTTGTGCGTCGCCGCCATGACGTCGTACCAGGTCTCCAGGTGCTTGCCCATGCCGGCGACCGCGGCGACCACGCCGGTCACGATCAGCTCGGCCGCGACGAGCTGGCCGATGGTCAGGGCGTTCTGGATGACGAGCAGACCGCCGATGCTGAGCAGGAGCGTGCTGGCGACGACCTGGAGCGCAAGCGCTCCGAGCACCTGACCGAACACCGTCGAGAAGTGCGTGCGGCGGGCGTCGACCCAGCGGCGGGTCAGGCCGTCGGCGGACTCCTGGACCCACTGCTGCGAGCCGCCGGACTTCATCGAGAACGGAGCCGCGACCACGTCCTCCAGCCAGCCGGCGACGTTGTGCTTCGCAGTGCTCTCGACGATCGCCGTGCGCTCTCCGCGGCGCAGCGGGCCGAACACGAGGACGAAGATCGAGCCGAGCAGGACGATGTCGAACGCGAGCAGCAGCGGATGGTAGAACGCCAGAACCGTGAGGCTGACGAAGACCGCGAGCACGGTGCCGAGCGCGTCGACGAGCAGCTTGGGCGCAGCCTTCTGGATCGTGATGATGTCGTAGAAGCGGTTGACGCGCTCCGGGCCGAAGCCCTCCTCGTACGCCTCCAGCTTCACGCGCGGCAGACGCGCCGCGAGGTCGGCGACCATGCGCACGAACAGCCTTCGCTGCAGCAGCTCGACGATCCAGGTCTGGACCGCGATGAGTATGCCCGCGAACGCGAGCGCCACGAAGAGCAGCGACGCGACGATGATCAGTGGCTGGACGAGCGCGCCTTGCGCGACCGACTGGACGATCGACTGCACGGCGATCGGCGTCGCGAGCAGCAGGATCCCGATGGTGACCGCGTAGGCGATGACGGCCATCACGTCGCCGCGGTCGGGACGGATGAGCCCCCTCAAGCGCTGGAACGGTGTGAGCTTCCGCGCGTCCTCGCCATGGGACGAGACCGAGCGTTCGTCGAGCTCGCTCGGGTCGACGACCAGCCAGAGCACGTCGTCGTCGATGCCGACGCCCAGTCGCTCGGCGAGTCCGCCAGGGCTCAGCTTCTCGCTCACGATCCCGACGCCGGACATCGTCACGACACCGAGATTCCGTCCCGCTGCGCGCTCGACGATCGTCCAGCGCGTGCCCGTCGCGTCCACGGTCGCGAGCGGCTGATCCGCGTCGATGATCGGGAGCGCGTCCGAGATGCTCGACCGGGCGACGCTTGCACGAAGGCCGAAGTCGTCGGCGGCGCGCGCCAGCCACTCGAGGCGCTCCGAGGGTTCGTCGGAGCCCTCGGCGGGCGGCTGGCACTGCGCGAGGCTTCGGGCGAGGTCCGCGTCGGCGACCTCGGTCCCGCACAGCCGGGCGACGCGACGGAGGGCGTCGGAGGCGATCTCGACGGCGGGAGCGACGGAGGAGGAGTCCTGGGTCGAATTCGTCATCGGAGAGGCGTCGGGAGAGCGCAGTGGACCGGCAGGCGAGGGGTCCCGTTCCTATCACGACAGCCGGCCGTGGGAACGGCCGGCTGTCGCACCGGTAACGTAGGATCCCCGCGCACGGGTCACAGATCGAATCGTCCGAGTTCGCGCGCCATTGGACATCTAGGTCCCGAAGTCGACTCTTCCGGAGTGCACGTCGTAGACCGCGCCGGCGATCTTGATCGCGCCGCTCTCCTCGAGCTCGCGGAGGACGGAGCTGCGCTCACGCATCGCGGCGACGGCGTGCTCGACGTTCTTGACGACGACCGCCTGAACGAAGTCGGCGTTGGCCGACGTGCGCTGGCCCGAATCGGTGGGCTCCGCGACCGCGTTCACGGCCGGCGTGATGTGCGAGAGCATCCCGGTCAGGTGACCGAGCTCCGCGCCGTCGCACGCGCCCATCACCGCGCCGCAGCGCGAGTGCCCGAGGACGAGCACGAGCTTCGCGCCCGCAAGCTTGGTCGCGAACTCGATGCTGCCAAGCAGGTCGTGGTTGACGAAGTTGCCCGCGATCCGAGCGCTGAAGATGTCACCGATGCCCTGGTCGAAGACCATCTCGGCGGGCACGCGCGAATCGATGCACGAGAGCACGACGGCGAACGGTGCCTGTCCGCCCTTCGTGAGATCGACCTGCTCCAGCAGGTCGCGCCGCTCCGGCGAGCGGGCGAGGAAGCGCTCGTTGCCCTCGCGGAGCATCTGGAGCGCCTTGTCGGGAGTGATAGCGGCCTGGGTCTCTCGGGTCTGCGTGATCATGGCTGCAGCGGAATACGACGGGTTGGCGTGACGGGTGCTGAGAACGAGGGGAAGGGAACGGCGCGCTTCTAGCGCTGTGGGAGCGGGTCCCCGGACACCGAGACGCGCGCCTGGCGCGGTCGGGTCGTGGTCTCGAAATCGCCGACCTTCTCGACCGTGATGCCGCGGCCCGACGAGGACGCCTCGAAGTCGGCGATGATCTCGAGGATGTCGTGGTCGATGCGGACGGTGTTCGTCGCGTCGATCCGCACGCGCGAGCCGTCGGGGATCGAGGCGAGTTCCTTGATGAGCGCGCCCTTGTTGAGGAACGTGATCTCCTCGGCGAGCTCCATCGTGACCTGGTGCGGCTCGCCGTTCGCGGCCTTCTCCTGGATGTGGAGGAAGTGTGAGTTGAGGTAGTGGTTGCGCAGGATCACGAACAGCGCGACCGCCATCCCGAGCGCGATCCCCGTCAGGAGGTCGGTGAACACGATCCCGAGGATCGTCGTCAGGAACGGCACGAACTGCGCCATCCCGAGCCCGTACATCTGGCGGAACAGCGCGGGCTTGGCGAGCTTGTAGCCAACGACGAACAGGATCGCAGCCAGGGCGGCGAGCGGGATCAGGTTGAGGACCTGCGGGATCGCGATCACGAAGACGAACAGCAGGACGCCGTGCAGGATCGCGGACAGCTTCGTCTGCCCGCCCGACTGAATGTTCGCCGAGCTGCGGACGATGACCTGGGTGACCGGCAGGCCGCCAATGAGGCCCGACGACATGTTGCCGACCCCCTGTGCGATGAGCTCACGGTTCGTGGGCGTGACGCGCTTCTGCGGATCGAGCTTGTCCGTCGCCTCGACGCACAGCAGCGTCTCCAGGCTCGCGACGATCGCGATCGTGAATCCGGCGAGCCAGACGGTCGAGTTCGAGAGGCCGGCCCAGTCAGGGTGCGTGAGGCTCTGGGCGAATGCAGCGATGCTCCCGGCGACGGGGACGTCGACGAGGTGCTCACGGGACAGCGCGAAGTCCGGGAGATAGCGCGTCGTGATGACCTCGTAGAGGATCCCGAATGCGACCGCGACGATCGGCCCCTGGACGATCTTGAAGAACCGTCCGCGCTTCATCAGCACGCGCTCCCAGAGGATCAGGATCGCGAGCGACACCGACGACACGATCACCGCGCTCAGCGAGAGATCGTCCATCATGTGGGTCAGCGCGCTCAGCGTCGTGTCCCCGTCCGGCTGGACGAAGGACATGTCCCCCTCGGGGTCGGAGTCGTGCCCGACGGCGTGCGGGATCTGTTTCAGGATGATCAGCACCCCGATGCCGGAGAGCATCCCCTTGATCACCGACGACGGGAAGAAGTAGCCGAGCACGCCGGCGCGGGCGAGCCCGAGGATCACCTGCACCACGCCGCCGATCACGACGGCGACGAGGAAGAGCTCGAACGACCCGACGTCCTGGATCGACGTCAGGACGATGACCGCGAGGCCCGCAGCTGGACCGGAGACGCCGAGCGGCGAACCGCTGATCGCGCCGACGATGATGCCGCCGACGATGCCGGCGATCAGACCGGAGACGAGCGGCGCGCCGCTGGCGAGCGCGATCCCCAGACAGAGCGGCACCGCGACGAAGAAGACGACGATGCTCGACGGAATGTCGTTCCGCAGGTGGGCAAACAGTGACATCAGTGGCGGTGGTTCGGTGGGTCGTCGGTTCGGTCGTGAGCGGGAGCAGTGGAGTCCCGAGCCGACTCGGCTGGCGCTGCGTGCGGGTCTCGCCGTCGAGACGGCGATTCGAGGGAACGGAGGCGCCGGATGCGACAGAAAGCAGCAGATCCCGGGTGTCCCACGATGAAGGGGCCGCGCCCCCCCACCCCGCAGGGCCGGCGCGGGCGGACGCGCGGCGCCATTCCACCAGCGCGAGGGCCAGAGACCGCGTCGAATCGCACGGTGTTCGAGGTGCCGCGGAAGAGGCCGGGGCGGCGGCCCGCGCGAAGTCCTCGGGATCCGGGGCAACGGACGGCCGCCGGGGCTCGAACCGAGGACTGCATGAAGTCCATCCGCCCGCTGCTCGAGGCCCCCACGTACGCCCGCGCCCGGCTCCAGCTCGGCATCGGGGGCGTCGGGACCGTCGTCGTGATGTCGATCCTCCTCCTCGCGCTCGGCGTCCCCGGCACGCTGTTCGCCGACCGAGGCGGCTCCTTCCTGGCCGACGCCTCCCTCCTCGCCGTCTGGCTCGTGGCGGCGGCGGTCGCGGTCGTGCCCTTCGAGTTCCTGGGGGGCTTCGTCGTGCCCCGCGCGTTCGGGCGCCGGCACCCGACGGGCGTCGTTTGGGCGACGGGCTGGCTCCGCGGCGTCCTCGTGGTGACCCTCTGGATGTGCCTCGCCGGCGCGCTCCTCGTGCTCGCCGGGCGGCTCGGTGGACGGCCCGCGGCGGTCGGCGTCCTGGGCATCGTCTGCCTCCTCATGCTGATGGCCCAGTCGCTCGCCGCGAAGCTGGTCGGCGGGATCCGCGCCGGTGAGGCCCGGCTGGACGAGCTCGACGAAGCGCTCGGGGAGGGCAACGACGTCCCGCGCATCGACGTCCTCGCCGCGCAGGACGAGGGCTTCACGGGCGGCATCGCCGGCCTCCCGGGCGGTGAGCGTCTCGTGCTCCCGCTGCAGTGGATCGGCCGCTTCGAGGCCGACGCGCTCGCGCTGCTCGTCCGACGCCGCGCCGCGATCCTCCGGAACGGCCTGCGGGCGTACGGGCTGCTCGCCGCCGTCGCGTGGACGCTCGCGACGTTCGCGCTCGCGACCGTCCTGCCCGGCGCCGGCGTGGCGACGGTCGGCGCGCTCCTGACGACGTCCCTGTGGTTCACCCTGCTGTCGTTCGTCGGCCTCCTCGTGCTGCCCACGCCGAGCCGCGCGGCCGCGCGCGCCGCGGACGCGCTCACGCTCGCGGACGGCTCGGTCGACGCCGCCGCGCTCGCGTCCGCGCTCTCCGACCTCGATCGGCTCCAGGACGACGAGCCGCAGCGCCCGGACGGCGTCGAGCGCATCTTTCACCCCATCCCCGCGCTCGGTCCACGCCTTGCGGCCGCGGAGGCGCTCGCCGTCGACGCGGCCGTCCCGCGGCCCGCGCCGTGGCACCTCGCGCGCACCGCGATCTACCTCTCGATCGCGGGCCTCAACCCACTCCACCGGCTCGTGCACTGCAACGTCGGCCGGCCGGAGCTGTGGGTGTTCCTGCCGTCCGACGGCTGAAGGGCCCCGGAACGAATGGAGCGCCCGCATCCGGCATCGGACACGAGCGCTCGAATCGGAAGGAGAGCAGGTTCGCGTGGAGGCGCGATCAGTCGATCTCGTCCACCGACGTCGACGCCACCCAGGCGTGGTAGGTGAACGGGTCCTCTTCGGCGTCGGTCGGGGCGTCCGTGTGCGAGCGCGCCTCGTCGACCGTGCGGGCGTCGAGCATCGCGAACGAGTAGCCGTCGAGGACGCCGCCCGAGCAGTGGCCGAAGAAGAGCAGCGGCTCGCCGACGGCCTTGATCTGCCCGGTCATGGCGCGCGACGTCTCGGCGATCGCCATGACGTACGGCCGGCGGCCGGCCGAGCTCCCGCGCTCCATCAGCTCCGCGCGCTCCAGCGCGCCGAGGACCTTGAGATCGGTGCGGGTGATGAACCGGATCGGCTCGCACGTGAAAAGGCCCGCCTGGACAGACGGGTCCTGCGAGACGCGCTCGAGCGCCGCGTTCGGGTCGGCGTCGTCGACGATCAGCATCGTCCGCAGGTTCTTCTCGGCGCGCGGCGGCACGATCGAGCCGTAGGCGAGCAGGTACCCGTCCTCGGTCATCGCGCGGAGGAACTCGGCGTGCGCGGTGGTGAGCGTCGCGAGCTCGTCGCGCGACGGCACCTTCATCTCGTCGACGGAGCGGACGAGGACCATCGTGAAGGGGTCCCCGGTGGGCTCGTAGGGAGGCTCGATCTCCGCGTCGTCGGCGAGCTCGGCGTCGAGGGCAGTCGTCGCCTCGGCGTCGACGTCGGGAGCGGTCTCGGAGGTGACGTCGGTCTCCGTCACGTCGACGGAGGCCTCGGTCGAGGCGCAGGCAGCGAGCGCGCCGAGGGCGACAGCGGAGAGGAGAGGAGCGGTACGTTGCATCGGCAGAGTGCGTGGTCCTGGCGGCGCGACGTGCGCCTCGACGGGCGCTTGCGATGGCGCCGCCGCCGTCTTCGACCCGATCCGCCTGCGGCTTGAGCGGCCGCCGAATGCACGTTCCCTCCGCCGGGACTCAATCGGCCACAGGACTCAATCGGCACGGGCGGCCACGCCCGCGCGGTCGCCCCTGCTCCGCAGCGCCAGGACGATCCGCGCCGACAGCCCGAAGTTCCACCAGAAGAAGCGGTTGGTGGCCCCCCAGAGCGGCGCGAACCAGGAGCGCACCTGGGTGTCGAGGCGCATGCGGAGGCGCGTCCGCCCCTCGCCCGCGTCCTCGAACCAGAACTGCAGCCGCCGCGGCCTCGCGAGCCGCATCGAGACGGCGTACGAGCCGTAGCCGTACAGGAGGTCCCGGTACTCGGGCTCTCGCACCTCGCCGATCACGCCATGGAAGCTCATCAGCGGCCCGTGGTGCACGTTGAGGCACCCGGGCTCGAAGCCGCCCGGCCGCCCGTCGGCGAGCGGGAGGAACTCGACGCGGAACGGCGGGAGCTGACCGCGGGTGAACGTGCGCGGGTCGTTGAGCCATCCCCAGACGACGTCCCTGGGTGCTCCGAACGTCCAGTCGGCCTCCAGAACGTGGTCGCGGAAGCCGGGCGGGAGCGGCGGATCGAGCAGGGGATCCGAGAGCGAGCGATCGTGCGTCATGCTGCCCCGGGGTTCGCTCCGCGACGCCGATGAGGATGCGGGCGGGACGCCGACGCGCTCAGAACCAGATCGCGATCGGGCGGCCGTCCCCGTCGAGGTCGGGATCCTCCGGCGCGCGACCGGCCTCGCCGCACGCGATCCGCCGGGCGGACCAAGCGCAGACCGCCGCGTCCAGGACGTCGTCGACCGGCACGTCGCCGGCCTCGCCGAGATCGCGCGGCAGGTGCAGTCCCGCGAGGCCCAGCTCGTGGCGCCGCTCGGCGGCGCCGTTCCACGATCGCTTGCTGGTCGCGAGCACGCGCCCCGCGAGCGCGCGGAACGCCAGCTCCGGGTGCACCTCGAACACGCGCGCGTCCGAGCGAAGCGCATCCGCCTCGAGGACGTTATGGCGCAGCGCGAAGCTCTGGGCCGAGAGCCCCTTCCCCGTCAGCTCGCGCGAGAGTTCGCGGGCGGCCTTGTAGTCCGGCGCCTCCAGGACCGCGCGCGGCGGCGTCACGAAGATCGTCGAGCGCCGCGCGCCGAGGAGCTCCTTCGCGGCGAGATCCGCGCGACGGGGCTCGCGCTCGGGAAGCCCGATCGGCACGTCGATCCCGATCGCGCCCGCGCCGGGTACCGCGGCGATCAGCTCGGACAGAGCGTCGCGGAGCCGGGCGGCGACGAACGCGCCGTCGGCGTCGATCTCGACACCGACCCAGCGGCCCTTCGTCCCATCGATGCCGAGGAACGGCCCCTCGCGTCGCAGAGCGCCGGTCATCGGCGGGTTGTACCAGCCGGAGCGTGTCGGCGTTGCTTGCGAAGCGCGCGCGCTCGTGCGAACGTGGAGTCGTGAAGAGCCTGCTGCCCACCGCCCTACTCGTCGCGCTCGCCTGTCAGAGCGCTCCCGCCGATCCGACGCCTGCGGCGCCCGCGCCGAACGCCGGCGTCGCGCCGACGTCGAGCCCGGACACCTCCAGCTCCGCGGAGAACACCTCCAGCTCTCCCGAGACCACCTCTCCTTCGGGGAGGTGGAATTGCAGCGCCCGCGTGGAGCTGTCGTCGCTCTGGGACTCCGTGCGTCGGAACCACGACACCGACGGCGACGGCACCGTCACCGCCGCCGAGTACGCGCGGGGCGAGGTCAGGTTCGCCAACTACGACAGGAACTCGGACGGCGCGCTCGACGCGAGCGACTTCCCCACCGACACGCACTTCAACGGCTTCTCGTACATGATCCTCGAGAACGCCGACGCGGACGGCGACGAGGCGGTCACGCTCGAGGAGTGGTGGGACTTCTGCGGCTCGATGGACGGCGACGGAGACGGGTCCGTCACGCAGGAAGAGGTCGCCGCCGTCATGGGATCGTGGACCGACGACTGGCGGCTGTTCCTCCTGTCGTTCGACCAGGACGGCGACGGCGACTTCGACGAGGTCGACCTGGAGGTCACGTTCGAGGACCAGGACTACGACGGCGACGGCGTCCTGGAGGGCAAGGAGATGTCGGGCTGGGTCCGGACCGCAGAGCGGCCCGAGAACGATCCGCCCGCGGTCGGCGACGCCGCGCCGGACTTCGAGCTCGGCCACGCCGGTGAGCCCGGGCGCACGTTCCAGCTCTCCGACGCGGTCCGCGAGCGCCCGGTCGCGCTCGTGTTCGGCAGCTACACGTGACCGCCGTTCCGTGAGTCGGCCGGTCGGCTGAACGAACTGCACGCGCGCTACGGGGACCAGGTGACGTTCGTGCTCGTCTACCTGCGCGAGGCCCACGCGATGGACTCGCGCCTCCCGATGCTCTTCGGCGAGATCGAGGACCCCGTGACGATGAAGGAGCGGCGCGAGATGGCGCTGTTCAGCTCGAAGGAGCTGGGTATCACGTTCCCCTCGGTCGTCGACTCGATGGACGACGCCGTGAGCCGCGCGTACCACGGATGGCCGGAGCGGCTGTACCTCGTCGATCGCGACGGCACGGTCGCGTTCCGCTGCGGGCCGGGGCCGTTCGGCTTCGACCCGGGCGGGCTGGAGGACGCGATCCGCGAGCTCGAGACGGAGAGCGGACCCGACCGGTAAGCTCCGGGGATGCTCGATCGCGTCCCGCTCGTCGCCCTCACCGCCTCCGCCCTGATCGCGTCCTGCGCGAGCGACCCGAAGGCGCCCGCGGAGGCGGTGCCCGAGGCGTCCGGCGCCAGCGTCTCGATCGCGGAGGCCCTCGACCTCGACGGGGACGGCCAGGTCGAGAGGTACGAGGCCGCCTCGGCCGCCATGGCACTCGCGGACGCGGGCACCGACGTCGACGAGGCCGCGCGGCAACGCGGGGCGATGTCGCTGAGCGAGGACTCGCTCACGTTCACGGTCGACGGCGCAGAAGCGCGCGTCGAGGGCGTCATCGACGCGCGTTCGCACGGGCGGCTGCTGGAGATCCTGCTGGAGCACCGCGACGTGTCGGAGCTTGTGCTCGCGCGCGTCGAGGAGTCCGCCGATCCCCTCGTCGCGATGCGGCTCGCGCGCGCGATCGAGGCCGCGGCCCTCAGCACCCGCGTGCCTGCGGAGGGAGTGCTCACCGGCAACGCGGTGCAGCTCCTCGCCGCCGGCGCGAGCCGGGTGGTCGAACCGGGGGCGCGGGTCGCGGTGCGTACCGCCGACGGAGAGCTTCGCTGGCTGGACGACGCCACGCTGGAGGCGACCGGGCTCCGGACCGAGGTCTCCGGCCTGGAGCTGCTCGGCACCGGGTCGACCGCGAGCCTGCGGGGCCTGTCCGCCGTCAACGGCGACGCGGCGTGGGCGACGGGCAGCGGCGCGACGGTGCTGCGCACGACCGACGGCGGGGCGACGTGGGCGAACGTGGCGCCGGCGTCCATCGAGGGGCTCGACGTGCGCGACGTCTATGCGCTCAGCCCCCAGGTCGCATGGATCATGACCGCGGGTCCGGCCGAAGCGTCGCGGATCCTGTTCACGTCCGACGGCGGCGCGACCTGGACGGAGCAGCACCGCGAAACCGAGCCCGAGGCGTTCCTCGACGGCCTCGACCTGTGGGAGCCCGGCCGCGGGCTCTGCTACGGCGATCCGATGTCGGACGGTCGGTTCCGCGTCCTGCTGACCGAGGACGGCTCGACGTGGACGCCCTCGACCACGGGGCCGATCGCGATGGAGTCGGGCGAGGCGAGCTTCGCCGCGAGCGGCACGGGCGTTCGCGCCCTCGGGCTCCAGCGGGCCTGGATCTGCACGGGCGCGACGGGCACGACCGCGCGCGTGTTCTCGACGTCCGATGCGGGCGCGACCTGGACCGCCGCGGACGCGCCGGTCGACGCCGCCGGCCAGGGCGCGGGTGCGTTCAGCGTGGCGTTCTCCCCCGACGGGCGCGGCGTCCTCGTGGGCGGCGACTACCTGGAGCGGGAGCGCGGCGGGACGCAGAACGCGGCGTGGAGCGACGACTTCGGCGCGACGTGGAACGCGTGCGAGGTCGGGCCGCGCGGGCAGCGCGCGGGGTCCGCGGCGCTGGGTCCCGGGGTCTTCCTCGCGACCGGGCAGACGGGTACGGACATCACGCGGGACGGCGGGAAGACGTGGCGGGCCTTCTCCAGCGAGGGCTTCCACTGCGTCGACGTCTCCCCCATCGACGGCACCGTGTGGTTCGCGGGGCCGCGCGGCCGGGTCGCGCGACTGCGCTGACAGCGGCGGGACGCGAGCCGGTATCCTCTTCCCCGACGATGCCGTCGCCCTACACCGCGCTCCGCCCGCTCTTCTTCCGCGCGTCCGCCGAGACCGCGCACCACGCCGGGATTCGCCTCGGCAAGCTCGGCCAGCGCCTGCCGGCGCTCGTCCGCGCGCTGTACGCGCCGGGTCTCGACGCAGCCGCGGCCGCGCGCGTCCGAACGAGCGCGTTCGGGCTGGATTTCGCGAACCCGGTGGGCGTCGCGGCAGGCCTCGACAAGAACGCCGAGCTCGTGCCGCTCTGGGCGAGCCTGGGGATGGGCTTCTGCGAGGTCGGCTCGGTCAGCGCGCGCGCGGCGGACGGCAACCCGAAGCCGCGCGCCTTCCGCCTGCCCGAGGACCGCGCGCTCATCAACCGGATGGGCCTGAACAACGACGGCGCGGAGGCGATCGCGGCGCGGCTGCGGGGCGTGCGCCGCCCGCGCGGGTTCCGGCTGGCGATCAACCTCGTGAAGACGCACGACCCGACGATCCTCGGGGACGAGGGGATCGAGGACTTCGTGCTGAGCGCGCGCGCGATGCT
>JBCDGE010000121.1:0-21288 GCA_038757895.1 Planctomycetota bacterium | reverse complement strand
GAGCAGAAGGAGCTGCTGGAGACGATCGAGCAGATCGACCGCAACGCGAAGGACCTCGCCTCGTACCGCGAGAAGGAGAACCAGCTCCGGGTCGACAACGACATCCCGCCGCCGCGCCAGACGGCGCTGGGGCGGAACGACCCCGAGCACCCCGTCTTCGTCCGGCAGGCGACGGTCGAGAACCAGATCGTTGTCCTCACCGACGAGATCGAGGAGAGGACCTCGGAGCTGGAGCGTCTGCGAGAGATGCGTGACCTCCTCCCGGTGTACGTCGACCCGGCGGACCTCGACCTCGGTACGGTCCAGAGCGCGGAGATCGAGCGGATCGACCAGCGGATCGAGAAGCTCCGCATGGAGATCCTCGAGGGGCGATGGGGGCCCGAGCACAGCGAGCGCAAGAGCCGCGAGCGCGAGATCAAGAGCCTCCGCACCCAGCGCGAGATCGCGCTGTCGCAGGTCGAGGGGACCGTGTTCGAGCGCCTCGACGAACAGAAGAACCCCGACCGCCTCGCGCTCACGAGGGAGATCGACACCAAGGCGATCGAGCTCCGCCAGCAGCAGCTCCGCCTGGCCCAGCGCAAGGAGACCCGCCTGACCCTGAACCAGAGGGCCCAGGGCATCCAGGAGGCCTACAAGCAGCTCGAAGAGCTCGCCGAGCTCAAGCAGGAGCTCGCTGCCTCGAACCAGACCCTGGTCCTGAAGAAGAACAAGCTGGAGATCCAGGTGAAGATGCTCGACGGCCCCCAGGGGGACCCGTTCGAGGAGCTCAGGAAGCCCGCGGTCCCCGGCAAGGCGACGTCACCGAACCCCTGGATCATCAGCATCGGCTCGATCCTCTTCGGGCTCGCGATCGGGCTCGGGCTGGCGATCCTCCTGGAGTACAGCAAGAACTGCTTCCGATCCGAGCGCGAGCTGAACCGGGCGATGCCGCACCCCGTGCTCGGCACGGTCAACGCGATCCGCACGCGCCGCGAGCGCGCGCGCGCCGCCGTCGTCCGGACCGTCCTCGGCGGCGGTTCGCTCGCCTTCGTCATCGGCGTGGTCTTCGTGACCTGGGCCTACGCGCAGAATCGCAACGCGCTGACGGACTCGCTGGTCGACGCGATCGACGGCTTCCAGCGGATGCTCAAGTGACGCGGGATGCGCGACCTCTTCGTAGCGCTCTTCGTCCTCACCGCCCTTCCGATCTCGTTCAAGAGGCCGGTCGTCGGGATCCTCACGTTCTCGCTGCTCGCCTACATGCGGGTGCAGGACCTGGCGTGGGGCTTCGCGCGCTTCGAGCGCTGGTCGCTCTACGTCGCGCTCGCGATGCTCGCCGGCTACGCGGTGCAGCGCGACAAGCAGGGCCCCATCTGGACCGTGCGGACGGGGCTGCTGCTCTTCATGCCCGCGTGGACCTTCATCGGCCTGGTCGTCGCCATCGGTAGCAAGGCCTTCCAGTCCGCGAACTTCGTCGAGTACTGCAAGGTCATCTTCATCGCCATCTTCACGATGATGGTGGTGCGGACCCGCGCGCACCTGCGCGCGCTGATGTGGGTCATCGGCGGCTCCTTCGCGTTCTTCGGGCTCAAGAACGGCGCGGCCGCGGTTCTCAGCGGGGGCAGCCTGTACATCATCCGCGGTCCGGGCGGGATGCTGGAGGACAACAACGACTTCGCGATGGCACTCGCGATGTCGATCCCGGTCATCGTCGGGCTCGCGACGTCCGAGGTGAACCCGTACTACCAGCGCTGGCTGAAGCTGTTCGTCCCGTTCACCTACATGGCGATCCTTGCGACGCGGTCGCGAGGTGGCTTCCTGGCAGCGGGGCTCGCGACGTTCATCCTCGTGTGGAGGTCGCGCAACCGCGTCGCGGGGCTCCTGCTCATGGCCCTCGCGGGGATCGTGGGCCTGTCGCTCCTGCCTCCAGAGATGTTCGAGCGTCTCAAGACGCTCAAGGACGTCCAGGCGGACGGCTCGGCGATGGGCCGCCTTGCGGCGTGGCGGATCGCCGGCGAGATGATCCAGGACCACCCGATCTTCGGGGTCGGGTTCAACCAGTTCCAGCGCCGCTACCTCGACTACGGCGTCGCGGTCGGCACGGCCACCGGCACGCGCGTCGCGCACAACGGCTACCTCCAGATCTGGTCCGAGGCCGGGACGCCGGTCTTCCTGGCGTACTTCGCGCTCCTGGTCCTCTCGGTGCTGGCCGTGCAACGGATCCGGCGCGAGGCGAAGCGCGTGTTCGACAGGAGCTGGATCTTCTCGTACTGCACCGCGTTCGAGGGCACGATCCTGGTGTTCATGCTCGGCAGCATGTTCCTGAACCGGGCGCACTTCGACCTCATCTACCACTACTTCGCGATCGTCATGGTGTTCGAGCGCGTGGCGCGGGAGGAGATGCGCTCACCGATGGTCGCCGCGCCCGTTCGGACGGGGGTGGGTGGGGGCCCGCTCGTGCGCCGAGAACCCTTCGGGTTCGGACGGCGTGCGTCGCCCGGGCGCGGGTTCCGCAGGACGCAGCTGATGCCGCGAGTGCTCCGCCGCGGCAGCGGCACCGGCATCGCCGACCGGACGGAGGGCGCCTGACGCGAGACGCGCGTGTGCGGCTTCACTGGATTCGCCGCGGCGGGCCCGTTCACTCCCCGTGAGCGTGAGCGCCTCCAGCGGATGACGGACACCCTGGTCCACAGGGGGCCGGACGACGAGGGGCTGCTCCTGCGCGAGCCGTTCGCGCTGGGCTTCCGGCGGCTGTCGATCATCGACGTCGCGGGCGGTCACCAGCCGATCGAGACCCCCGAGGGCGACGTCGCGATCGTCGGGAACGGCGAGGTCTACAACTTCCGCGCGCTCCAGGACGAGCTCACCGCGCGCGGCGCCCACCTGCGGACCGGCTCCGACATCGAGACGATCCTGCACCTGTACCGCGAGGCGGTCGACCCGCGCGCGGACGCCGCCGCGGCGTCCCGCGATGGCGTCCTCGCGGTGCCGCGCGCGCTCGTGGGGATGTTCGCATTCGCGATCGTGGACCTGCGCGATCCGGACGTCCCGCGCCTCGTCCTATGCCGCGATCGGCTGGGGATCAAGCCGCTCTTCTGGCGCGAGTCCGCGGACGGCATCGCGTTCGGGAGCGAGGTCAAGGCGCTGCTCGCCGACGGGACCGTCGAGCGCGAGATGCGGCGCGAGGCGCTGCTCGACTACCTCGTCCAGGGGTACGTCGGCGGCCAGAACAGCGCGTGGGTCGGCGTGCACCGGCTGCCGCCGGCGAGCGTGCTCACGTGGAACCCGCGCGAGGGCGTTCGGATCCAGCGCTACTGGGACCTGCCGCTCGACGGGTTGCGCGATGCGCCCGACGGCGCCGAGGTCCAGGAGTGGGTCGACCGCGTCGTCGAGGACCGGCTCGTCTCCGAGGTACCGCTCGGCGCGTTCCTGTCCGGCGGCATCGACTCCAGCGCCGTCGCGCACTCGATGGCGCGTGCGCTCCCCGAGCCGCCGGTGCTCTGCAGCGTCGGCTTCCACGAGCGCTCGCACGACGAGCTCGACGTCGCACGCGCGACGGCCGGCCGACTCGGCGCCGTCCATCACACCGAGATCCTGGAGCCCGACCCGCGCGCGGCGGTCGACGAGCTGCCGTGGTTCTACGACGAGCCGCTCGCCGACCCGTCGACGGTGCCGACGTGGCTCGTCTCGCGGGTCGCGCGCGAGCACGTCACGGTGGCGCTCTCCGGCGACGGAGGCGACGAGACGTTCGCGGGCTACCGCCGCTACGTCCACGACGTGGCGGAGAACCGCGTCCGCGACCTCGTCGGCGCGGGGGGGCGGAGCCTGAGCCGCGCGCTCGGGCGCGCCTACCCGAAGCTCGACTGGGCGCCGCGCGTCCTCCGCGCGAAGACGTTCCTCTCGAACGTCGGCGCGGACCCCGCGCGCGCGTACTGGCAGAGCGTCTCGCACATGGTGCGGGACGACGCGGCGGCGCTCCTGGCGCCGGACCTGCGCGCGGCGCTCGAGGACCACGATCCGTTCGATGCGTTCGCGGCGCATTACGACCGACCGGACATCGACTGCCCTCTCTATCGCGCGCAGTACGCCGACTTCCACACCTGGCTGCCGGACCGGATCCTCGCCAAGGTCGACCGCGCCTCGATGGCGGTGTCGCTGGAGGTGCGCGTCCCGCTGCTCGACCACCGCTTCGTCGAGCGCTTCGCCCACGCGCCTCGCTCGTCGAAGGTCAGCGGCGCGCGCGGCAAGCACGCGCTGCGCGAGGCGCTCCGAGGGCGCGTGTCCGACGACGTGCTCGACGGCGTGAAGCGCGGCTTCGACACGCCGCTTTCGGGCTGGATCCGCGGGCCGCTCGCGGAGGCGACGCGCGCCGCCGTCGAGGAGCTCCCCGAGGACTGGTTCGATCGCGGGCGGCTCCGCGCGACCCTCGACGCGCACATGGGAGGCCGGCGGAACCACGACCGGCTGCTGTGGAGCCTCGTCGTGCTCGACGCGTGGCGCCGCAGGCACGACGTCCGGCGGATCGCCTCGTGAGCCGATGCGGATCGACGTCCTGACGAGCCTGTACCCCGCGCCCGAGCGCCCGTTCGAGGGGATCTTCGCCGAGCGCCGCTGGCGAGCGATGGCCGCGCGCGGGCACGACGTCCGGGTCGTGGCGCCGGTCCCGTGGCTACCGCGCGCGCTGCACGGGATCGTCGGCCCCGCGCGCGCGGAGGTCGCGCGTGCCCCGCGGCGCGAGGAGCGCTCGGGTGTGGCGGTCGAGCGCCCGCGCTTCCTGCACGTCCCGGGCCTGTCGCACCGCAATGCGCGGAGCTTCGCCCGCTCGGGCGAGCGCGCGGTCGCGGCCGGCGCCCGGACGCGGGGCGCGCCCGACGTCGTCGTCTGCGACTACGCCTGGCCCGCCGCGGCCGCCGCGCCGTCGCTGGCCGCGTCGGGGCTTCGCGTCGTCGTCAACGGGCGCGGGAGCGACGTCCTCCAGGTCCAGGGCGTCGCCGCGCTCCGGGCCGCCCTCCAGGAGGGACTCCGCGCGGCGCACGGGCTGACCGCGGTGAGCCAGGACCTGCTCGACGCGATGGTCGCCCTCGCCGGCCGGGAGGGGGGGCCGAGGGTCACGGCGCTGACGCCGAACGGCGTCGACGCCGAGCGGTTCCAGCCCTGCCCGATCGATGCGGCGCGGGAGCGGCTCGGGCTCGATGCGCGCGGGCGCATGGTGCTCGTCGTCGGGCACCTGATCGAGCGCAAGGATCCGCTCCTGTCGCTCGCCGCGTTCGCGGCCGCGAGCCCGGGCCCGGAGGACGCTCTGGTCTTCGTCGGCCGCGGACCGCTGGAGGGCGCCGTCCGCACGCGCGCCGACGAGCTGGGGCTCGGGGCGCGCGTCACGCTCGCCGGCGAGCGCCCGCCCGAGGAGCTCGTCGACTGGTACCGCGCCGCGAGCGCGCTGCTCCTGACGAGCTCCCGCGAGGGCCGCCCCAACGTCGTGCTGGAGGCGCTGAGCTGCGGCCGGCCGGTGCTCGCCACGGACGCCGGCGGGACCTCCGAGCTGCTCCGCGACGCGAGGATGCTGGCGAAGACGCGCGATCCCGAGGCGCTGGGAGGCATGCTGCGCGGGCTCCTCGACGACTCGCCGCCGGCCGAGGACCTCCGCCGGTCC
Source organism: Planctomycetota bacterium (assembly GCA_038757895.1). GTDB lineage: Bacteria > Planctomycetota > UBA1135 > UBA1135 > Saltatorellus. The sequence goes on along the minus strand of JBCDGE010000121.1, from coordinate 15,659 downwards.
GTCGCGCACCTCACCTGGGACGCGAGCCTCGACGCCCTGACCGCCGTCCTCGAGGCGGTCGCTGCCACGCCGCGATGAAGATCCTCTACCACCACCGGACCCAGGCGGACGACGGGCAGGCGGTCCACATCCGCTCGCTCGTGCGCGCGTTCGAGGGGCTCGGGCACGAGGTGCGCGAGGTCGCGCTGGTCGAGAAGACGGGGGCGTCGGACCCGGCGGGGGGCTCTGGGGCTGGATCGGGGGCTCTCACGGGAACGAGCGCGCCGAGCGCGGCTGCGCCGCGGTCGGAGCGCTCGTTCCCGTGGTCCCTCGTAGGCCACGTGCCGCGCTTCGTCCGCGAGCTCGCCGAGTACGGCTACACGATCCCCGCGTCGCGCCGGCTGCGGGCCGCGGTGGGGGAGTTCTCTCCCGACGTGATCTACGAGCGCTACGCGTTCGGCAACGCGGCGGGCGTGCGGGTCGCCGCCGCCACCGGCGTCCCCATCGTGCTGGAGGTCAACTCGCCGATGGTGCTGGAGCTCCAGCGCACCCGCGGGCTCGCGTTCCCGCGCCACGCGCGCCGCGTCGAGACGTCGATCTTCCGGCGTGCGACGCGCATCGCCGTCGTGACGGAGGTGCTGCGCGGCATGCTCGTCGACATGGGGATCGACGGGTCGAAGATCTTCGTCACGCCGAATGGCGTCGACCCCGAGCGGTTCGAAGGGCTCGACCGCGACGCGGCGCGACGCGACCTCGGGATCGAGGGCGTTGACGGCGTCGTCCTGGGCTTCACCGGGTTCTACCGCGACTGGCACCGCCTCGACCTCGTCGTCGACGGGCTCGCCGACGAGCCGGCGCTCGCCGCCGCGCACCTCGTGCTCGTCGGGGAGGGGCCCGCCGAGGAGGGCCTCCGCGCGCGCGCTGCCGAGCGCGGCGTCGCCGCGCGCGTGCACTTCGCTGGCAAGCGGCAGCACCACGTCGTCCCGTCGGTGCTGGCGGCCTTCGACGTCGGCCTCGTCCCGGCGATCAACCCCTACGCCTCGCCGCTCAAGCTGCACGAGTACATGGCCGCGGGCGTGGTGCCGGTCGCGCCGGACCAGCCCAACCTGCGCGAGGTCCTCGTGGACGGGGTCGACAGCGTGCTCGTCCCGCCGGGGGACGGCGTCGCGCTGAACCGCGCGCTCGCGGACCTCGCCGCCGACGACGACCGCCGTCGCGCTCTCGGCGGAGCGGCGCGGCGAGCCGTCGCGGAACGGGACCTGACCTGGGAGGGGAACGCGCGCCGCGTGCTCGATCAGGTTGCCGCGCTCCGCCGATAGGCCATGATTCCCTCGATGAGCGAGCCGCGCCGCCACGCCCTGTCGTTCGACGTCGAGGAGTTCTTCCACGTCGCGAACCTCAAGGAGACGTTCCCGAAGGACGTCTGGGACGACGTCCCGTCGCGCCTCGACGTCGGCATGGACCGGCTGCTCGATCTGCTCGACCGTCGCGGGGCGCGCGCGACCATGTTCTTCCTCGGCTGGGTCGCTGCGCGGCGCCCGGACCTCGTGAAGCGCTGCCACGACGCAGGCCACGAGATCGCGAGCCACGGCTGGGAGCACGAGTTCCTCTGGGACCTCGACGGCGAGGACGGCTTCCGCGAGCACCTGCGCAGGACCGAGGAGGCGATCGAGGCCGCGGGCGTGCCGCGCCCGGTCGGCTTCCGTGCGTCGACGTTCACGCTCACGCGCCGCACGTGGTGGGCGTTCGACGTACTCGCCGAGCGCGGGTACCTCTACGACTCCAGCGTCCACCCGGTGCACCACCCGACCTACGGCGTGCCGGACTTCGACCCCGACGTGTCGACGGTCGAGACCGCGAACGGCCCGATCCTGGAGTTTCCCGTGACGACGTTCCCGGTCGGCTCGCGCAACCTGCCGATCGGCGGCGGCGGCTACTTCCGCCTCCTGCCCGGCAGCCTGCACCGCGCGGCGCTCGCCCGCGTGACGCGCATGGGCCGCCCGGTTGCGATCTACCTGCACCCCTGGGAGTTCGACCCCGAGCAGCCGCGCGTGGACGCGCCGCTCCTCAAGCGCTTCCGCCACTACGTCGGCCTCGACCGAAGCCTCGACCGCCTCGACAAGCTGCTCGCGCGGTGGAGCTTCGGGACGATGCGAGAGGTGCTGGAGGGCGCCCGGGCGAAGCCTGGCGGCGACCCCGGTCCGCCCACGGCTCGCTCGACCGCGTGACCCCCTTCCCGGGGCACCCGGGAAGGTCCCCGCTCGCCTCGCTCTCACCGTCGCCCTCGTCGCCGCGTCTTCGCTCCCGTCGGCCGCCCAGATCGGGCCCGACGACGTGCTCGTGTCCTCGTTCTTCGGCTCCGCCGTGCTCGGCGAGGGGGGCTCTGGATCGTCGACTCGACGTCCGGGGTGGTCACGCCGATCGCGGACCTCGGCTCCGACCTCACCGGCGCGGGCCAGCCTTCGGGCAGCGATACGGGCGCCAGCTGCGTGCTCGTCGGTCCGTCGGGCGAGGTCGACGCCGGTGAGACGGCTCCCGCCGGTGACACGATCGACCTCCACGTCGACGTCGTTCGGGATCGGCTGATCGCGGTCGGACTCAATGGACCCTGCGCCAGAGACGTGCTGACGTAAGCGCTCTCCGACATCACGGAGGAGCGCTGCACCCACGGATCGACGTTCGTCAACGCCGTGGCTCCGGACGGTGCCGGAGGCCTCTACCTGGCGGCGGCCGCGTCCACATTCTCGATCCTGCGTTCGGAGGTTCCTCCGAACTGCGCCACGACGCTCCTCGCCGCGCCCCCCGACGGCGGCTGGGGGGTCGTCAGCGGGCTCGATACGCTCTATCGCGCCAGCTGCCTTCCGTGGCAGATCGGTGAGCGGTACTGCGGACCGCCCGTGCCGAACTCGACCGGCGCGAGCAGTCGGATCGGCGGGTTCGGACGCACGTCGACCGCCGCGAACGACGTGCTGCTTCGTGCGTCGCAGCTCCCTCCGTTCACCGCGGGGTATCTGCTCGTGAGCGACACGCGAGGGTTCGTCGTCGGGCCGGGCGGGAGCGTCGGCAACCTCTGCCTCGGCGGCTCCATCGGCCGCTACGTCGGACCCGGTCAGGTCCAGAGTTCCGGCGCGAACGGGACCTTCGAGCTGCAGCTCGACCTCGGCGCCATCCCGCGACCGACCGGGGCCGTCTCCGCCGTCCCGGGGTCCACGTGGAACTTCTCCTGGTGGCACCGCGACACCGGATCGGGCGGCGCGGCGACGTCCAACTTCACGGACGCCCTCGCCATTCGATTCGACTGAACGTCGCGTGGGCGCGCCGGGGCGATCACTTCGGCTCTTCGGCCGGCTCGAGCTCGGCGGCCTTCGCGAGCGCCAGCAGCTCGACGCGGACGCCGTCCAGCGCCGTCACGAGGTCGCCGGCGTAGAGGTCCTCGTTCGCGATGGGGGCGAGCTGTACGAAGACGTAGCCCATCACCTCGAGGCTCCCCTGTGCGCCCGTGCGGAAGAGAGCCTCCGTGTACAGAAGCCCGAGTTCCAGCGTGTCGACCTCGCGGCTCGCTCGCCTGCGCGCCTTCCAGAGCGTCTGGAGGCGGGGTATCGCCTTGGCCAGCCTCGGCTTGCTGCGCCGCATCTCCCCGAGCGCGCGCAGGTAGCTGGAGCGCAGTGATCCGCCGCCCTTCGCGCGGTCGGCCGCGGTCAGGACGGTCTCCAGATCGTCCTCCTCCTCGCCCTGCTCGATGAGCAGCTCGGCGAGCGCGTAGCCGATTCCGGCGACGGGGTCGATCGCGAGCAGCGTCTCGTAGGCGATGCGCGCCTCCTCCTCGTACCCGCGCGCCTCGGCCACCACGCCGGAGAGAAGCCAGAGGTTGAGGTTGCCGGGCTCGATCGCGAGATCGCCCTCGACCAGCTCGTAGGCGACCTCGGGCGCGACGCCGACGAGCATGTCGACCCAGCGGCGCGTGCTGCCCGGGCGGAGCTCCTCCAGCGTCCGCCGGCCCGAGGGGCCGTGCAGGCGGTCGAGGATGCCTCGCGCCCGTGCGCCGCGCTCGCCGTCCTCGATGTCCTGCAACTCCAGCGCCGTCAGCGCGACGACGGGGTCGTCGGGATACCGGCGCGCGATCGAGTCGAGCATCTCAAGCGCCCGCTCGCGCGTCAGGGCACCCCGCTGGGGAGCGCCAGTTTCCTCGGCCTGCAGCGCGAACCGCACCGAGAAGAGTAGCGAGTCGAGGACCAGGTCCCGGTACACGCCCGGCTCGCCCATCGCGGCCTCGAACAGGTACTGCGCCGCGAACGAGGGCTGGCGCAGCTTGATCATCAGCGTGCCGAGGATCACGCGCCCCTCGGTCGCCGCGCTGCCGCCGGCGTCCAGGACGGTGCGGATCGTCTGCGCGGCTTCCTCGTACTTCTTCCTGCGGTGGAGCTCGCCCGCCTCCGCGAGTGCGATCTCGACGGGGTCGTCGATCAGGTCCGGGCCCAGGCTCTCCAGCCGCATCCGTCGCGCCCGCACGATCTCGCGGGCGAGCGGCTGGGTGGGGAAGATCGCCTCCGCCATGCGCACCGCGATGTCGTGCGCAGGTCCGAACTCACGGTGGGACTCGGTCAGCCCGGCGACGATCGCCTGGACGACCTTCCTGCGTCCTCGGGCCTGGTGGATCTGGATGAAGAGCCAGTTCGACCAGATGGTGCTGCCGGTGTCCTTGCGGAGCTTCTTGACGCGCGGCAGCAGCCACGGCGCCCACTCCGGCTGTCGCGCGAGCAGGAACACCACGAGCGCATCGCGCGGGTCCTTGGCGTTACGCAGATCAGCGCCGCGGAACAGGAGCTCGGCGTCCGCACTCGCGCGCGGTCCGAACCAGGGCGGAAGATCCGCACGGCCGTCGACGAGCGCCGCGCCCGCGCAGGCCAGGAAGCCCCAGCTCGGGTCGCGCGGCGCCGCCGCCAGCCTGGCTTCGACCTCGCGCCGGCCTGCCTCGATCCGCTCTTCCAGGAACAGGAGCGCGACGTCCTCCTGGGGCGTGGGCCTGTAGCTGCTGCTGCGCAGGCGCGCGACGAGGTCGGGCAGGACGGTCCACTCGCGCTGCGCAATCGCGAACACGATCGCGGCGAGCTCCGGCGTGCCGTCCCGCAGGTACGCCTCGGAACGCGTGATCGACTCGGCCGCCGTCGCTGCTCCCCGCGACGACGCCAGGAGGATGTCGACGAGGACGCGCCGGCGGTAGAAGTCGGGCGTCCGGGTCTTCGCCGAGACGTCGAGATCGTCCACGAGCTCGGCCGCGAGGTCGGGCCGGCCGTACGCCATCAGGAGGTCCGCCATCCGCAGCCGCGATTCCGGCGGCGCGTCGAGCGATTGCAGCTCGACGATGACCTCGTCGATCTCGCGCAGACGGCGCCCGCCGATGAGCGCCTCGGCCTTCAGAAGCAGCGCCTCGGGAGCGACGCGCTCGTTGGCCGCGATCTGGTCGAGCTGCTCGATCGCCTCCTTCCACTTCTCCTCGTCGAGGAGCGTTCGGGCGTAGAGCAGGCGCAGCGACGCGGGCGACGATTTCGGGTCGAGGCCCACCAGCGCCTCCGCGGCCTTCCGCGTCTCCCCGCGCTCCTGGAACCAGCGGGCGACCGCGGGCTTGCCGAACCGGACGGGCGCCGCGCGGATGGCGCGGACCAGCTCGGGTCCCTGCAGGCGTCCCGCGGGGAGCTGCGCGAGGTAGCCCTCCACGGTCTCGTCGATCCCCGCGACCTCGATCCGGGCGACGAGGTCGCGTTCGACGGGGTAGCGACTCGGCTCCAGCAGCTTCGCGCCGATCATCACGTCGCGCGGCGGGATCAGGTTGGCGTACTCGTCGAGCGCGGCCGACGCGGCGCGGAGCGCGCTGATCCCCCGTCCCGCCTCCAGGTGCGCCCTGGCGATCAGCGTCATCGCGGCCGGGCCCACGCGCCGCAGCGAGGGGACGGGGGACTGCTGCCGCGCGGCTTCGCCGACGAGCCGCTCGACCGTCAGGCCGTCCTTCTCGAGCGCCTTCAGGCCGGCTTCGAGCCACGCGTCCGTGAGCTCGCTGGTGAGCTCCGGCGCGAGGTCGAGGGCGCGCGTCAGCGCGAGCTCGACGTCGTTCCACGGGATCGGTGACTGGGCCCGCAGCGTCTCGGCGTAGCGCACCCACGCGTCCGCGGAGTGGTCCGGTCGCCGGCGCAGCGCGCGCCGCAGGGCCTCGCGCTCCTGCGCGACGTGGCCCATGTAGCGGTGGGCCTCGGCGAGCCAGAACATCCCGTCCGTCTTCGCGCCGTAGAACGGCTCCTCGTAGGCCTCTTCCTGGACGAACGACCGGAGCCCGTCGACCGAGCGACGCAGTGCGTTCTGCAGCTTCGACGGGTCCCTGGCGGTCCGTGCGCTCCGGATCGCGAGCAGGCTGCGGTAGAAGCGGCTCCAGTACTCGCCGGTCTCGCCGCCGAGCTGGCGCAGCCCCGTCGCGATCGGGCTGAGCGGCGCGAAGTTGCCGGCGCGATAGAAGATCTCCGCGGACGACTGGTAGAACTCGCGCGATCCGCCGTTGCGCCAGTCCCACGACTGCAGGAACGCCTCGGCCTCGTCGACGCGATCGCCGTCGGCGAGGTGCCGGAGGAGCGAGGCGAGCGCGTCGGCGTCTCCCGAGATCGCGGGGATCCCCTGGGCCGCGAGCTCCAGGAGGATGGCGTGGTCCGGCTGACCGGCCATCGTGAGGAGATCGGCGAGCGCGACGACGCTCCGCGCCGACGGCTGCATCGAGATCGCCTTCGCGAATGCCTCCCGCGCGCGCTCGAAGGCATCCCGAGGCTCCGAGACGACCGCGAGGACGTCGTACAGCTCGGCCTCCGCGCTGGCGGCGAAGAGGTCGCCGAGCTCGAAGCGCAGATTCGCGAGCGCGGGGTCGTCGGGGGCGCGCGCCGCGAGCTCCAGGAGGCGCTCCTTGGCCTCCTTGGCCTCGACCCTGGAGAGGGCGAGGTCGACGCGCGCGAACAGCGCGTCGAGCGCCTTGCGCGCCGCCTGGACCTCCAGCTCACCGCGGACCTCCCAGGCCTCGGCGAACTCGGGCTCGCGCTGCAGGAGGCTGCGCGTGCGCTGGAGCGCACTCGGCACCTCGCCGTCGAGCGCCTCGAGGCGCGCGAGGTCCAGCTCGAGCACGCGATCGCCGCGCCGGTGGGTGGCGAGCAGCGTCTCCAGGTCGGCCCGCGCGCGGTCGTACGCCGCGAGCTGGCGGTACACGTCCGAGCGCGTCAACAGGACCTCGACGCCGAGCTGCGCGTCGGAGGTCTCGAGCGCCTCGTCGAGGAGCCCGTCGAGCTGCCGGATCGCCTCGGCCTCGTCGAACAGCGGTGTCCCGATCTCGGACCGTACGGCCGCGAGCACCTCGCCCGGCGCGGGGGGCTCGCGCGTCAGCACGTAGGAGACGAGGGCCCCTCCTGCGGCGAGGGGCAGGAACAGGGCTGCTGCGGTGGTCCACCTCATGATCGCGGCGGTGGAGACTACGCGCCCCGATCCGCGAAGTTGACGTCGAGCAGCCCGTACTTCCGCATCTTGTTGAAGAGGGTCGAACGGTTGATCCCGAGGTCGGTCGCGGCGCGGTCGCGGCGCCCGCCGTGGCGCTCCAGCGCACGCTCGATCAGGAGCTTCTCGGGACCCTCGAGCGCCTCCTTGAGGGGCACCACCCGCGCCACGTCCGCGAGCCACTCCAGGCCCAGCGGAAGGGTCGCGGTGGCCGCCGCGTCCGGCGTGGCGGCGCTCGCCTCCTGGACGAGCTGGTTCCCGAGGTCAGCGACCGCCAGCATCCGCTCGTCGTTCGACGACGGATCGGCGGGGTGCGAGAGCAGCACGGCGCGCTCGATCGCGTGCTCGAGCTGGCGCACGTTGCCCGGCCACCGGACCGCGGCGAGCACGCCGAGTGCCGCGGGCGTGATCCCGCCGAGCGGTTTGTCGTACTCGCGGGCGAAACGCTCGACGAAGGCCTCGGCCAGCGCGGCGAGGTCGCGCGGGCGGTCGCGCAGTGGGGGGAGGTCGACCTCGACGACGCGCAGTCGCCACAGGAGGTCCTCGCGGAACTCGCCCGAGATGACGCGCCCCTCCAGGTCGGCGTTCGTCGCGGCCACGATGCGGACGTCCACCGTGCGCGTGATCGACTCACCGACGCGCTCGAACGCGCGGTCCTGGACGACGCGGAGCAGCTTGACCTGCAGCTCCAGCGGCGCCGAGTCGATCTCGTCGAGGAAGATCGTCCCGCCGTCCGCGGCCTCGAAGCGGCCCGCGCGATCCTGCGCGGCGCCGGTGAACGCGCCCTTCGCGTGGCCGAAGAGCTCCGACTCCAGGAGCCCCGCGGGCAGCGCACCGCAGTTCACCTCGACGTACGGACCGTCGCGCCGGCTCGACGACTGGTGGAGCGTGCGCGCGAGCATCGACTTGCCGGTCCCGGTCTCGCCGAGCAGGAGGACGGTCGCGTGGGTGTCGGCCACGGACTCCAGCGTCCGCAGTGCGTCGCGCAGACGGGGGTCGCGCGTGACGACGTTGCCGAACGAGAAGCGCGCATCGAGCTCGTCGCGGAGCGCGCGGTTCTCGTCGGTGAGGGTGCGTGACTCGAGCGCTCGTGCGACCGCGATGGCGATGTCGCCGTCGCTCGGCTCGGCGGGGACGGCGGTCAGCCCGAGGCTCTCGGCGCGCTCCGGCTCGCCGACCAGGACGACCGCGGGCTGTCCCGGGGCTCCCTGGAGCGCCTCGAGGTCCTCGTCGTCCGCCTCGGCCGCGCGGACGAGGATGACCTCGAAGCGGTCCGCTCCGACGAGCAGCTCGCCGAGGCCGGCGCCGCCGTCGTGGTGGCGCGCCGCGGCGCTCCGCGCGGCGAGGAAGCCGGAGACCCCGCGCCCGCGCTCGACGTCCCGATCGATGACCAGGACGCGGCGCCCGCGCAGCGGCGAGGCGCCCGGTGCGCGGCGAGGGTAGGGCCGCTGGACGAAGGGCTGGTCGGGCCCGTGGGGGAGGGCCGTGCCGGCGTTCGCTGCGGGCTGGGCGCCTCCGCTCGCCGCGTGCCGCCCCCCCGCGGCACGGCGGTCGAGATCGTGGACGTCCATGTCCACGTACTTCGACGTTCGCGGGGCGATCCTTGAACGTCTCCGCGTCCCGGAGCCGCCCCCAGGACCCCTACGAGGGCGAGAACGTGACTTCGAACGCGAGGGCCTCCTCGGAGGCCTCGGAGACCACGAGGTCGCCCCCCTGGCCCACGGCGATCCCGCCCGCCGCCGCCAGGGCGTTCGCGCCGATCTCGGGGAGCCTCGACTTGAGCGCATAGGGCTCCAGGACGGTCTCCGGTGCGAGGTCCGCCAGCGGGCCCTTCGGGAACTGGATGCGGACGAGGGGGCCGCGCTCGGCGTCGTCCGGCCGCTCGACCTCGACCCGCACGACGTCGCCCGCGCCTGCGCAGCCGACGGCCGTCCGGAGCAGCGCATCCAGGGCCATCGACACGAGCATCTTGTCCGCGCGGATGGGGGCGCCACCCTCCGCGGCGCGGAACAGCAGTCGGGGCGCGTCCGGCGCCGTGCCGGCCAGGTCGCCGAGGTGCTCCTCGACGAGGACGGCCACGTCGAAGTCCTGGCCGCCCGCGGCCGGCGGCGCCGCGACGTAGCCGATCGTGCGAGTGAACTGACGGAGGCGAGCGAGTTCGCCTTCCAGACCGACGTGCGCGTGGTTCGCGCGCGCCCGGAGGTCGAGCGCCATGACGATGTCGGCGAGGTCGGCCGTCTGGTCCTTGAGCCAGCCCGGCCGGCGGGCGGCGACGTCGAGCGCGGCCGCGTCGGCGGAGTCCTCCGCGGGGTCCTCGGCCGAGTCACCCTCGACGCCGGTGGTCACGTCGTCGATCGGGGCTGCGGTGGGCTCGTCCGGCGCCGGCAGCGGCTCGGGGTCGAAGAACGCCTCCAGCTCCTCCTCGGTCAGGAGCGGTCCGTCGAACTCCAGTTCGAGCCCGTCGTCGTCGTGCCCGATCGCGGCGCCCGGCTCCGCGGCGGGGTGCGTCTCGGACCCGACCTCGGGGGGCGGGACCGACTCCGGGCCCTCCCGCTGCGGTCGCACCGGCGCGCGCTCGGCCCGCAGGAACGCCACCCGGGGCGGCGAGACGGGCGCGCTCGGCGCGCCGTTCCGGGGGCCGCGCGGCGCTCGGGCCGCGAGGTCGGTCTCGGGCTCGTCGTCCGCGCCGTCGCGTCCGGAGCCCAGGATCGCCTCGATCGCGCCGAGGTCTCCGGCTCCCGGGCTTCCGGTCCCGTTGCGCCTGACCGGGGCCGAGGGCCGCGGCCCGGACGGCGTCGCGGTGCGCCCGTTGCCCGACGGCGTCGATGCTCCGGTCGCGCCCGCCAGCGCCACGAGGTCGTCGACGTCGAGCGGCCAGCGCCGGAACTCCCCGGGCGCTCCGGCGCTCCCGAAGGCCTCGACCCGGGCGCCGTCGTCCCCGACCCAGAGGAGTCGTGCCCCGGGGTGCGCCTCGCACCAGCGGCGCAGGAGCCCGGCGTCCGCGTCGGGTGTCGCATCCAGATCGAGCACGGCGACGCAGCCCTCGTCCGCGTCGACCGAGAACAGGTCCAGGGCGTCGTCGAGCCGCAGGACGCGGCGACGATCCGCCCCGGCGGCCACGACGAGGTCGTCGAGCCGTTCGAGGCGCCCCTGGGTGAGAACGAGGAGCCGCGCGCGCGCCATTCCCCGAGTCTACTGCCCGCCCGGCCCGATCGAAGGTCGGGGCTCGCCCGATCGAACGGACGGGGCCCTGGACGGCCGCTCTTCAGTCTCGATCCGGTTCGCGTCGAAAGACCCGAGAGGTCCCGCACGGCGGTACCTTGTCGCGCCCATGGTCCCGCACCGCACGAGCGAGACGGCCGGAGAGCCTCCTGCCGAGCCCATCGAGCTGTCGCTCGTCGTGCCGGTCTACGACGAGGAGGAGAACCTCCCGAAGCTCCACGCAGAGATCGCGGAGCACGTCGGTGGCATGGGGGTGCCCTGGGAGGTCGTCTACGTCGACGACCGGAGCGAGGACCGGTCCTTCGAGGTCCTGATGGAGCTCCGGGCCGCGGATCCGCACGTGAAGGTCGTCCGGTTCCGCCGGAACTTCGGCCAGACGCCCGCCATGAGCGCGGGGTTCGAGCACAGCCGAGGCCGGATCGTGGTGACGCTCGACGCGGACCTCCAGAACGACCCGGCGGACATCCCGATGCTCGTCGCCAAGCTGCACGAGGGCCACGACATCGTCGTCGGGTGGCGCAAGAACCGCCAGGACGGCCTCGTCCTGCGCAAGGTGCCCTCGCGGATCGCGAACCGCATGATCGCGCGGATCAGCGGCGCGACGGTGCACGACACCGGGTGCACGCTCAAGGCGTTCCGGCGCGAGCTGATCGAGAACCTGCCGATCTACGCCGAGCAGCACCGCTTCCTGCCGGTCCTGTCTCTCGCCAGCGGCGCACGGATCGCGGAGATGGTCGTGAACCACCGTCCGCGGATCCACGGCGTGAGCAAGTACGGCATCGGCCGCGCCGTCCGCGTCGTGCTCGACCTCCTGACGATGAAGATGCTCAGCTCGTTCGCGAAGAGCCCGCTCACGTACTTCGCGATCCTCTCGATCCCGTTCGTCGTGGCGCCGCCGCTGTACCTAGTCTTCGCGATCGTCACCGCGGGCTCGCTCTCGTTCAACACGGGCTGGGGCCAGGCCGCGCTGTTGACGCTCGGGCTCATGGCGATCACCGGCGTCTACTTCGTCCTCCTCGGCCTGCTCGCCGAGCTGGTCGTCAAGGTGTTCCGCCGCAGCGACCGCCCCCTCTCCAGCCAGGCCGCAGCGCAGGAGGCCGTCGCGTGACCGAGACCGTCGAGCCCAGTTCTCAGGCTGGCTCCGAGCCGACGTCCGAGCCGAACCCGGCGCCGGTGGCCGACGAGACCCCCGGTCCCGCGGTCCTGGACCCGGACGTCACGATCGTCTTCCCGGTCCAGACGCCGAAGGCGGAGCTCGACGACGTGATCTCCGCGCTCGGCGGCGCGCTGGAGCGTCTCGGGTACTCGTGGGAGTGCATCCTCGTCTTCGACGGCATCAAGGGCGCGCTCTGGGAGCGGGCCACGGAGCTCCAGGCGTCGAGCCGCGACCAGATCCGGACGATCGCGCTGCACAAGCCGTTCGGCGAGTCCGTCTGCCTGTCGAGCGCCTTCGAGCACTCGCAGGGACAGCTCATCCTGACGACGCCGCCCTACGTCCAGGTCGACCCCGACGAGCTGGAGAAGGTCACGTCCGCGATCGAGGACGGCGCCGACTTCGTCACCACGGTCCGCAAGCCGCGCGTCGACTCGATGCTCAACCAGCTCCAGTCGTTCGCGTTCAACTGGCTGGTGCGCAAGGTCGTCGGAGCGCGGTTCCACGACCTCAACAGCACGCTGCGGATCATGCGGCGCGAGGTGCTGGAGCAGGTCACGATCTACGGGAGCATGTACCGCTACCTCCCCGCGGTCGCGTACCGCCAGGGCTTCCGCGTCGACGAGGTCGACATGCGGCACGTCGCGGAGTGGGGCAGCACGAGCGTCTTCGGGCCGGGGATCTACCTGCGCCGCGCTCTCGACGTGCTCGGCCTGATGTTCCTCGCGCGCTTCACGCACAAGCCGCTGCGGTTCTTCGGGACGCTCGGCGGTTCGTCGATGTTCGTCGGGTTCGTGCTCGTCCTCTCGCAGGTCGTACGACACTTCGTGTCCGAGGGGAGCTTCAGCCTGTACCAGAGCCCGTTCTTCCTGGTGGGGGTGCTGCTCGGCGTGCTCGGTGTGCAGATCGTCGGCTTCGGGCTCGTGGGGGAGATCATCATCTTCACGCAGGCCAGGAACGTTCGCGAATACCGGATCGAGCGGATCTACGAATGACCGCCGACGTCGAGGTCCGCCCGGCGGTGGAGGGGGACCGCGAGGCCTGGGACGCGTTCGTCCTGGCCGAGCCGCGGGCGACGTTCTTCCACCTGTGCGCGTGGGCGCGCGCGGTCTGCGAGGAGTTCGGGCACCGCGACAGGAGCCTCGTCGCGCTCCGGGCCGGCGAGGTCGTGGGGGTGCTCCCGCTCGTCCGCTGCCGCGCGCTGCGCGGCGGCGCGCCGCTGATCTCCAGTCCGTACGCGGTCTACGGAGGTCCGGTCGGCGTCGACGGCGAGGTCGAGCGCGCGCTCTTCGAGGCGGCGGAGCGCATCGCGGTGGACGAACGACTCGGGCGGCTGGAGCTGCGCTCCTTGCACGATCCCGGGTTCGACCTGCCGCGCTCGGAGCTCTACGCGACCTTCATCAAGGACCTCCCGGCGAGCGCGTCCGAGGTCCTTCCCGGGATGCCGAAGAAGGCGCGCGCGGACGCGCGGCGGGCGCGCAAGCAGCACGGACTGACCCTGCACGAGGGGCGCTGGTTCGTCGCCGACCTGGTGCGGCTCTTCCACCGCAACAAGCGCGACCTGGGATCGCCCGGCCTGCCGAGCAGCTACTTCGCCCGCCTGCTCGCCACCTTCCCGGAGGCGACGACCGTACACCTGGTCAAGCGCGGGAGCGAGCCGTTGGCGGCGGTCCTGTCGTTCCTCTTCCGCGATCAGGTCCTGGCCTACTACTCGGGCACGGCGCAGGACGCGGATCGTAGATTCAAGGCGAGCGCATTCATGTACATGGCGCTCCAGGAGTGGTGCGTGGAGCGCGGCTACCGGGTGTTCGACTTCGGTCGGAGCCGGAAGGACTCGGGGGCGTTCCGGTTCAAGAGCCACCAGGGCTTCGAGCCCCGCGATCTGCACTACCTGTTCCGGCTCGTCCGTGACGAGGGGCTCCCGAGCCTGAACCCGTCGAACCCGAAGACGCGCGTTCTCCGGGACACGTGGCGGCGGCTCCCGCTGCCGCTCACGCACGCTCTCGCGCGACCGGCCTCGCGCTACCTGCCGTAACGCGGGGACCCGGTTGAATGCCCGGCGCGGACCGGTGTAGGTTGCGCTCGTGCGCTCGCCTGCCCCCGTCCCGCCGCCCCCAGGATCCGGCGCCCGTACCGCCCAGGATTCGGATCCGGATCCCGCCGGCGCCGCCACGCCGGTCGGGAGCGAGTGGTCCGTCGACGTGTCCGGCGTCGACCCCGCGCGGATCGCCGGCGCGTCCGGTCGCGACCGCCTGGCCGCCCTGTTCGACGCGCTCGTCGCGGCGCTCGACCTCCACCCGGTCGCCGAGCCCGTCTGGCACGTCTTCGGCGGTCCACACCAGGGCGTCACCGGGATCGTCGCGCTGTCGGAGTCGCACCTCGCCTGCCACACGTTCCCCGAGTCCGGCGGGCTGACGCTCAACCTGTACACCTGTCGCGAGCGCACCGCGCCCGACTGGGCCGCCGTCCTGACCGAGCATCTCGGTGGGCATCTCGGCGGGCATCCCGGCGGGCGGGGAGCGCAGGAACCGGCGATCGCGATCCGCGTCCGCCGGCTGCTGCGCTCGCTGCCCGCCGCGCGCGAGAGCGCAGCCGAGGAGTCCGCGCCGTGAAGGTCAGCGCTCCCCTCCAGGTCCTGCGCTGCGGGAACTGCGGCGCCGACGTCCCGATCGCGTCTCCGGCGACGTTCATCGTCGTCTGCGATCACTGCTCGACGCTCTCGCGCCGGACCGACGTCGACCTGGAGTCGGTCGGCGAGGTCGCCCTCCCCGCGCCTCTCGCGTCGCTCTTCCAGGTCGGCACCGAGGGGAGGTTCGGCATCCGGCCGTTCGTCGTACGCGGCCAGGTCCAGCTCGACCACGGCGCCGGCCTGTGGAACGAGTGGGCGGCGGAGACCGACGAGGGCTGGATCTGGATCGCCGAGGCCCAGGGGCAGATCGAGGTCTACGAGGAGCGCGGCGGCGACGCCGACGAGCTGCCGACGCGGGACAACCTGCCGGACGCCTACCCCGAGACGGGCGAGTTCAACGCGGACTCGGCCGGGAACGACTGCTGGAAGGCCGGCGACCTCGTGCGGCTCGACGGCGGGTTCGACCAGGGCGGCGCCTGGATGATCCGCGAGATCGGGCGGGGGAGCGTCGTGGCGTGCCGCGGAGAGTTCCCGATCGACGTCGACGTCGGCAGCCGCACGACGTACGTCGACCTGTGCCGCGGCGCGGCCGAGGTCGCGACGCTCGACTACACCCGTCCGGGGCCGGCCGAGTTCCTCTCGGGGACCCGGGTCGAGGCTGGCGCGCTGCACCTCGATCCGTCGACCCAGCCGGACCATCGCCCGGAGCGGATCCAGGCGTCCGACGTGCGCTGTCCGAACTGCGGCGGCGAGATCGTCGTCACGGACCCCGAGCACGCGGTGACCCTCGGCTGCGTCCACTGCAGCACGCCGCTGGAGCGCGACAACCATCTCGACGACTTTCGCGCCGTCGCCGCCGAGGCGCAGCGCAAGGCGACTCCGCGCATCCCTCTGGGAGCGTCGTCGACGCTGAAGGGCGAGCCGGTGACCGTGCTGGGGTACATGTGCCGGTCGGTCCGTGACGGCGGCCAGGTCTACCCGTGGTTCGAGTACCTCCTGCGTACCGACGGCGGCGCCTACCGCTGGCTCATCGAGAGCGACGGGCACTGGACGTACGCCCACCCGATCCAGCCCTCCGCGTCGTCGAAGCGCGGCACCAAGAGGCGGCTCGGCGCCCGCGAGTTCAAGCACTTCACGATCGGCGCAGCGCGCGTCGAT
>JBCDGE010000120.1:0-21353 GCA_038757895.1 Planctomycetota bacterium | reverse complement strand
CGGCGGGTCGGGCGGCCGCGCATCGCCACGTGCACCGCGCCGTCGTCCACAGCACTCCCCTCGAAGAGCTCCCCCTGCCGCTCTCCGTGCCGCTCTCCCTGCCGCTGCCGCTGCCCCGGGCCCTGCCGCGCGCACCGTCCGGGCGCGCAACGATCTCGCTTGCGTCGTGCCATCGAAAGGGCGACGAACGGCGCGGCGGCCGGTTGCGGGCGGGCGGCTCGAATCCTGGGAATCGTGAAGAACTCTGCCGGAACTCGGGCGCCCGGAGTTCCGGCACAGTTCCATCGAGCCGCGCGGCCGAGCGAGCCGCGTCCCGCACGCGGCCGTCGGCGAGGCCCGCGAGGAGTTTCGGCACAGTTCGATCGGCCGCTATCCGACGCGGCGCGCGGTGAGCAGCTGGGACACGCGAGGGGATCGGTGGCGCGTCGAGTCCGGTTCCGCAGTCGTCCGTGCGGTCGTCCGTGCGGGCGATGCGAGCGGCCCTGTCCGGGTGGACGGGGCGGACGGCGCGGGCGCCCGGTGCGGGCGGTGTCGCTACTCGTGGCGGAGGGCTTCGACCGGGTCCATCGTCGCGGCGCGCCAGGCCGGGTAGAGGCCGAAGACGATGCCGACGAGCACAGAGATGCCGAAGGCGAAGATCGGCGCGATCGGCTCGACGATGGTCTCGAGTTCGGCGGTTCGCTCGACGATCCACGGGATGAGGAGGCCGACGCCTACGCCGACGAGGCCGCCCGCTCCGGAGAGGACCATCGTCTCGACCAGGAACTGGGTGACGATGTGCTTGCGCTTGGCGCCGAGGGCGCGGCGGATGCCGATCTCGCGGGTGCGCTCGGTGACCGTGGCCAGCATCACGTTCATGATCCCGATGCCGCCGACGAGGAGCGAGATGCCGGCGATCGAGCCGAGGACGATGTTGAAGATCCGCTTGGTCTCCTCCGCGCGGGCGAGGAGCTCCAGCGGGACGATGACCTCGTAGTCCTTGCCGTCGTGGCTGAGCTTCAGCATCGCGCGGCACGCGGCCGCGACGGGCGGGACGTCGATGTCGCGCTCGGCGGCGACGATGATCTCGTGCAGCTGGACCTCCTGGACGTCCATCGAGCCGCTGCGGACCTGCGTCTGGCGCTCTCCATACAGCTCGCGCCCGGTGGAGAGCGGGACGAAGACCTCGCCACCGGCCTCGCTCGAGGGGTCCGAGACGATGCTCCCCACCGGCAGCCGGGACCCGAGCACGCCGACGACCTCCAGGTAGTCGGCCCCGACCTTCACGCGCGCGCCGACCGCCGAGTCGAACGGGAAGAGGAACCGCGCCACCTCGTAGCCGAGCACGCACACCAGGCTGCGGCTCGTCTCGTCCGCCTCCGTGAGGAAGCGGCCGCTGAAGAGGTCGCGGCGCGTGACGTCGCGGTAGTCGTTGGGCGTGCAGAGGACGCGCGGGCGGCAGACGAGCTCGCCGTAGCGGACCTCGGCAGGCGTCTGGAGCACCGGCACGGCCCGCTCGACGCCCGGGAACGTGCCGTCGATCCGCTCGAAGTCCTCACGGGTCAGGCCGTAGCTCAGCACCCGGACCTCGGCGTCCTCGTTGCCGGTCTGCGGCGGCTTCACGCTGCGCAGGATCACGTTGCGACTGCCCAGGCGGCGGATCTGGTCCTGCGCCTCGGCGCTGGCGCCCTCGCCGACGGCGAGCATCGCGATCACGCTGGCGACGCCGAAAAGCACCCCCAGCGTCGTGAGGAAGCTGCGGAGCTTGTGCAGCAGGAGGCTGGAGATGCCGAGCCGGACGGCGCGGCGCAGAGAGCTGCCTCTCATCCCGCGAGCTCCTGGGCTTCCAGCGGATCGCTGCGCTGCTGCGCAGCGAGGCGCTGGCCGCGCACGACCGATTCGATGTTCCCGTCCTTGAGCCGAAGCACGTTGTCCGCGCGCTCGCCGACGTCGGGCTCATGCGTGACGAGCAGGATCGTCTTGCCCTCCTCGTGCAGCTCGTCGAAGAGCTCGAGGATCTCGTCCGCTGTCTTGCTGTCGAGGTTGCCCGTCGCCTCGTCGGCGAGGATCAGCGCCGGGTCGTTGATCAGCGAGCGCGCGATCGCGACGCGCTGCTGCTGACCGCCCGAGAGCTGCATCGGACGGTGGTGCAGACGGCCGCCGAGGCCGACGCGCTTCGCGAGCATCAGCGCCCGCTCCTCGATCCCCTCGGGAACCACGTCCTGGTACATCACCGGCATCAGGATGTTCTCCAGGACGTCGAGCTGCGGGATCAGGTTGTAGGACTGGAAGATGAACCCGAGCTGCTTCCCGCGGAACGTCGAGAGCGCGTCGTCGTCGAGCTCGGAGATCTCCTGGTTCCGGACGCGGTACGAGCCCGACGTGGGGCGATCGATGCAGCCGAGGATGTTGAGCAGGGTCGACTTGCCGCTGCCCGAGCTCCCCATGATCGCCCAGTACTCACCGGCGCGGAAGGTGAAGGTGAAGCCGTCGAGGGCGTGGACCTCCTCGTCCCCCATCCTGTAGAGCCGCCGAACGTCGACGAGCTCCGCGACGGCTTCGGCGGTCTCCGCTGCAGTCTCCACAGGGTTCTCCTCGGGCCGGCCCGCGCCCGGCTCGTTCACTGCCCGGCCTCGCCGCGCGTCGAGCCGCCGCCGCCGGACGCCTTGCGCTCGCGCATCTTGTTCATCCACTCGGCGCGCTGCGCTTCGGTGAACTGGCTCGCGTCGGGACGCTTGCCGCCGGCTCCGCCGGGACGGCCGCCCTCACGGCCGCTCTCACGGCCGCCCTCACGGCCACCGCGCGCCATCGAGCCTTCGCGAGAACCGCCTCGAGAGCCTCCGCCCGCGCCACCTGCACCGGCGGGTGCCTTCGGCCCTGCGCCCTGGAACGCGCCAGGGGCCATCTCGGGCTCGGGAGCGGGCGCGGGCTCGAAGTCGGGCGGCGGGGCCAACAGCACGATGTCGCCCTCCTCGACGCCGCTCGAGATCGAGACCCACTTCGTGTTGTCGAGGCCGACCTCGACCTCGCGACGCGAGGACTGACCGTTCTCGCTCACGAAGACGATCGGCTGGCCGCCGTCGAGGAACACGCACTGGCGCGGCACGTAGAGCGTGTCGGAGAGGTCCTTGACCAGGATCTCGACGCTGCAGGACATGCCCGGGCGCATCTCGCGCGTCGGCTCCAGGAGGCTGATGTCGGCCTTGTACAGCCGCTGGTTCGGGTTGCTGCGCCAGCTGCCCGAGTCGGCGACGACCGCGACGAAGTCCACGCGGCCCTCGAACGTGCGGCCCTGGAACGCGTCGACGGTGATGACGCACGGAAGGCCGGTCGTGATCTTCTTGAGCTTCGTCTCGTGGATGCTCGCGCGCACGGTCATGCCGCCGGCACGCGGGATCGTGGCGATCTCCTGGCGCTCGCGCACCTCGTCACCCTCCTCGATCGTGTCGCCGCTGCCCCACCGGCTGCGCTCACGCGCGTAGACGAGCAGCCCCGGCTCGGGCGCGTAGATCTTCGACTTGCCGACCTGTCCGCGGAGCTCCTCGAGCTGCTGCCGCTCGCGGTCGAGCTTGTAGCGAGCCGACTCGCGCGCGGCCTCGTAGTCGGCGAGCCGCGCCATCGCCTGCTTCTCGGTCTTCGTGACGTCGCGGATCTTCGTGTCGACGTCGGCGCGAAGCTCCGCCAGGCGACGGCGGTTTCCGAACGTGACGAGCAGGTCGAGGTCCCGCCTGGCCTGGCCAAGCTGGATGCTGGCGCGCTGTTCGGCGAGGACGTTGCCCTCGTACTCGTTCTTCTGGACGAAGCCGCCATCCAACAGCTTCTTCGACCAGTCGAGCTCCTTCTGCGCGGCGGCGAGGTCCTCCTCGCGGAGCAGAACGTTCTCCTCCGCCTTCAGGAGCTCGTTGTCCCACTCGCCGGCGACCTCTTCCTCGCCGTCCTCCGGGTCCTCCTCGGGGTCGGGGTGGAGCCCGGTGTACTTCGCGAGATCCAGGCGCGCGAGCTCCAGCGCGAGCTCGGCCAGCGCGAGGTCGCTCTCGTTCTGGATGACCTGGATGTCGTACTGCTCGCGGGCCTTCGTGAACGCGGCCTCCGCGTTCTTGACCTCGATCTCCTGCCGCACGAGGTCGTCCTCGAGCTGCGAGACGTCGAGCTCGGCGACGAGATCGCCGGCCTCCAGCGCCGTCCCCTCCTCGGCGAGGTAGATGATCGTGGAGCGCCCCTCGATCTCGCTCTTGAGCTCGATCCTGTCCGTCGCCTCCATGTTGCCCCGGACGAGCTCCGAGATGCGGAGGTCGCCGCGCCGCACGGGGGCGCCTTCGATCGCGACCTCCTCGGGCTCGCCGATCAGTCCCTCGAGGAGGTCGAAGCGCCAGACGCCGAATGCGGCGACGCATGCGATGAGGAGGACGAGGAGCACGCCGCCGCGCCGCTCTTCGACGCGGCCGCGGCCCATGGTTCGAGTGAGAATCAGTCTCATTGGTCCTGTGGTGTCCCCTCGATGTCTTCCGGCTCGAGGCCGAGTCGCTCGCGCAGCTCGTCGGCCAGGTCGGCGTCGACGTAGATCCCCGAATCGTCGACCCTGAGGATCTCCAGTTCGAGCCAAAGTTCGAGGAGGGAGAGCGCGAAATCGATCCGCGCCGACGTGGCCCCGTCACGGTTCGAACGCTGGGCCTCCTGGGCCTCCAGCACGTCCCGCGTCGAGGCGGTACCCGCCTGGTTGCTCAGGTCCGCGCCTTTGATACGACGGTCGCCGAGGCGGACCGCCGCCTCGGCGATCCGGAAGCTCTCGGCAGAGTTCTTGGCGTTCCGCAGGGCGTCGCGTACGGACACCGTGACGTCGTCGAGGAAGCGCTCGTAGCGGCGCCTGCGGTCGACGAGCTGAAGCTCGGCGCGGCGCCACGCGTTCCGCGCGGGGAGGAGATCGATCGGCAGGTCGAGGTCGATCCCGGCCGACCACACCGTGTCGTCGAACTCGTAGTCGAGCACGCGCCCCTCGGCGGAGACACTGTTGGCGGAGCCAGAGATGCCGAGTCCGGCGCGAAGCCCGTCGCGCGCGATCGCCTCGCGCCGGATCGCGTCCTGGACCTCGTCGAACGCCGTCATGACGTCGAGGCGGTTGTCGATCGCGAATTCGACCGCGATGTCCTCGTCGAGCTGGAGCAGGAGGGAATCGTCGACCTCGATGTTCCGGAGGATGCCGTCGATGAAGGTCAGGTCGGTCTCGACGGGCAGGCCGAGGAAGACCTTGAACGTATCGAGCTGACGCTCGGTGTTCCCCTGCAGGATCACGAGCCGGTTCCGCGATCGGAGCTCGTCCTGTCGCGCCTGGTCGGCCTGCACCTCGGAAAGGCGCCCGGCCTCCGCGAGCGCTTCGTTGCGCAGCCGGAGCGTCTCCAGGTTCCGGAAGTTGAGCGTCTCGTTGTTGAGCTGGTCGAGCGCCTGCATCACGCGGTACACGCGCTCGGTCACGTCGACCGCGAACGTCCGCCGGAAGCGCTCGTAGTCGCGCACCGCGTAGACGAGGTCGCGCTCGGTCTGGCGCAACGGCTCCAGCGTCACCAGTCGGCCCGAGCCGCGCAGCAGCGGCTGCGTGACGCTGATGCCGATGTTCGAGAGGGAATCCCAGCCGTCACCCGTCGAGACGAAGCGGAACAGGCTCGTACCGACGTCCGCGAGGATCACCGCGCCCGTGCCGAGGATGCGCTGGACGGACGCGCTGAAGCCGGTGTTGACCGTGCCGAAGTCACCGCCCGCGACGCCGTTCGCGGTCCCGTCGCCGTTGGCGGTGTACGTGTAGCCGAAGCGCCACTGTTCGAGCGTCAGGTCGAGCGAGCTGAGGTAGAGCGCCTCCTGCTGGCGCTGGAACGTCTCGCTGTTCTCGCTCGCGATGAGCAGCGCGTCCACGGTGTTGATCGGGCCGACGCCACCGATGCTGCCGGCGAGCACCTGCTCGCGAAGCGTCCAGTCCTCCTCGGGAACGCTCTCGCGCCCGAACGCCGCCGTCGGTGACGGGAGCTGGAACGGGCTGTCCTCGTCGAAGAGCGCCTTACGACGCGTGTCGATGAGGGCGAAGGCGTCGCGGTCGGCGCGGTCGCGCAGCTCGGCCGGCGTATAGCACGCGCACGCCAGCGCCAGGAGCGCGAGGACGAACGGACGGCCAGGCGTCGAACCGCGGGCGGATCGACGTGCGAGGTGGGGATCTCGATGCACGGGGACGGGCGCCTTTGCGGCCCATGGACGGTCCGTCCCATGATCCCGCTGGACCGTGCGAATTCGCGTCCAAATCGCGTTCGGATTCGATCGCGGCCCAGCCCTTACGCGCGGCGAACGCCGTGTCTCAATGCCGCCTGGGGATCCGGGCGAGCATCGCTTCGTGCGCGGGGACGACCTCGACCTTCCACCGAACGCGGCGCCGGTGAAACTCGTTCTCAGTGACCGACGTGGCGACGGTGCCGCCGTCGGCGAAGCGGAGCTCGTCGAGCGCGGACTCCGGCGCACTCGATCGACCACCGACGAGCAGCGTGCCGTCCGCGCGACGCGCCTCGATGGAGACCTCTCCCGCTCCCGCCTCACCGTCGACCGTTCGCGCGATCACGGACGAGGCGGTGTGTGCGGACGGCTCGAGAACGGTCCACTCGGTGCGCCCCTCGGAGGGCGCACGACGGAGAGCATCGAGCAGCTCGAGCGGCCCGACCGTCCCCGGCTCGATGTCGATCGACTCGTGCACCGGGCGGTGCCACCCGTACGCGATCGTTCGTGCGCTCTCGCCGCCCGTCCGCCACTCGGCCATCCACGAGCGGGTTCCGCCGGGCAGGAATTCGCGCCAGACGAGCCGACGTCGATCGCCGTCGATGCGCTCGGTGTGGAGGACGCGGATGCCGCTCTCCTCGAACACGACCTCTCGCTCCAGCAGGACGACCGCGCCCCGCTCGAGGCGGCGGAGCGCAAGGACGGCGAACGCGCCGTCGGCGTCGCGGCCAGCCTGCGTGGCGGCGTCGCCCTCGCGAACTCTGCCGGAAGCCTCGATCACGGACGCGTCGAGCGGCCCGCGAGCGCTCGCCGCCGTCACGCTCGGCGCGCTCTGCTGCGGCGGAAGCGGGCGGGTGAGCAGGTAGGTCTCGGTGGTCGCCGGGGGGCAGAAGCGCGCGACCACGTCGGCGAGGCGACCGAGCCAGGTGTCCTCGGCCCATCGGTCGAGCGCGGGCTGGCCGGTGCCGCCGGGGTCGGGAGTCTCGGCAGAGTTCCGCTCGGGCGACCCGCCCGGCCCGAGGGCGACCGTCGAGTCGGTGCCGGAGGGGGTCGACGTGGGCGCGGCGGCGTCGGACGCAGGAGCCGCGAGGCGGACGGCGACGACGCAGGCGAGGGGGCCCATGACGAGGCCCGCGACGACGCCGGCGAGGAGGGCGGGGACGATCTTGGGCATGGCCCCCGGGACATCGGCGTGATCCCGTCCCGGCTTGAGAGGGGGCGCTCCGGGAGCGCTCCCGGGTTCACTCCCGGGGCCGTCAGCGCGCCTCGGGCTCGATCACGTAGACCGCGACCTGGTCGGACTGCCAGACCGGGCGCCCCCCCAGGCGGATCACGATCGTGTCGGTCCCGCGCGGGCCCGCGCCGCGGTCGGTGGTCCGCCGGCGGTCGGCCTCCGTCGCGACCACGACGAGGGTCGTCCCCCGCGAGACGGCTCTTTGGAGGATCATGTCGAAGCGGTGCTGCCAGGCCCGCTGCTCGAGGAACAGCGCGCTCAGGAGCTCCTTGCGGTCCGCCCAGCGGTCCCCGAGGCGCGTCCAGCCCGGCTCGGGAGGGGGGCTCGCGCCGGAGCGGTCCTGGCGCATGCCGGGCGGCTCGGCGGTGTCGGCCCAGAGGGGCACGCCGGTGAGGAGCGGCGTCAGCGAGGGCCGACCGTCGTCCGACTCCCCCCCACCGCTGGCGCGCAGCAGCGCGACGTCGGAGCGACGCGCGAGTTCGGAGGAGCGGATCCAGGCGAACGCCCCGCCCAGTCCGTTCGCGAGCCCCACCGGGCCCGTGAGGAGGAGACCGAACGCGTCGTCCCGCAGCGGCGGCGGCGCAGAGGCGCGATCGGCGAGCGCGAGGCGGCCCGCACCGAGCGCGGAGAGGCCGAAGAGGGCGAAGGCGAGCGTGACCCCGACGAGCGGTCTTCGCAGGGAGACGAGCCCGGCCGCCGCTGCGACCGACGCAGGGAGGAGCCCGGCGGCGAGCAGGGCGGCCGCGTCGCCGCGCGCGGGGGTCGGGAGGGTGGCGAGCACCGCCGGCGCGACGATCGCGAGCGCGAGCGCGATGAGACCGCGCCGGAGGACGTCGCGGTCGGCGCCGTCCGCCGGCCTCGCGTCGGCGCGGAGCGCGAGCAGCGCGACGGGCGCGGCCACGAGCGCGAGCGCGAGCCAGGGCGGGAGCGGCGGCGCGGTCGCGCCTCCGCTCGCGACCTGATCGCCCGAGAAGCCCCCGAAGAGGCGGCCGACGACGAACGCGGGCAGCAGGGCGAGGACGAGGAGTCCCTGCATCGTCCCGCGCCGAGCGAACGACGCGGCGACCAGTAGCGCGGCGGCGATCGCGGCCCCCGTCCACGGCTGCAGGAGCGCCGCGACGGCCACGAGCAGGGCCGTGAGCCCCGGCCAGGGCCGCGCGCCGCGACGGACGGCGTGGAGCCCTGCGAGGAGGGCCGCGAAGGCGTAGAGGCGCGCGAGGAGCGACGAGGGATCGGCCTCGATCCAGGGCGACGCGGGAGCCCTGCCGCCCGCGACGGCGAGCGCGGACGGCACGATCCCGGCGGACGCCGCGGCGAGGAGGCCCGCCAGGACGTCGCGCCGCCCCGCGCCGGGGATCCGGACCTCGCGGAACGCGGCGGCGGCGGCCAGGTAGCCGACGAGGACGGTGGCGAGCACGGCCCAGGCGCGGACGAACGCGAGCGCGTGCAGCGGTGCGATGCCGGCCGGCTCGGCCACGGCGGCGAGGAAGGCCCCGGTGGCGGGGCGCACCTCGAGCTCGCCCCCGAAGAGCCAGGGGTGGGCCAGCGGAGCGCCGCGGCCGAGGGCCTCGGCGATCGTCGCGTGCGCGACGCAGGCCGAGGACGACAGCCGGGTCTCCAGGTCGCCCGGGGTACGCGTGGCCGCGAAGGCGAGGATGGCGAGGAGGACGCCGGCCGCGAACGCGACCCACGCGGCCCGCCCCATCGGCTCCGCGCCCACGCGCTTCCGCACGCACGCAACGGCGGCGACCGCCGCGAGCGCGAACACGGAGACCCACGCGGCCCGCGGCGGCGCGCCCGCCCAGAAGACGAGCGCGAGCCAGCAGGCGGCGGCGAGCGGCGGTGACAGCAGCGCGCTGAGCAGGACAAGCTTGAGCGGCGACGGCTCGACCGGAGTCGCGAGCAGCAGCGGTCCGAGCGCGAGTGAGCCGCCGAGGACGACCACCAGCGCCAGCGGCGCGCGCCAGGCGGCCGCGACGTCCGCTCCGATCGCGACCGCCAGCGCCGCGCAGGAAACGGCAGAGATCAGCGCCAGCGGGGCGCGGCGCGGAAGGCCGAGGGACTCCAGGGATCGGATCATCGCAGCGGGAAGCGGCTCACCGCGCCCATGCAGGGAGCGTGCCATCGATGCCGAAGCGCGGGCGGACCCACACCTCGAACACGAGCGTCAGGAGCGCGACCATGAGCAGGTTGAGCCACACGCCCGCGCGCGCCATCGCGGGCACCGGGATCCTCCGCGTGGCGAAGACCACCGCGTTGGGCGGCGTCGCGACCGGCATCATGAACGCGGCGGAGGCCGCGATCGTCGCGGGGAGCATGACGAGGAGCGGATCGAGCCCCGCCGTCGTGGCCGCGGCGGCGAGCACGGGCAGCAGCACGGCCGTGGTCGCGGTGTTCGACGTCAGCTCGGTCAGGAGGCTGACGGCGAGCGCGACCGCACCCACGATGAACCAGGTCGGCCGATCGACGAGCATCGGCGCGAGCCCCCCACCGATCACCCGGTCCAGCCCGCTCACCTTGAACGCGTGGGCGAGGCAGAAGCCGCCGCCGAGCAGCAGGAGGACCTCCCACGGGATCCGAGACGCCGTCCGCCAGTTCATCAGGAACCGGCCGTCGGCGGCCTCGCGCCCGCCGGAAGAGCCCTGCCCAGTAGAGCCCTGCCCAGTAGAGCCCTGTCCGGATGAACCCTGCCCGGAGGGGATCACGAAGAGCAGGATCGCCATCGCGGTCGCGACGGTCGCGTCGCTGATGTCGTTCTTGTGGATCGCGTACCAGCTCGGGTCCGACGCCTCCGGGCCGAGGAGCAGCCGCGACCAACCAGGCACGACGAACCCTCCGAGACGCAGGTCGGCGCGGAAGACCCAGAGCACCGCCGTAGCCACGAAGACGGCCGCCATGCGCCGCTCGGCGGTCGACATCTTGCCGAGCGCACTCCGCTCCTCCGCGATCGCCTCGCGGCCGGAGCCGCGGACGTCTTCGAAGCGGTACACGACGCGCGTCATGACGAGCCACGCGATCGGCACGAACAGGGCCACGAGCGGCGCGAACGAGAGGAACCAGTCGCCGAACGTGAGGCGCGGGCCGTCGGGGAAGAGCTCCTGGAACTGGCCGAGGAACTCCTGGTTCGGCGCCGTCCCGACGGGTGTCCCCATCCCGCCGACCGAGGCGCAGTACGCGACGCCGAGCAGCAGGCACCACGCGAATCGATCGTCGCGGTCTCCCGTGCCTGCGGCGGTGTCCTCCTCGACGCGCGAGAGGACGGCGGCGACGATCGGCAGCATCAGGAGCGTCGTCGCGGTGTTGTTGATCCACATCGACAGGAACGCCGACGCCGCCATGAAGCCCAGCACGAGCCGCCGCCGCGACGAGCCGACGGCGTGGATCACGGCGAGCGCGATGCGGCGGTGCACTCCCCAGCGCTCCAGCCCGAGCGCGACGACGAACGCGCCGAGGAACAGCATCACGAGGTCGCGCAGGTAGATCGGCGCCACCTCGCGCGCGGTCAGCACGCCCAGCAGCGGGAAGAGCGCGGCGGGCACGAGAGAGGCCGCGCCGACGGGGATCGCGACCGTCAGCCAGAGCGACGCCGTGAGCGCGGTCACCGCCGCGACGCGGCGCTGCATCGCGTCGAGCGGCAGCCCGGGGGCCACGAGGAAGCCGACGAACAGGAGCGCGCCGAGCGCGAGACCGACCCGACGAGCGATCGGGCCGCCGCGCTCCTCGTCCACGACGTTCAAGAGCTCGGATCCCCGTCAGGCGCCTCGGCCGATGCTTCGGCCGTTGATCCAGGGAGCTTCTCGCGCGGCGCGACGCTCGTCCGGGCCCAGTCCAGGTAGCGCTCGTCGACGAATCGCGGGTCCAGCGCGACGAACTCCGGCGTGTCGTAGGGGTGCAGCCGCGCGACCTCGGAGGCGAGCTCCTCCAGGCGGTCCGAGGTGGTCTTCAGGATCGCGAGCACCTCGGCGTCGACCTGGACGGCGCCCTCCCAGCGGTAGACGCTCCGCACGCCGGGCACGACGTTGACGCACGCGACGAGCTGCCGTTCGACGAGCTGTCGCGCGACGTCGACCGCCGCCTCCTCGTCGGGGAAGGTGACCAGCACAGCCACCAGGTCTCGTTCCGGGTTCCGCATCGTGACCGCCGAAGGCGAGATCCTATGATCGTCGGGCGCGCTGCGCCCCCCCTCTGGCCCCGTCCCCCGCCGCACGTCGCACTCCGTTGAACGTCCTCGAACGCGCCGTCCTCTCGACCCTCCCGGCCGTCCCCAAGCCGATCATGCGCCGCCTCTCGGCGCGCTACATCGCGGGGGAGCGCCTGGACGAAGCGATCGCGAAGCTGGAATCGCTCCAGGCGCGCGGGTTTCCGGGCGTGCTCGACATCCTCGGCGAGGACGTCGCAGACGAGGCCGAGGCGCGCGATGTCCTCCGGACCTACTCGGAGGCCGCCACCGCGGTCCATGCCAAGGGGCTGGACAGCTACGTCTCGGTCAAGCCGACCCACTTCGGGCTGCGGATCTCTCGGGATCTGAGCCAGGAGCTGTACGAGGAGCTGTGCGCGCACTGTGCCGACATCGGCGTGTTCTGCCGCGTCGAGATGGAGGACCACACGACGACCGACGACACGCTCCAGATCTTCGCGGCCCTCCGGGCGAAGTTCGACAACGTCGGCATCGTCCTCCAGGCGCGCATGTTCCGCACGCCCGACGACATCGCGGCGCTCCCGCCGGAGTGCGACGTACGGATGGTGAAGGGCATCTACCTGGAGCCGGCAGAGATCGCGCACACCGAGCCCGGGCCGATCCGGGACGCGTTCATCGAGCAGACCGCGACGCTGCTCCGCGGCGGGCACACGGTGGCCGTCGCGACGCACGACCGGGCGATGGCGGACGCGGTGCTCGCGAAGCACGCGGAGACCGGCGTCCCCGACGATCGCACGTACTTCGAGGTGCTCCTCGGCGTCCAGGAGAAGCTCTGGGAGGTCCTGCGCGGCCGCGGCAAGACCGTCCGCGCCTACGTGCCGTACGGGCCCGACTGGCGCGCGTACAGCCTGCGCCGGCTCAAGTACAACCCCGAGATCCTCCGGCACGTGATCAAGGCGACGCTGCGGCTCGGCTAGCGAGTCGCGACGCCAGGGCGCCTATTTCCCGAGCGCCAGGCGGCGCGCGAGGATCTCGCTGAGCGTTCCGGTCGCGAGGATCTTCTCCATCGTGGCGCGGAAGTCGTACGGCACGCGGTACCAGGTCAGCGACGTCTCGGTCAGCACCGCGTAGCACGCCCGGTTGTCGCCGTCGCGCGGCTGACCGACGGAGCCGACGTTGATGAATCGCTTCTCGCCCTCCGGGAGATCGATCGTCAGCTCGTCCGCGCCCTCCATACCCTGGAAGCGCAGGTCCTCGGTGTGGACGCCCGGGTGGTGCGTGTGCCCGCAGAACGCCACGCCCTCGAACGAGTCGAAGATCGCGCGCAGCTTGCTGGGGTTGAGGAAGCCGTCGGTCGACAGGACGTACTCGCGGACGGGGTCGCGCGTCGATCCGTGGACGAAGGTGAAGCGGCCCAGCCGGTGCGTGAGCGGGAGTTCGCGGAGCCACTTCCAGCGGCTCTTCGTCTCCGACGAGCTCCACCACCGCGGCCGCAGCTTGTCGCGCGTCCAATCGATCGCGGTCCGCGCGTGCGGGTTGAAGTCCGCCGCGTCGTGGAAGAGCGCCTCGTCGTGGTTGCCGACGACGGTGACCTCGGCGTGCCCGCGGACGAGGTCCGCGCAGTGCTCGGGGTCGGGGCCGTAGCCCACGACGTCGCCCAAGCAGTACATCGTCCTGATCCCCTGCGCGCGGATGTGCGCGAACACCGCGTCGACGGCCTCCTTGTTGGAGTGCAGATCGGAGACGAGGGCGATCTTCAACGGCAGTGCGAGATTCAGGCGCGGCGCTTCTGGCGGGCAGCGTCGGCGGCGGTCCTGGGCTCGGAGCGCCTCTCCTCCGTCCGGGCGAGCTGTTCGACGGCCGCCTCGACGATGTCGACGCGGCCCTGGACGAGCGGCACCTCCAGGGTGGCACCGGCCGCCTTCGCGTGTCCACCGCCTCCGAATCCAGAGGCGAGCTTCTGGACGTCGAACGCGGTCTTGCTGCGGGCCGAGAGCTTGCACCGCGACGGGCCGATCTCGCGCAGGACGAGGGCGACCTCGACCGACTCGACCGATCGAAGCACGTCGAGCGCGACGTCCCCGTCGATGTCCTGGGACCGGCCGTCCGGCCCGAGCGGCAGGTCGATGACGGCGAGCCGGGCGTCCGCGTGGAAGACGGTCCGGGCGAGAGCCGCGGCCAGCGACCGAGGGTGATTCACCGGCGCGCGCTGGAAGAGGTCCCCGTAGACCTCCGCGGGGCGGACGCCCTTCGCGACGAGCTCGGCGGCGATGAGCAGCGTCTCCTGGTCGGTGTTCGAGTACTTGAACCAGCCGGTGTCCGTGACGAGCGTCGTGAAGAGCGCGCGCGCCGTGCCGGCGTCGACGTCGCCCTCCAGGTGGTAGGCGAGGCGCCGCACGAGGACGCCCGTCGCGGACGCCGTCGTGTCGACGAAGGCCGCGTCCCACCACGCGCTGCCGTTGTGCAGGTGGTGATCCACGACGAGCTTCCTGGACGGCGCCGCGCGGAGGCGGTCCGCCATGGCGCCCGTGCGCGACAGGTCTCCGCCGTCCAGCATGACCACGAGGTCGTGGTCGGGCAGCGGCCCGCCTTCGTCGACCTCGAACGTCGCGAGCTCGGTGACCTCCTGATAGCGGTCGTCCGGCGGGTCCACGTTCATGACGAACGCAGACTGGCCGCGTGCCTCGAGGACGCGCGCGAGCGCGGCCTGCGAGCCCAGGCAGTCGCCGTCCGGGCGCTCGTGACCGGTCAGGAGGATCCGCTCCGCCCCGGCGAGGCACTCGACGGCGGCGCGCTGGTCCTCCGTCGGTTCCGGGGCCTGATATCGATGCGTGACCATGCGCTGGCAAGGATAGGTAGATTTGCGTCGCTCGCCGCTGACCTGGACCGCGAGAGGTGCGATTTCTGACCTGCGTTCAACCGCGGGCGATGTTTCCAGCGACGTGGAGACCCGCCAGGTCCGGCTCCTCGAGGGTCAATGCGTCGAGGATCCGGCCGGGTCGATCCGCCGCGTCGCTCGCCCCGCCCTTCAGCACGAAGACCGCAAGGTCCGCCGCCGCGCCGACCTCGACGCGACCAGTGACGTGCTCCCAGGGCAGCAGCGCAGCGCCGATCTCGGTCGCCGCGCGCCAAGCGGACGCGGCATCGAGCCCGACCGTCTCGCGAGCGAGACGGATCTCGCGGCGCATGTCGAGCCGCTCGTTGCTGGCCCAGGAGTCGGTCCCGAGCGCGAGCGGCACTCCGGCGGACGCGAATCGGCCCCAGTCGAAGGGCCGGCGGCCGAAGTAGACGTGGCTTCCGGGGCAGTGGACGACGGTGGCGCCCGCGGCGGCGACCCGCTCGACCTCGCCCTCGGAGGGCTCGTTCCCGTGGACGAGCAGCGATCCCGCGAGGAGTCCGGCCCTCTGGAGCCGCTCGGTCCCGGTGCAGCGGGGCGACGGTCCGAGCCAAGCCGCGAACGGCCCCTCGCCCCGCTCGAGCCAATGCTGCTCCTCCGGCGTCTCCGCCCAGTGCACCGCGACCGGGGCCGGCGGCCCCAGGTCGGCGACGGCGGAGAGCAGCGCGTCCCCCACCGTGTGGGTGCCGTGGGGAGAGAGGCCGAACGCCACGCGCTCGGTGCGCGCGCGAGCGCATGCGGCGCGCGCGAGTTCGAGCGCCTGGTGCGACCGCTCGTCGAGCCCGTCCGGGGATCCGTCGATGATCTCGCGCAGCAGCAGGGCGCGGAGGGGCGCCCCGGCCAGCGCGGGCTCGACCGCGCCCGATCCGTCGATATCGATCACCGCCGTCGTCCCGCCGTCGGCGAGCGCGTCCACGGACCGCCGGACGCCGCGCGCGACCGATCCGGCGTCGAGCGCGGGTCGAGCGGCGACGACCTTTCCAACCCACTCGAGGAAGGAACCGGTCGGCTCGATCGACCCCGCGAGTGCCCCGAGGTCCAGGTGCGCGTGGGCGTCGATGAGGCCCGCCGTGACGACGAGTTCCTCCTCGGCGGGCGAGAGCCGCTCCGCCCGCTCGATCGACACGATGCGCCCGTCCGCGACCTCGATCGCGACGCGCGGGACGACCGTGGACGCGTCGAGGACGGCGGCGCCGGCCCGAAGCACGCGGCGCACACCGTCCTCGTTCGCACCGGAGCCCGAGGGCTCCGGTCCGTTCGCTCGATCCCGTCCGATCAGTCGGGGTCGGCGATGATGCGCATGTTGTCGACGCCGAGGACGTTCTCGGTGTCGAGGATCATGCCAGGCGTGTCCATACCGTCGTTCGTCCGGTCGAAGATGACGCAGAACCGAACCATGTTGGGCGCGAACGGCACGCCGGCGGAGTCGGTCACGACGTTGAGGTCGGCCGGGTGCGCGACCCACGGCGTGAGAGAGCCTGCCAGGACCTCGGTCACGTCATTGATGTCGGTGTTGCACTCGTCCATCAGCGCGACGTTGCGCGTGCGGCCACCCTGGAAGCGGACGACGACCGGAGAGGCCACTTCGCCCATCCCGAGGTCGTAGCCCAGCAGGTTGCCGAACGTGGCCTCCCACTCGACCGGGTCGTCCATCGTGACGCCGCGGAACGGACGGTTACGGGTACCGCCCATGCCGTCCCGGACGACGAGGTCCATCGTCCAGCCCTTGCCTGCCGGCGAGAGGTCGGTCGTGGAGTCCTCGCGGAACTGGAGCAGGAGGTAGTTGCCCTCCGGCCGCACCCAGCACGACGCCGCGCCGCTGAGGGTGTCGGGGCGCTGGGTCCCGACCGTGTTCATGTTGAGGTAGTTGGGCGCGACGCTCAGGAAGCTGATCGACGCGTTCGGGTCGTTCGGGTTGAACGGCAGCGAGATGCCCGCGATCTGGTCGAAGTCGATCTGCGTCATCGGGTCGGCGTTGCCGTCCTCGATGCGGAACAGACCGGGGCTTCCGTCCCCGCCGCGCGACTGCATGCCCATCATCGTGGCGGACCACGGTGCGCTGCCGCCGCGGCCGCCGTCGGCGTCCACCAGGGCGCCCGGGCCGATCGTGATCAGGTCACTGCGGATCCGGAGGGATCCGCCGGCGCCGGCGCCGCCGGGCATCGCGAACGAGCCCTCCTGGCCGGCCGTTGCAAGAGCGTTGCCGCCGTCACCACCGCGCACCGTGACGCGACCGTCCAGTTCGACCTGGCGACCCGCCAGAACCTCGAGCGCGCCGCCACCGGCGCCGCCGGACGCAGCGCTGTGGTCGTTCCAGCGAACCATCGTGACGATGGTCACGGGGAACATTCCAAGGCAGTCGGCGACCGTGACGGGCGGCGAGCCCATCGAGTTGTTGTAGGTCGCGAACGGGTGGTTGCCCCCGCCGCCGCCAGACGAGCCGCCACGCAGGTTCCCGTCCTGCCAGCGAAGCAGGCGGATGAGATAGCCCATGTTGCCGAGGTTCGGCGGCTCGATGCCGAGCCCGGAGCTGTCGCCACCCGGGGTCGTCGGCGGAGCGATGTCGAAGACCGGGTTGCCGGTCTGCGGATCGCCGAGCGGGAACGACGTGCCCGCGCCCCCGTCCTCGGAGTACGCGCCACCGCTGCCCGAGCCACCGATCTGCTGCACGACGCAGCGGTCGCCGGCGAGCGGGTCGAGCGGATCGGTGCCGATGCTGTAGCCGACGTCCTCGGTCGACGTCATGTCGACGACGTCGGAGACCGGAAGGACCGCGGGGTAGCCGTCCGCGCCGAACCCCTGGCCGACGGGCATCAGCCCGACGCCCTGCCCGTCCTCTCCGTCGCGGGAGCGGAAGTCGGGGTTCTCCGCCGGGCCGAGCCCGCCGAGCGCGATGATGTTGCTGCTCGCAGGGAACTGCTGACGATCTCCACCGAGCCCGCCGTTCGCACCGTTCGGACCGCCTAGGGTCGGCGGCGGCGCGTTCGGGTCCATGTTGTCGGTGCTCGGCGTCGAGGAGTCGTGCGGCGGAGCGCTGTTGCCCGACGCGTCGATGAGGCCGCCCGCGGAGACCAGGCAGCGGCCGCGAACGAGGACGCGCGCGGGGTTGCTGCCGGTCAGCACGAGCCGCCCGAGCGGCTCGATGACGAGCGAGCTCAGCTCGAACACGCCGTCGGTGACCGTCGCCATGGCGGGATAGGACGTACCGCTCCCGTTGCCGATGACGTCGGTCTGCTGCGCGACGCTCGCCGGGAACTCCTGCATGTCCGTGTTCAGCGTCACGGTCTCGCCCGCGGGGACGAAGATGGAGCCGTGCCGTCCGGAGCCGCCCGTCAGGCCGATCTGGAGGGCGTCGGGCCCCCACTGCGCGCCCGTGACGTTGGCGTCCTCGGTCGGACCCGCGGGGTTGGTGGTCCCGGCGGGACGGTCGAAGCCGTCTTCGATGAAGATCGTCGGGAAGATCAGCGTCTCGGGGATCGCGACCAGCACGCCGCCGCCGGTCGCGCTCGTGACGGGGTTGTTCGCGATGTCGCTGACCGCCGTGGTGACCCGAACGATGAGGAGGCGCGGGTTCATCGGATCCCGGCCAGCGGATGGGATCTGGTCGTCCGGCGTGAACACCGCCGACGTCGTCAGCGCGAGCTGGTCGACGGACACCTCGAACCTGCCCGGGATCGGAACCCGGTCTCCGCCCGCGGTCGCGATGTCCCCGTCGATGTCGAGCTCGACGAAGATCGTCAGGGACTCGCCGGTCACCACGTTGGCGACCGTCGGGATGTTCATGAGCTCGTTGAACTCGAAGAACACGCTCGAGATGCGCGCCACGTCGGTGACGGCGTTCGCGAGGGTCGGGCCGATCTGGGTCCGCACGAGGCCGCCCTGGGTCGGGAAGCCGTTCATGTCGAACTCCGTCGCGACATCGACGAACACCTCGACCTGCGGGTTGCCCGGAACGATGTCCGCGACGCCCTGGGAGGTGAAGATCGTGCAGACGAGGCGGCTCGTGTTCTGACTGCCGTTCTGCGAGCGGATGAAGGGACCGGAGTCGCCCTGGGCGAAGCCCGGGATCCGGACCTCGTAGGCGCGGTTGCGCTGGAACGCGAACGAGACGCCGCCGCCCTGGAACTCGATCGCCGGGCGGAAGATCACCCGGCGCGGGTCGAGCGGGTCGACGAAGCGCAGCCCTTCGGGCGCGGTGCCGTTCGCGACATCCGTGACCTGCAGCGTCGTGGCGTCGAGCGACGCCGCGTCGATGGGCCGCGAGAAGAGGATCGAGACCTCCACGTTCTCGGTCACGTCGACGACGCTGCAGGCCACCTGGGCCCCCCCTGCGCCGTCGGAGCATGCGAGGGAGCACGACTCGATGAAGAGGTCGCCCGAGAAGCCGCCGTCGTCGCCGGAACTGCCGCAGCCGGCGAGGAGAGAGAGGGCACTGGAAACCAGCAGTGCGCTCGCGAGGGAAGCGGAGCGCGCGGCGTGGGATCGATCAGCGGAGGAACGCTGGGTTCGCATGGTGCTTTCTGAAGGGGCCCGAGAAGACCTGGATGCGTTCGGCGCGAGCGGCGACCTGCGCGGGTCCCATGCGCGGGACGAGCCGGGACGCTGGGGCCGCAGGGCCAAGGGCCGGATAGCTGGAAGGCCTGGGTGCTGGAAGGCCGGAGTGCTGGGGGGAGGTGGGACGTGCACAGGGCACGCCACGGTTCCGTGCCACCCGCCAGCGGCGGAGAGCGCGGTGGCGCCGCCTGAGAGGGGGCGGCGGCCGGTTGGGGGGCCCTATGGTGCGCCGAGCGGGTCCGTCTTGCCAAGCCTCTTCCGCCGCCGTGGCACCGTCCGGGACAGACTCAGGTTTGGCATGCTTGTCGCCGCTCGGGCAGCCCCGAGCACCCACTACCTCCGCCCCGTCACCCTTGGAGTCCCAGAGAGCCCCGCAGCGCTTCGAGCGTGCGAAGTCGCACGCCGCGAAGGTCACCGTCGTCCTATTGCCGCTCGTTGCCGCGGGCGCCCCGTGGGGCCTCGTCGGGTGCGGCCCGGCCGAGGTTGAGACGCCCGAGGCCCACGATTCGAGCGCCGATCCCGGCGCTGGCGAGGGCGCGGATGGCCCGTCGACCGACTCCGGGTCGACGGCCGCGACCGACGACCTGGATCTGATGGTCCCAATCTTCGGCGAACGTCGTCTCGCGAAGGACGCGATCGAGATCGATCCGTACGTGCTCGTGCCGCGCGACCAGCCGGTCTCGGAGGAGGCGCGGCAGGTCATCGTCGACCTCGTGCGCGCGCTGCAGCCGCTGGATCCGACCCTGACGAGCGACCACCACGACCGCTGGTTCATCGAGAACACGCGGCGGATCGCGGCGCTCGAGATGGAGACGCGGGAGGACGTCGGCTGGGCCGCGCTGCACGCCTTCACGAACTACCCTCTCCGCCACTTTCCGATCCGCCGGGTGCTGCTCGGGATCGGCGCGCGGGTCTCGCCGAAGCAGGCCGAGTCGCTGCTCGTCGAGCTGTCCTTCAACTACGGCTACAACCTGGAGGACCGAGCGGAGGCCGTGCTGCTGCTCGGTGAGATCGCGCCCGACGCGCTGTTCGCAGGCGCCCGCCCCTACCTGGAGCGCCAGGGGAAGCCGTTCCAGACCGCGCCGAACGACGAGTTCTTCGCGCGCGCATGGGTGAAGGCGTGCGAGGTCTCGGGCGAATCGCCCGTCGAGATGATGTCGCAGGTGGCGACGAACCTCGCGCTGGAGGACTACGCGCGCGTCGTCGCGATCCGGACGCTGGGCGAGCACGGCGACGACCCGCGGGCGCGCGGCGCGCTGCGCACGACGCTGGTCGAGTCGACGGGCAACGGCTACATCCGTCGCGTGTCGGCGCAGTCCGTGCTCGCGGGCTTCTCGCGCGAGGGCGCGTGCGAGCTCCTGCAAGAGGTGCTCGAGCGCGAGGCGGACGTCGGGTTCGCGCACTTCCTGGACGACATGGTCCAGCTGAACTGCCGATGACGCCGCGCGTCGTCGACTCGCACTGCCACGTCTGGTGGGATCGATTCGACGACGACCGCGACGCGACCCTGGAGAGGGCTCGCGCGGCGGGCGTCGACCGGATGATCGTCGTCGGGACGACGCCGGACACCTCGCGCGCGGCGCTCGACCTCGCCCGGCGCGAGGAGGGGCTCTTCGGCACGGCGGGCCTGCACCCGCATGACGCGGCGGCGTTCGGGCACGACGTGTGCGCCGAGCTGGAGGCCCTGTGCGCGCGCGAGGACTGCGTCGCGGTGGGCGAGACGGGCCTCGACTGGTTCAAGGAGTGGGCGCCGCGCGACGACCAACTCGCGTCCTTCCGCTGGCACCTCGACCTGGCCCGCCGGCTCTCGAAGCCCGTCATCATCCACTCGCGCGACGCGCACGAGGACACGGCGCGACTCGTCGCCGACGTACCCGGCGTAACCGGCGTCATGCACTGCTTCGTGATGGGGCCGGACGAGCTAGACGTCTACGTCGAGGCGGGCCTCTACATCTCGTTCAGCGGGATCGTCACCTTCGCGTCGAGCACGGCGAACCAGGAGGCCGCGCGGCGGTGCCCGGCGGAGCGGCTCCTCGTGGAGACCGACGCGCCGTTCCTCGCGCCCGTCCCCCACCGCGGCAAGCGCAACGAGCCGGCGTTCTGCGCCGACACGCTGCGCTTCGTCGCCGACCTGCGCAGCGAGTCGGTCGAGGACCTGGCGGCGCTGACCAGCGCCAACGCGGAGCGGCTGTTCGGGCTCGCGCCGAGCGCGTAGGCGCTCGGCGCGTGTTTGGAGAGCAGGGCGCGTAGGCGCTCGGCGCGTGTTTGGAGAGCAGGGCGCGTAGGCGCTCGGCGCGTGTTTG
>JBCDGE010000119.1:0-22390 GCA_038757895.1 Planctomycetota bacterium | reverse complement strand
GCCCGCGCGCTCCCGCGCCAGGTGACGGTGGTCATCTTTCACAACGTCTGTTTGGGTGCCCCTTTACCTTCCGCGGGGGGGGGCGCGCGGGGGGGGGGGGGCGCCCCCCCGCGCCGTTCAGGATCCGTCTTCCGCTCCGCCCTCCGGGTCTACCTTCGTGGGCCGCGCCAGCAGCGCGCGGTGCATCGGAGTGATCGACGCCGCGATCTCGCGCCACGCGACGCGGTAGCCCGCGCGCTCCAGCGTGTAGGTGCGGTCGACGTCGATCGCGACGTCCGCGCCCAGCGCATTCTTGAGCCCGTCGGGCGTGGGGTGCGCGCGGTGGGGGCGACAGCACGGGAGCGCGGCGAACGGGCCGTTCGCGCGCATCGCGATCTCCATCGCCGCGTCGGTGCGCAGGCCGCACGCGTGGATCGCGAGGACGCCGGCGCCCGGCTCCAGCTCGACGCGCTTGAGCTGCGCCGTCCGCCACTCGACCTTGGGCGGAGCCCACGGCGCGACGGCGCCGACCGCCTCCAGGATCGCGTCCGCGCAGGGCGGGCGCTCGCGGTCGACGAGGACCACGCGCTCGACCGAGCGCTCCAGCGCGGCGAACAGGACGCCGGCGAGTCCGTGGCCGCAGCACAGGTCGGCGACAACGGGGCGGCGGACGACCTTGCGCGCGAGCGCGAAGACCTCGGTGGCCTCCAGGAGCTCCTTCGGACAGGTCGCACCGCGCTCGCAGAGCGCCCGCGCGATCGCGTCCGTGAGCCCGTCGCCCGGGAAGCGCTCCGCGTCGGCCGGGCGCAGGGCAGCGCGCGAGCGGTGCCAGCGCGGGTCCGCGTCGAGCCTGCGGAAGAAGCGGAGCCGGTCGGTCATGGCGGGGGGGGCGGGCGGTGCTCCGTCGCACGGGGAGTCACGGAGCAGGCCGGAGCCCGTAGGGGCGGGCCCGGGATCGTAAGGGTCCGGTCGCCTCTCCGAGCCGATCCGCCGCGCCCGCCTATCCTGTTGGGCGACTCTCCTCTCCGCTCCCCAGCGACCATGCTCCAGACTCTCCTCGCCGCGGCGGCCCTCGCCTCCGCGTCCCCCGTCGTCGCCGCGCAGGACGCGCCGACGCCCGCCGACCTCCTCGATGGCCTCGAGTTCCGCGAGGTCGGCCCCTACCGCGGCGGCCGCTCGGCCGCCGTGTGCGGCATCGACGCCGACCCGAACACCTACTACATGGGCGCCGCGGGCGGCGGCGTGTGGAAGACGACCAACGCCGGCCGGTCGTGGGAGAACGTCTCGGACGGCACCTTTGGCGGCTCGATCGGCGCCGTCGCCGTCAGCGAGTGGGACCCGAACGTCGTCTACGTCGGCGGCGGCGAGAAGACGGTGCGCGGCAACGTCGGCCACGGCGACGGCATGTGGCGCTCGGACGACGCCGGCAAGACGTGGCGCTCGATCGGGCTGGAGGACAGCCACCACGTGCCGCGCGTCCGCATCCACCCGCGCGACCCCGACACGGCCTGGGCGGCGGTGCTCGGTCACCTGTACGGCCCGCACCCGACGCGCGGCGTGTACAAGACGACCGACGGCGGCGCGACGTGGGAGCAGAAGCTCTTCGTCAGCGACGAGGTCGGATGCGTCGACCTCGCGCTCGATCCCGCGAACCCGCGCGTGCTGTTCGCGACGTTCTGGCGCGTGCGGCGGACGCCGTACTCGCTGAGCTCCGGCGGCGAGGGCTCGTCGATCTGGAAGAGCGTCGACGGCGGCGAGACCTGGACCGACATCACGGCGAACGACGGCATGCCCGACGGCCCGATCGGGATCGCGGGCATCAGCGTGTCCGGCGCCGACCCCGACGTCGTGTACGCGATCATCGAGGCGAACGACGGCGGCGTGTACCGCTCGAACGACGGCGGCGACTCCTGGCGGCGCACGAACAGCGAGCGCAGCCTGCGCCAGCGCGCGTGGTACTACACGCGGCTGCAGGCGGACCCGGTCGACGTCGACACGGTCTACGTGATGAACGTCGGCTTCCACCGCTCGACGGACGGCGGCAAGAGCTTCGAGCGCATCTCGACGCCGCACGGCGACAACCACGACCTGTGGATCGCGGCGAGCGACCCGCGGCGGATGATCGAGGGCAACGACGGTGGCGCGAACGTCAGCGTCGACGCGGGCGCGTCGTGGACCCAGCAGGACGGTCAGCCGACGTCGCAGATGTACCGCGTGTCCGTGGACAACGCGTTCCCGTACCGCCTGCTCGGCGGCCAGCAGGACAACAGCGCCGTGCGCATCCGCTCGCGCTCGCTCCAGGGCAGCTCGATCGGCAAGCGCGACTGGGAGCCGACCGCCGGCGGCGAGAGCGGTCACATCGCGGCGCACCCCGTCGATCCCGACATCGTGTTCGGCGGGTCGTACGGCGGCTACCTGACGATGGTCAACCACCGCACCGGCCAGCGCCGGAACGTGACGGTGTGGCCGGACAACCCGATGGGCTACGGCGCGGAGGGCATGAAGTACCGCTTCCAGTGGAACTTCCCGCTCTTCTTCTCCCCGCACGGCGACAGCGCCGCGGTGATCGGCACGCCCGAGAGCCACGCGCTCTACGCGGCGTCGAACGTCCTGTTCCGGTCGACCGATCTCGGCCAGAGCTGGAAGGCGATCAGCCCGGACCTGACGCGGAACGATCCCGAGCGCCTCGGCGCGTCCGGCGGTCCGATCACCAAGGACAACACCGGCGTCGAGTACTACTGCACGATCTTCGCGGCGTTCGAGCACCCGCTGCAGAAGGGCGTCCTGTGGTGCGGGTCCGACGACGGACTCGTGCACGTGAGCGGCGACGACGGCGCGTCGTGGACGGACGTCACGCCGGAGAGCCTGCCGGAGTGGACGCAGATCAACGACCTCGTGCCGGACCCGTTCACGTCGGGTGGCGCGTACCTCGTCGGCACGCGCTACAAGCTCGACGACTTCCGGCCGTACCTCTACCACACGACCGACTTCGGCCGGACGTGGCGCGACATCTCCGCCGGGATCCCCGACGACCACTTCACGCGCG
Organism: Planctomycetota bacterium; assembly: GCA_038757895.1. Classification (GTDB taxonomy): domain Bacteria; phylum Planctomycetota; class UBA1135; order UBA1135; genus Saltatorellus. The sequence continues at coordinate 19,365 of JBCDGE010000119.1, read as the reverse complement.
CGATCGAGGTCGACACCGAGCGCCGCGGGCTGCTGTTCGCCGGCACCGAGCGCGGGCTCCACGTGTCGATGGACAACGGGGAGAGCTGGTCGCCGTTCCAGATGGGCCTGCCGATCGTCCCGGTCACCGACCTCGCGATGGCGGGCAACGATCTGTGCGTCGCGACCCAGGGCCGCGGGTTCTGGATCCTCGACGAGATCACGCCGCTCCGTCAGCTGGTCCCGGACGTGCACGCCGGTTCGTCGGTGCTCTACGCGCCGGAGCCCGCGACGCGCGCCGCCGGCCGCCGAGGTCGCGGCGGTGACGCGGGCACGAACCCCGCGTTCGGCCTGACGATCGACTACATGCTCGACAGCGACACCAAGGACGTGGCGCTGACGATCAAGGACTACGACGGCAACGTCGTCCGTCGCTTCGTTCCGAAGGGCGAGGGCGAGAAGAACGAGTACGCTGCGCAGCGCGACGACGTCCTGCCCTCGGGCGAGGGCTATCACCGCTTCACGTGGAACATGCGCGCCGAGGGCGCCGAGTCCTTCGACGACATGATCCTGTGGAGCGGCGGCATGGGCGGGCCGAAGGTGCCGCCGGGCCGCTACCGGATCGAGCTGTCCGTCGACGGCGAGACGGTCGACGTGGGTGCGATCATCGAGGCCGACCCGCGCTCCGATGCGACGACGATGGACATCGTGCGCCAGTATCGGTTCGCGATGGAGACGGGCGCGACGCTGACCCGCGCGCACCGCGCGATCCGCGACCTGCGCGCGGCGCGCGAGGACCTGAACGCTCTGAAGGGCCGGATGGCGGACGCCGAGGGCGAGGCCGCCGACGCGCTCCGCCAGCGGATGGAGGACGCCCTCGCGACGATGAAGTCGGTCGAGGAGGCGCTCTACCAGACGAAGAACCGGAGCCGCCAGGACCCGCTGAACTTCCCGATCCGTCTGACGGACAAGCTCTCGGGCGTCCGGTCCGGCGCGATGTCGGGCGAGTTCGGGCCGACGGACCAGATGAACGCTGTCGCCGCCGAGCTCACGGAGCGGATCGACGCCGAGCTGGCGCGGCTGCAGCCCGTATTCGCCAACGAGCTGCGCGCCATCGACGCGGAGGCCCGCGCGATGGAGCTGCCGCTGGTGACGATCCCGGACACGGCGATCGGCGAGTAGCGAGCGCGGGTCCCATGGCTGCGAGCAGTCCGCATCGTCCGGCGCCATGCCGTTCTTACTGCTCGCCGCCGCCCTCATCGCGCAGCCCCAGGCCACCCCATTGGTAGCACGGGAAATGCCGTAAACCCCTCACGTCCTCGTCCACTCCATCGAGAAGGGCGACGTGCGGACCGAGTTCTCCCCCGACGCGGACCTCGACAGCTACGCGGTGTCCGACCTGTCCTCGGCGGCGAACTTCGCCGCCTTCAGGACCTGGTAGCGACTCCGTACCGCTCAGTCGGGGAGCACAGGGACGGGGTTGCGCCAGCGCCGGATCAGCGGGCGGACGAGGCCCCAGACGAGGAGCCAGAAGCCGACGCTCATCGGCACGACCAGCCAGAACGGCGGAGCGTTCGGCTCGTCCTCTTCCGTCGGGATCTCCTCGCCCTCGGACGCGAACGTCAGGTCGCGGGTCTCGACGAAGCGCTTCGAGGCGGTGCCGAACTCGGAGACGAGCGGGTTGATCGCGTCCAGCGCTCCGATGTCCGGATAGTCGGCCACGCCCGAGATCACCAGCGTGCCGGACCGACCGCCGACGCGATCCAGCGGCGGGAGGTCGACCGCGACCGAGGTGTCGATCGACTCGCGGTTCGTCTTGAACACCGCTCCGACGCGGACGGACTGGACCTTGATCACGTTCGGCCACTGCTCGTCGCCCGCGGCCCGAGCGACGACCTCGATCTGGTCGTCCTCGACGCCGACGATCCACGCGGAGAGGCTCGTCACCACGTGGTAGCCCTTCACCGAATCAGCGCCCACGTCGAAGTCGTGCGTCAGCCGCGTGCCGGCCTGGACCAGGGGCTTGCTCGGACGACCACCTGGGTCCCTCGAGATCTGGATCGTGAGCGGCACCGCGATCAGCACCGTGCTCGTCACCAGGATCCGCGTGCCGACGATCCCCCAGACCGTCAGCACGAGACCCAGGAGGAACAGACCCATGAGGAGGGCGCCCACGACCCCCGGCCCCTCGTCCTCGCCCGTGGGGGAGCGCTTCGGCGCCCCGACCAGCACGACCTCCACGTCCTCCGAGAACGCCGACGTCCTCGGCTCCAGGTCGAACGTCTCCGCCGCCTCGTCGATGACGATCCCGGGGTGAGCGATCGTTCCCGCCACGCGCAGGACCCCGACCAGCCCTTCCAGCTCGGCGGTCGCGGGGATCTGGACGGCGACGGACGGTGCGATCGGCTCCTCGAGGAGGGCGTCCGTCGAGGTCGTGGGCTCCAGCGTGATGCGCGTCGGCTCCAGTCGCTGGGACATGCCGGAGGCCTCGAAGGCCGTCTCGCTCCCGTCCGAGGCCCGGAACACCGCGGCCGCGCTCGCGATCCGGTGGTAGCCCTTCACCGAGCGCGCGCCGATCCGGTCCGGTGCCGAGGGCTGCCAGGTCCACTTGCTGCCGAGGGTCAGGCGCTCCTTGCCACGCGTGTCCTCCTCCTCAGGCTCCCTGAGCTGGCTGCCAACGATCGAGATCCCGACGAAGGAGACGAAAAGGAACCACAGGCCGGTCTTGGTCGACGTCTTCATGCGATCGCGGGCGGTCCGCCAACACACTGGACGTGGAATCAAGCTGCGCGTGTACGCAGATCGCTGACTTTCGAGAGGGAATCGCACACGGGCGAGCGACTCGCCGGTCTGCGCCCCCGTCGGGCTAGGGGCAGACCGGCATCTCGATCGCGTCGCTGAAGAGAGCGTTGCCCGGCGCCGCGCCGTAGCGGTACCAGAAGTGGCCGATCACGTTCGAGCCCGCGACGATCGCCGGGTCAGCGCCCGACCGCAGGTAGTCGTTGAAGTCGAACTCGAACGTGCCCGCGCACGGCCCGTCGGCCGGGTTGCCGCCGGACGGCACGGGCTGCGTGCGCTGGTAGGGGCCGCCTACACAAACGTCGCCGTAGAGGCCGGGGATCTGGGTGCGCGAGCCGATCCCGTAGAAGAGGATCGCGAAGGAGAGCGTCGGCGCGTCGTCGAGCGTCAGCGTGAACGGCAGCGGCGACGAGAGGCTCGCGAAGCCCTCGAACGAGAGCGACGGCGCGCACGGCGGGAACACGTCCTGCGCGCAGAACACCTCTGGCTCGCAGACGTTCAGGAAGTACGCACCCATGTCCGCGCGCGTCCCGTCGGGGTCGAGCGGGGACGCCGGGTCACCCGTGTCGAAGCACGGCGAGACGTCGGTCAACCGCAGGTCGCCCGCGAGAAGGTCGACGAAGAGCGGGTCGGTGTCGATGTTGCCGTCCTGCCCCGCGAGCGCGGGGTCGCCGTCGCTGAAACGGAGCTCCCCCGCGGCGAAGCCCTCGAAGTTCGGGCCCGCGTTGCCCCACGCGATCGAGTCGCTCACCGTGCCTCCGAACGCGAGGGCCCGGCGCACGCCCGCGTCACCGTTCGACGCCGCGGTGAGCTGGCGAACGGGCAGGCTGCCGTTCCGGAGGTCGATCCCGACGCCGCCGTTGCCGAACGCCGCCACGCGCTGGAGCGAGCCGGCGTACGCCGTGAACGCCGCCCCGGCCGTCAGCGACCGCTCGGCGCGGAGCTGACGGATCACGGTCTGCGGCGAGTCGCTGCGGAAGCTCTCGCCGATCGCTCCGCCGTAGCGGAGCTCCAGCCCGACCACGAACGAGGTGACCGCCTGGCCCGTCATCACGACCGTGCGCCAGTCGCCGGGAGCGGGCGCGGTCGCCGCTCCGTCACCGTTCGTGTCTCCGCCGATCGAGTCGTCCCGCTCACTCGTGATGACGACCGGGGTCTCAAAGCTCCCGCGGATCGACAGCGAGCCCGAGTTCACGAACTGGAGGCCCGAGCCCATCTTCAGGACGACGCCGGGCTGCAGGTTGAGCGAGCCACCGGGCAGGATCGCGACGTTCGCGCGCACGAGCAGGCTCCCGTTGAACTGGTTCTGCGGCTCGATCGTGACGGCGCCCGTGACGACACCGGTCAGGATCTCGATCGTGTTGAGCCCGTTCCCGGCGCCCCGCGCGAGGGTGATGTCCTGGAGCCGATCCAGCCGCACGCCGGTCATCGCCGCGCCTCCGCAGCCGTCGACCCGGACGCGGTCGTACGACCCGGGCTTGGTGGTCGAGCCGAAGTCGATCCCGTCCATGGCGCTCGCCCGGACGACCGAGCGCTCCATCGTCACGGCCGCGTTGCTGATGCGGAGCGAGGGCCCGAAACGTCCGCCGTACTCGATCTCGGTGAACTCGATGCGGCTCCCGTCGGACGTCGGCTGCATCGCCACCTCGCGCCACCAGCCCGGCGAGGGCGCGGAGGCGTTGCCGTCTCCGTTCGAATCGCCGCCGCGGGCGTCGTTGCGCTCGTCCGTGAAGACGACCGGATCGGTGGGGGAGCCGAGCGACTCCAGGACGCCCCGCACGGTGACGCTGCGGTCGAACCCCATCTTGAGGATCGTCCCGGAGTCGATGCGCAGCAGCGCGCCGGGCTGGACCGACACGTTCGACGCGACGAACAGCACGCCCTGGAACCCCTGGGTCGGGGACAGGGTGATGGACTCGCCTCCGGCGAGGACAGCGCTCGTGATCTCGACCCGATCGAACCCGTTGCCCGAGAACTGGAGCCCGTCGATCGACTCCGCGTTCTGGATCGCGACCCCGGTGAGCGCGACGCCGCCGCAGTCCGTGACCGCCAGCCCGTCGACGGTGACCTCCGTCCGGTTGCTGAGATCCACGCCGTCACCGTCCGCGCCGTGCACGGTCACGTTCCGGAGGACCGGTCCGTTGGACTGAACCTGGATGCTCTCTGCGCTGGAGCCCGCGTAGCGGACCGACGTGTGCTCGACCACGGAGGCGTCGGAGCCGAAGGTCAGGAGCAGTCCGTTCCACCACCCCGGGGCGGGCGTGCTTGCGGCGCCGTCGCCGTTCGTGTCGCCGCCCACGGTGTCGTCGCGCTCGTCGGTCAGGACGATCGGCGCCGCGGCCGTTCCCTGGCACGTCAGGGTGCCTCCGACGCCGAAGTTCACGCCAGCGGCGAACTTCACGACGGTCCCGGCCTGGAGCGTGAGCGATGAACCCGACAGCACGTTCATGCCCGTGGCGAGGTACAGGGTCGAGTCGATCAGGTTCCCGGGACCGATGGTCAGGTCGGTCCCGGACGACGTCGAGGCGCTGAGCACGCGGATGCGGTCGAAGCCGTTCCCGGTGGCCGCGAGGCCGGAGAACCCGGGGACTGCCTGCAGCGCGACGTCGTCGAACGCCTCGCCGACGCAGTTCGATGCCGTACACGAGGTCAGCGTCGGTCGGCTCGACAGGCCGACCTCGAAGCCGCTCGTCCCGCTCAGGTCGACGCGGCAGTCCGTGAGAGCAGCGGACGAGCCGACGAGCCGGAGCCCCGCGCTCGTCACGCCCGCATAGCGCACGGTGAGTCCGCGCAGGTCGCTCGCGCTGGAGCTCGCCGCCAGGACGATCGACCCCCAGCCACCCGGCGCCGGGACGCTCGCGTTCCCGTCCCCGTTGCTGTCGCCGCCGAATGCGTCGTCCCGCAGGTCGGTGAACACGATGGAGTCGGGACCGGATCCGTCGACGAGCAGCGTCCCGTTCACGCTGAACTGCTGGGTGCCGGACAGCTTGACGACCACGTTCGGCTGGATCGTCAGGGTCGCGCCCGGTGGGACGTTGATGGAGGACGTCACGTGATAGACGTTGCCCGAGGTGAGCGGGCCCGTCGTCGCGTCCGAGAGAGCTCCGGCGATCGGAATCTGTGCCAGGGCGGGCGAGACCAGAGCGACGGCCACGACGTGGGCCGACGCGCGTGCGAAGAGGCGCATGGCGGATGGGGGCAGGAGGGCGCGCCCGCGTCGGGCGCGAGGAGGGACCAGGCGCCGCCCTGAAAGGCCGCTCCCTCTCCGCCGCAACGACTTCAGCGAGAACCTTCGACCGTCCAGCGCAGCACGACCCTGCGCAGGCGGTTCTCGTCGCCCTCGGGCAGGACGAGGACCGTCGGTTCGCGCTCGACCACCAGCGTTCCCTTGCCCTGCGGCAGGTCCGCGAGGGTCACCGGCAGGTCGATCGATCCCACGCGGCGCGCGCCGAACGTCGGGCTCACGTCGGCGACGACGAGCGCCAGCGGCGCGTCCCCGCGCGCGGTCACGCGCAGGACGTTGCCGCGCGGCGGGTCGAGGGTCGAGTCCGGTCGCACGAACGGCTCGGTCGGGCCGCCCTCCGCCTTCGCGGCGGTGTCGCCGTCTGCCTCGATCCGCGCGCGGAGCGGCGAGGCCTCGCCGCCCGCGATCCACGGGCCGCCCGACGGGCGCGGGTCGCAGGCCACCTCGACGACCACGAACCGGACCGTCCGGAGGTTGCGCTGGAGCGACTCCCGGCGCGCGGCGATGCTCTCTCCGAGGAACTCCAGGTCCGGGTGGTCGGGCGCGACCTCGCCCAGTCGGGCGAGCGCATCCTCGGCGGCGCGGATCCGCTCGCGCGACAGCGCGTCGACGAGCGCTGCGATGAGGTCGGCCTGTGGAGCGTCCATCGGCGGAGCCACGACGGGATCGTCGAGCGCGAGGCCGGGCGCGAACGGGCTCACGCGGTAGCGGACCGCGACGCGCGTCCCCGGCGCCTCCGGGTCCTCCAGTTCGAGGAGAGCGCCGTCGACCTCCGTGAGGGGCCCGACGGTCACCGGCCCGAAGACGACCTCGTCCCCCGAGAACATCCCGCCGGATCGGACGAGCTCGATCGAGCAGCTCCGGTCGAACGACGTGCGGACGGTGAACAGGTTCGCGTGCCCGTCCCCGTCCGCTCCTTCGAGCGTCGGCGCGAGGTCGTCGGTCGCGAGGACGGCGCGATCTCCGAGTCGGACGCGCGCCCAGAGCGCACCGGCGCCGCCCGCCTGCTCGACGCGCTCGATGCGGAACTCGATCGGTCGGAGCGTGGAGCGGAAGGTGTCCGCGCGGAGCGCGATCCGCGCCGACAGCGCGTCGAGGTGCTCGGACGCGCCCAGTCGCTGCCGCGCATCCTCGACCATCCTCGCGGCCTCGTCGAACGCGCCCCGCTGGAGGGCGGACTCGATCGCCGCGACGCTGCCGTCCAGCGGGACCTCCGCTGCCAGCTCGCCGCCGGTTCCGGTCGCCGGCCCGCCGGGGAGGGCCTGGCGCGACCAGAGCCAGTAGGCGACGCCGGCGAGCGCGACCAGGCCGGCCACCACCACGCCGGTCCAGACGAGATGGGGGCGCTCGCGGTCGGTCATGCGCACCGACTCTTCCCGCGCCCGCGGGCCGGCGCAAGGGCCGATGCTCGGTTCGGGACGCGCGGCGGCGCGAGGCGGTGGCCCGCGTACCATGCGGGCCCATGGACGAGCCGACGACGACTGGCGGAGCGAGTGCGCCTCGCTCGACCCTCGCGTTCGTCGCCGCGCGCGTCCGGACGCACCGCTCCGAGGGCCTCCTGACGGACCACGCGGTCCTGGTCGACGGCGACCGGATCTCCGCCGTCGTCCCGCGCGACGAGGTTCCCGCCCACGCGACCGTCCACGACCTCGGCCGCGTCGACCTGGCGCCGGGCTTCGTCGACGTCCAGGTGAACGGCGGCGGCGGCGTGCTCCTGAACGAGGAGCCGAGCCCGGACACGATCCGCACGATCGTCGCGGCGCACCGCCGGTTCGGGACGACGTCGCTCCTGCCGACACTCATCACCGACACGAACGAGACGATGTGGGAGGCGCGCCGCGCCGTGGACGCGGCGATCCAGCGCCGCGTCCCCGGCGTCGTCGGAGCGCACTTCGAGGGCCCGTTCCTCGATCCCCGCAAGGCCGGCGCGCACGACCGCGGGCTCGTCCGCGGGCCGCATCGCGAGGACCTCGACGCGATCCTGGAGGGCACGCTCGGCGTGACGCTCGTCACCGCCGCCGCCTGCTGCCTCGACCACGACACCGTCGAGCGGCTCCTCGACTCCGGCGCGCGCGTCTCGCTCGGCCACTGCGCGTCCACCTACGCCGAGGCGCGCGCCGCGTTCGCAGCCGGCGTCACCGGCGTGACGCACCTCTACAACGCGATGAGCCAGCTGGAGAGCCGCGCGCCCGGGCTCGTCGGCGCCGCGCTCGCCACGGGCGGCGTGACGAGCGGGCTGATCGTCGACGGCGTGCACGTCGACTACGGCGCAGTGCGCGCCGCGTGGCGCGCGTGCGGGACCGACGGGATCATGCTCGTCACCGACGCCGTTCAACCGGTCGGATCCGACCTGACCGAGTTCCGCCTCGGCGGCCAGCGCGTGCGCCTCGTCGGCGACCGGTGCGTGAATGAAGAGGGCAACCTCGCGGGCTCGGCGCTCGACATGGCGTCCGCGGTCCGGAACGCCGTGCGCTACGCCGGCATCCCGCTGGCGGACGCGCTGCGGATGGCGTCGAGCACCCCCGCGCGGTTCCTCGGCCTCGACGCCGAGATCGGCGGGATCGCGCCCGGGATGCGCGCGGACCTCGTGGTGCTCGACGACCGCCTGGAGGTCGTCGCGACCGTGGCCGGCGGTGCGTTCGAGGCGTACTGAGCGCGCGGAAGGGGGACCGGCTCAAGGTCGCGTCCGACGCGGGACGATCTCACGGGGTTCCGGCTCCCTCCACCCTCCCGCGCCATGGCCGTCAAGACGCTCGCTCTCGCCCTCCCGCTCGCACTGTCCCTCGCGGCGTGCGGCAGCACGCCGACGGTTCAGCTGTCCGTATCGAGCGAGCCCGCGGGAGCGACCGTCACGCTCAGCCGGGTGGGCGAGCGCTCTTACCGCGCCGACCTGGGTCCGGTGGAGGGCGACGTGCGCTCCGAGGCGTTCACCGAGGACGCGTTCGTGCTCGGCACGGCGCAGCTGACCTACGAGAGCCCGCTCGAGGAGGAGGAGAGTAGCGCCAAGGTGCTCGGCTTCGGCGGCGGCGTCGTCCGTGAGTACCACGAGGGCGTCCTCCGATTCGAGAAGGAGGGCTTCGAGACGATCGAGCGCCGCGTGCGCTTTCGGGACGGGAAGGTCGAGGTGCACGCGCGGCTCGACGAGGACGCGGACGATCCGCAGCTCTGACCTCCGCGCGGCCGTTCCGCTCGGTCAGCCGACGGTTGGTCCGCCTCGGAACGTCGCCGCCCCGCGCCGCTCGCGATCCACCGTGAGCCGCAGCACGTCCGGGCGCGCGTAGTGGCCCGATGGGTCGAAGTTCTGGCGCTCCTCGCGCACGCGCGCGATGTCGATCTCGGCGACCTCGACGCGCTCCTCGCCGACGATCGGCGGGACGATCCAGCTCCCGTCGGGCGCCGCGAGGCAGCTCCCGCCGTCGTGGAGGAGCTCGCCCGGCTCGGGCACGAAGCGGTCGCGGTGGGGGAACGAGGCGGGCACGTCGCTCTCTCGCAGGAGCCCCGACACGGACACGACGAAGCTCCGCGACTCCCTGGCGACGACCGGCGTCAGGTCCTCGGTGTTGCGCCGGTTGCCGGGCCAGATCATGCAGTGCAGGTCCTCGCCCTGCGCGTACAGGCTCGCGCGCGCGAGCGGCATCCAGTTCTCCCAGCAGTTCAGCGCGCCGACGGTGAACTCGCCGATCGGGTGCACCACGAGGCCCGCGCCATCGCCTGGCGCCCAGCTCAGCCGCTCCTCGTAGGTCGGCCGCAGCTTGCGGTGGACGCTCAGAACCTCGCCGTCCGCGCCGACGAACACGCGCGAGGCGAAGACCGAGTAGTGGTGGCGCTCGGCGATGCCGAGGCAGACCGCGACGCCGTGCTCGCGCGCCGCCGCGCGGACCTCGTCGAGCTGGCCCGCGCCGAGGTCCACCGCCTGGTCGAGGTACAGCGCGTGGAGTTCCTTCTGGTCCGCGGCGTCGAAGCGCGCTCCGTCGGTCCGGGCGATCCACGCCGGATACCCCGGCAGGAGCGTCTCGCCGAACACCACGAGAGACGCGCCGTCACGTCCGGCCTGGGCGATCGCGGAAGCGATCTTGGCGGAAGTGGCGGCGCGGTCGAGCAGGACCGGTGCGATCTGTGCGAGGGCGACCTTCATCGTCCCCATGTTCGCACCGTCGGGAGGAGCGGGACAGGGATCGCCCGCTCCGGGCAGTGATGGTTCCGTAGGGCGCTCAGTCGCGACGCGGGGCGCGCTCGCGCGCCTCGCTGATGCGGATCGGGCGTCCGTCCACCATTTGGCCGTCCATCGTGCTCATTGCGTTCTGAGCGGCGTTGTCGTCGGCGAGTTCGATGAAGCCGAATCCGCGCGGTCGACCGGTCTCACGGTCGAGGACGATATGGACGTCATTAACAGGATGCCCGCCGGACTCGAAGGCCTGGCGGAGGGTGTCGGTCGTGGTGTCCCAGGACAGGTTGCCGACGAAGAGTCGTGAGCTCATCAGAGGTTCGAGATCGGGTGTCTCTCGCGGACCGATCGGTGCTCTGACAGCGTGGCGAGGCGACGCATCTCCCGAGAGGCCGAGGCCTCCACCGGAGAGGCCCACCGCGCCGGGTGATGCGAGACGAAAGGTTCGGACAAGAGTCGAATGCGCCAGTGGCGCGGGTCGTGCCTTTCCGACGGACCGCGGACGCGGCCCGTGGGCGGGCGGAACTTGAGACGCGACGGGTGCGGCCCCGTCGCGCGTCCGGATCGTCGACGACCTCACGCAGGAGCGCAAGGAAGATGCCTGTACGAGCCCGTTCGCCCACCAGGCGGGGGTTTGGGTGATCCTATGAGCTCTCCCGCGCGCGACCGGGCGTCGCGCACGCTGCGGCGGTCGGTCGCCGCGCTCCGCCAGGCCTGATTCGATCGGCCGCAGTGCGCGCTCGAACTGACGCAGCTCGAACCGCGACAGAAGGCTCGAATCGGGCCCAGGGGGTCGCTCCGGGCCGGTTTGGGCCCATACTCGTCCGGTGGCGGCGCCTCTGGTGCCGATGCCGCGTCTGCCTGACCGACAGGCGCGAACGTCCACGCGACCATGATCTCGACGCCCAAGCACGACTTCGACGTCCTCGTGATCGGCGGCGGCCCCGCGGGCTGCGCCGTTTCGACCGTCCTCGCCCAGCAGGGCCGCCGCGTGGCGGTCCTCGAGAAACAGCCCCGTCGCCGCTACAGCGTCGGCGAATCGCTGATTCCGTTCTGCTACGACGCTCTGGACCGCATGGGCCTCAACGGGCAGCTGGAGGGCGCGCCGTTCAGCTTCCCCAAGCACAGCGTCCAGTTCGCGAGCATCGAGGGGAAGGTCAGCCGGTCGTTCTACTTCTTCCAGCACACCGATCACCCGCGGGCGAAGACCTGGCAGGTGGTGCGGGCCGAGTTCGACAAGCTCCTTCGCGACAACGCCGAGGAGAAGGGCGTCCAGTTCTTCGAGCAGACCCGCGCCCGAGAACTCCTCTACGGGGACGACGGCGAAGTCGTCGGCGTGCGGGCGAACGACCCCGCCGGCTACGAGATGACCTTCAAGGCGAAGGTCACCGTCGACGCCACCGGCCGGGACACGTTCGCCCAGAGCCGCCTCGGCTGGCGCGTGCCGGACAAGAAGCTCAAGAAGATGGCCATCTGGACCTACTTCGAGGGCGCGACCCGGGACGACGGCTACGACGAGGGCACGACGACGATCGCGTACCTCCCGAACAAGGGCTGGTTCTGGAACATCCCGCTGCCGAACGACCGCGTGTCGGTCGGTCTGGTGGGGGACAAGGACTACCTCTTCGACGAGTCGAAGGACCTCGGCGAGATCTTCGAGCGCGAGGTCGCCAAGCAGGGCTGGCTCCGCGGCCGGCTGGAGAACGCGCGCCAGACCGACGAGTACCGCGTGACGTCCGAGTTCTCGTACCGCTCGCGCCACTGCGCGACGGACGGGCTCGTCCTGATCGGTGACGCGTTCTCGTTCCTCGATCCGGTCTTCTCGTCGGGTGTCTACTTCGCCCTGACGAGCGGCGTGATGGCCGCCGACGCGATCGACGCGGCCCTGGAGGCGGACGACGTGAGCGCCGGCCGCTTCGCCGAGTACGGTGAGGCGTTCCGCAAGCAGATGGAGCCGATGCGGAAGCTCGTCTATGCGTTCTACGACGACGGCTTCAGCTTCGGGAAGTTCCTGAAGGAGCACCCGGACCTGCGCCCGCAGGTGACCGACGTCCTGATCGGGGACCTGGAGCGGGACTACGAGGAAGGTCTCTTCCGAACCATGTCCGACTTCGCCGACCTGCCCGAGCCGCTGGAGCACGGTCGGCCCGCCGCGCTCGAGGCAACGAAGACGAAACAGGACTAGTCGGCTCGGGTGGCCAGGCCGCGGCGAAGGACCCTTAGACTCTTCCGCCGCGATGTCGACGTCCGAGGTGTTTCTCCCCTTCGAGCGCGCGAAGTTCCGTACGAGGCTTCCGCGCGGCCACTTCTACACGGCCGGCCACATGTGGCTCCGCCGCGTCGACGGGCCCGTGGAAGGGGCGTCCGCGGGAGACGGTCCGCCCGTCTGGCAGGTCGGCCTCACCCGATTCGCGTTGCGTATGCTGGGTGAGCCCGTCGACCTCGACTTCGAGGTGAAGCCGGACGCCGAGGTCGCCAAGGGCGATGTCGTCGGCTGGTTCGAGGGGTTCAAAGCAGTGAGCGACCTCTACTCTCCCATCGACGCGCGGTTCGTCGGCGGCAACCCCGCCCTCGACGCGGGCCTGGACCCGGTCCATCGCTCGGGCTACGAGCGCGGCTGGCTGTTCTCGCTCCGCGGCGAGGTCGACGAGGATTGCGTCGACGCCGAGGGCTATGCGGCCGTCCTGGAGGCCGCGATCGACAAGGTGCTCGGGGAGCAGCCCGAGCTGGCGGAAGGCTGAATCGATGGAGCGGAACGGACGAGCGACCTACGTGATGATCGGCGGCTTTCTTGGCGCGGGGAAGACGACCGCCGTCGCGCGCGTCGCGCGGACGCTGACCGAGCGCGGCCTGAAGGTCGGGCTGATCACGAACGACCAGAGCTCCGGGCTCGTCGACACCTCGATCCTGCGCAGCCACGGCTATGCGGTCGAGGAGATCCCCGGCGGCTGCTTCTGCTGCCGGTTCGGCTCGCTCGCCGAGGCGGCGGAGAAGCTGGAGGCGGAGTCCCGCCCGGACGTCTTCCTCGCCGAGCCCGTCGGCAGCTGCACCGACCTCGTCGCGACCGTCAGCTACCCGCTGCGTCGGATCTACGGCGAGCGCTTCCGCATCGCGCCGCTCTCCGTGCTCGTCGACCCGGGCCGGGCGCGCCGTGTGCTCGGCCTTACGGAGGGCCGCGGGTTCTCCGAGAAGGTCGTCTACGTCTACGAGAAGCAGCTGGAGGAGGCCGACCTCATCGTCGTCAACAAGACGGACCTCCTCTCCGCGGCCGAGCTGGACGAACTCCTCGCCGCCCTCCGCGCGCGCTATCCGCACGCCGAAGTGCTCTCCGCCTCCGCGAAGTCGGGCGCCGGCACGGACGCCTGGTTCGACCGCGTGCTCGACGCCGAGGCCGAGGAGCGGCCGACGATGGCCGTCGACTACCAGGTGTACGCCGAGGGCGAGGCGCTGCTCGGCTGGCTGAACTGCACGTCCCGCGTCGCGGTCTCCGGCGAGCCCGTGGACGCGAACCAGCTCCTGATCGACCTCGCCGAGGTCGTCAGCGAACAGCTCGACGCCGCCGGTGCCGAGATCGCGCACCTCAAGGCGACGCTCGACGCGGGCGACGCATCGGGGCGGCTCGCCGCGCTCTCGGTGACCGCAGGAGACGCCGAACCGGACCTGCGCGAGGCGCTCGTCGACGGCGTGACCGGCGGCGAGCTGATCCTGAACCTGCGCGCCGAGGGTGACCCCGACCTCCTCCGCCAGGTCGCGTGGCGGGCGCTCGACGCCGTCGCCGCGTCGCGGCCGGGCCTGTCGCTCTCCGTCGAGCACGAGGAGTTCTTCCGCCCCGCGCCGCCCCAGCCGACCCACCGCGACGAGGTCACCGCCTGACCATGGCCCGCCGCATCGTCCACTGCCACTGCGTGTACGCGAAGGTCGTGCCCGCGCGCACGAAGGACGAGGTCCTGGAGCGCCTCGGCGCCTCCGGCGTCGACTTCGAGGCCGTGCCGGACCTCTGCGAGATGTCGGCGCGCAAGGACGAGGCGCTCGCGAGCTACGCGAACGATGGCGACGTCGAGATCGTCGCGTGCTTCCCGCGCGCGGTGCGCTGGCTGTTCCACTCGGCGGGGCACGATCTCGCCGCCGACGCCAAGGTCCTGAACATGAGGGAGTCCAGCGCCGACGAGGTCTGCGCCGCGCTGGAGCTCGAGGAGGAACCGACCGCATGACCGTCATCGGGAAGACCGGAGCGCGCCCCGGACCGAGCGCGCCGCTGACCGAACTGCGCGTGCACCTCGACGCCGAGGCCGACGCTGCGCTGGATCGGAGCGAGCGCTCCGCGCTACTCGCCGCGCTCCTCGGTGCCGGCCACGCGGTGACCCGCGGGCCCGCGCCCGAGGGCAGCGTGCTGGCGACGCTCGGGACCGACGTCGAGATCGCCGGCAGGGCGCCCGAGGACGTCGTCGCCGCCGTCGCCGCGCGCCGTGAGGCCGCCGAGACCGCCGAGCCCGGCGCGTGGACGCCCTGGTTCCCGGTCATCGACTACGACCGTTGCACGAATTGCATGCAGTGCCTGTCGTTCTGCCTCTTCGACGTCTACTCGGTCGACGGCAACGGGCGGATCACGGTCCAGAACCAGGAGAAGTGCAAGACGAGCTGCCCCGCGTGCAGCCGCGTCTGCCCCGAGGTCGCGATCCTGTTCCCGAAGTACAAGAAGGGACCGATCAACGGCGACGTCGTGCGCGAGGAGGACATCTCCTCCGAGTCGATGAAGGTCGACATCTCGTCCCTTCTCGGCGGCGACATCTACTCGGCGCTCAAGGACCGGAGCCAGACCGCGAAGGACCGCTTCTCGACCGAGCGCGACGAGTCCAAGGCGCTCCTGGAGCGCAAGCGCTGCCTGAAGGAGCTCAAGGACAAGCTCGACATCCCGTCGGAGGTCCTCATGAGCCTGCCGAGCGCGGGTGACATCGAGGAGCGCGCCGAACGTGCGCGCGCCAAGCAGGCCGAGCGCCTCGCGCGCTCGCAGTCCGTCCAGGACCAGCAGCGCTCGTCGGGCGCGACCGAGAAGGAGTGGGACATTTGACCGCCGGACTCGCACTCAGGGTCGTGCGCTCGACCACCCCGAAGGTCCAGTGGAAGTTCGCCTACAACTTCGGCTGGAAGGGGATGCGCAGCGTCCAGCGCTTCAAGCGTCGACTGAAGCAGGGGCAGGTCTTCCCGCCCTTCCTGTACGTGTCGATCATCAACTCGTGCAACCTGCGCTGCACGGGCTGCTGGGTCGACGTCGCGGCGCCGCAGAAGAAGATCAGCTTCGAGGACTTCGACCGGATGGTCACGAACGCGAAGAAGCACGGGAATCGCTTCTTCGGGATCCTCGGCGGTGAGCCGTTCCTGCACCCGGACCTGATGCGGATGCTCGCCGCGCACCCGGACTGCTACTTCCAGATCTTCACGAACGGCCAGCCGATCACGGACAAGGTCGCTGCCGAGCTGGCGCGGCTCGGGAACGCGACGCCGCTGATCAGCGTCGAGGGGGACACCGTCGAGAGCGACTCCCGCCGGGGCCGATCGGGTGTCTACGACAAGACGCTCGCCGGGATCGAGGCCGCGGTTCGGAACAAGCTGCTGGTCGGCGTCGCCTCCAGCGTGTGCGCGACCAACTACGACCAGCTCGTGCGCGAGGAGTGGGTCGACAAGCTGATCGACGTCGGCGTCCACTACTGCTGGTTCCACACCTACCGCGCCGTCGGGCCGGACGCCGCGCCCGAGCTCGCGCTGACCCCCGAGCAGATCCGCAGCATCCGTCGGTTCGCCGTCGAGATGCGGAACCAGAAGCCGATCGGGTTCGTGGACGCCTACTGGGACGACCAGGGCCAGGCGCTGTGCCCCGCCGCGATCGGGATCAGCCACCACATCTCGCCCTACGGCGACGTCGAGCCGTGTCCGATCGTCCAGTACGCCACCGAGCGCATCCAGGACAACGACGGCGACATCTTCAAGACGCTCACCGAGTCGAAGATGCTCGACGACTTCCGTCGGACCGCGGCCGAGACGACCCGCGGCTGCATCGTCCTCGAGGCGCCGGAGAAGCTGGCCGAGGTCGGCCGGCGCCACGGCGCGCGGGACACCACCGCCCGCGGGCGGGCGTTCGAGGAGTACGACGAGATGGCGTCGCGCCCCAGCCAGCACGACCCCGGGAACGAGATCCCCGAGAAGCACTGGATGTACCGGTTCGCCAAGAAGCACTGGTTCTTCGGCTTCGGGGCATACACCTAGTTCGGCCCCTGCACGTCCCCTCCGTTTGTATGGGTTCTCGCTGAAGCCCGCCCCGGCCGGCGTGGCGCATCGCCGCTGGCCGTAGAATCGAACGTCGCGCGGGCTCGAGCCTCCTGACGATGAATCCTCCCCCCGATCCCGGCGGTGCCGCTCCGGCGCCCGCACCGGCCGTTCGCAGCACGCTCTCGGGCGGGTCCGACCCGGTGAAGCTCCCGCGGCGCCTGCCGATCGTCCGCGAGCGCCAGACCCAGTCGAACATCCCGAACGAGCGGGCCAAGCGCGATGCGCTCCGCTCGATCGCCGCCGCACTCGTGAAGGAGCGCGGCGTCGTCGCGCCGGCGACGATCCTCCAGCTCCGCGACCTGGCGACCGAGGTCGTGCAGCGCGCCGGGGTGGACGAGGTCTTCATCGACTACACCGCCGTCCTCGTGAACAACGAGGTCTGGCGCGACGAGCTCGCCCAGGTGCCGTTCGAGCGGCGCCTCCTGCTCCTCCCGAAATGCCTGCGCGTAGAGGAGCACTGCCCGGCGCCGTTCGACAGCTTCGGCATGCTCTGCAAGGAGTGCGGCCTCTGCTCGATCGAGGACTTCACGCGCGATGCCGAGAAACTCGGCTACGCGGTCCTGATCGCGGAGGGCTCGGCGATCGTCACGGCGATGGTCGAGACCGGCAAGATCGACGCGATCATTGGCGTGTCGTGCCTGAACGTGCTGGAGAAGTGCTTTCCGCACATGGAGCGCGTCGCGATCCCGGGGATGTCGATCCCGCTGCTCCAGGACGACTGCGTCGACACGAACGTCGACGTCGATCAGGTGCGCGACCTGATCCACCTGACCGCCGAGGACAGCACGTACCGCCTCGACCTGGAGGGCCTCAAGGCCGACGTCCGGGGCTGGTTCACGCCGGAGTCGCTGGCCGAGATCTTCGGCCCGCTCGCGGGCGTCGACACGCGGACCGACGAGATCGCGCGCGAGTGGCTCGCGCGGGACGGCAAGCGCTGGCGCCCGTACCTGGCGACGGCCGTGTGGCTGGCGCTGGAGAGCGAGGGCCAGGCGGAGGCGCCGCCGTTCACCGAGGACGTCAAGCGCCTCGCGGTCGCGATCGAGTGCTTCCACAAGGCCTCGCTGATCCACGACGACATCGAGGACGGCGACGACGTCCGCTACGGCGAGCCCACCCTGCACGCCGAGCACGGCGTCGCGGTCGCGATCAACGTCGGCGACCTGCTGCTGGGCGAGGGCTACCGCCTGCTCGGCGAGCTCCAGGCGGACGGCGAAGTCCGCGCGCGGCTCATGTCGGTCGCGGCCCAGGGCCACGCGACGCTGTCCCGCGGCCAGGGCGCCGAGCTGAACTGGGCGCACGCGCCGAAGCCGCTGACGTCGCTGGAGGTGCTCGGCATCTTCCGCGAGAAGACGGCGCCGGCCTTCGAGGTCGCCCTGCGCCAGGGCGCGATCCTGGCGGGCGCTTCGGCGGACGTCGAGGAGGTCCTCGGGCCGTACAGCGAGGCGCTCGGCATCGCGTACCAGATCCACGACGACCTCGACGACTTCACGGGCGACGGCGACTCCGACGACCTCGAAGACCTGCGGCCTTCGCTGATCATGGCGATCGCCCACAAGCGCGCGTCCGGCGGCGAACACGAGCCGCTCCTCGACGCGATCTGGCGCAAGGAGCGCTCCGTCGGCGTGCCCGGCTCCGCGGAGCGCATGCACCTGGAGGCCCTGATGGGCGAGTGGGGCGTCGTGCAGAAGGCGCGCGACCTCGCGGACGCCTACGAGGTCGCCGCCGTCGAGTCGCTGGCTCCGCTCCAGCACCCGTCGGTCAAGGGCCTGCTGCGCCGCGTGGTCGGGAAGATCTTCGGCGAGGGCAACATCGTCGACGGCTACTGCAGCGAGTTCGAGGCCCGGAACCGGGCGGCCGCCGGGTCCGACGCCGACGCTCCCGCGACGACCTCTTGAGCCTGCGTCTGGAGATGCTCCAGGTCGCTCGGCTCGCCCCGAGCGTCCTGGGGTCGGCGACACCGCGCGTCGCCGAGTTCGTGCGCAGTCAGCTGACGGACGAGGGCGGCGCGATGGACCGGGCGGGCAAGCCGGACCTGTACTACACGGCGTTCCTGCTCGACGGCCTCGTCGCTCTCGGCGAGGACCTGCCGGCGGACCGGGTCCGGCCGTACCTGGAGACGTTCGGCGACGGCGAGGATCTCGACCTCGTCCACCGGGCGTGCCTCGTGCGCTGCTGGGCGGCGCTCGGGGGCCACTGGCCGACTCCGACGTTCGTCGACTCGATCCTCGACCACCTCACCGAGTGCCGCAGCGCGGACGGCTCGTTCGCGATGGAGCCGGGCCGCGAGAAGGGCACTCTGTACGACGCGTTCCTCGCGCTCGGCGTCTACCAGGACGTCGGCGCGCCGATGCCCGCGCCCGCCGTGCTCGGCGCCGCGATGCACGAGCTGCGGACGCCGGACGGCGGCTTCTCGAACGAGAGCGAGCTGAAGTGGGGGATGGGACCGTCGACGGCTGCGGCGGTCGCGGTGCTCGCGCAGCTGGAGCTGCCGGTGCCGGACGACGCGGGCCGCTGGCTGCTCTCGCAGGTCCACCCGAAGGGCGGCTTCAAGGCGATCACCGACGCGCCGATGCCGGACCTCCTGTCGACGGCGACGATCCTGCACGCGCTGTCGATCCTGCAGGTCGAGATCGGCGCGGCGAAGGACCTGTGCCTCGACTACCTCGACACGCTGTGGAGCGGCCGGAGCTTCTACGGCCACTGGGCCGACGACGAGCTGGACGTGGAGTACACGTTCTACGCCCTGCTCGCCCTCGGCCACCTGGCGTAGCGAGGCGCTACCGCTTCTGCAGCCGGACGACCTGCGGATCGCCCTCGGGCGTCGGCCAGCTCAGCGTCGTCGGCGCGTAGCCGTC
>JBCDGE010000118.1:0-23041 GCA_038757895.1 Planctomycetota bacterium | reverse complement strand
GGTGCGCACGCTGGAGGGACCGACGAAGGCCGGCTTCCAGCGCGTCGCCTGGAACCTCCGCTATCCGCCCGTCGACGCGTGGCAGCGCGACGCCCAGGAGGAGGAGTGGGACGACGGGTCCGAGGACGGCGCCCTCGCCGCGCCGGGCACGTACTCGGTGTCGCTCGCGCTCCGGGTGGGGGACGAGGTGACCGACGTCGGCGGCTCGCGAGCCTTCGAGGTCCGGCCGCTCGGCGGCGGCGCGCTGGAGGGCGCGACGCCCGCCGAGGTCGCGGCGTTCCAGCGGTCGCTCGCGGCGGCGCAGCGCGAGCACGCGTCGTGCGTGGCGCGTGCCGCGGAGCTCCTGGAGAGCGCCCGAGCGATGGAGTCCGTGCTCGAGCGCACGCCGGGCGCCACGCCCGCGATCCACACCCGCGTCCGCGGAGCGATCCGGCAGCTCCGCGCGCAGAAGCGACGGCTCTCCGGTGACCCCGTGCGCGAGCAGGCCAACGAGCCCGGGCCCGTGCCGGTCGCGAGCCGCCTCGGCTTCGTGGATCTCGGTGTGCGCCTGTCGACCTACGGGCCGGCGGCGTCCCACCTCCAGGCCCTGGAGGTCGCGAACGCCGACCTCGCGGAGATCAAGGTGGCGCTCCAGGTCGTTGCGCTGCGCGACCTCGAGCAGCTCCGCGGCGAGCTCGACCGGCTCGGGGCGCCGTGGACACCCGGGCGCTGAACGAGCGAGGCCCCCTCCCCGCCGGAGCAGGGAGAGGGCCTCGCCATCGCGTGGGATCACGCGATCAGTTGTTGATGTGGTTCGACGCGTCGCCCTGCGGCTGTCCGTCGGCGTCGTACCACGAATTGAGCACCGCGCCACCGGCCGGGTCGGTCATCATCCGCGTGAGGGGGCTGCCGAGCGGACCCGCCATGTTGGGATCGTCGGCACCCTGGCGGAGGTTCGGACCCACGCCTGGGTCGAGCAGCATGTGGTTGCTCGAAGCGTTGGTGGAGCCGTCCTCGTTCACGACCCGGTCGAGGTCGAGATCGATGAAGGCCGGGTTGTAGCGGTTCGCCGGAGCGACGTTGCCCGCGCCCGGTCGGCCCGCGAAGAAGTCCAGTCGGTTCACCGGAGCACCGAACTCGTCGAAGGTGAACAGGCCACTGCCGAGTCCCGCCACCTGGTGGACGAAGAACGGCGAGTTCAGCTGGTTCCCCGGGTTCGAGCCGATGTGGTCGCGCAGGAGGTTGTGGTCCAGCGCGCCGTAGTCACCCGTCTGCAGAGCCGTGCGGAACGCGTTGTACTCGGTTCCGTAGTTGGCGATCGCCTCGTCGGTGAGGTGACACGCCACGCAGTAGCGCGGACCCTCGTCGTCGTTGTCGACCTTGCCGCGGATCGAGTGCGCGAACATCGCGTTGTGGCTCATGGCCGGGAACGCGCTGGTGCCGCGGTTCGAACCCTTGCGGTTCCGGTCGGAGAACGAGAAGACGCGCGACAGGTTGTTGTTCTGGTCCTCGTAGGAGAAGAACATCTTCGTGTTCGCGGACGTCTGAGAGATCTTGTTGTGCGAGTTGATGCCCAGCTGGAAGTAGACGGGCGACTGGTACACGAAGAGGGCGTCGTCCTCTTCGAAGTCGATCCGCTCACCCGTGATGTTGCTGAAGTTGTTGTCGAACTCGCCGATCAGGTGGCATCCCATGCACGTGTTCGTCCACGCCGAGTGGCACGAAGCACAGTCCATGTTGTCGGTGTGGGAGAACCCGTCGTTCGGGCGTCCCGTCTGGATCGGGCCGATACCGGTCGCCGGGTTGCCGTCTGCACGGCCCATGGCGTAGCTCGCCGCGGGGCTGTACAGAGCGTCACCGCCCGGATCCGTCTTGCCCGTGTCGACGACGAAGTCGCGCGTCTGGGGCAGGTAGTGCATCGCCCCGTCGAGGCGGCTCTTCAGCCAGAAGTTGCCTGAGGCGTCCTGGTAGACGTGGCGCATCTGGATGCCTTCGTTGTCCACCGCGACGTTCGCCGGCGTGCCGTCGTAAAGGGTGCCGGAGACGACCGACGCGTACTGGTCGACCGATCCGTGGCAGTTCTCGCACGAGATCGAAACGGCCTGCTCCATCCGAGAGAGCAGCGGCTCGCTGCCCGCATTCGCGACGTTGCCGCCGTGCATGTCGTGACTGCCGTGGCAGTCGATGCAGCCCATGCCGGCCTCGTGGTGGATGTCCTTCGGCGTGTCGTCACGACCGTCGCCGTCGTAGTCCTCGAACTCGAGGTACTGGTCACGGTCGCGTCCGTTGAACTCCTGGTTGCCGAGCACCGGGTCGAACAGCTTCGTGTCGAAGCGCGTGTCGCGGTACGCCACCGGGTTCGCCGGGTACTGGCGGTTACGACGCACGTCCTCGTTCTGGTCGAGGCGGATGCCCCAGTACTGCATGACCGTACGGTTCGAGCCCTGGTGGCAGCCCGCGCACGTGTGGTCGTCGATGCCCTGGATCTGCGCGCCGCTCTCGGTCGTCTTCGAGATGCTGCGGATCACGTGGCTGCGTACGTGCGCACGCTCCGGATCGTCGATGTCGTCCGGGTCGAGCGGTTCGACCTTGTTGACGTTCGGGTCGTTGGTGCCCGCGCGGCCGCCCATGCTGTAGGGCATGTGGCACGCCGTGCAGCCCGACGAGCGGTAGTCACCCGTCCGGTTGTTCGCGCCCGCGCTGCCGAGGTGGCAGTCACCGCAGGTGAACGCGACCTGCTCGTGGTACAGGCGAGCCAGCGGCGAGTTGGGTACGACGGTTCCGTCCGCGTTGATGTCGTCGACCAGGTTCGCCGCGAAGTAGTTCGCGTCGTTCCGGATCGAGTTCGGGTCGCCGTTGATGCGACGCGCGTAGACCGGGAATTCGACCATCCGCGCGACGGCGCCGAGCGGGGCGGTGGCCGCGTTGAAGCCGATGTGCGTGACGGCGCGGAAGGCCATCGAGGACGCCGTGTTCTCGTAGAGCCCGTCGCTCTCGGCGACCTTCACGGGCTCGCCGATCGCGAACAGCGCGCCCGAGAGCACGCCCGCGCTGGTCGCGAGGAGGCTCTTCTCGGAGCACTCGGCGTGGCTCTGGTGGCAGCCGCCGCACGACTTGCCCTGCGTCACGACCCGGAGATCACCCGGGTTCACGAACTGCAGGTAGTCGAGCGAGGTATAGGTGACCCCATCGACCTCGTAGTCGTCGTACTTGTCCATACCCGTCAGCGTCAGACGGTTGAAGTACGCGAGGTTGTTGTTGTCCTGGAAGGCCCGGTCCCCGATCTCCGGCGGGGGCGGAACGTGCGCCGCCTCGGGCGTCTCCGCCTGCGGGTCGCCGCCGTGGCACGTGGTGCACAGCAGGTTGTCCGCTCCCTTGAACGGGTGCGGGTTCTCGATGCCCGGCCCCATGTAGTCGTGCTGCGGCGACCCGTTGTGGCAGGTCATACAGCCCTCGGCAGGGGCCGCGTTGAGGTTGTCAACGCCGCCTCCACCGCACGCCGTCGCGAGGAGGAGCAGTACACTCCCCGCGATCCCACGCCAGAGCATCGCCCTGGTTCCCCCGTGGTGGTTTTGATTCGAATTGGACATGTCGAGCGTCGAGCCTCGAGCGCGGGCGGTGAGGTCCCCGGCCACGGACGGTTGTGGCCGAGAGGAATGACCCCCCCGAATCGCGTCATCGCCCCATCGGAAAGGTGCCCGACTCTTCTGAACGAGGAACTTGCAATCGACCGAGCGCGGCTCAATGCGGGGCTCATGAAGGGGGGCCCGTGTCTCGGTGTATGGCGTAATCGCCACGTAAGGGCGCGCCACCGCCCTGCGCCGAATCGTGCCCGGATCGGGATTCCTCGCGCGTTTCTCGAGGAGCGGTGGCTCGCGACCCCGCCGAGCTCAGCGCGCGATCATGAACGCGCCCGCCGACCTGCGTGCAGGCCAGCGGGCGCGATGGTGCTCCGCTGCGGGCTAGAACGGGAAGTTCGGATCGAGCGACGCGTTGTTCCACAGCGTCGGCTGGTGGCAGCGGTGGCAGTCGAACGTCCAGCCCAGGTTGGCGTGGTTCGGGTTGTTCGCCTGCTGGAGGTCGGGGTAGTGGCAGTTGATGCACTCGATCGGCGTCGGGATGAATCGTCCGATCTCGGCCCCCGGGTGGCAGCGGCGGCACGAGATGGCCGCGTGTACGCCGAGGAGCGGGAAGCGGGTCCGCTGGTGCAGCTCGAGCTGACCGAAGGGTCGCCAGTTCACCTGCGTGTGGCACTTGAGACAGTCCTGGCCGAGCTGGCCGACGTGGACGTCCTCGTGGCAGCCGCCGCAGCCCCGCTTGTTGAAGACGTCGATCGGGCCCCTGTCGTTGTGGCAGCGCAGGCAGCGGGCCTGCGAGTGCGATCCGACGAGCGGGACCCCGGTCTCGGCCTCGTGGTCGAAGTTGAAGTCGTCGACCAGGTCGTTCCAGTCCGATCCCTCGTGGCAGAGGGTGCAGTCGGCGGGGAACGTGTCGTGGGGGAGGACGGGCCCGTTTCCAGACCACCAGCGGTGCTGCTCGAGCGTCTTTCCCGAGACGCACGCCACGAGCAGGGCGTAGCAGAGCACGCCTGCCAGCGCCGGATGCTTGCGGATCCAGTGGAGCATGGTGTTCACCGTTAGAAGGACTGCTGGAGGAACAGTCCGAGGAAGAGCTGACTCTCGGTGTCCTGGATGAGGACATCGGTCGAGAGATTGGCCGAGAAGCCACTCGCCCGGAAGAACTCGTAGTTCCACCGGCCGCGATACATCAGGAGGTCGTCCTGGCCCGCCAGGAAGCTCGTGATGTCGTTCTGGTAGGCCTCGAAGAGGATCGACCAGCTGCTGGAGGGACCGTAGCGGCCGTAACGGACGCGACCCCCGATGTGCGACGTGAACTTGCCCTGGGCGCCGAAGACCGCCACGTCGAGGCGTCCCCGGTCCCCGAGGACCCCGTGGATATCGATGCCGAGCTCGCCGTCGCCGCCCGCGTCGTTCTCGTCGGTCCAGCCGCCGACTCGAAGGAAGAGCCGCTTGCCGCGAAGATCCGCCGTCCCGTCGATCCAGCGCCAGCCAGTGAAGCCGAAGCGGTCGACGAAGGCGTCCTGGAGCTGGCGGGGGGCCACCGGCGGGTACTCGTACCGCAGGAGCTGGGGGTACTCCTGGTGGCGGTACTCGAAGCTGATGCCGTTCTTCTCCGAGAGGCGCTTGCGCAGGTCGACGATCGCGTACGTCAGCGACGCACCGTCCTGCTTGTACTGGTCGTCGTTCTGGTCGTAGAAGTCGACCCAGGCGTTGGCGAAGAAGTTCCAGCCGTTGATCGGCACGTACTCGATCTTCGCGATCAGCAGATCGCGGTCGTCCGTGCCGTTGTGCCAGGTCTTCTGGAAGCCCGCGGTCGCGCTCAGCGTCTCGCGGACGCTGGAGACCCAGCGGTACCACGCGGAGACCGAGAGGTCCTGGAACGAGTCCTGGTTCGGCGTCGGCTCGGGAAGGTAGCCCACGCTCGCGCCGAACCGGTCGCCGTTGTCGAAGCGCGAGCTCCACTCGGCGCCGTCGAGGACGCCGAACTCCGGCATGCCGCTCTGCAGGAATCGGCCGAACTCCCACCGGCTCGGCGTGAAGCGCGTGCCGCCGATCGAGTAGCTCAGGCGGTCGAGGCGGAACTTGGTGATGTCCTCGCCCTGGACGTAGGGCTCCGGCAGCACCGTCTTGCGGTAGTTCACCTCTCCATCGAGGTGCAGGCGCCCGCCCTTGCCGAAGGGGTTGTCGCCGAATAGAGCGAGTCCACCGCGCGCGAACGTGTCACCGCGGTCGTCCTCGGTGTCGATGATCTGGTCGAAGCTGAAGTAGGTGCGACCCGACCACGACGAGCGTCGTTCGGCGGGCAGGATCGCGTCGACCTGGGCGAGGAGCGGCATGTCCATCGTCCAGTCCTCGTCCGCGAAGCTCCAGTCGCTGTTCGGCTTCTGCTCCGCGGGCTCGTTCTCCCGACCTTGCTCTGCGGCCACTCCGCCACCGGCGATCCCGGCGCCCGACGGCGGTCGGACGGGCGGCGGTTCCTGCCGCGTAGGCGGCGGAACCACCGGATCCTGCTCGAAGCGAGCGAGCGGGACCTCGATGCGCGCCGGAGTCCCCGGCTCCGGCTTGAACGAGGGGTCCTCGACGCGCACGACGGCGACGCGTCCCTCGACGGCCATGACGGTGCCGTAGTACTCGCGGCCGCCGCGCACGGAAAAAATGACCCGGTCGCCGGTGTACAGCCCGTCGATCGAGCCTCGATCGATCACCGCGCCCGTGCCGTCCATGAAGGTGGTCACGCGTCCTGTCACGGTCTCGGTCTGGCCCTGCTGCGCAGGGGCGACCGGGAAGGTATGTGCCCCTGGGGATGCGGGGCTTGTTGTGGGCCCGGCTGCGAGCGTGGGGATCGCAAGCAGGGCGAGGGCGCCGATCATCGCATTGTCCTCAGCGGTTTCGTCGGCGTCGTCTGAGCACCGATTCGTGGACGCCGTGGCAGTCCACACACTCCATCGGCAGCGGGCGGTAACGAATGAAGCCAGCCTCGGTGTCCAGCTTGTGACACTCCTTGCAGGCCACCTCCTCGTGGGCGTCATCGAGGGGGAAGCGCGAATCGAGGTCGTGGTTGAATCTCAGGACCGAGAAGGCGCGCGCGCTCTGGTGGCACTCGGTGCACTCCTTCTTGAAGGGCACGTCGAACTGGTCGCCGTGCGGGCTCTGGTGGCATGCGGAGCACTCACGGCCCGCTGCGCGGCCCCAGGTGCGCCCGATCTCGTCCGGACGACGCAACGGCGCGTGACATGCCGTGCAGTCGGCCTCCGCGTGCGAATCCTTCAGCTCCCAGCCGGTCCACGTGCCGTGCTCGAAGCCGTGCGGCAGCTCGCGGAACGACGTCGGCGTATGGCAGCGAGCGCAGTCCTTCCGGCCCTCGACGCGTGCCGGAACTTCTTTCCGGTCGAACAGGCCCTCGTGCACGTCGTCGTGGCACGTGAAGCAGCCCTGCACCTCGCCGTAGACCTCGGACACGCGACCCAGCGAGCGGCCGGTGACGTCCGGCTCGTCCGAAGGCTCGTGGCACGTCGCGCAGTCGGTCTGCGCGTGCGCACCCTCCAGCGGATAGCCCGTCCAGAAATGGTGATCGAAGTCCGCCGGATCGACGGGCGAGAAGCCGTTCGGGTCGTGGCAGCGCGCGCAGTCGCCGTGGAAGGGCACGGGCGGGTTCTGGGCCAGGCGGGCGTCGAAGAAGCCCAGGTGGGAGTCCTCGTGGCAGGACTCGCAGGTGTGCTCCACGCCGTGGAACACCCGCGTTCCCTGCGCGTCCAGCTCGTGGCACGCGTTGCAGTCCGTCTCGACGTGCGCGCCCTCCAGCGGCAGGTCGGTGTCCTCGTGCGCGAAGACGTCGAACGTCGTGGGGGCGAAGTGTGTCTTGGCGTGACACACCAGGCACCCGGCCTCGTCGACATCACCGCCCGGGAAGGTCTCCGTCGACGCGAACGCCAGGCCGTCGAACTGGCCGCGGTGAATGTCGTCGTGGCACGCGATGCACTGCTCCTGCTTGCGCCCGGGGTAGCGCTCCGTGTATGTCAGCGTGGGATCGTGGCACGCGTCGCAGGACACCTCGTGGTGCGGCTCGTCGAGCAGGAACAGCGAGGCAGCGTGCTGCTCGTGGGTCAGGAGCTCGGAGTCGTCCTGGAACGTCACGTGGTGCGGCTTGTGGCAGTCCGAGCACAGGACGTTCGCGGCCATCCCCGTGAGCTGCGCGGGGGCCTTGACGCCGTTCCGCCCCGCGGCGCCGTTGACGAACCAGCGCTTGTGCGGGACGTCGTGACACTCGCTGCAGGCGCGCGCGTCGGGGCGCTGGGCGGCGGGGCCGCGGTGCGCCTCCAGCGAGTGCGTGGAGCCCGCGGCGTGACACTCGCGGCACGAGACCGTCGAATGGCCGCCGATCAGCGGGAGGAACTCGTCGTGCCCGCGGTACGCGTGGTTGTCGAAGGACTCCTGGGAGTGGCACGAGACGCAGTCGGTCTGCAGCGTGCCCTCGTGGACGTCTTCGTGGCACGTCACGCACGACTGGCTCGTGCCGAGGTAGCGATGTTCGCCCTCGGGAACGACCGTCTCGTTCGCGTTGATGTGGCACTCGGTGCACTCGAGCGCGAGGTGCGCGCCGTACATCTCCCAGCCGATCATCTCGTGATCGAACTCGAGACGGTCCGGAACGCCGGCGCGCGCGAAGCTGAGGTCGTTCACCGCCATGAACGTCTCGCCGTGGTGCTCGCTATGGCACGCGGCGCACTTCTGGACGGCCTTCAGGTCGATGTTGCCGTGCAGCCCGATGCCCGACTCGATGTGGATGTCGATGAGCTCGTGGCACTCGAGGCACGACTTGGTCATGTTGCTCGTCCAGCCGCCGTGGCAGTCCGAGCACGACCCCGAGTCCGCGAGACCGTCGATGCGCGCGTGCGCCGCCATGAGCGGTCCGGGCGCGGTGCGACCGAAGTCGACCACCGCGGCGCCGAGGACGGCGCCCAGCGAGATGATCGCGATCAGGGACTTCGGGCTCGGCATGTTGCTCATCGCTCTGGACCTCCAGTGACGCTGGTGGCGAGCTCGTTCGCTTCGATGACCGTCTCGTCTTCGAAGATCTGCCCGTAGAACAACATGTGACCGATGTGGAACAGCATCAGTGCGACCATCAGTGCCGCCATCCACCGGTGCGCGTACCGCCAGGATCCGAGGATCGCGCGCACGTCCTCGAGATGAGCGGCGTGCGTCGCCGTCGTGTACGCGCGCCGCGTGAGGCCGACGACGCCCTCGACCTGGTCCTGACTGAGTCCCTGCTCGTACCCGCTCGCGCGCAGCTCGTTCAGCGAGCGCTTGAGTTCACGGTTGCCGACGATCATCGCGCCGACGCGGCCGAAGAACGACGTCTTCCACTGCCGCTGTTCGGCGATCTCCGAGATGCGCTGACGCGCTTCTGCGCCGAACGCGTGGTGCTGCGAGTCCCAGTCGGAGGACAGCGTTGCGAGCTTCGCCTTGACCTCGTCGATCTCGAGCTCGCGGCCGTTCGTCGCGCGGGGGACCCAGGCGTACATGTAGCGCCCGATCGCTCCCGTGCCGAGGAGCGCGAGGAGCGCCCACAGCGCGTGACTGCCGACGGTGTCGCGGGGCGACATGGCGGCGTGCAGCAGCGCGAGGAGGAACGCGAGCACGCCGGTCGCGACGTGGCTCGTCATCCAGAGCTGCAGCGATCCGAGCGGATATCCCGAGAACCGCTGCACGAACGACGGTGAGCGCCGCACGAGGTACAGCAGGTTCACGACGACGAGCACGACGGCGAAGATCCCGAACCAGAGGCCGGTCCCGCGGCCCGAGCGCAGCGACTCGTGCTTGGGGTGCGCGGGGCGGAACTCGCGGTCGAGCCCGTAGTAGTCCAGGTTGAGGAGCGCGAACGCGAGGACGGCGACCGTGACCGCCAGGGTCACGGCGAGCGCCTTGACGATGCCCGTGCCCTGCTCCTCGACGGCCGCGAACTTCTCGCGCACCTCGGGATCGAACGACACGCCCGACTGCTCGAGGATCTCGACCGGCGCGATGCCGCCGGCCATGATGAAGATCTCGTCGTTCGGGATCTGGTACGCGTTGCCGTCCTGGGCGGTGAGCTCGACGAACTCGTCGTGGATCGCGTGGACGTTCGACTCGAACAGGATCTGGACGCGGCCGGCCGCGACGGCCTCGTTGATGCGCCGCTCGTTCCCGCCCTTGATGCGGAAGAACGCGCCGCGTCGGTACGAGAGCGTGACCGTCGTCCCGACCTGTTCCGCGAGCGCGACGGCGGCCTCGATCGCGCTGTCGCCGCCGCCGACGACCATGACGCGCCGGCCGGCGTAGCTGCGCGCGTCGAGCAGGCTGTAGGCGACCTTCGGCAGGTGCTCGCCGGGGATCTCCAGCTTCCGCGGCGCGCCGCGGCGTCCGAGCGCGAGGCACACGTTCTTGGCGTAGATCTCTCGATCCTGCGTGTGGACGATGAACCCGCCGCCCTCGAGCTGCGTGAGCTGCGTGAAGGTCTGGCCGCCGTAGATCGGGAGCTGCTGCTCGTGGACGATCCCGTTCCACAGGTCCATCAGCTCTTCCTTCGAGAACGACGTCTGGCGGAACCGCCCGTACATCGGGATCTCGATGGGCTGCGTCGTGACGAGCTTGCGGCGCGGGTAACGCGCGATCGTGCCGCCGGGCTGCGCCTCCTGGTCGATCGTCACGAACTTGAGGCCGCGCCGCTTCGCCTCCAGCGAGCACGAGAGCCCCGCGGGCCCGGCCCCGACGATGCACAGGTCGAGGGCCTCGTAGCCCAGCGCGGAGGGCTGTTCGCCGCGCTCCGCGATCTCCGCCGCGACGGCGACGCCGTGGTCGATCGCGGTCTTGATGAGCGCGCGCGCGGTCACCTCGCCCGCCAGGAACAGCCCCGGCGTGCCGATCGCCTCGAACTGCGAGGTGATCGCGGGGATGTCGCGGCGGTCGTCGGTGTCGCTGAGCGTCACCGTGATCGCGTCGACGGGACACTCGCGCTCGCACGCGCTGGCGCCGATGCAGCGCGCGCCGCGGACGACGGCCGCCTGGCCATGGACCAGCTCCAAGACGCCGTCCTCGGGGCACGCCGCGACGCAGGTCGCGCAGCCGAGGCAGCGGGAGAGGTCGATGACCGGGTGCTGAAGCTCGGCCTTCGCGGCGCCCTGGTCCACCGCGACATCGCGCCGCTGGACGGTCGCACGCATGTCGCTCAGGTCCACCCGCCGCTGGATCGCGACGAGGACTGCGAGCGCAAGGATGGCCACGAGGCCGGCGAGGACGAACCAGCTCAAGTCCGTCCCCTCCGGTCACAGAGGTCCCTCGGCGCCATCTCGTTCGCCGTGTCCATCGACACGGCATCGACAACGGCGACACGAGACTTGAAGCAGCCTGGCCGGACTCGGCGGACGAACCGCCGCACCCACCCAGGCTGCTCGCGAGCCCAGAGATCCGCGCATCCCATTTGCGCGGAGACCATGCGAGAAACCGCACTAGCGCTCCGTCATGAAGGAAAGCCCATTACGTTCACGTGAGCGTTCCTTCGTCGCACCCGCTGGACGCTGCGCTCGGATCGGAGCACGCTTCTCGTGTGCATCGTCCGGTCGACAATCCGCCCAACCCCTGGACGCGCTCCGCCGGTGGCTACGAGGTCGAGTGGCTCGGCGAACCGCCGTCCGCCGAGGTCGAGGTGTTCGAGGAGGAGGTGAAGAGCGCGCTCGTGCGCAACGAGTCGCCCGACGTCCCGTTCACATGGGGCGTCAATCCGTACCGCGGGTGCCAGCACGCCTGCGCCTACTGCTACGCGCGGCCCGGTCACCAGTACCTGGGTCTCGGCGCCGGGACGGACTTCGACACCAAGATCGTCGTCAAGCGCAACGTCGAGGAGCGGCTCCGCCACGAGCTCGCGCGCAAGAAGACGCGCGGTGATTGGATCGCGTTCAGCGGCGTGACCGATCCCTACCAGCCGCTGGAGGCGAGCTACGGGCTGACGCGCGGGTGCCTCCAGGCCTGCGCCGAGTTCCGGAACCCGGTCGGCGTGATCACGAAGAGTGCGCTCGTTCGCCGCGATGTCGACGTCCTCGCTCGCATCGTGAAGACGGCAGGAGCGCGCGTCTTCATCTCGATTCCGTTCGCCGATGCGGGCACGGCGCGCAGCGTCGAGCCCTGGGCGCCGACGCCGGCCATGCGCTTCGAGGCGCTCCGCGTGCTCTCGGACGCCGGGATCCCGACCGGCATCTCGATCTCGCCGCTGATCCCCGGCCTGAACGACAGCGACGTCCCCGAGCTCCTCGAACGGGCCGCCGAAGCGGGGGCGACGCACGCGTTCACGATCCTCCTCCGCCTGCCCGCGGAGGTCCGCCCCGTCTTCGAGTCCCGCATCCGGGACCGCTTCCCGCTCCGCGCCGATCGCATCCTCTCCGCGTTCGAGGAGATCCGCGGCGAGCAGACATCGCGCTCCCGCTTCGGCGACCGCATGCGCGGCGCCGGCCCGCGCTGGGACGCGATCCGCGGTCTGTTCGATCTGACCTGCAGGAGGCTCGGCATCTCGACGAGCCGCGAGGACGAGGTCGAGCCGCTGACGCCCGACGCCGGCACCGCGCCGAAGCAGGGCGAGCTGTTCAGCTGACGCAATCGCTCAGCCGCCCGTCGCCCGCCGCACGTACTCCGACAGCGCGTCGTCCATCCCGAACGCGCGGGTTGCGTCCGGGTTGGCGGCGTTGGCGCGACCGAGCGCCTCGCGCACGTCCTCGCGTCCGCCGGTGAACTCGTCGATCAGCGCGCGGTGGCGTGCGGCGAGCGCCTGGACCTCGTCGCTCGACGGGTCGAGGTCTCGCTCGTGCGCGTCGCGGAACGCGGCGAACAGGTCGCGCCAGTCGTCCTGCACCGACGCCATGCGTTCGGCGCCCACGTCCCTCGCGCGCTGCTCCAGGTACTCGAGCTGCTCGGCCGTGTAGTGCTCCTTGAATCGCTCCATCTCGTTCATCGTCTCGATCGCCCCGAGGAGGTCGTCGACGGCCGGTGCCGCCGCGCTGCGGAGGGACGAAGCGATCGCCTCGAGTCGATCGCGGAGGCGCCGGGCGGCGTCGAGCTCCTCGTCGAGACGCGCGACGTGCCGCTCGACCAGCGCGAGCGGCGCGTGCTCCGGGTCGTCGAGCGCTGCGCCGATCTCGTCCAGCGAGAACCCGAGCCCGCGAAGGCTCAGGATCCGCTGCAGCCGGTGCAGCTCGGCGGGCCCGTAGACGCGCCTCTCACCACGGCCCCCAGCGAGCGGCCGGAGCAGCCCGAGGTCGTCGTAGTGGTGGAGCGTGCGGACGGTGGTGCCCGTCCTCCGCGCCAGCTGGCCGATCGTGAAGGTCGTGGGGTCGTCGCTCGTCGACATGGGTCGTCGCGTTCCGGTGCCGGTCTCCTCACGCGAGGAGGTCGTCCGAACGCGAACCTACGACCTCACGCTACGTCAGGTTCAAGCTCCGCCGTCGCCGGAATCCCGCGCACGCCGCGCGGCTCCCGCCCGCGCGCGACGCGCAGGATGTCGATCAGGTCCACCCGGATCAGGTAGAGGCTCGGCACGAGCAGCAGGATCACGAGCGTCGAGAACAGCACGCCGAAGCCCAGCGAGATCGCCATCGGCACCAGGAACCGCGCCTGGGTCGACGTCTCCAGCATCATGGGCAGCAGTCCCATCGACGTCGTGAGCGACGTGAGCAGGATCGGGCGCAGACGCCGGATCGAAGCCAGCTTCACCGCCTCGAACGGACTCCGGCCCTCGTCGCGGTAGTTGTTCGCCGTCACGACGAGTACCAGGCTGTCGTTCACGACGACGCCCGTCAGCGCGATGATCCCGAAGAGCGAGATCAGCGAGATGCCGTAGCCGAGGATGAGGTGCCCGAGCAGCGCGCCGATGATCCCGAACGGCGCGCCCGACAGCACGATCAGCGGCAGCGTGTAGCTCTTCAGCGGGATCGCGAGCATCGCGAAGATCGCGATCGTCGCCAGGAACAGGCCGACGCCGAGCGCCGCGATCGACTCGCGCTGGTCGGACTGCTCGCCCTCCAGCGAGTACTCCAGCCCGTCGTACGCCGCGACGATGTCCGCGAGCTCCGCTTCCTGCAGCGCGCCCAGGATCGTGTCGGCGTCGGTGACCTGCGTGTCGACCTCGGCCGTCACCGCCACGATGCGCGCGCCGTTCCGCCGGTTGATCGTCGTGTACGAGCGACCCTCCTCGATCTCGGCCGCCGCAGCCAGCGGCAGCTCGCCGCCCTCGGGCGTGCGCAGGACGAGGTCCTCGACGGTCGCGAGGCGCTCGCGCTCCTCGCGCGGGAGACGCACCATGACCTTGACCTCGTTCCGGCCCCGCTGCTGCCGAAGCGCCTCCGCGCCGAAGAAGGCGCCGCGGAGCTGGTTCGCGACGTCCGTCGACGTCAGGCCGAGGCTTCGCGCCTCGTCCGTCAACGTCACGCTGAGCTGTCGCTTGCCGGACGCCGTCCCGTCGTCGACGTCGCCGACGCCGTCGTAGGTGCGGAGCGCGGCGGCGAGATCGCGCGCGGCGCTCTCGACCGCCTCCTGCGCCGCGCCCGTGAACTGGACGTCGATCGCCTTGCCGCTCGGCCCGAAGTTCTGGCCGGAGAACGTGAGCGCCTCGACGCCCGTCACGTCGCCGACGTTCTTGCGCCAGACGCGGTTGAACTCGATCCCGCCGACCGTGCGCTCGTCGGGCGGCACGAGGAAGGCCTGCACGGTGAGCGAGTTCGCCGCTCCGCCCTCGTCGCCGATCCGAGCGAACACGCCCTGCAGCAGGCTGCCGCCGAGCTCTTCCTCGGTCTCGCGGGCCTTGCGCTCCAGGAGCTCGCGCACGACGCGCGTCGACTCGATCGGGACGCCGACCGGCAGACGCGCAGTCGAGGTCACGACGTCGGAGTCGATCCGGGGCAGGAAGCTCATCCGGATCAGCCCGCCGCCGATCACGCCGGCCGTGACCAGGAGCAGCGCGACGCTCGCCGCCGGCGCGAAGTACCGGTTCCGCAGGGAGAGATCGACGATCGGCCCGAACACGCTTCGGCTGAAGCGGTCGAACATTCGCATCACGAAGCGGTTCGGCGCTCCGAGGACGCGCGTCAATCGGCTGGGCTGTCCCGTGTGTGCGAGGTGCGCCGGGAGGATGTAGAGCGACTCGACGAGCGAGATCACGAACACGGACACGACGACCGAGGGGATCTGCCGGAAGATGTTCCCGCTCGCCCCCGGGACGAAGAACAGCGGCATGAATGCGATGATGTTCGTCAGCACCGCGAACACGACGGGGCCAGAGATCTCCCGGGCCCCTTCGATCGCCGCCTGCAGGGCCGGCATGCCCTTCTCGCGCTTCTCGAAGATGTTCTCGCCGACGATGATCGCGTCATCGACCACGATGCCGAGCGTCACGATGAACGCGAAGAGCGACACCATGTTGATCGTCGCGCCCGTGAACGGGAAGACGACGAACGATCCGACCACCGAGATGACGATCCCCATCGTCACCCAGAACGCGACGCGAGGCTCCAGGAATAGCCCGAGCAGCAGCAGCACGAGCCCTAGCCCCAGCAGCGCGTTGCGCGACAGGAGGTCGATGCGCTGTTCGAACGCCTTCGACTGATCGTTCCACGTCGTCAGCTCGATGCCGTCCGGCAGGTCGGCCGACAGCTCCTCGACGACGCTCTTCGCCGCAGTCGCGACGGCGATCGGCGTCTCGTTCCCGACGCGGTAGACCACGACCTCGATCGCGGGCCTGCCGTTGAAAGTCGCCTCGATGTCGTCCTCGCTGAAGCCGTCGACGACCGTTGCGACGTCGCCAGCGCGGACCACTGTGCCTTCCGGCGTCGTGATGAGAGGCAGGCTCGCGAACTCGCTCGCGAGATCGCGCCGCTCCTGGGTCCGAAGCAGCACGTCACCGCCGCGCGTGTTCACCTCGCCGCCGGGGAGCTCCAGCGCCGCGTCGCGAATCGTGGCCGCAACGCCTGGCAACGAGAGTCCGTAGGTGCGCAGGTTCGCCTGCGAGATCTCGACCGAGATCTCGTAGTCCCGCACGGCACCGAGCTCGGCGAGCGTGATCCCGGGGTGGGCGAGCAGCGCTTCGCGGACGTCCTCGGCGAGCAGCCGAAGCGACGACTCCGGCGCTTCGCCGTGCACCATCACGCTCATCGTGGCCTGCTTCTGCGATGCGAGCGCGACGACCGGCTCCTCCGCCTCGGTGGGGAAGGTGATGATCCGATCGACCTCGTTCTTGACGTCCTGGAGCGCCTTGTTCGGATCGCTCCCGGTCAAGAGCTCGAGGGTGACGACCCCGTAGCCCTCCTGGGCCTCGCTCGACACGCGCTTGACGCCGTCGATTCCTCGCGTCTGGTCCTCGATCGCCAGCAGGATCCCCTGCTCGATCTCCGCCGGGCTCGCACCCGGGTATGGAACGCGGACGGTCACGAGCTCGAGCTCGAAGTCGGGGAACACCTCCTGCATCACCCGGGTCGAGAACATCAGCCCGCCCACGATCAGCACGATCATCGCGAGGTTCGCCGCGATGCTGTTCGTGGCCATCCACGCGATCGGACCGCCGCGCGTCGGCCGTTCGTCGCCTTCCCCGCCGCTCACTGTCCTTCCCCCTCGGCGACGGGCGCCACGCCGAACGCGGCTGCCGCGCGATCCAGGTCCGTCGCGGACTCGTCATCGTCCACCGCCGTGGGGGAGACCCGGAGCCCCGGGAGGGGCACGGAGATCGGACTCACGATCACGCGAGTTCCGTCGCCCAGGTCGCTCGCCACGAGCACGTCGGCGGGCCGGCGCATGAGGACGTCGACCTCGCGGATCTCGAGCGTGTTCTCGACGTCGACCACCCACACCACGTCGCCCTCTCGCAGGGCCTCGCGGGGGATCGAGATCGCGTTCTCGATCGTCCGGCACGGCAAATCGACGCTCACGTACGAACCGAGCAGCACCGGCTCGATCCCTCGCTCTCGGCGCAGCGGGTCCGGGATCGCCACCTGGATCCGCGCCATGCGCCCCGCGGCGTCCACTTCGCCGAGGAGCCGCTCGACGCGCCCCTCGCGGACGTGACCGTCCCGAACGAGCTGCGCCGTCGCACCGTCGAACTCGAGCATCGACAGTCGCTTCGAAGGAACGGCGACCTCGACGAGAAACTCGGTCCGGTCCACGAGCTGGGCGATCTGCGTCCCCGCCCCGACCTGCGTCCCGATCTCGACGTCCTCGGACAGCACGAGCGCGTCGAACGGCGCGACGAGCTTGGTCCGCTCGAGGTCGAGCTTGGCGCGCTCCAGGTTCGCGCGCGCCGAGTCGAGGTCCGCTCGCCGCCGCTCGACGTAGGGCTCGCGCAGCGCGAGCCGTCGGCCCTCCTCGGTCACCTCCAGGTCGGCGTCGAGCAGCTCCCATTCGCGCTGCGCCACGTACGCGTTCCCGAGCTCGATGTCGAGGTCCGTCTTCGCCGCGACGAGCGCAGCGTCCGCGGTCTTCACGGCGAGCACGTAGTCGCGCTCGTCGATCGACGCGACGATCTCGCCGGCGTCGATCCGACCGCCCTGGATCAACGCCGGGTGCATGGAGCCGATCGGGCCGCCGACCGTCGGCCGGAGCGCGAGTGTGCGCCGGGGCCGAACGGTGCCGTAGGCACGGATCGTCGACTCGTGGTCGTCCACGCGAACGGTCACGACGTCGACGGGCAGCACGCGCGGCGGTCGCTCCGACTTCGGGGGCGCCTCGCGGCCGAGGATGAGCGTGCGCGCGACGGCGGCGCCGGCGACGACGACGAGCACGGGCGCGAGCCAGCGCACTGCGGTCCCGATGATGCGAATGGGGGAGGCCATGGTGGAAGCGGGGTCAGTCCTCTTGCGCCGGGGATCGATCGGGCCGTTCGAGCGTTTCGGTCCAGGCGCCGCCGAGGGCGCGGTGGAGCTGGGTGCGAGCGCGGAGCACGGAGGCGCGCTCGGACACGAGGCTCCGCTCCAGCTGCTGGAGGTTCTGCACGGCCGCGAGGACCGTCAGGTAGTTGTCGACGCCGCTGACGTAGCGGAAGCGCGCCTGCGCGAGCTCATCGCGGGCGATCGTCGCCTGGCGGTCGAGCACCACGATGCGCTCGATGCCGCGTCGCTCCAGCGAGAGCGCTTCCTCGACCTCCTGCAGCGCCGTCAGGACGGCGAGCTGGAACGCGTCGATCGCTCCGTCGAGGACGGCGCGCTGGCGCTCCACCTCGGCCCGCCGCCGGCCGCCGTCGACGAGCGGCGTCACGAGGTCGGCGATGATCGACGCGATCGAGCGATCCAGGATGTTCTCGATCTCGGTCCCGTCGAAGTTGTACGAGGCCGACAGCGTGAAGCGCGGATAGCGATCGGCGATCGCGGCCGCGACGCTCGCGTCTGCGCTCTCCACGCGCCGCGCGGCGGCGACGACGTCCGGCCGGTTCTCCAGGATCGCGATCGGCACGTCGAGCGCGGGAAGCGGCGGGAGCGCGGGCAGCGCGCGCGGTGGTTCGGACGCGATGTCGCCCGGCGGCCGACCGGTGAGCACCGAGAGCTGATAGAGCGCGCGCTCGGCGTCACCCTCAAGGCGCGGGATCTCCGCCCGCGTTCCCTCGAGCTGACGCCGCTGCTGCAGGACGTCCAGCGCGGAGCCGGAGCCGGTGCCGAAGCGTGTCTCCGTGACCTCCAGGAGCTGCTCGCCGACCCGGACCTGCTCGGTGACGAGGTCGATCAGCGCGTAGCTCTCGACCGCGGTGAACCACGCGTCGCTCACGGTCCCGCTCAGCGTCAGGCCGGTCGCCTCGACGTCGGCAGCGG
This sequence comes from Planctomycetota bacterium, assembly GCA_038757895.1. Classification (GTDB taxonomy): domain Bacteria; phylum Planctomycetota; class UBA1135; order UBA1135; genus Saltatorellus. The sequence continues at coordinate 4,671 of JBCDGE010000118.1, read as the reverse complement.
TGGCGACTTCCTCGAGCCGCGCCGCGCGCAGCTCGCTGTCGATCCTGCCGAACAGGTCGACCTCGTAGCCGGCCGAGATCCCCAGGCTGTAGACCTCGCCCGTCCGGATCGGGATGAACCCGCCGGCGCCGCTGTCTCCGCGCTGCTCGATCCGCTGCTCGGTGACCGAGGCGTTGAGGTCGACCGTCGGATATCGAGGAGCTCCCGCGACCCTCGACGACGCCTCGGCCTGTCGAAGGCGCGTCCAGGCCTGGCGTAGCTCCAGGTTGCCCCCGAGCGCCGCCTCGATCGTCGTGTCGAGCGAGGCCGCGCCGAACGTCGTCCACCACGGCGCGGTGTCGAGCATCGCGGACGACACGTCGCCGCTGAAGCGCTCGGGGATCGAGACGGTCATCGAGTCGGCGGCGGGCGACGGCGTCGAGCGACAGCCGCCGGCGAGGGCCACGAGCGCGACGGCACCCGCCGACCTGCGTGAGATGCGGTGGAGGTCAGTCATCGGAGATCATCGCGAAGTGCGCCTGGTCGACGTTCTCCAGCATCCGCATCAGCACGGAGTGGAACGTCGCGATGTCCTCGGGCGCGATGCCTTCCTCGAACGACCCCTCGACCTTGTGTGCCTTGCGCGACAGCTTCGGCATCACGCGTCGGGCCGCCGTGGTCAGCTCGATGATGTGTCGCCGGCCGTCGTCGGGATCCTTCGACCGCGACACGAGCCCCTTGTCCTCCAGTCGATCGATCATCCGCGTCACCGCGGTGCTGTCGACGCCGATCGAGCGCGTCAGCTCCGACGCCGTCACGCGTCCTGCGCGGTGGATGAAATGGAGCATCCCGACCTGGCGACGCGTCAGGTCGAGGTCTCGAAGCTCGCGATCGACCTCGGTGCGGAACGCCGCCGCGAGGCGATTGACCCAGTACCCCGTGACGTGGGGGAAGGGCAGCGTCTCGTGCCGTCCGAAGGGAATCTCAGTCATGACCGAGATATCTTCGGTCATGACTGAGATTCGGGTGCGGGCGAATCGAGATTTCGTTCCGCGGGACCGTTCCCGCCACCCAGACGCCCGTTCGCGCGGCGCCCCTCAGCCGGATGCGAGCGCCCGCGCCGCCTCGTCCCAGCGCGGGTAGCGGAACTCGAACCCCGCCTCGGCGAGTCGTCCGGGCACCACCCGGCGACTCTTCAGCACGAGCTCGGAGTCCGTGCCGAGGAGGCGTGCGCCCAGCTCGACGAGCCAGCGCGGCTGAGGAAGACCGAGGGGCGCGCCGAGCGAGCGACGGAGCGCGCGCATGAAGCTCCGCTGGGGGACGGGCTCGGGGGCGGCGAGATTGACCACGCCCTCCATCGCATCGTCCTCCAGCAGCCGATCGATCGCACGGACGAAGTCGACCTCATGGATCCACGACATGTACATCGAGCCGTCGCCGATCGTCCCGCCCAGGCCGACGCGAGCGAGTCGGCGCAGGATGGCGTATGCGCCGCCCGGTGATCCGCTCATCACCATCGCCGTCCGCATCGCGACCCTGCGCGTCGACGGCGTTTTCGCGTCGCGAAGCGCGCGCTCCCACGCCTCGGCGATCCGCACGCTGAAGCGCCAGTAGGCGGGCGCCGTCGGCTCGCCGCCGCCGATCGCGCCCGTCGCCTCGTCCTGGGGGACGGGCGGGTCGTGGGCGTAGATCGTCGCCGTGCTCATCTGCAGCCAGACCGGCGGCGGGGATCCGGCGGCCTCGATCGCGCGGCCCACCGCAACCGTCGAGTCGATGCGCGAGCTCAGCATCTCCTCCAGGTTCGTCTTGTCGTAGCGGCAGTCGACGCTACGCCCCGCGAGGTTGATGACCGCGTCGGCGCCGTCGATCTCGCGCGCCCATTCCTCGCGGGGGTCCTCGCCGGGGTCCTCGCCCGGGTCCTCGCTCGGGCTCCGCTCGCTCCAGCGTCCACTCCAGGGAACGAAGCGAGCGCCCGTCGGGAGTGGCCCGCCCTCTCCGCGCCCGACCACGACCACGTCGTGGCCGTTCGTCGCGAAGTGCTCCGCCAGGAGCCGTCCCAGGTGCCCCGAGCCGCCGGGGAGGACGAGCTTGAGTCGTCGGTCGCCGTGTGCCATGATTTTAGATAACCATGGTCACTAAAAATGCCAAGGGGGATTCAGCCCTAAAGAGGGGCCGACCGAGAGGGAGATCCGCCCAGGGCGAAGAGACGCGCGAGCGGATCTACGACGCCGCCATCGAGCTCATGCAGGAGCAGGGGTACGAGGGGGCCACGCTGCGTGGCATCGCCGAGCGCGCGGGGGTCAGCCACGCGCTCCTCTATCGCTACTTCCCCTCGAAGCGCGCGGTCGTGCTCGCCCTGTACGAGCGGCTCTCGGCTCAGCTCGTGGAGCGCGTGCGGCTCCGCCGCGGACCGTGGCGCGCGCGGGCGCTCCAGGGGCTCCACGCGAGCATCGAGACCCTCGCGCCGTACCGGGAGACGCTGCGGGGCGCCTCGGGCGTCCTCGTCAGCGCGACCGACGAGGGGCTGTTCTCACGCTCGACCCGCGTCTCGCGCGAGCGCGTCGCCGGCGTCTTCCGGGACGCCGTGACGGGGGCGAAGGACGCGCCGCGGGGAGCGCGCGGCCTCGCGCTCGCCCGGCTGCTCTACCTCGTGCACCTCGGCGTGGTGCTGACCTGGCTCCTCGACCGGTCGCGGGACCAGCGCGCGACCGGTGCCCTCGTGCGCCTGGTCGGCTCGGCGCTCACCCTCGGGGCGGCGGCGCTACGCCTGCCCGGCGCGTGGCGGCTCGTCGAGCGCGCGGACGAGGCGCTCACCGACGCGCTCTACGAGGGCGGCGCCTGAGGTCTCCAGCTACGGAGCCGGCGCGGGGCGCTCCACCGAGCGTCCCGCGCCATGCTTGCTCTCTCTCTCGCGCAGGAGCGAGACGCACCTGCGCCGCCGATCGGCTCAGCGGGTGACTTCGACCGCCGGGCCCGGGCCCTGGCGGGAGGCCGCACCGGCGACGTAGTCCGCCGCGGCCGCCATGCAGTCGTCGAACACCATGCCGAGCGAGCGCGCCTGGTCACGGACCTGCATCGCATCCTCGGTGATGTCCTGGACGCTCTCGGCGTTGAAGTCGTGGCCCAGGAAGAGAACGATGTCCCGCAGGCTGCGGTTGAGCTCGTCGTACTCCTCCTGCGCGGCGATCGCGGCCTTCTGCACCTCGCGATACCGCTCGCGGGTCGCCTCCATCCGGGCGAGGCTGCGCGCGCGCATCTTGGGGTTGCTGAACTCTTCGAGCTTGACGGTCCATTCCTCGAAGACGACGTCGGCCGCGCTTCGCATGGGAGCGACGTGGGCCCGGAGGTCGTTCGCCTGCGACTGACACTTGGTCGTCGCCTTGGCGAAGGTCTCGAAGGCCTCCGTCGAGTCGCCGCTGAAGTTGCTGGCGAAGATCGGCTGCATCTTCAGGATGGCGTCGTAGACGGCCTCCTTCGAGAGCTCTGTCTCGAGCTGGACCTGCTCGACGCGGGCCACGAGGCTATCGACATCGGCGAGTCCGACCTTCTGTTTGGTCGTTGCGCAGCCCGCGAGTGCTGCGAGCCCGAGGGCGGCCACGCAGAGCGCGCCGCGGCGGGACGGGGTGGAGAGGAGCATGGTGGATACGAAATGGGGGCGGGCCCCAGGTCTCATGGAGCGCGCTTCCTAGGGAGCACGGATGAAGGGCGTCGGATCAACACGTGACGTGTCTTGAACACACCTCGCTGCGCGTGGCGGTTTGACCCGAATCGGAACAGGATTGGAGGCATCATGGGGGCGTGGCGAGCACCAGCCCCCGACGAGCTCCGCGGGCAGCGGAAACCGGGCTCCCGACGAACGCGGCACTTCGGGCCCTCGACAGACGTGACCCGGTCCTGGGACACGCGCGTCGCAGAGTGGTGCCGTTCCCCCCGTTCCCGGACCCTGCGCAGGGGGGATCCCACTTCCATGCACTCGCGCGAGCGATCGTCTTCCAGCAGCTCGCGGGCGCGGCGGCGCGCACGATCCACGATCGGGTCCTGGCGCTCACACCCGGGAAACGATTTCCGACCGCGGACCAGATCCTGACGCTGTCGGACGCCGAGCTCCGCGGCGCCGGGCTGTCGGCGGGCAAGCTCGCGGCGCTCCGCGACCTCTCCGAGCACTGCCTCGACGGCCGGCTGCGCCTCCGCTCGCTGTCCCGGCTCGAGGACGAGGAGATCGTCGACACGCTCGTCCAGGTCCGGGGCATCGGGCGCTGGACCGCCCAGATGTTCCTGATGTTCCGGCTGGCGCGGCTCGACGTCCTCGCGCCGGACGACCTGGGCCTTCGGGAGGGCATGCGCCGTCTCGACGGCCTGGCCGAGCGTCCGACGCCGAAGGAGCTCGAGGCGCGCGGGGAAGCCTGGGCTCCGCTCCGCTCCGTCGCGTCCTGGGTCCTGTGGCGCCTCACCGAGGACCCGGAGGACGGGAGCGGGGCGTGACGGAGCCGGTCCCGGGATCGAACGAGGCGTCCCTCGCGGGCGAGCTCTCGCGCCTGTCCGGCCGCCTCGAGCTGCTCGTCGCCCACCTCGCCGGACCCGCGGTGCGCCGGCGGATCGGCGTCGAGGACCTGACCCAGGACGTCCTCGTGCGCCTGCTCGACGCCGACGCAGCGCGAGAGCTGCGCGGGGAGGAGCTGTGGCGCTACGCGC
>JBCDGE010000117.1:0-23616 GCA_038757895.1 Planctomycetota bacterium | reverse complement strand
CGGTACGGGCCGTGCGGCGCGGTCCTGCGATGGACCTCGACGGGGTTCGGAACGAGCCGACGGAGAACGAGCGTCACCGCGCCCTGGCCGACGTCGAGGTCCACCCGGACGTCGACGCGATCGGTCCCGAGTACGGCCGCGTCGAGCGCCGCGCCCGGCGTGAGCGGGCCGAGGTCGCGCCCCGTGTCCGCGTCGACGAGCGTCAGGGTCTCCGCGCGCGCCGCGCGGCCGCGGAACGTCTTCTGGAGCCAGCGGTCGACGGGGACCGGCCTCCCGTCGCGGGGCCGCGGATCGTCGGCGCGCGGCCGTGGCTCGGATCCGGCGTCGACGAAGCCGACCGGCAGAACACCGGACACGTACACGGGCGGCTGCGACGGCTGGCGGCGGGGGTCGCCGATCGCGGGGACGCCGGTGTACGCGAGCGCGTCGACGTCGAGTCCACCGAGGCCGGCCGGGTGGTGGCACGTCAGGCAGAACGCGTTGGTGGTCGAGTCCGGACGCGGACGGTCCCAGAAGACCGGGCCCTCGGGGAAGTGCATCGCGGCACGCAGGTGCGTCGCGCCGTCGGGCAGCGACTCTCGGTGCACGCCGCGGTCGCGCGTCGGATCGACGAACGCGGCGTAGCGCACGAACGTCGGCTCGCCCCGCCGCCGCAGCTCCTCGGAGATCTCACGGTGTGCCCAGGCCGGGAAGGCCGCCGCGACGCGGTCCTTCCACGCGTTCGAGCCGGGCGCGTTCGGGAACCCGATCAGCGTCCCGCGCGCGTGGTTCGCGGCGAGCTCGGGATCGACGTCGTGCGCGAACACCTTCAGCTCGTCGACCCATCCTCGGGGCGTGACCGACGAACCGGGCGTCGGACCGCCGAGGACGATTGCACCGGCGCCAGGCGTCGGCGCGAGCGGCTGGAAGAGCGTCCGCGCCGGGTCCTGCCAGCGATCGAGCGGGAAGCCGTCGACGAGGAGTGTCACGCGCCGCCCGCCGTCCTGGATCCGAAGCCCGACGTGGGTCCACGCGCCGCGGCCGAAGAACGGGTGCACGCGGGGCGCGCCGCCGCCGTCGGGGACGAACGTGACGTCGCCGGGCACCTGGACCCGGTGGACGACGCGATCACCGTCGAGGTACCGGAGCGCGCTGCGCCCGAGGAGCTCGATCGACGTCCCGTCGGGGAACGCGAGCAGGCGTCGCGTCTCGCCGTCGTCGTCGAAGCGCAGGTCGACGAACACGCCGGCGTAGAACGCGTCGGGCTCAGGCGTCGCGGCGCCCGCGCGAGCGGGCGCGGGCACCTCCAGCGCGATCCCGTCCTCGAGCCAGAGCCCGCGCCCGTGCACTCCGCCGAGCGCGGCGGGCTCCAGCCGTCCGCGCGCCGCGCCGTGGTCGACCACGGACGCGAACGGCGGCAGCGCCCAGCGGTCGGTCTCCGTCGCGCCGTTCTGGAGCCGCACCGGCGCGCCGAACGCGCGCGCCGCGTCGTTCCATCCCGAGTGGTGGCGCAGCGCGTTGAAGCCCGTGCCCGAGACGCCGGTCAGCGACAGGTGCCCGGTCATGTCGACGAGCACGAGGGCGCCCGGGTCGACGTGGTCGTCGAACGCGACCTCGTCCACGTGCTTGCCGTTCTGCACGTGCCAGACGACGTCGCGCAGGAGCAGCGGCACGGCGCCTCTCGAGAGGTGGAGCTGGCTCTCGGTCGAGTCGATGATCGAGTTGTTCCCGTTGTCGCCCGCGGGCAGGCCTACGGAGCGCGTCGCGCGACCGTAGCCGAGCCGGACCCATCCGCTCGCGGGGTCGAGCGACGGCGCCGCGGAACCCTCGAACAGCCGCACGAGGCGCTGCTGGGGCCCGACGTTGTAGGGAACGCCGCCGAAGCTGCTCGCCTTGGAGTTGCCGACGGAGTAGTCCATGTCGTTCAGGAGGCCGTCGACGAGCAGTGTCTTGCCGTGCGTCCACAGCCCGGCGAACGCGACGCCGCGGAAGCGCTCGTTCGACTCGGCGCCGAACCGGCAGCGCGGGTCCCCGGGGACGAGCGCGGTCTCGTAGCGCGCGTTCGTCCACTCGGACGCGCTGTTGGGGTCCCGGTTCGGGGACTGCGCGTTCGCGTCCTGGAAATGCAGGGTGTCGGCGATCGTCGTGAAGAACAGCGTCTTCGCGTCGCGGTCGATCCACGGGTAGGACCCGCCGAGGTCCTCCCAGTCGGGCACGATCGTCCCCGCCGTGTCGCGCAGCGGGTGCTGCGCGAAGCCGAAGCCGCCCTGTTCCAGCGGGCGCGCGAGCCGGGCGTCGTGGTGCGCGTGCGCGATCGGAAGCACCTCGGTCCAGTACGCCGGGTTCGCCGTCCCGCGCGTTCCCGCCGGGTCCTCGTAGTAGCAGTAGACGATGTCGATCCCGCGCGGCCCGCTCGGCGTCGGCACGTCCCCGGCCGCGACGCGGAAGACGAGCAGTCGTCCGTCCCCCGCGGCCGTCGGCTCGAAGCCGCCGACGCTGTGGAACGACGCCGCGCCGTTGTTGGCGAAGTCGGGACCGGCGACGGTCGGCCCGTCGACCTCCAGGCTCGCGACGTGCGCCCACCGCGTCTTCGGGCGGGCGACCTCGACGCGCAGCGGCGTCATGAAGAGCCGGACGCTCCCGCCCTGCCCGCGCGTCGAGACGATCACCTTGATCCGGTAGAGGTCGCGACCACCCGACGTCCGGCTCGGGAGATCGTCGTCCCACAGGCAGCTGTGCACGATCTCACGCCCTGAGTCGGCGGTGAGGATCGCGGCCTGCGTCGCGTGATCGCCGCCGAGGATCGCACAGCCGGCCCAGCTCATCGCGTCTGCGCCCGGCGGTTGAAGGAGGAGTGGTCCGCCCCCCGGTCCCTGGAGCTTCTCGGGCGTCAGCACGGTGAAGCGTGGCGCACCCTCGACCGTGATCGCGAGCCGACCGTCCTGGGTGGTGCGGAACGGCGGAACGTGCGGGACCTGGAAGCGCGGATCGTGGTCGCTCTCCTGGGGACCGCCGACGTCGAGGACCGACGTGACCTCGCGGTGGATCGCGGGGCGTTCGGGGAGCGACTGCGCGGCCGCCGTCGCGGCGGCGAGGAGCGCCAGCGGCGCGAGAGCGAGAGAACGGATCGCGGGGATCAAGCTGTCAGCGTAGCCACGGTCCTGGGTCCAATTGGTGGCCGCGCGCAACACGGACGCGCACGCGCGGACTCTCGACTAAAATGAGTCCATGGAGATCCTGATCGGAAAGCACGACGTCCCTGCGGACGAGGACAAGATCCGCGAGCAGGTCGATCGGGAGCTCGGGCGCTTCTACGACCGGCTGACGCGGCTCGAGCTGTCCCTGCGCGACGAGAACGGCGCCAAGGGCGGCGTCGACACGCGCTGCCTGATCGAGGCGCGCCCGCGCGGCTTCGATCCGCTCACGGCCGAGGACATCGCGACCAACGCGACCGAAGCGGTCGGCGGCGCGGTGAAGAAGCTGGAGCGCGTGCTCGACAGCCGCATCGGCAAGCTCGAGGACGGCCGCCGTTGAGCCGGACGCGGCGGGCTGCGGGCGCCGCCGCACTTCTGATCGGCGCGGTGTCGTGCTCGGCGCCTGCCCTTCGGCAGTCCGACGATGGGCCCGCGGCCGAGCTGCAGGGCCCCGGCCTGGAGGATGACGCGGCGGCGGTGGGCGGCGGCGAGAAGGAGGAGGGCGGCTTCCTCTCGCGCATCTCGACCGGCAACTTCGACATCTCGCGCGTCCCGGGCGGGCAGGCTCTCGGCGGCGCGAGTCGCGACGCGCCATCGGCGCCGCTCGAGGAGGAAGACGGCGACTTCGTGATCGCGCCCATCCCGTTCGCGAACCCGACGATCGGCGCGGGCCTCGCGGTCGGCGGCGCGTACCTGGTCAAGCTCGACCCCGACTCGCCGCCGTCGACGATCGGCGCAGGCGGAGGCTACTCCGAGAACGACAGCTTCGCGGCCGCGATCGACTTCAAGGGGTACCTGGGTGGCGACCGCTACCGACTCCTGGCGACGTTCTTGAACGCGAGACTCAACTTCGACCTGTCGAGCGAGTTCGGGCCGATCCCGCTGAGCGCGGACATCGTGGGCGGCAAGGTCGAGGCCCTCGTCCGCGTGCACGAGAAGATCTTCGTCGGCCCCACGCTCGTCTCGGTGCGCGTGAATTCGGACATCCGGGACTCCGACAGGCAGGGCGAGATCCCGGAGAACCAGCTCGACGCCGAGAACACCGCGCTCGGCGTGCGCGCGCTGCGCGACGTCCGGGACAGTACGTTCTACCCCCGCACGGGTTCGCTCGCCGACGCGCAGGTCCGCGCATTCATCCCGGAGCTCGGCGCCGACTTCTCGTTCCGGACGATCCCCCTCTCCTACAACCACTACTTCCGTCTCGGCGAACGCGACGTGCTCGCCGTGCGCGCCGCCGGGCGGTTCGCCGTCGGCGACGTGCCGTTCTACGGGCAGAGCTTCCTCGGCGCCGGGCCCGACCTGCGCGGCTACGCGGTCGGCACCGTCCGCGGCGACAACCTGCTGGCGGCGCAGGCCGAGTACCGCCGAGAGCTCTTCTGGCGGCTCGGGGCGGTCGCGTTCGGCGGCGTCGGCACGGTGTTCGACGAGCTCTCGCAGCTCGACAGCGCGGAGGCCTTCCCCAGCGCGGGCTTCGGGCTGCGCCTCCTCCTGGAGAAGGACAACCACGTCAACTTCCGCGTCGACTTCGCGTGGGGCGACGGCCAGGACGCCATCTACGTCAGCGTCGGCGAGGCGTTCTGACCCTCTCACGCAAGCGGCGGCACGCCCCGCTCTCCGGGACGCGCCGCCAGGGCAGGCAAGAGCCTGTCTCTCCCCTTGGATTCGTTCAGATGAACGTCACGCGCAGACCCCTCGTGAAGTTCGAGGTGGCGTTACCGATCGAGTCGACGTCGCGGTGCCACCACTGGAAGTGAAGCGTCTCTCCGGGCTCGACCGCTGCGTTCATACCCGAGGGCTGCGGGAAGGCGGTCAGGTCGATCGGGAGCGAGAGCCGGCCGAGTGCGCCGGTCGACATGATCGAGCCCGGGAAGCGAACGACCAAGCCGCCGAGGCAGTAGTTGCCCGAGCTTCCGCCCGGGTTCGCCGTGAAGCCCTCGTTCTCCGAGACGAGCAGGAAGCCGAACGTGTCGGTCGGGAGCCGAGATCCCTGCAGGACGAGATCGTTCGTCAGGATGAAGTTCGTGCCCGTCGCGCTCGCGAGGCCGATCTGGCCCGTCGAGTTGGGGTTCGCGGAGCAGTAGCTGACGAACGGGTCGCAGTTCGCCGACTCCCACGTGTCGATCGCCGCGCGGACTCGGTCCCGGAAGAGCGTGTACATCGCGACGCCGACCGCGTTGTTCGCCTGGGTCTCCGTCGCAGCGTCGTTCACCCATGCGCCGATGAAGTACTCCTGCGGCACGGTTGCGCACCCGAACCGAAAGGGAAGCCGCACGTAAGCGCCGCGGCTGCGATGCTCCTCGCGGTCCGTACCGGAGATGCAGGTGTAGCCGCCCCCCTTGTGGGCGAGGCGGATGCCCGCACGGAACGAGGCCTTCTCGACCGCGGACAGGGACGACGCATTCAGCTCGATGTCGAGCGCGGTGGCGGTGCTGTAGATACCGAGCCCGAAGTTGGTTCCGTTGCTCATCAGCTCGTAGAAGTCGTCCCGCTCGTTCCCGAGCGCTCCGGCGACGACGGCCTCGTGCAGGTCGGCGAGATCCAGCAGCGTGATGCGGTTGCGTTGCATCCCGCACAGACACCCGATCGTGTGGTTGAGAGCGACGCCCGTCGCGCCGAAGCTGGCTGCCCGGCTCAGGATCAGCGGCGTGCCGAAGTGCTCACGGATCGCCTCTGTCGCGGTGTTGGAGCTGCTCTCCATCATGTCCCGGCAGACGTCACGCAGCGAACGCGCGACGAGTCCGGAGCCGTTCGGGCAGCTCCCGCTCAGGCCAGGCCGCTCCAGGACGACGGAGGTCCACGACCTGTTCTCGAGCTCGACCTCGCGCGCCGCCACGAAGTGGTGGACGGTCTTCATCAGGCTGGCGGGCTCGAACGTTCGGTCCTCGAAGTTTCCGGCCATGGTGCTCGTCGCGCCGTTGTACTCGCGTACGACGAGGCCGCTGGTCGCGTCGAAGGGGAGGAAGCTGCGCATCGCCGTGTTCGCTTCGAGCGTGAGGTCGTTGTCGTTCCGGCGAAGGACCATCGCGTAGCGGATCGCGCCGCTCGAGTCCGTGTAGCGCTCGAGATCGATCATCCGGCTCGCGTACTGGTTGGCGAGCCGGTCGACGTCGAAGAAGGACAGGTCCCGCATCCAGAACCACTCGTTGCTGTCGTCCGGCACCATGAGCGCTGTGTACCGCTCCGTCGAGTCGTGCACCTCCAGGTCGATCAACCGCGCGTTGTTCGTCGCGAGGCCGCTCGCGATCTGCCCGAGCGTCGCGTTCATGTAGATCCAGTACGGCGACTGGAGCTGGCCCGAGTTGGTCACCCAGGTGAAGGCATAGCGGAGGCTGCCGCCCACCTCGTACTGCTGGATGTCGATGATCCTCCGACTCGTGTTGACGCTGAGCCAGTCCACGACGTCCTGGAAGGTGTTCTCGGTATCCCAACCGTGCTGCGCCGCGAAGTCCGTCCCGCTGTTCGGGATCAGGACGATCGCGTAGCGAATACCGGCGGAGGTCTGATAGGGCTCTACGTCGATCAGGCGCGCGTTGAGCTGGAAAAGGCGGGACCAGACGTCTGCCGCGGTCTGGTCGAAGTACCACCACCAGCCCTTGGCATAGTCACCCGAGTTGTGGACGAGGACCGCGCTGAACCGGAGGGGCGAGGCGTTCTCGACCTCGAGGTCGACGATCCGATAGCCGTTCGCGATGTCCGCGTCGAGCGTGGAGACCGGGACGTTCGTACGCCACAGCCAGGCGGTCGGTGTGACGGTGTCGGTCTGGGCCTCCGCGCTGGCAGGAGGCGCGGCGGTGAAGAGGCAGGTGGTGAGGAGGACGAGGGCGGCCAGGGGCCGCGCGAGGAATTGCAGTCGGTGCATCGTGCTTCGTCGGTTCAGGGGTGAGGGCCGTGCACGAGGGCCATCAGCGATTCCTCCGGCGGCGCACGGAGAAATCCCGACTTCCTGCAAACGAATGCTCAGAGCCTGGGCAGAAATCTCCGATTCTGCTGCCCAGGCTCTGAGCCGACCTTGCTGGCGCACCCGCCAACGCGGGTGCGCTGTTCGCGTGGGCAATTGCTGCCCACGCTCTCAGCCCGGCGCCGACGCGCCCGCGCTCCCCTCCGCGGGCGGCACGAACGACATCGCCCGCTCTGCCATCGCCGTGATCGAGAGCGACGGATTCACGCCCGGATTGGCGCTGATCGCCGCCCCGTCGACGACCCAGAGGCCCTCGTGGCCGAAGACGCGGTGCTGCGCATCGATCACCCCCTCCGCCGGGCTCGCGCCGATGCACGCGCCGCCGAGGATGTGGGCGGTCGTCGGGATCCCGGCGAGGGTCTCGGTCGCGAGGCTCATCGGCTGGCCGTCGGTGCGCTCCGCGAAGCGCCGGGCGATGTCCGTGGCCTCCGGGATCGACGCCGTCGGCGGCTCCGCGTCCGTGAGCCGCGATCGGAGGCCGCGACGCATCCCGGTCAGCAGCCCGCGCCCGCGACGGAACGACAGGGTCCCCTCCAGCGAGCGCATGTAGAGCAGCACCGTCGTGGACCGCGAGAGGTCGGGGACGGTCACCGCTTTCAGGACGCGCAGCGGATGCCGGACGACGTACCGCGCGAGCCCCAGCAGGCGCGTGATCGCCGTGTCCCCGGGCACGTGCGGGATCATGAGGGTGCGGAAGAAGCCCGAGCCGCTCGGATAGCGCACGGGCTCGACGTGCGAGTGCTCGTCCGTGTGGAGGATCGAGCTGATCGCGATCCCCTTCGAGTGGTCGACGTCCCTCTGCCCGGCGATGACGCCGATCAGGCTCTCCGAGTTCGTGCGCACGAGGTCGCCGACGCGATCCGAGAGCCGCGGCAGCCCGCGCGGGTCGGCCTTCATGCGCGCGAGCAGGTCGACGGTCCCGAGCACGCCGCCCGCGAACACGACCCGGCGAGCCGCGAACGCCGTGCGCCGCCGCAGCGCGCCGGTCCCGAGGACCCCCGTCCCCACGCGCGCCTCGACGCGGTAGCCACCGCCCTCCAGCGCGCGCACCGCGGTGACCTCGGTGTCGGCCCGCAGGTCCAGGCCGCGCTTCTCGGCGAGGTACAGGTAGTTCTTGTCGAGGGTGTTCTTGGAGCCGTGCTGGCACCCGAGCATGCAGCCGCCGCACTGGATGCACCCGGTGCGCGGTGGCCCCTCGCCGTCGAAGTACGGATCCTCGACCGTCTCCCCCGGCGTGCCGAAGTACACCGCGACGTCGGCGGGTCGGAAGTGCTCCCCTCGACCGAGCTCCTCCCCGATCTCCGCAAGCTGCTGATCGGCGAAGCCGAGGTACGGATTGGGCGCGGCGCCGAGCATCCGCCGCGCCTCGCCGTAGTGCGGCTCCAGCTCACTGCGCCAGTCCGCGAGCCCGGCCCACGCGCCGCTGGTGAAGAATTCGTCCTTCGGCACGGGCAGCGTGTTCGCGTACACGAGCGACCCACCCCCGACGCCGACGCCCGACAGCACGGTGACGTGCCGCAGGAACGTCATCTTGAAGAGCCCGCGGAACCCGAGCCACGGGATCCACATCCAGCGCCGCAGGTTCCAGTTGCTGCGCGGGAAGTCCTCCTCGCGCAGCCGCCGCCCCTTCTCCAGCAGCAGGACGCGGTACCCCTTCTGCGTCAGGCGAAGCGCAGCGACGCTACCACCGAACCCGGAGCCAACGACGACGAAGTCGTACGCGTCGCCCGCCTCGCTGGTGCCCCCTGCCTCCGCCATGGCGCCACAGCGTAGTGGGACGCTTCCGTGAGAGGTCGGCCTGGATGTCGCCACAGGCCTTCCTGTTCACTTCCCTGCGGCCTCCTCCTCGCGGTCCTCCTCCGCACGTCGGCGCTCTTGGCGCTGCTTCTGGACGAACGCACGGTCCTGGAGGATGCGTTCACGGAGCCCCGTGAACGTTGCCTCGTCCGGGAACGTTGCGATGGCTTCGTCGACGAGTTCCAGCGCTCGATCATGGAAAAGCAGGATCGCCAGGGACTCAGCAGCGTCCAAGTAGATGTCTGGTCGGCGACTCATGACCTCTTCCGCACTGTCGATCATGTGCATCGTGGCTTCGACGAGGCGCGCTTCGGAGTAGCCCGACTTGTCCCACCGCGCGCGAACGCGTTCCGTCGCCTCCGATCTCCACTTCCTGAGATCGTTGACCGCGTCCGCGAAGCAGACGACACCCAGCTCGAGCACGTAATCGTTGTTCGGATCTTGCTCGAACAAGCGCTGCGCGAGATCGACGCCCTCTTGCTGGTGAGCGAAGCCGGCGTTCCGGTACGAGGATTTGAAGGCGCGGAGCTTCTCCAAGATCACATCGATCTGATCGAACTCACCGCTCTCGACACCGACGATGAGATCGTGCATCTCGTCGGCGAGCGAGTAGGCCGCACGAGCTTGATCGAAGCGGCGGTGCGCGAAGGTCGCACCGAGGTCGATGCTCTGCGGGACAGCTGTCCACGCAGCAAGCGCGGATTCGGCGGCCAGGCTGAATCCTCCGTAGACCTCGACGGCATCGATCGTCCCCGCCCTCTTCGAGTCATCGGTGTTCCCGTAGATGAAGCGCTGCATCGTCTCGTGAATCGTGCTCGACCCGGGATACAGGTTCCGCGCCTGGCGGACTTCGTGCGTCAAGCGCCGGTCCGACATGATGAGCGCCAGCCGAGTGAATCCGCGCGCTTCGATGGGCCTGGCCTCGTCGAGTCCCTCGCTCAACTCGAGGAGACGCCCGTAGGTCTTCGAAGGTCCGTCCGTGGCGAGCGCCAACGTGATCTCCCAGAGCTGTTGGCTCCACGCTCCCCTCTCGATCGACGAGCGGAGTTGCTTGTAGGGCTCCCACAGCTCGAAGAGGCGCGGGTCCTCACGACGCGTCATGGCATGGACCTTGCCGATCTCGGTCGATGCATCGGGAGGGAACTCGCTTGGAGGGCCCGCAGCTCCGCTCCAGATGAGCGCGAGCCCAAGGTCGTGGAGCAGTCCGATCGTCGTCTCGGCGCGTTGCGGGTCTTCGACGCGCAAGGTCTCTACGCGCTCGGCAGCGCGCTTGGGATCGGTCACATCAAGTTCGGCTTCCGACAGAACTCGTTGGATCCTCCTCGCAGCTTCGTCGTACCGCGTCTCGGCCGAGAGGCCCTCTCGCGGCTGATCGAGGATGGTCTGCGCGGTCTCCATCCACGCGGTGCGGTCGTTCACGCTCTGCTCGAATGCCGCCCGCTGGCTCGACTGCATGAAGCCGAACCCGAGGCCTACGGCCACGAAGCCGAGCAGAAGCGCGACCGTCGCCACCGGATGGCGCGCCACGGTCTTCTGCACTCGCTCGAGCGGGTGGTTCCGCCATGCGCTGCCGGCGCGGCGCTCCGTGTACGCGTCGAGGTCGTCGATGAAGTCGTCCGCGGAGGCGTAGCGGTCCTCGGGACGCGGGGCCATCGCCTTGTTCGCGATTGCGACGAGCTCGCGCGGTGCGGCGCGCAGCCAGTCGGCGCGGACCGGCTCGCTGCGGCGCGCCTCGCGCGCTCGCTCCAGGACCTCTTCATGGTCCCCGCCGCGGTACGGCGGGCCACCGGACAAGAGCGCGAACAGGAGCGCGCCCAATCCGAAGAGGTCTGTCCACGGGCCTTCCGCTCCCGCCTCGCCGCGCGCCTGCTCCGGTGCCATGTAGGCGGGCGTGCCAGAGACCCCGTCGCCGCGCTGAGACCACTCACTGCGGACGTCAGTCAGGTACGGCGCAGCCACACCCCAGTCCATGAGCTGGACCTCGCCGTGGCGTCCGATCATCACGTTGGACGGCTTCAGGTCCCGATGGATGAGGCCGTTGTCGTGGGTGAACGCGAGCGCCTCCGCAAGCGAGCGCAAGATGCGCACGAGCTGCCTCGGTTCGAAGGGCGGTCGTGGTGAACGTTTCGCATCGACGATCGACGACCCGAGCGTCGACCCCTCGACAAGCTTCATCACGAAGTAGATCTCGCGCGACGTCTCGGACCCGACGTCGTAGAGCGGGACGATCGACGGGTGCTCCATCCCCGCGTTCCGGCGCGCCTCGTCGAGGAATCCGCGGATCCGGCGGCTGTCCGCGACCGCGAACTTCAGGACCTTCACCGCGACCTCTCGGTCCAGCTCGACGTCGACGGCCCGGAAGACCTCGCCCATCCCGCCCGAGCCGATCGACGCGGTGCACAGGTACCGGCCGCCGTACTCCCGGAGCTTGTTCTCGGGGCGCGCGGGCCGAGGCCAGTCACGCGGGATCACCTTGGGCGGGAGGCTCCAGACGCTCGGCTGCGTCCCGAGGAGTCCCAGCTCGTCGAGCACTCTCCAGCGCCGCACGAGTTCGTCGTGATGCGGGTGCGCGGGGTCGAGGTCAGCGAGTGGGTCGAAGTGCGGGTCGTCGTTCCGTTGCGCGATCCACTGCTGAAGGATCGAGTCGACGTCATCAGGCAGAGCCATGGCAGTTGCGCTGGGAGGTGCGCTGGCAGGGGCAGGGGGGAGTGCGGGCTTACTCGATGAGGCGCGAGAACTCCGCCAGTACGCGGGAGAGGCGGGAGCGCACGCTGCCCTCCTTCCAGCCGAGTTCCTCGGCGACCTCGCGGGCCGACCGGCGCTCGACGACCTTGAGCTGGAAGATCCGGCGGTCGGTCACGGTCAGGGACTCCGCCCACCGATCGATCGCCTCCTGGCGCTCGGCGTCGATCGCGGGCCGAGACGGCGTCGTGCCGTGCCCGGTGAAGTCGCGCTCGGCGCCGCTCGGTGTGAGCGGCACAGGCTGCTCGTGCTTGATGTGCGCGACCTTCGCTCGGTCACGGATCTTGTTCTCCACGATCGTCCCGAGGTAGCTCCGGAACGCGCTCTCGTGCCGCATCTCGAAGCGCGGCAGGGCACGGAACGCATCGTTGAGTGCGTCCTGGACGATGTCTTCGAGCTCGTTCTGGAGCGTCGGATTCACGCCCAGTCGCCTCGACGCGATGCGGGTAGCGATCGGGGTGTAGCGGGCGAAGAGCTCGTTCGCCGCCGCGCGGTCGCCACCTTGCGCAGCAGAGATCAGGTCGATCGTCGAGTCGGGATCGGAGGGCATCGCTCGGTCGGAGTGTATCGGTCCTCGGGGAACCGGCCGGCGGCGTGGCACGGGCCAAGCCTTCCGGGCACCGACCGTCCCGGTCGCGGGACAGAGCGAACGAGCAGCGACTCCGCTGCAGAGATTCCGTCGGGAATCGTCAGCGCGACAGCGCCTTCAGGAACGCCACGAGTTGCGCGGCTTCCTTGTCGCTCAGCTCGAGCTTCTCCAGGCGGTCCGAGAGGTGCGGGTTGTCGTTCCCGCCGTCACGGTAGAACTCCACGACGTCCTCCAGCGTCGCCAGGCTGCCGTCGTGCATGTACGGCGCCGTCTCGGTGAGCATCCGCAGGCCCGGCGTCCGGAAGCGGCCCATGTCCGCCTCTTCGCCGGTGATCGCGCCGCGGCCGGGGTCGGCCTCGCCGTCGACCGCGCCCACGCCCGTGTTGTGGAACGACTCGTCCGAGAAGTTCGGCCCGCTGTGACAGCGCCAGCAGCGCCCCTTGCCCTCGAAGATCCACAGGCCCGCCTCCTCGGCGACCGTCAGCGCCTCGACGTCGCCGTCTCGGAAGCGGTCGACCGGCGAGTCGCCGGCGGTCAGGCCGCGCACGAACGACGCGAGCGCGGACGCGAGAGCGGCCTCGTCGACCTCGCGGTCGAAGACGGACTTGAACTCGGCGCTGTAGGCCTCGTCCGCGCCGAGGCGATTCACCGCCGCGGCCTTCCCGAGGGCCATCTCCTCGGGGTTCTCGATCGGCATCAGCACCTGATCCTCCAGCGTCGCCGCGCGCCCGTCCCAGAGGACGTTCTCGCTGAGGCCCTTGTTGAGGAGGCTCGGCGCGTTCCGCCGGGTCAGGTAGCCCTCGATGCCCCGCGACAGCTTGCGGTCGTCCGCGAACCCCATGTCGGGGCGGTGGCACGACGCGCAGGCCACGGTGCGGCGCGGCGAGAGGATCGGGTCGAAGAAGAGCCGCCGACCGAGCGCGAACTCCTCGTCCGAGGCGGTGAAGCCCGCCTCGAGCTCCTCCACGCCCAGCGGCGCGGCGCGCACGAAGGGCGTGGGGAGCGTGTCCTCGGGAACGAGCGGACGCTCCGCGTCCGTCTGCGCGGAATGCGCAGCGGCGAGGAGCATCAGCGCGCCCGCCAGCGCGGCGGGCGCCCGTCGGTCGAGGACGCGGGACACGAGTGCCTACTTGGCCTTCGCGTTGGCGAGGAGGTCCTTGACGACCCCGTCGATCTCGTTCTTGTCGCTGCCGCGATGGACGATCGTGCCGTCGGTGTCGAGCACCACGTACGTCGGATAGACCTGGACGTGGTAGAGCTGCGAGATCGGCGACATGTCCGTGCCCTGGTAGGCACTCAGCCACGAGACGCCGAGGTCCTTGACGCCCTTCTGGAAGGCGGCCGGCGCGTCGTTCGTGTTGATTCCGATCAGTGCGAAGGGGTCGTTTTCGTGGCGCTCAACGAGCGCCTTCAGGTGCGGCATCCCTGCCACACAAGGCGGTCACCAGAACCCGTAGAAGTCGAGGACCACGACCTTGCCGCGGTAGTCCTCCAGGGAGAACTCGAACCCGTCGAACGCCTCGGCATAGAAGTTCGGCGCGATCTGGCCGACCTCCGACTGCGCGGGCTTCGTCGTCATCGCGGTGACGGCGGTCCCGTAGGTCGTCTTGGGGTAGTCCTTCGAGATCCGCTCGAGGTACGAGCGCCCCTTGTCGGGATCGTCGCTGCCGATCGTGTACGCGGCGAAGAACAGCGCGGCCGCATTCACCTTGTCGGCCTTCGACGACTCGACGATGGCCTCGAACATCGCGACCGCGGCTTCGTTGCCGAGGTACTTCTTCTGGGCGTTGATGCCCTTGACGACGTCGATGAACCAGGGCTCCGCGATGTGCTTCGAGACGAGGGTCTCGTAGAGCGGCGTCAGCGCCGCGCCCCTCTCCTTCGAGCGGATGTCCTTGTTCTGGGTGACGTTCAGAGCCATCCAGAGCGTCGCCCGGCCTTCGCCGGCGCTCGACATCGCCACGAAGCGCGGCCAGTACGTCTTGGCGGGGTTGTTCTTGCGCAGCTCGCGGCGGGTCGCCTTGTCGGCGGCCTTGAGCTTGGCCTTGAACTCAATGACGGCAGCGTCGAACTCGGCGACGAGCGCCTCGTAGTCGTCCGCCGCCGGTGCGGTCGGCGCGCCGGGCGCCGCGGCCGCGTCCGCCCAGACACCGGCGGACGCCAGCGCGAGGGGCGCGGCGCTCGCCAGGAGGGCGGCGGTCAGCAGGGTCTTCCTGTGCATCGAAATGGACCTGGGTTGGGATGGGGCGGAGGCGGCTCCGCCGGCTGGGGGGCGAACGAGCTTCGTACGTGTCGAGGCCCCGTGACGTTCTGATTGCGTCAAGGCGCTCCGAAACGCCTCGGACGATGCATGGGCGCCTCTCAGAGGCGCTCCGCAGCGAGACGATTGACGAGCTTGCCGTCCACGACGTCGCGGTGCGTCGCCATGACGGCCTTCATGACCTTGCCGATGTCGGCCTTGCCGGCGGCGCCCGTGTCGGCGATCGCCTTCTCGACGAGCTCCAGCGTGCCGGCCTCGTCGAGCATCTGCGGCAGATAGCCCTCCAGGACGCCGATCTCGGCCTCCTCCTTCTCGGCGAGGTCGGCGCGATCGGCGTCGCGGTACTGCTGGGCGCTGTCCTTCCGCGACTTCACGCCGCGCCTGACGACCGCCTTGACGGCGTCCTCGTCGAGGTCGGCCCCGACGGCGATCCGCTCGTTCTTGAGCGCCGCGATGAGCATGCGGAGGGTCTCGCGCCGCAGCGCGTCCCCCGCCTTCATCGCGTCCTTCAGGTCGGACTGGATCTGGTCGGCGAGGCCCACCTCAGTCCTCCGTCGGGTCGTCGTCGTCGCCGGAATCGCCGCTGGCTTCACCGGGCTCGTCGTCCGCCGGTCCGTCGTCGGGCGCGTCCCCGGAATCGGCCGAGGCCTCGGATTCGGGCGCGGCTCCGTTCGACTCCGCGGCGCCCTCGCCCTCGACCTCCTCGTCGCCGAAGCGCTCGAGGTCCTCGTTGGACACGATCTCGACGGACACGAGCCGGTCGTCGTTCTTGAGGTTCACGAGGCGCACGCCCTGCGTGTTCCGGCCGACGGTCGACACGTCCGCGACGGTGGTCCGCACGATCATCCCGCTCTCGGTGATGAACATCGCGTGATCCTGCTCGCGGCAGAACTTCGCCATCACCACCTCGCCGTTGCGATCGGTCGTCCGGATGTCGATGACTCCCTGGCCGCCACGGCCCTTGATCGGGTAGTCGCTCAGCGGCGTGCGCTTGCCGTAGCCGTTCACCGTGGCGGTCAGCAGGAACGCGTCCGGCTCGGCGACGACCATGCCGACGACCTTGTCGTCGCCCAGCAGCTTCACGCCCTTCACGCCGCGCGACGTGCGGCCCATCGCGCGCACGCCGGCTTCGTCGAAACGGATCGCGCGGCCCGACGCCATCGAGAGCAGCACCGAATCACCCGGCTTCGCCAGGCGCACCGACACCACCTCGTCGTCGTCGTCCACGAGGATCGCGCGGATGCCGCCCTTCTTCGGGCGCGAGTACGCCTCCAGCTTCGTCTTCTTGACGATGCCGTTGCGCGTCGCGAACACGATGAAGCGCTCGTCGTCGAACTCGGGCACGCGGAGGATCGTGTGGATCTCCTCGCCGTCGCGCAGCTCGACCACGTTCGCGATCGCGCGGCCCTTCGAGTTGCGGCCGGCCTCGGGGAGCTGGAACGCCTTCTGCCAGAACACCTGCCCCATGTTCGAGAAGAACAGCAGGTAGTCGTGCGTCGACGTCACGAAGAGCGACTTCAGGACGTCGCCCTCCTTGGCCTCCGACCCGCGCACGCCGCGGCCGCCGCGGGCCTGGGCGCGGTACGTGTCGAGCGGAACGCGCTTGACGTAGCCGTCGCGCGAGAACGTCACCACCGTGAGGTCCTCGGTGATCAGGTCGGCGATGTCGACGCTGCCGTCGACCTCCTCCATGCTGATCTCGGTGCGGCGCTCGTCGCCGTACTTCTCGACGACCTCCTGGAGGTCCTCGCGGATCATGGCGGTCACGCGCTCGGCGCGCGCGAGGATGTCGAGGTAGTCCGCGATCTTCTCGAGGAGGTCGGCGTGCTCGGCCTCCAGCTTTTCGCGCTCCAGGCCCGTCAGCGAGCCCAGGCGCATGTCGACGATCGCCTGGCTCTGGCGCTCGGAGAGCCCGAACTCGGCCGCCAGGGCCTTCTTCGCGCTGTCCCGGTCCGCCGACCCGCGGATGATCTCGATCACCCGGTCGATGTTGTCGACTGCGATGCGCAGGCCGTCGACGATGTGCTTGCGCTCCTCGGCCTTGCGCAGGAGGTACTTGGTGCGCCTCCGGATGACGTCGCGGCGGTGGTCGAGCCACGCGGTCATCAGCTCGCGCAGCGACATCGTCCGCGGCTGGCGGCGGTCGATCGCCAGGTTGATGATCGAGTACGTGCTCTGGAGCGGCGTGAACTTCCAGAGCTGGTTGAGGACGACGTACGGGTCCTCGCCCTTGCGGAGCTTCACGACGAGCCGCATGCCGTCGCGGCTCGAGTAGTCGGTCACGTCGGAGATGCCCGCGATCCGACCGTCCTTCACGACCTGGACGATCTTCGCGATGATCCCGGAGTCCTGGCCGCCCTTCTTCGTCTGGTACGGGATCTCCGTGAAGACGAGCTCGGTGCGGTTCTTGTCCTCCTCGATGTGGTACTTCGCCCGGATGCGGATGAGCCCGCGCCCGGTCTTGTACGCCTGGACGATCCCGCTGCGGCCCATGATCGTGCCGCCCGTCGGGAAGTCCGGGCCGGGGACGAGCTTGAACAGCTCGTCGTCCTCCAGCGCCGGGTCGTCGAGGAGCGCGATCAGCCCGCGGCCGATCTCGCGCAGGTTGTGCGGCGGCAGGCTCGTCGCCATGCCGACGGCGATGCCGTCGGAGCCGTTGCACAGGAGGTTCGGGAAGCGCGCGGGCAGCACCTGGGGCTGCATGCGCGTCTCGTCGTAGTTCGGCTCGAGGTCGACGGTCTCCTTGTCGAGGTCCGACAGGAGCTCCATCGTGATCCCCGCCATGCGCGCCTCCGTGTAACGCATCGCGGCCGGCGGATCGGCGTCGATGGAACCGAAGTTGCCCTGACCGTCGACGAGCGGATAGCGCAGCGAGAAGTCCTGGGCCATCCGCACGAGCGTCGGATAGATGACCGACTCGCCGTGCGGGTGGTAGTTGCCCGAGGTGTCGCCGGCGACCTTCGCGCACTTCCTGTACTTGGCCCGCGGGCTCAGGTTCAGGTCGTTCATCGCGACGAGGATGCGTCGCTGCGAGGGCTTGAGTCCGTCGCGCACGTCGGGGAGGGCGCGCGAGTGAATCACCGACAGCGCGTAGGTGAGGTACGACTCCTTCATCTCGCGCTCGATGGCGCGAGGGGTCGTGTTGCCCTCGTACTGCGGTGTCTCCGTGTCCGTCATGGGTGGTCCGGGAGAGTCGTGGCGCGCTGGAGCGGGGAGGAGATCGACGCGCGCCGTACGGCCCCCGGAATCAATGCGGCGGGGGCCCGTTCGAGCGCGCCATTATCGCCGTCCGGCGGGCCCGCGGCCAGCGCCACAGGGCCATTCCGAGGGCCACCAGGGCCCCGTCCTGAGCGGTCCTGCCGGGCGGACTCCCGGGGGACCCCGCGAGGCCCGGAATCAGCCCGTTCGAAGGGCCTGGACGGCGAATTCGGCCGGTCCGAGGGCGCCCAGATCGGTCGCGAAGAGGTCGACGAGGTCGAGCGGCACGACCTCGAACGACTGGGACTCGACGTGGACGTCGCGCGGCGCGCCCTCCCACAGGTGCCAGGGCTCGTCCGCGGGCCATTCGGGGAGCACCAGATCGCCCCCGGGCACCAGCTTGTCGCTCGTCGCCAGGACCGCCGACGGGACGTCGAGATCGCGCGCGCGCTCCAGCAGCGCGCGGGTGCCGACGCGGCCCAGGAGTCCGCGGGCGCCGATCGCCTCGGTCCCGAGCCAGACGCGATCGGCCCGACGCACCGCCTCGACGAGCGCCGCGTCGTAGACGAAGCGGACCGTCGCCCCGCTGGCGACGAGACGCCGCGCGAGGCGGCGACCGCCCAGATCGGGGCCGCCCTCGGAGACGATGACCTCCGGCGCGAGTCCGCGCGCCATCGCGAGCTCGACGCCGCGGGCGACCGTCTCGGACCAGCCGTGGACGAGGATCGTCTCCCCGGCCTCGACGCCGTGGGGGCCCTCCAGGAGCGGGCGCGCGCACTCGGAGCGATCGGGCAGCCGGACGCGGGGCGGGCCGTCGGGCCAGCCGGGCTGCTGGAGGGACTCGGTCGTCTCCAGCCAGTGCGAGCACTCGGTCGCGAGCGCCTCGCGCAGCGCGGGCCCGCCGTCGTCCGGCACGCGCGCCTCCACCGCCTCCAGGGCATCCCGCAGGCAGGCGACGGGGCCGCGCCACCCCTGGGCCTCGAAGAGCTCGGTGAGCTCGCCTCGGAGCGAGGTCGCGATCCCTTCGTCGGGACGCTCCTCTGCGCAGAGCCAGGCGTGCACGTCGCGGCAGACGCGCCGCACGACCTCGGCGGCGCTCGCTCCGCGGTCCTCGCAGGCCGGCTGGAGCCTCTCCGCGAGGGTCCCGTGCGGATCGGACTCAGCGAGCCCCGCCGACGGCGGGGTCCACTCGAACGTCGAGAGGGCTGGCTGCGTGTCGCTCATGTCGCGCCTCGGATTCTCGACGTCGGACCGAGTCGCAGCAAGGCGAATCCAGCGCGACGCGCAGCGCCGGCTCGACGCACCTGTCACCATGGTCCGCATGAGCGAGGACGAAGGACGACCGAACGAGGTCGACGCGATGGGCGCAGACGCGATCGGAGCCGCGCTCGGGCGCGTGCCGAGCGGACTCTTCATCGTGACGACCCTCGACGAGCGCGGTCAGCCGATGGGGTTCCTCGGCTCGTTCGTGCAGCAGGTCGGGCTCGACCCGCCGACGGTCTGCGTCGCGATCTCGACCGAGCGCGAGCACCTCGACGCGGTGCGCGCGTCCGGACGCTTCGCGGTCTCGATCCTGGGAGACGGCGACAAGGGGCTGATGAAGCCGTTCTTCAAGAAGCCGGAGGACGGCTCGCCCTTCGACGATGTCGCGCACGGGGCCGGCCCGGGCGGGACGCCCGTGCTCGAGGACGCCCTCTCGTGGGTGGAGTGCCGCGTCGCCGGCGAGCACCACGCGGGCGATCACGTCGTCGTGTTCGGCGTGGTGGAGGCGGGCGAGCGGCGGCGGGACGGAGAACCGATGATCCACGTCCGCAAGAACGGCCTCCGCTACTCCTGAGCCTCGACGGGCGGGCGCGCGCGGAGAGCGGCCTGCACGGCGGTCCGCCAGTCGGGGTCCAGTCGCCCGAGCGCTCGCTCGACGCCGCCCGCGTCGTCCTTGCGGGCGCTCTCCAGCGCGAGCGCCACGTCGCGGCCCGCGGGGACGCTCCTGAGGTCCGCGAGCCGGGCGAGGCGGAGCGCGCGCTCGGCCTCTCCCGCGCCCAGCGCGGCGCGCAGCCCGGCGGTCAGGGCGTCGATCCCCGGATCCCCGACCGACGCGCCCGCGCCGGCGAGAGCGAGGATCTCGTCCGCGCCCTCACCCTCCAGCGCCCTTGCGAGCACCGCGGCGCGTTCGTAGCGACCGCGCGCGAGGGACGCGACGGCGCGGTCCTCCGGCAGATCCGCCATCAGGTCGACGGCCTGCAGGATCACGCCGACGCCGGCGAGGAGCACCCCTGCCACCGCGTACGCACGGAGCCGACTGCGGAAGGACCGCGCGAAGCCCGGCTCCGTGCGCGTGCGATCGAGGAAGCGCACGCGGCGCGCGACGCTGAAGTGGCGCCAGCCCCCGCGGTCGCGGCCGTGCACGCCGACCTGCTCCAGCGCGGAGACGAGCGCCGGCTGGTCGTCGAGCACGTCGACCGCGAAGAGGTCCGCGTCGAGCTCGTAGCGCCGTGAGAGCCAGCCGAAGCCCAGCGCGCCGGCCGCGAAGACCGCCGCGCCGACGGTCGCAGCCCGGAGATCACCGTGCGCGTCCAGGACGCCCCGCACGACGACGTCGCCGATCAGCATGAACGCGGCGACCCACGCGATGAAGATCCCGACGTGCCTGCGACGGGCGTGACCGATCTCGTGCGCGTAGACCGCGCAGAGCTCCCGGTTGTTGAGAACGGAGAGGAGGCTGTCGGAGAAGATCACCGTCCGTCCGCGTTGACCGAATCCGACGATCGCGGCATTCGCCATGAGCCCGCCGGTGTTCCACACGCGCAGCGAGCGCGGCTCGAACTCGGCGCGCTGCGCGACGAGGTCGAGCAGGTCGCGGCGCGGCCCGCGGGGGAGCGGGGCGGTGTCCCAGGACAGTCGCAGGAACGTCGGGAGCATCGACGCGAGCCCGACGACCAGCAGGAGGGAGAACACCGCCGACGCGAGCCCGACGTGCTCGACCTGGACGCGCAGCCACTCGCTCCGCGCCATGAGGGCCGACGCCACCATCAGGAAGGCGATCGGGGACGCGCACGCGGCGAACATGCGCATCTGGAAGGACCGCATCGAACGCCGCGTCGCGACGATCGCCGAGTGCGCTCGCGCCGACGCGTCGATCGCGGCGAGCTGGTAGACGACGAACGGAAGGAACGAGACGCCGAGCGCGAGGTCGGGCCACGCCTCGACGTCGAGCGAGGCGCCCGTCCAGCGCCGCACCGTCTCCAGCCAGCCGCAGGCGAGGGTCAGGATCGCGTACGAGATCCACCCGGAGCCGTCCGTCAGGAGGAGCCAGACGCGCGAGGCGCGTCGCTTGCCCATCGCCTGGGAGCGCATCGCGAGCAGCGCGAGGAGGTAGGGCAGGAGGAGCCCGACGGCCCACCCGCCTGCGACCTCACGCTGCACCCCGACGCCGCTCTGGGCGGCGGCGTGCACGACGATCGCAGCGAGTACGGAGACGAGCGGGCCCACGGCGCGGGAATATGGGCGGTCTCTGCTAGACCCGGGCGAGGATCTTCTGGGTGTTCTTGAAGTGGAGCTTGGCGGCGCCGCGCAGGGCGTCCTCGCCCTGGTCCCGGACGAGCTCGACGCCCGCGGCGTCCGTCGGAGCGCCCGCGCCCTTGCGCAGGTCGACGCCGAAGTCCTCGGAGAGCTCCTTCAGCCCGATCAGGAACTCCTGGCGCGCGAGGATGCTCGCCGCGGCGACCGCGGCGTGGCGCTCCGCGCGCGGGACCTCGGTCAGTCGGACGCGGAGCGGTCCGAGCCGCTCGCGGACGAGGCCGCGCCGCTCGAACTGGTCGACGACGACGTTCTCGCCGGGGCGCGCGAGCTCGCCGATCACCTCCGCGTGCAGGTCGGCGAGGAACGGGTTGAGCGCCGGATAGGTCGGGTAGAGCGCGTTGTACTCGTTCGGGTCGACGCGCCGGACGGCGTGCTCGACGTGGTCGCGCAGCATCGCGCCGAGGCGCAGCGCGCGGCCGTCGGTGAGGGTCTTCGAGTCGGCCACCCCCCACTCCGCGAGTCGGGTGAGCGTGCCCGCGTCCGCGCGGACGGCCGCCACGACGAGGGGCCCGAAGTAGTCCCCCTTGCCGGCCTCGTCGCTGCCGGTCACGGGCGGCTCCAGCTCCAGGACCGGGTCGTCGTGGCCCCGCGCCGCGCTCTTGCGCGACTCCCTCGCGGAGGGCGCGCCGTCGCCCGAGCCGGCCTCCAGGTCGGTCCAGCGCGCGACGAACGCGTCCGGGTCGGCGCCCTGGACGACGAACTTGCCGGAGGTGTAGAGCGTCGCGACGACGCCCTCGCCGCGGACGCTGAACTCCGCGTGGGGCACGGTCCGGAACTCGAACGGGCCGGACGACACCTGCGCGCGGAGCGCGGCGAACCTCGCCCGGGGGACCTTGGTGACGAACGTGGCTTGGGACATCCGAGGCCCCACCATAGGCTGCCTGGATGGCCGAAGACGAGTCCCTCGGCGGACACGGTGCCCGAGGCGGGCCGGGGACCGTGGTCCCGACCGGTGTCCGCGCCGACGACGTGGCCGAGGACGGGCCGCGGCTCGTGAAGACGCCCGCGGGCGACCTCGCGCTCGTGCGCGACGGGGACGCGGTCGTCGCGGTCGACGCGTGGTGCCCGCATCTCGACGGGCCGCTCTGGGAGGGATCCTCGGCCGATGGGCAGATCGCGTGCCCGTGGCACGGGTGGCGGTTCTCCCTGGAGACCGGCCTGTGCGTCTGGGCGCCCCGGGGGGACGCCGAGGAGGCCGCGGAGACGGAGATCCGCATCCTGGCGACGAGGACGGAGGCGGACGGGACGCTCGGGATCGTGCTGCCCCTCGAGTGACCCGGCGGAGTGACTCCAGGGAGCCCGCGCCCACTACACTCGGCCCCTGCGCGGTCCGCCCCACCTGGCGAGCCGGGCCCTTCCCCGCCCCCTTCCCGTGAGCCGCTGGCCGGCCGCGACTCCACAACCGCACGAGAGCCGGCGCGGCACGCGCACGGCGACAATCGATGGGACCCCTCGACTCGATCCTCGACGCGATCGGCTGTACCCCGCTGGTCGAGCTCAAGAAGGTCGGCAAGGAGACCGGCTGCCGCTTCCTCGTGAAGTGCGAGTTCATGAACGCCGGCGGATCGGTCAAGGACCGGATCGGACGGCGCATGGTGCTCGAGGCGGAGAAGTCCGGACGGATCAAGCCCGGCGACACGCTGATCGAGCCCACGTCGGGCAACACGGGCATCGGCATGGCGCTCGCCGCCGCGGTCCGCGGGTATCGGATGATCATCACGATGCCCGAGAAGATGAGCCGCGAGAAGCAGGTCGTGCTGGAGGCGCTCGGCGCGGAGATCATCCGCACGCCCACCGAGGCGGCGTGGGACAGCGAGGAGAGCCACATCGG
This sequence comes from Planctomycetota bacterium, assembly GCA_038757895.1. Lineage (GTDB taxonomy): Bacteria > Planctomycetota > UBA1135 > UBA1135 > Saltatorellus. The sequence continues at coordinate 489 of JBCDGE010000117.1, read as the reverse complement.
CGTCGCGAACCAGCTCCAGCGGATCCTGCCGAACGCGCACATCCTCGATCAGTACTCGAACCCGGACAACCCGCTCGCGCACTACGAGGGCACCGCGGTCGAGATCCTCGAGCAGACCGACGGGGGCAAGTTCGACGTCTTCGTCGCGGGCGCGGGCACGGGCGGAACGCTCGCGGGCTGTGCGCGTCGCTTCAAGGAGGACGCGCCCCACGTCAAGGTCGTGGGCGTCGACCCGAAGGGCTCGATCCTCGCGGGTCCCGGGCCGATCGGCTCGTACAAGGTCGAAGGCATCGGCTACGACTTCATCCCCGACGTGCTCGACCGCGGCCTCGTCGACGAGTGGGTCAAGAGCGAGGACCGTGAGTCGTTCATCATGGCGCGTCGTCTCATCCGCCAGGAGGGACTCCTGTGCGGCGGCTCCTGCGGCACGGCGATGTGGGCCGCGGTCGAGTACGCGAGACGCGAAGGTCCGGGCAAGACGATCGTCGT
>JBCDGE010000116.1:0-23749 GCA_038757895.1 Planctomycetota bacterium | reverse complement strand
CGGCGCCACGATCGTCGCGGACATCTTCTTCATCGACGCGTTCGCGGACACCGACCTCTACCTCTGGGATCCGCTCGTTTCCTGCGACACGAACGTCGCGGGCCCGGGCACGGGCACGGGCGCGCTGTCGGTCGGCTTCTCCGTCACCGACGACGAGCAGGTCACGTACACCAACACGACGGGCACCGCACAGGTCCTCATCATCGAGGTCGACATGTTCACGGGCGGCGGCTGCAACGACTACGACCTGGAGATCTCCGGCACCTCCGGTGGCGGCGGTGGAATCGGCACCAACTACTGCACGGCGAACCCCAACTCGACGGGCATGACCGGCTCCATCTCGGCGACCGGCTCGCGCGTCGTGGCCAGCAACGACGTCACGCTGACGGCGGAGAACCTCCCCGCCATGGCGTTCGGCTTCTTCCTCGCGTCGACGGACCAGGGCTTCGTCCCGAACCCGGGCGGCAGCGACGGCAACCTCTGCCTCGGCGGCGCGATCGGCCGCTACGTCGGTCCTGGCGAGATCCAGAACACCGGCGCCGGCAGCAGCTACTCGCTGATGCTCGACCTCACGGCCGTCCCGCAGCCGACCGGCTTCGTCCAGGTCATGGCGGGCGAGACGTGGAACTTCACGAGCTGGCACCGTGACGCCAACATGAGCGGCGCGACGTCCAACTTCACGGACGGCGTCTCGATCCCCTTCATCTGATCGACCGCCTCCTGTCCTGAGCCTCGCCACCCGGCGAGGCTGACGCGCCCCGGCGTCGAGCTCTGCTCGGCGCCGGGGCGCGGCCGTTCGGAGGACGTTCCGCGGGAAGCCCGCACGGGCAGGGTCGCCGCGGGAAGAGCCTTCTCGGACGGCGTTCTTCAACGAGGCGCGCGTGCTCTCTAGGCTTCCTCCAACGGACGATGCAGCAGAGCCACTCCCAGATCCCGCCACGGGAACCGCGACGTGTCTGACCTCGTCGGCGAGACGCTCGCGAACCGCTACCGCGTGGAGCAGGAGATGCTGCGCGTCGGCGAGCGCTCCATCTACCGCGCGACCGACCTCGTCGAGGGGACGGAGCTCGCGATCGAGATTCCCCACGCCACCATCGCGCGCTCCCACGCGGAGTACCAGGTGTGGCACCGCGCCCTCTCGATGCTCGACCACGCGGGGGTCGTCCGGATCCAGGCGATCGGTCTCTCCGCGGCCGGGCGGCCCTTCATCGCGAGGGACGCGCACCCCGGCCGCTCGCTCAAGGACGTCGTCGAGAACGGGGGCCCGCTGCCCGCCGAGCGCGTCGCGTCGATCACGCGCGACGTGCTCTCGGCGCTCGTGCACTCCCACCGGATCCCGGTCGCGGGCGGGCTGCTGCACCTGGACGTCCGGACGGCGTCGGTGTTCCTGCTGGACGCCGAGCCCGGCCGAGCGGCCCACGCGCGGCTGAATTTCGGCCACGGCGGCGTCGTCGCCGACGCGGGCGCGCCGATCGGCCTCCCGATCCGCCCGACGACCCACGGGATCGAGTTCGCCACCCCCGTCTTCTCCTCGCCCGAGCAGAAACGGAGCGCGATCGCGCCGGTGAACCAACTCGCCGTCGACGACCGATCGGACGTCTACTCGGTCGGGGCGATCGCCTTCACCGCGCTGACGGCGCGCCTGCACCTGGGCGAAGAGCGGCTCGACGTGAACGCGGCCCGACGCGGATACTACGACCAGCCGATGCCGGCCGTGCGCGACGTGCTACCGACGGCGCCGCGCAACCTGGCGAGCTTCATCGACCGCTGCCTGGCCGTCGACCCCGAGGACCGCTGGCCCAGCGCGGCCGAGGCGCTGGAGGCGGTCGAGTCCGCCCAGCGGCCCGGCCTGGTCGATCGCCTGCGCGGCGGCCTTCGGCGCAGCCGCTGAAGGCGCGCTACCCTCGGAGGGATGAAGACCCTCCGTCAGGTCATGGCCGCCCTGGAGAAGGCCGGCGACCCGCGCCGCATCCAGGCGTTCGCGAACCACGGCGCGCCGCCGGACCGGATGTTCGGCGTCAGCGTCGCGGACATGAAGGTCATCGCGAAGGGGATCAAGGGCGCACAGGACCTCGCGTACGAGCTGTACGAGACGGGCAACGGCGACGCCCAGTACCTCGCGGGCATGGTCGCGGACGGCGGCCAGATGTCGAAGAGCCAGCTCGACCGCTGGGCGCGCCAGGCCTCGTGGATGATGGTGTCCGAGTACACCGTGCCCTGGGTCGCGACCGAGAGCGACCACGCGCACGACCGCGCGCTCAAGTGGATGCGGGCCAAGAAGGAGGCGGTCGCCTCGAGCGGCTGGAGCACCTACGCCGGCCATGTCGCGGTGACCGAGGACGACGACCTCGATCTCGCCGAGATCGAGGACCTCCTGGTGCAGGTCGAGTCCGGCCTCGACGCCGCGCCGAACCGCGTGCGCTACACGATGAACGGCTTCGTGATCGCCGTCGGCACGCACGTGCGCCCGCTGACGAAGCGCGCGAAGACGACGGCCCGCCGGATCGGTGCCGTGGAGGTCGAGCTGGGCGGCACGTCGTGCAAGGTGCCGCTCGCGACGGAGAAGATCGCCAAGGTGGAAAAGGCCGGACGTACCGGAAAGAAGCGGAAGTCGATCAAGTGCTGAGCACGCGCATCCTCGTAGGAGGATGCGCCAGAGACGCCGGTCAGGGCAGCCAAGCCAACGAGTTCGTGAGACCCGCGACGGGCCCGCGCACGACGGCCTGCACGTGGACCGCGTCGTCGAAGCCGACGAGGTCGAACGCCGGGGCGACGTCGAGCGCGCCCGAGAGCCGTCCGCTCGGGCCGACCACACCGGGCATCGCCGCCAGCGTCGCGCTCGCCCGGTCGAGGCACAGTCGCCCGCCGAGAACCGGAGACGCGCCCGGGTCCGGCGAACGCAGCAGGAGGACCGTGGATCCCGGCGGCGCGTCGAGGACCTCGAAGGCGGCGCGCCGGAGGGGCCCCTGCACGAAGTCGTCGTGGATCCGGAGCCTCGCCGATCCGGTGCCCGGGCACGTCACGAGACCGCGCAGACGACAGACCTCCGTCGTGCCTGGCGTCGCCGGGACCTGGAGGGAGCGCGTGAGCCGCCGGCTGCCGCCGGGTCCGGAGCCGACCAGCCGCCCGTCGTCGTACCCGTCGACGATCCCGATGCCGAGCACGGTGCGCTCCGGCGAGAGCGCGCCGCCGGCGCCGAGGACGTACGTGGTCGTGCTCGATCCGTCCGCGACCGCGATCCGGTCGCCGTCGAGTGCGAGCGAGTAGAAGTTCGATCCCGGCACCGCCGAAGGTGAGAGGACGGTCCGCCCCAGGATCGCCCAGGCGCCGCTCGGAAGGCGCTCGTACACGTCGAGGAAGGACGTGACCGTGAAGGTCTGAGAGTAGTCCGTGCGCACCACGGCGAGCCGCCCGGCCTCGAGCGCAACGGCGTCCGTGGACCAGTCGGTCGGCGTGGGTGGATCCAGGACCTGGGTCTGGGACCAGGTCCCTGCCGCGTCACGTTCGACGACCGCCACGCGGCCCGCGTCGGCGCCCTGCAGCTGGCCGACGACCGCGCACTCGCCGTCGAACTCGACGTCCATGCCGTAGTCGATCCACGGCGACCGCACGTCGGTGGTGACGGTGTCGGTCACGCGCCATCTTCCGCTCGCGGGCTCCTGCTCGATGATGTTGACGCGAACGGGTCGGTTCCAGCCGTCCGTGGAGAGCGCAGCGATGCGACGCCCTGAGATCGCGCACAGGCGCCCGCCGTTCCACCGCGCCCCTTCCAGCCGAACCTCCCGCGTCGACCACCCCGCTGCGACTCGCTCATGGACGAAGACGAGCGCGTCCGGCGGCGAGAAGTGTCCTCCCTGATGCGCGACGAGGTCCCCCTCCACCGCGACCCCGACCGCCACCCCAGAGGTCGAGACCGGATCCTCGGGCCCGGCGTCGGCCAGGCGGAACTCGGCCGACCCCGGAACGCGATCGAAGATCCGCAGCCGACTCGGCTCCGTCAAGCTCCGCTGCTCGACGACCACTACGCGTGATCCGTCGGACCGGTCGACCGCGGTGCCAGCGGCACGCGCCAGGATGTCCATGACGTACCCCTCGCACTGACGCCCGGGAGCGTTCGGAGCGAGGAGGAGGAGCAGCGCGCAAGGAGCCGGGAGAGCTCGAAGCACGGAGGCGAGCGGGAAGCGCATGGCCTCCAGCCTAACCCCGCCGAGAACGACTGGGCCGGCCGGCGCCCGGTCGGAGCGCCGGGCGGTGACGGCCTGCTCGTCAGGCGGGCGCAGCCACGCCGCCGCCATGCGAATGCCGACCCAGCGCCTCGATCCGCTCGCGCTGGCGCATCTGGATCTGCTCCTCGCTGTCCCGCGGAACGGAGTCGATCAGACGCCGGGTGTACGCCTCCTTCGGGTCGGCGTAGATCGCCTCGCTCGGCCCGAACTCGACGAACTTGCCCTCGTTCATGACCGCCATCATGTCGCTCATGAACTTCACGACCGAAAGGTCGTGGCTGATGAAGATGTAGGTCAGGCCCATGCGCGCCTGCAGGTCCTTGAGAAGGTTGAGGACCTGCGCCTGGACCGAGACGTCGAGCGCGGACACCGACTCGTCGCACACGATGAGGTCGGGCTGCACCGCAAGCGCGCGCGCGATGCAGATGCGCTGGCGCTGGCCGCCGGAGAACTCGTGCGGGAAGCGGTTCAGGAAGCTCTGGCCCGGCAGGCCGACCTTCTCCAGGAGGTCGAGCGCGGCGGCGCGACGCTCGGCCGCCGTCCCCCCGAGCCCGTGCACCTCCATCGGCTCGACGATCGTGTTCTCGACCGTCTTGCGCGGGTTCAGGGAGCCGTAGGGATCCTGGAAGATGATCTGCATCCGGCGGCGCTGCGGACGCAGAGGCCGCGCCGCCATCTCGGTGATGTCCAGCCCGTCGAATTCGACCCGTCCACCGGTCGGGTCGATCAGGCGCAGCAGCGCGCGACCCGTCGTCGTCTTGCCGCAGCCCGACTCGCCGACGAGACCGAGCGTCTGACCGCGGTAGACGTCGAACGACACGCCGTCGACGGCCTTGACGTGCCCGGTGACGCGCTTGAGCACGCCGCTGCGCTTGGGGAAGTGCACCTGGAGGTCCTGGACGCGCAGGAGCGGCGCCTCGTCCTCGCCCGCGAAGGTCGTGCCCTCGGGGTAGTCGTCGGCGCTGCCGGAGAATCCCAGCTCGACGAGCCGCGAAGGCGGATACAGGTGACGCTCGCGGCCGGAGTGCGTGAGCTCGTCGATCCACGCCGGGTCGACCTCGCGCTCGCGCACCGTGTAGGTCCCGTCCGCGTGATGGATCGTGTCCATGAAGTCGGGCACCGTCGGCAGCCGCTTGTTCCGGCTCTCCAGCCGCGGGCGGCACGCCATGAGCCCCTTGGTGTACGGATGCTCGCCGTGCGTGAAGATGCTCAGCACGTCGCCGTACTCGACGAGCTTGCCGCGGTACATCACGGCCACCTCGTCGGCGATCTCGGCGATCACGCCGAGGTCGTGCGTGATGAACATCATCGCCATGCCCCGCTCGTCCCGCAGCTTGCGCAGGAGGTCGAGGATCTGGGCCTGGGTCGTGACGTCGAGGGCGGTCGTCGGCTCGTCCGCGATGAGCAGCTTCGGGTTGCAGGACAGCGCCATCGCGATCATCACGCGCTGCTTCTGACCGCCCGACATCTCGTGCGGGTACATCTGCACCCGCTTCTCCGGCTCGGGGATGCCCACCTCGCGGAAGAGATCGACGGTCCGCTTCTCGGCCTCCTCCTTCGTGACGTCCTGGTGCAGGAGGATCGCCTCCATGACCTGGAATCCGGTCGTGAAGACCGGGTTCAGCGACGTCATCGGCTCCTGGAAGATCATCGAGATCTCGGCGCCGCGGATCGACCGCATGTCGCCCTCGGTGATGTCGACGAGGTCGCGGCCGGCGAACAGGACCTTGGAGCCCTCCTCGATGCGCGCCGTGCGCTCGGGGAGCAGGCGCATCACGGTCAGGCTCGTCACGGACTTGCCGGAGCCCGACTCGCCGACGATGCCGAGCGTCTGACCGGCCTTGACGCTGATGCTCAGGTCGTCGACGGCCTTCACGACTCCTTCGTCGGTGTGGAAGAAGGTCCGCAGGTTCTCGATCTCGAGGATGGTGTCGGTCAAGAGAGGCTCCGAGGCGTGAGAGGGGCGTCGGCGGATGATAGCCGGACCGCCACGGCGGGCCGCTACGATCACGGCATGACGAGAACGACGTCGACGTCAGCGATCACACTCACCGCGCTGCTCGTGGCGGCCTGCGGGTCCCGCCACGAGGAGGAACAGCCGCCCGGGCAGGAATCGCCGCCCGAGGAGGAACGACCGGAGGAGCAGCCCGCCGGCGGCGGCCCCGTGATCCCGGACTTCGTCGCGTCCGGTGCGCCGCCCGTCGTGGGCCAGGGCTGGGAGGTCGTCGGCGCCGTCGAGCCGACGGCGGACGAACGCATCGTGCGCCTCGACGTCATCGAGCCCGGGTCCAAGGTCGTCGAGCTGCCGGAGGGAGAAACGCGCCCCTACACGGAAACCGATGAGGCCGCGGACGTGGATTTCGTCTACGACGCGACGCGCGTCGTCCGCGCGCGCATGGGGTCGTGGTCCTCGACGAAGCTCGAGGAACTCGCAACCGTCCTCGCGGTCCGCTACACGGCGGAGCGGCTGGAGGAGCGCGTCGAGCTCCACGTGGCGCCCGGCGTCATCAATGCCGAGGTCGCGGCGGTGCTGGAAATGTTCGCCGAGGCAGGATTCAAGGACATCCAGACGCGGAAGGTCGAGGCCGAGAGCGACGACGAGAGATAGCGCGACGTGAGGCGTCGCGCGGCACGTCAGTCGCGACGGAGGCGCTCGTCGTCGAGCACGCTCCTCATGCGTTCCGGGTAGTCACTCGGCATGGCCCAGTGTCGATCGGAGCCGAGTCGCTCGAGACCGCGTTCGGAGGGATCGAGGTCGGAGCGGATCGCCAGGATGACGTCGGAGCTCGCCCAGGGGTGGTCGAACCAGTACCGGTGACCGGTGATGTCGAAGCCGCGCTCGCTGGCGCCGGCGGACACGTCGATGATCACGAGGCGGTCCTGGGCTTCGACGAGCTCCCTTTGGTCGTCGTCCAGCTCCTGTCCGTACTGGCCGATGCGCACGCCTCAACCCATCACGCGCGAGGCCGCGACGAGCGCGCTGTCGCTCGACGAGATCGAGACGACGAACCGATCGACCAGTCCGTTGATGGTCGGCATCGTCGGGAGGAACTCGTCGAGCGGTACGTCCGCTGCGGCGAAGTAGATCGCACCGAGGCGAAGCCGCGCACGGAGTGATTCCAGCGTCCCCTCTGGATTGCGCTCGCGGAGGAGCCGGATCGCCTCGGTGGTGACACGCCCTCCGGCGCTCCAGCACAGCACGTGGATCCGCCGCGCGGGGGTTCCGTCGGCGAGGAGCTCGAGGAGCGAGGCGAGGGACTCCGCCGACGTGTACGCCCGATCGCGATCGCCGCCGAGCGCATAGGCCGTGATCCGCTGCCGGGTCGGCCAGCAGAACGCAACCGACGTCATGTCGCGGCCCATGAAGTGGTCGAGCTGGGCCGCGAAGGCGCAGCCGTTGTAGAAGTTGACCTTGGCGCCGTGCACGTAGACGAGGATGTCCTTGTCGCGCGCTGCGGCGATGGACTGCTCGATGTCCTCCAGGATCCAGCCCGCGTACCGCGGCGTCGATGCCACGTCCGGGGTCGCGCCGCGGGGGAAGACGCTGGTCTCGACGATGCCGTCCTTCTCGAGCTCGATGACGGCGTCACGCGGCATCTCGGCCGAGGCGCGCTGAAGCTCCTCCCAGGTGAGGCTCCGGTCACCGAACCGGATCACGGAGAGTCCCATCGCGACCGAGTCGCTCGGCTCGTTGCCGTAGGAGATCTCCTGGCGGCTGCCCTTCCGAGCACGATCCGTCGCGTAGTAGACGCGCCGCGGCGTCCACCGCTCGTCCGGAGGCACATGGGAGAGCGGCCCGGTCCCGCCCTCGCTGAAGAGGATCGGCGTCGGCATCAGCGGCTGGATGTCCACGCCGCACGACGCGAGCGCAACGAGGCAGAGGAGCCGGCTGAAGGCCGCACACGCACGGGAGGTCCCCACCCCCCTATTCTGCCACCGGGCCACGCAGGTTTCCGGTCCGGTTCTCCGGACCTCTCGGGATGCTCTCGTTCCTGACGGGGATCGCGGTGCGCAAGCAGGGGATGGACCCCGGCGACATCCACACGCGGGTGAAGGACGGCCCCTGATCGGGCGGGCCGCCCGGCGGTTCTTGCGACGCGTGCCGTATCCTCGGCAGCGTCGCCGGCCGTCCCCGCGCAGTCCTGCTCTCCCGGTGACGAACCGCGTCGCTCGTCCCCGGCGATGAACGGACCTGCCCAACCACCGTTCGATGCGGGCCAGACCCTCGGAGACTTCCGGCTCCTGCGGCTGGTCGGTGAGGGCGGTATGGGCCAGGTCTGGGAGGCGGAGCAGCTCGGCCTCGGCCGCCCCGTCGCCCTCAAACTCGTCCGCCCCGGGTTCGTCACGGAGAGGACCCTCGCGCTGTTCGCGCGCGAGGCGCGCGCCGGCGGCCGCCTGCACCACCCGGGCCTCGTCAGCGTGCATGCGTACGGCGAGACGGACGGCATCGCGTGGATCGCGATGGAGCTCGTGCCGGACGCGCGGACGTTCCAGGACGTCGTGGCCGAGGCGGTCCGCGAGGAGCGGCCCTTCCGCGAGGTCGCGCGCCGCGTCCTGACGATCTGCGCCCGCGTTGCCGATGCGATCCAGGCGGCGCACGACGTCGGGGTGATCCACCGCGACCTCAAGCCGCAGAACATCCTCGTCACCGAAGATGACGAACCGCGGGTCGTCGACTTCGGACTGGCCCGCATCCTCGACGAGACGAGGCTGACGCAGTCCGGGTTCTTCGCCGGGACGTGCCTCTACATGAGCCCGGAGCAGATCGAAGGTCGACAGCGGCTCCTCGATCGGCGCACGGACGTGTTCAGCCTGGGCGTGATCCTCTACGAGGCGCTGGCCGGGTTCCACCCGTTCGAGGGCGCGACCCTCATCGAGGTGGCGCAGCGGATCCTGCACAACGAGCCGCGTCCGCTCGACGACGTCCGCCCCTCCCTGTCCCGCGACCTGGCGGCGACCGTCGCACGGTGCCTCGAGAAGGACAGCGACGGCCGCTACCCGTCGATGTCCGCCCTCGCTGCGGACCTCCGCCACCTCCTCGCGAACGAGCGCGTCCACCCGCGCCGCGCCAGCGCGATCCGCCGCGCCCTGCTCTGGCCGAGGCGTCATCTCGACCGCGTGTTCATGGCCGTCGTGACGATCGCAGCGCTCGTCAACGGGATCCAGTGGAGGACGGTCGCCGCGAAGGAGCGCACGGACGTCCGGCTCCAGGCGAGGCTCGACCTGCTCAGGAACTGGCGCGCCGCGCTCGAAGCCCGGACCGTGATCGGGCCGATCTCGGAGGGTGACGAGGACGCGCTCGACACGCTCGCGGAGGCGGTCTCGGACCCCGTCGTAGAGGAGACAGAGGAGCTCCATGAAGTCCTTCGACGCCGCAGGGAGCAGGCGGGGCTCCGTCCGGTCGACGCGATCCGGCTCGAGGCGGCCGGAGAAGCCCTGGAGCTCGCGCGAGAGGTGCGCAGTGCGCTCGACGACCTCGGCGACCTGAAGAGCCCACTGTCGCTGGCCGGGCGCGCGGAGATCAGGAGCCGATGGGCGTCGATCGTGCGGTCGTGGGAATCGAGCGACGCCCCGACGCCCCGGTTCGACTTCTATCCGCTCGCGCAGCGCGGCCCGGGCCGCGCCTGTCCCCGGTTCCTGGTCCTGGGCACGGGTCGCGCGCCGACGTGGTTGGAGGCCGAGGGGAGGTGGGCCTTCGACGAGCGGACCGGCGTCGTGGTCGCGCTCCTTCCGCGCGACGAACGAACGTCGCCGCCGTCCCGGCTGTACGTCCAGGTCACGGAGTGGACGAGCGGCGTGGAGTCCCGCGTCGGCCCGGGCGGCGGCTCCTGGACCACCAGGGAGGCCTCGGCGTCGCCGCTCACCCTGATCGAGTGGGAGGACGCGGCCGAGCGCGCACGTTCGATCGGCGGTCGGCTCCCGAGCGAGGCGGAGTGGGAGCACGCCTGCCGCGCAGGCTGCGACGGAGCGTGGTGCTTCGGGGACGAGGCAAACGCGCTCGCCCGGTACGCGTGGTTCCTGGGCAACTCGGGGAGGTACTTCCACCCCGTCGCACGGCGCCGACCGAATCCCTGGGGCCTCCACGACATGCACGGCAACGCGTGGGAGTGGTGCGACAACGGGTGGGCCGGCGAGACCGAGCGAGCGTCGGTCTACCGGCCCGCGACGCGCGGCGGGTCCTGTAACGAAGAGGCGTCGAGGTGCAGATCGGCGTCCCGTCAGGGCCACGACCCGGACATCGGACACACGTACGTCGGCTTCCGCGTCGTCTTCCCCGCGGACGCCTGACCTTCACTCCCCCAGCGTCACGCGCCCGCCCGGCGCGAGCGCTGCGGACTCCAGCACCTCCACGGCGTCCAGCTCGGCCATGAGAACGGCCTCGACGCCGACGCGCTCCACCGTACCGGCGGGGAAGCGAGCGACTTCGCCCTTCGCAGGCAGCGGCGCGATCGCCGCAACTCCGCTCGGCCCGCGCCACAGGAGCCGCTCCATCTCGCGGTCGGCGCCGTCCCCGACGACCACCTCGCCGAACGACCCCGTCAGCGAGAACGGCGTCTCGCCTGCGCCGAGCTCCAGCCGCGCGACGAAGCGGAGCGCATCCGCGTCGTCGACGTCCCCGTCGACGAGCGCGAGCGCATAGATGCCGGGGGCGCCGCCGCGCACCTCGAAGGTGCCGTCCGCGCGCACGCGCGCGGTCCCGCCGGTGTCGCCCGCGCCGAACGCCTCGTAGGCGTTGAGCAGGACGCGTAGCCGCGCGGGATCGAAGCCGTCGAGAGAGACACGACCGCGGACGGAGACGCGCGGCGCGAGCTCTCCCGTGCGCACGTCGAAGCGCGTGACGCGCCCCTCCGAGACGATGACGTCTGGCTCGATGCTCTTGAACCGCGCGCCGAAGGCGAAGGACGAGCTCGACGCGCCGCCCTCCATCATCGTCGACGTGAGGCGGAGCATCCACGGACCGGGCGTCAGGTGGTCGATCCGGAACGCCCCGTCCGCGTCGGTGCGAACGGTCCGGACGACGCCGTCGCCGCGCGACACCATCACGACGCGCACCTGCCGCAGACCGTCGCCGTCCTGGACGATCCCCTCGATCGAACCGCCCGCGGTGAGCGCGAGGTCCGCTCCGGCCCGCCCGACGAGGGGGTCGTAGCGGGAGGCGTCGAGCTCGGCGGGCGCGAGCCCCTCGGCGGCCGCGCGCACGACGATGTTGGCGGACTCGCGGAGCGTCAGCTCGTACGTCCCGTCCTCGCGCGTCGTCGTGGTCGCGATCGGATCCGGCTCGACGAGCGACGGCAGCCCCGCGACGCGGACCTTGCCGCGCGCGAGCTCGCGCACCTCGACGGTGGCCCCGGCGACGGGCTCGCCGCCCGCCGTCACGCGGCCCGACAGCGTCGGGATCGCCCGCAGCGCGAGCTCGACGACCTCCGGGAGCGCAGCGGGGTCGATCCGCTCGCTCGTCGCAGCGTCGTGTCCGTCGACGCGCACCACGACCCGGAACGGACGGTCGGGGACGCGCAGCTGGAAGAGGCCCTCCTCCGCGTCGACCTCGCCTCCGCGCTCCTCGTCGGACGTGACCGAGAGCACCTCCGCGCGCTGGGCGGCCGCGCCGCCCGGCAGGAGCGCCCGCACGGGGAGCATCCGCGAGGCGCGCAGCACGATGCGCACGTCGTGCGTCCCGCCGCGCACGCGCTCCAGGCGCGCCGTCGCGGGCTCGTCTCCCCTGCCGCGGACCTCCAGGTCCCCGCGCGCCCCCGCCCTCACGAGGAGGCGGAAGGTCCCGTCGTCGCGGCTGAGGCTCGAAGACGAGCCACCCATGAGCAGCGTCTTCCAGCTCACGCGGACGTTGGCGAACGCGACGGGCGCGCCGGACTCGTCCACGACGACGCCCTCGATGCGTCGACGCGGGTCGACCTCGCGCGCCACGATCTCGAGCCCGACGCTCTCCTGCCCGGCGCGGACCTCCACCCGGCCGGTCTTCGCCTGGTAGAGGTCGTCGTCGCTCTCGACCTCGACCCGCACCTCGCCGGCGAGAACGCCGTCCAGTCGGAAGCGACCCTCGGCGTCCGTCCGGTCCTCGGCGGCGCCGTGGCCCGTCGAGCGATAGACCTGGATGCCGCCCGAGGACGACTCGCGCTCCATCTTCCCCTCGACCCACACGCGGACGCCCGCGAGGGCCGCCCCGTCCTCGCGCGTGACGACGCCCGAGATCGACCCGCCCGGATGGAGGACGATGTCGCCGAGATCGCTGGTCTCACCCGGCGTCCCGGGAGCCTGCAGGACGTTCGATGCGATCCCGGCGCGCGAGACGCGGAGCTGCCCTTCCAGGAACGGGCCGGCGAACTCGACGTCGATCGTGGCGCGCCCGTCCGCACCGCTGACGGCCAGCGTGCTGCGGCGCGCCTGGACCTCGACGCCCGCGAGCGGCGCACCCGTCGGATCGACGAAACGCATCGTCGACCGGCTTGCGCCGGCCGTGGCCTGCGACTCGGTCGACGCCGCCGGAGCGAGGGCCACGCGCTCCGTCTCCCCCTTCTGAGGAGTCGGCGCCGGCCCTTCGATCGACCCTTCGATCGCTGCGGGCGCGGCGATCGGACGGAACGCGACTTCCTCCATGGGGACCGGTATCAGCGAGCCGATCCCGCCGACGAGGCTCACCGCCACGAAGGCCACGGCGGCGAGCGTGCCCACGGCGAGAAGCGCCTTCGCGACGAAAGCCGCCGCCGAGGCCCCCGCTGAGGCGGCAGGGGACGCCAAGCCGCCGCCGCCCGCGGCGGCAGCGGGTGCCGCGACACGCGGAACGACCAGCGGAGCGAGCGCCGCGCGCCAGCCGCCGTCGCCGTCGCCGAAGCGGGCGTCGAGCCGGTCGCGCAGGACGTCGAGCGCGCGCTTCAGCCGCGAGCGGACGGTCGCCGCCGGCTCGCCCGTCCGACGGGCGATCTCGGCGGACGAGAGGTCCTGGAAGTAGCGCAGAAGCACGACCTCTCGGGAGCGCTCGTCGAGCTCCAGGAGCGCGTCGATCAGCGACCGCTGGGCCTCGGCGCGGCCGGTCAGCTCGGCCGCCGACGGCAGCGCCTCGTCCCGCGCCGCGCTGCGCTCGCGGGCCGCGCGACGGCCCTCCGACCGGCGTCGCTGCCGCGCGGCGTTCCCGACGACCCGGGCGAGCCAGGGCCGCACCGGGCGGTCGTCCCGCGGCGGGCGACGGAGAGCCGCGGTCATCGAGTCCTGGACCACGTCGTCGGCGGTCGCGTCGTCCGCGACGAGGCGGCGGGCCAGGGACTGGGCCCAGGAGAGGTGCTGGAGGAGGTCCTCGGGTCGGATCGGCTGCGCGTGTTCCATGCCGTCCCCATGCCGCGGTCCGGGGGACCGTTGCCGGATTCCTGGATTCTCAGCCTTGCGGCGGCGCCAGGTGCCCCGGCAGGTCGGCGACCCGCTCGCAGCCGAGCTGCTCCAGCGTCTGCTGGAGCTGCCGCAGGAGCATCGTCATCACCTGCGGGCCGCCGCGCTCCCCGAGCGCGCAGACCCCGTACATGAACGACCGGCCGAGGAAGGTGAAGCTCGCGCCGCTCGCCAGAGCGCAGGCGATGTCGGGCCCGCCGCGCAGGCCGCTGTCGAACAGGACCTCCAGCCGATCGCCGAACTCCTGCACGAGCCGCGGCAGCGCGTGGATCGTCGAGGTGCCGACCTCCAGCTGCCGCCCGCCGTGGTTGGACACGATGATCCCGTCGACGCCGAGGTCGGCGACGAGAGCGCAGTCCTCGGGATTCACGATCCCCTTCACCACGAGCTTGCCCTTCCACCGGTCGCGGAGCGCGGCGATCCGGTCGCGCGTGAGGCGCCCGTTGAACGTCGCGTTCATGAACTGACCGAGGTGCGCCATGTCGAGGCCCGGAGGGATGTAGGGCTTCATCGTCGCGAACTCGGGCTTGCCGGCGCGGAGCTGCGAGAACGACCACGTGGGGTGCAGCATCATCTGCGCCACGTTGCGGACCGACATGCGCGGCGGGATCGCGAGGCCGTTGCGGATCTCCTTGGGGCGGTAGCCGAACGAGGGCGTGTCGGCGAGCAGGACGAGCACCGGGACACCGGCGGCCTCCGCGCGGTCGATGATCTTGTCGCGCAGCTCGTCCTCGGCCGGATGGTAGAGCTGGAACCACGCGCGGCCCTCGGTGATCTCCGCGATCCGTTCGATGCTCGCCGTGCCGACCGTGCTGAGGATGAACGGGACCTCGAAGCGGTGCGCGGCCTCGGCGAGGAGCTCGCACGCGCGCGGCCAGACGAGACCCTGCAGCCCGATGGGCGCGACGCCGAACGGCGCGGCGTAGCGCTGCCCGAAGAGCTCGGTCGAGAGGTCCGCGCCCGGGTAGTCGAGCACGTACCGCGGCTCCAGGCGGACCTCGCGGATCTCGTCCGTGTTCCGCCGCATGTTGAGGTTCGAGTGGCAGCCGTTGTCCAGGTACTCGAACGCGAAGGCCGGGGTCCGCTGACGCCCGCGCTCCCGCAGGTGGTCGATGGACGGATAGTTGGGATCGAGGCTCATCGGGAGGCGCCGTTATAGCGATCCGCGATCCGTCGGTGAGACTGGGGCCCCCGATGGCCGAGTCCCCTCTCGGCAGAGGACGTCTCTAGCCGATCCAGTCGCTATCGTGCGCCCGCCGCGCCTCCGGGCCCGACGGCCGGTGGAGCGGCACCCTTCCCCCCATGATTCGCGACCTGGACCAGCACGACGGCGACCCGCCGGAGTACGACGTCTGCGTCATCGGGTCGGGCGCCGCCGGAGGGACGCTCGCGGCGGAGCTGGCGGGCTCCGGCCTATCCGTCTGCGTCCTGGAGAGCGGCGTGCGGCGGGTCACGCGGCGCGGGGACGACCTGAAGCGGGAGCTGAGCCGCGGGATCCACGTGAAGGACTACTCGCGGGAGCGCGTGCTCGGCGGCGCGACGACGACCTGGGCGGGGCTGTCGAGCCCGCTCGACCCCGCGGACCTGGAGCCGCGCTCGTTCATCGAGCACTCGGGGTGGCCGATCGAGCGCGAGGAGCTGCTGCCGTTCTACGGCGAGGCCGCCGAGCGGTACCGCTTCCCGACGCTCCGCGCGTTCACGCCCGAGGGGTTCGGTGCGCTGCGCGCGAAGGGCGACCTCGCGCCGGAGTGGCGGGTCGTCGAGGAGAAGGTCTTCCTCGCCGCGGCCGACCCGCAGGACTTCGGCGCCGAGGTCCGGGACGTGTACGAGTCCGGCGGCGTCGACCTGTGGCTCGACGCGTCCGTCGCGCGGCTCTGCGGCGAGCCCGCGCGCGTCACGCACGCCGACCTCCGAACGCGGTCCGGGCGCGCGGTCGAGATGCGGGCGGGCACGTTCGTCGTCGCGACCGGCGGGATCGAGAACGCGCGGCTGCTCCTGAACTCGAAGGACGCCTGGCCCGACGGGCTCGGCAACGGGAACGACCAGGTCGGGCGGTTCATGATGAACCACCCGAAGAACTACGCGGGCATCGTGCACCTGGAGCGGCCCGTCGAGGAGCTCCCCTACTACTTCGGGTGCCTGCACGACGGCTTCGCGGGGTACGGCGGGCTGCGGTTCCCCGAGGCCGAGCTGCAGCGCCGCGGACTCATGAACAGCTACGTCCGGCTGGAGCCGCTCTTCCCCTGGTCGGACAGCGAGGGCATCGAGGCGCTCGTGCTGATCGCGAAGCGCACGCGCTTCTTCGTCGATCGCATGCGGCGCCGGAGTCAGGACGAGGTCGTCGAGCTGCGCGACTACGCCGAGACCGGCGACGACTCCGACCTGCAGAACCAGCGGCGCTCGCTCCTCGGATTCGTGCCGCTCCTGGTCACGATCGCGCTCGATGCGCCGAAGGTCGCGCGCTACCTGTGGTCGCGGCTCGTGTCGCGCAGACGGCCGCTCATCCGCCGCGCGCGCCTGCGCAACTTCATGGAGATGGAGCCACGGCCGGAGAACCGCGTCACGCTCGCCGACGAGACGGACGCGCACGGCATGCCGCTGCCGCTCGTCGAGCACGACACGACCGAGCTCGACCGACGCTCGCTCGTGGAGCTGCACGAGGTGCTCCGCGAGGAGTTCGAGCGCGCAGGCGTCGGCCGCCTGGAGTCGGATCTGCAGAGCGCCGATCCGTGGCCGATCACCCAGGACGCGTCCCACCACATCGGGACGACGCGGATGGGCGCCGACCCGGCGACGTCGGTCGTCGACCCGGAACTCCGCGTCCACGGCGTCGAGAACGTCTACCTCGCCGGCGCGTCGGTCTTCCCGACGTCGGGCTGCGCCAATCCCACCTTCACGATCGTCGCCCTGTCGATCCGCCTCGCGCGGACGCTGGCAGCCCGACTCGCGCCGACCCCATGAGCCGCCCCACCGAAGTCCTGATCGTCGGCGCGGGGAAGCGCGTGCAGTCCGCGGTCGTGCCGGCGTTCCATCGCGCGCCCGAGCTCTACTCGATCCGCCACCTCGTGGGGCGCACCGAGCGCACGGAGACGATCGACGGGGCGAGCTACGCGGTGCGCCCGCTCGAGTCTCTCCAGCCGGCGGACCTGGAGGGGATCGGACTGGTCTTCCTCTGCGTCGCGAAGGACTCGATCCCGGGCGTGCTCGCGAGCCTCGCCTCGCTCCGTCCGTCGAGCGCCGCGCTGCTCATCGATACGCCGGTGGTGCGCTTCAAGCACCTGCGGGCGGCCAGGTTCCTGCGGACGTTCCGCAGCGTGTCCGTCGCGGAGGACTGCTCGACGCTGCCGTGGCTCGACGCCGTGCGCGCGTCGATCGCGGCCGGCGACATCGGCGTCCTCTCCAGCGTCGTGTTCACGCAGTCCGCCTGGGCCTACCACGGCGTGGCGATGGCGAAGACGATCCTCGGCGCGCGCAGCGTGACGCGCGGTCGCCGCCGCAAGCACGGCGGCGAGTTCGCCTCGCGGCGCCTGGTGCTCGGCGGCAAGGAGGCGCTCTTCCTGGAGCCGCGCGACTACGCGCACGGTCGGCTCGCGATCGTCGGGACCGCGGGTGCGCTCTGCGACCACGAACAGGGCGCCCACGGCGCGCTGCGCCTGCGGCCGATCGTCGAGGGCGGCGCGTGCCGCGGATTCGCGGCCGGCGCGCACGAGACCCGTCTCGACGAGGCGGAGGCCTCCCTCATGCGCTCGGTGCCGGAGGACGCGTCGACCACGGCGCTGACGGAGGCCGCGAAGCCCGTCGGACTCCTCCGCCTCCTGCGCGACCTCCACGCGGGCGGCCCGGGCTACCCGCTGCTCGACGGCCTCGACGACATGGTCGTCGACTACCACCTGGAGAAGTTCGGCCGCTACGTCGCCAACCCGCTCACGAGCGCGCGCGGGCCGGGCATGCGGCTCCTGCACCGCGCCTGAAAGCGCCGGTCAGCTCTCGGCGTGAGCGGCCTGCTCGTCCCGCTCGCAGTACTCCTTGAGCGACTGCAGCTCGCTCTGCTGCGCGTCGCACGTCGCCTTCTTCATCAGGAAGCCCATGACCGGGAGAACGATCTTGAACAGGCCCTTCCCCGTCACGGTCGTGTCCTGGGTGACGCGTGTCCCCGTCGGGATCTCCTCGAACAGGTACGTGACGTCGATGTCGAAGGACTTGCCGACCATCACGGCCCGGGAGCGATGCGGCGCGTCCTGCTCGAGCACCTCGCCCGTGAACTCCATGCGCTGGCCCCTGTCCTCGGTCACGATCCGGAAGCGCGTCCCGACGCCCTCGGGCGTCTCCTCCAGGACCTCGTCCTCGACGCAGGTGATGCTCCAGGCGCTGACGTCCCGGAGAGTGCGGTCGAAGACCTCCTGGATCGGACGGTCGACGTCGACGCTGAGCTCGGTCTGCATGGCGATGGGCTCGGACACTCCTGCACGAACCGCGACACGCGGCGATTCGTCGCAGAGCGCCACCTGAGCCCAACGCCGCCCTGCGCGCAAGCTCGAGCGCAAGGAAGCGGCCGCTGCGCGTCGCTCAGCCGTTCGGCTCCAGCTCGTCGACGCGCAACGTACGCGCCCATGAACCCAGGGGCCCGCGCCGCTCACGCAGCGCGCCCGGCTTCGCGGGCACGTCGCCGATCTCGGCGGGGAAGAGGAAGATCGATCCGAGCAGCACCTCGCGCCCGTCGATCCCGAGGTGCTCGTACGCGGTCTCCGTCCGGAAGTAGCCGCCGCTCGACCAGTAGCTGTCCAGGCCCCGCTCGGTCGCGGCGAGGAGCAGGTTCTGCACGGCCGCCGACGCGGCCGCGATGTGCTCCATGTTCCGGCGGGACGGCTCGAACGCCTGGAACTCGGTCGCCTCGTCCGAGGGGTCGGGGAGCCACGTCACCAGCACGCACGCGTTGGCGGCCGCGAGCATGCTGTTCATCTTCCCGACGGCGATCCCGACCTCCTCGCTCCAGGCCATGACGTGCCGGCAGACGCTGCTGGGGAGCGAGTGGAATCGCCACGGGACGATCGAGTCGAGCACTCCCCCGCGGTGGGCCTCGGCCGCGGGATAGTGGAACGGGGCGTGCCCGGCGATCTCCATCAGCTCGCGGAGCGTGCCCTCCATCTCGCCGTCGCACTCGGCGAAGGGGTGGGACGGGTCGGCGAGGACCTTGAGCGTGCGGCGGGCGCGGATCGAGTTGAACGTGTCCATGTCGCTTCCTTCGACCCGGCGGGCCGGTGCGAGGCGGACGATAGGGATGGCCGCATCCGGCCGCAATCGCGGACCGGGCTCCCGGATCGTGGGCATCGGGTCGTGGGTCCCGGCTCGGGAGGGCGAGGGTGGAATCGGGCCGAAGCGTGAACCGGGGCCGTCGCCCGACGTTCTGAACCCCTCGCGCTCGGGACGAGACATGTCTCCGGTCACCGGGGTCCCGAACAGGAGAGCCTCGGCGGTGCCGGACCCTAGACTCGCTGCCCGCCGACCGTTCCTCACGATGACCGCCCCCTCTCCGCACCGAGCCCGCGGCCCCCGCGCGCGGTGGGCGCTGGTCCCCGCCGTCTTCGCCCTCGCTGCGGCCGGCGCCCAGGAGGCGACGCGACCGGCGGGTGACGGAGAGGACGCCCGACGCGTCCACGAGCTGGTCGATCAGCTCCGCGCCGCGCGCCAGGAGAGGGCCGCGCGCGAGCGGGACCAGGCGGCCGCGATCGCGCGGCTCGACGCACAGGTGAGCGACCTCCGCGCCGACCTCGAGGACCTGGAGCGCGACGGGCGTGAGGCCACGGACGACGCGCTGGAACTCGCCGCCGAGATCGACGCGGCGCGCGCTCGCTCCGATCGCGCGCGAGCGTGGATCGCCCTCGCCCGCGCGAGCGCCGAGCGGATCGCGGCGGCGGTCCCCGGTGCGACCGCGCTCCCGACCGGTGACGACCCGCGAGCGACCGTCCGCGCGATCGAGGCCCTGATGACGCGGGCGGGTGACCTGCTCTCCACGTCACGTGCGATCGAACTCACGAACGAGCCGGTCCCGCTCGACGGCGGCGACCGACGCGTCCACGCATGGATCCTGCGGATCGGTGCGGTCGGGACGATCTTCGTGTCGGAGGACGGAGAGGACGTGGGCGTCCGCGAGGGCGAGGCCTGGCGTACCGACCTCACCGCGGACGAACGCGAAGCCGTCCGCGAGGCAATCGCGATCGCACGCGGCCGGCGCCGTCCCGCGCTGACGCCCGTCCCCCTGTCCCTCGAGGGCGCGTGAGGCGGCGCACCTCGACGTTGGCGCGGCCCCGGACCTGGCTGCTGCTGCTGACCGGTGTGGCGCTCGGCGCGGCCCAGCAGTCCGGATCCGACGCTGGGCCCGACCTCGGTGCGGAGGTCGAGCGCCTTCAGCGCGAGCTCCGCGAGGAGGCCGACGGGCTCGCCGACCTCGGCGCACGCGGCGCGCTCGAGCTGGAGCGCCGCCGCGGTGACCGCGCCGACCTCGCGGGCCGCGCCTTCGAGGCTCGGGTCGCGCTGGAGGTCGCCATGGAAGAGGCGGACGGGCGACGCGCCGAGCTCCTCGTGGCGCTGGCGGCTGCGGACGACGACGAACGAGCTGCGGCGGACCTCGCCGCAGCGGGCGCTGCGGCCGCCGAGCGCTTCGCCGTCGTCCTCGGCGACGTCCCCGGTCATCGCGATCGGGTCGCTGCGCTCCTCTCGTCGGCGGCCACCCTGCGAGCGCTCGACGGCACGCGTCCGCCCGGCGACGAGGAGTCGCTGGCCCTGGACGGACTCGCGGGGCACGCGCGCGAGGCCCTCCTCGGGGCGCGCGCCGTCACCGCCGGCGAGGCCCGGATCCACACGGCCGACGGAACGCTGGAGACGGTCGACCTCCTCGCTGTCGGCCTGAGCCAGTTCGCCTACGTCTCCCGCGAGGGCGGGCGCGTCGGGGTCGCCCTCGCGAGCCCGCCGGACGCTTCCGGATACCGCTGGTCCGAGGCGATCGACGAGGACGTCGCCGACCTCGTTCGTGATGCGATCCGCGCGACCGAGGCCGGCCAGGCCGGCCGCGCGCTCGTCCCGGTCGACCCGACGGGCAGCCTGCGCGCGAGCACGGCCTCTCCGGCCCGCTCGTGGCGCGAGCGGCTCGAGGCCGGCGGCCCGGTCATGGTCCCGCTCGGGCTGGTCGCGGCGCTGGCGCTCCTCCTCGTCCTCGAACGCGTCGTCGTCCTCTTCGGGGGCAACTGGCGACGAAGCTCCGTGGCTCGGCGCGTGATCGACGCCTGCCGCGGCGGCCGCGATGCGTCGCCCGCCTACGGCCCCTTCCGGGGCGGCGCCGTCGGGCGCGTGCTCGCGGCGTGCGTGGACCGACGGGACCTCGGGCAGGACGCCATGGAGGACGGGATCCAGGAGCAGCTCCTCCACGAGGCGCCCGTCCTGAACCGGTCGATGAACGGCCTCGCGGTCCTCGGCGCGGTCGCGCCACTCCTGGGGCTCCTCGGCACCGTGGCGGGCATCATCGAGACGTTCGCCGTACTCCAGGCGTTCGGCGGCGGCCAGCCGACGCTGATGGCCGGCGGCGTCAGCGAGGCCCTCGTGACGACGGCGACCGGCCTGATCATCGCCGTGCCGATCCTGGTCGTCCGCAGCCTGCTGCGCGGCCGGGCAGACCGCATACTCGCGGACGCCGAGCGGTACGCCGCGTCCCTCCTCATGGTCCTCGTCCACGACGATCCCCGCCGATGATCCAGGACCTCCTCTCCCAGGGCGGGTGGATCCTCGTCGCGATCGTGGCCGCGTCGGTCGCGGCGTGGTCGCTGCTCGCTCTCGCGTGGATGACCTCCCGCGACGACGACCGCGCCGACCGCGACGCGGTCGACCGGGCGTCCCGAGCGGCCGCAGCGACGCCGATGGAGCGGCGCCTCTTCCGCGTCCAGGTCTCCGCGCTCGTCGCGGGACGCGCGGCGAGGACGGCGGCCCAGCTACGGCCGATCGCGGTCCTCGCCGCGGTCATGCCGCTGCTCGGACTCCTCGGGACGATCGTCGGCATCATGGTCTCCTTCGAGGGCCTCGCGAGCGCGCCGGCGTCACGCATCGACGCGATGGCGGGCGGGATCTCGCGCGCGCTCGTCACGACCGAGGTCGGGCTCGTCGCGACGCTCCCGGTGGTGCTGGCACACGGCGTCCTGAGCTCCAGGCTCCGCCGACAGCAGGACGCCCTCGCGCTCCACGTCCGCAGGATCGAAGCGACCCTCGTCGCCGGGGAGGCCGCGTAGATGTTCCGATCCATGCAGCGCGGCGCGCGGGCGCCGGACGACGCGGGGGTCGACCTGGCCCCGCTCATCGACGTCGTCTTCATCCTCCTGATCTTCTTCCTCGTGACGGCGACCTTCGACCCCGACGTCGGCGTGGACGTCGAGCGGCCGCGGGCGGCGAGCTCGACCGACGTGGCGCAGGACGCCCTGCGCGTCGTCATCGCTCCGAGCGGCGCCACCTACGTCGATGGGCGCGTGGCCTCGCTCGATCAGATCGCGGCCGACGTCGTCCGGGCGTCGGCGCGCGAGCGGGTCTCGATCCTCCTCGTCCCGGACCGGTCCGTGCCATCGGGGCGCCTCGTCGAGGTGATGGACGCCGTGCGCCTCGCCGGCGCCGATTCGGTGACGGTCGCCACGCGCGCCCCCTCGGGAGGTGAGCGATGAGCGCGAGACGCTCCGCCGCGCGGACGCGGCGCGCGCTGCGCGTCGCCGTCGCCGTGACGTTCGCGCTCGGCGTGAACGCCACGCTCGTGTGGTGCCTGTCGGCGCTGCGTTCGAACGTGCCCGAGCCGAGCGAACGGCGCGCGACGACCGGAGCGGTCCTTCTCGACCCCATCCCGCCGCCGCGGGCTCCGAGCCCCGAGGAGCCGCTGGCCGTCGGCGCGGAGGAGCCCGACCCCGAGCCGATGGAGATCGACCTCGACCTCGATCAGCCGTCGCTCGCCCACGTCGAGCCGATGCCGATCGAGCTCGACCTGCCGCAGCCGGTCGTCCCTCAGGTCTCGGTGCGCGTGGCCAACACGCCCGGTCCCCGGCGCGCGGCGGCGAAGGCCGAGGTCCAGGCCGCGCCCCTCGACGCGCGGGCGATCGACACGCCCCCGCGTCCACTCGCGGGCAACGCCGCCCCGCGCTACCCCTCGCGCGAGCGCCGCATGCGCGTCCAGGAGGTCGTGCGCGCACGACTCCTCATCGACGAGAGCGGCCGCGTCGCCGAGGTCGAGATCACCGAGGGCGGCGGCGCGTTCGTCGAGTCCGTGCGCCGGACGGTGGCCCGCTGGCGATTCACGCCCCCCGAGCACGAGGGGCGGCGCGTGCGCGCCTGGGGCCTCAAGACGTTCTCCTTCCAGCTGGAGGGTCGATGATCCGCTCGCTGCGCACCCTGGCGGCGGCGCTGGTGGCCGCGGTCGCGCTCTCCGGCGTCGCGTCGTCCCAGACGGAGGGGCTCACGCCGGACCAGGCGCGTCGGCTGGAGCGCGCCCAGGCGGACCAGCGCGACGGCCGCCACGGCGACGCGGTGCGCGCGCTGGAGGCGCTCGGTGAGGAGCGCCCCGACCTCGCCGACGTGCCGAGGCTCCTCGCGTTCAGCTACCACGAGCTCGGGCGGACCGACGACGCGCGCGCGGCGGCCGTGCGCGCGATCGGCCTGGGTCGCCTGACGAGCGACGTGCTCGCGCGCCTCGTCCAGATCGACCGCGGGCGGGGCGACGTCCTCGCGGCGCTCGATGCGGTGCGCCTCCTCACCGTCCTCGACGCGGGCGATCCGAGCTGGCGACGGTACGCCGCCGAGCTGCTCGCGGAGACGGGTCTCCTGTCGGCCGCGGAGTCGATCTACCGGCAGGCGGTCTCGATCTCTCCGGCGGACGCGCAGTCCTGGCTCGGCCTCGGAAACGTCCTCGCTTCGAGCGGGCGCGTCCGCTCCGCCGCGTCGGCGTACGAGACCGCGTGGATCCTCGGCGAGCGCACCGCGACGCTCGCGGAGGGCATCGCGGCTCTGGAGCAGCGCGACGGCGACCTCGCGTCGTCCGTGCGCTGGCTGGAGCACGCCGAGACGCTGGAGAGTGACGCGTCCGGCCGCCGCGCGCTGCGGCGCGCGCG
>JBCDGE010000115.1:0-23984 GCA_038757895.1 Planctomycetota bacterium | reverse complement strand
GATCCACGCGACGTAGCCGTTCGCCACGACGAAGTCGGTATCCGCCGGCGAAGCTCCGAAGGTCGCGCGATGGAGGAAGCGAACCGCCGCCGAGCGCGTGATCGGCGTGGGATCGGGATCGAGATCCGCCGAGGGCGGAGCGGGGCTACCGCCCGAGCAGGCGGCGACGACGGGAAGGAACGCAGCGGCGAGACGGCACCGCGACGACAAGGATACGAGCATGGACGACTCCTCTCAGGATGGTCACCGAGGAGTCGCGGCGACACGCGCGGATCGCCGACACCGAATCTGGCTGAATTTCCGCCGCCTCGGATCGAGAGAAGCGGCTGCGCGCCGATGCCGGGAGTCGAAGGTCCAGCGCAAGGGGTAGCGCCGCCCGGAGAGCGACGCGGCCGGGCCGATCCGGTGCCGTGCGGAGCGCTCGGGGGGCAGCCGGGCCTCGGTCCAGAACACCTCGCACCCCTCGGCCGGGAGCGCCCAGTCGACCTCGGTCACGCCCTCTTCGATCGGACCGAGTTCGAGCACCATCCCCTCCCACTCGCAGGCGAGCGCACCCCGGGCGGGCTTCGGGTCCAGCATGGAGGCGTCGATCAGGGCGTCCACGTCGACCGTCGGAACGGCGGCATAGTCCTCGCCGTCGGCGCGCGCCCCCCAAGGCGACCCCCTCGCTCCTGCGAAGAGCACGGCGTCGGGCCGATCACCGGTCAGGAGCACCTGGGCCCTTCGCGAGAGGACCACGGCGGAGACACCCGGTCGAAGGGACCGAACCAGGAGCGCGTCCGCGTGCTTCGTGACGCCCGATTCGTCCCACTGGACGAACGAAGGCTCCTCGAGAGGCGCCTCCGAGTGCCGGACGTGCACGATCAGCCCATCGAACTCCAGCGCCACGTCGCCGAGTTCGATCGTCCGACCTGGTTCGAGTTCGAGTGGTATCTCCAGGTCATGGAACCCCCGCGACTGCACGACGAGCCAGCCGCGGCGCGACAGCTCCTCGGAGAACTCCGCGGAGGGCGCCGTCCGCGGCACGCGCTCGGGAACGCTCAGCCGGTGCACGCCGTCCTCGTCGACCTCCCGTCTCGCGCCGCTCCAGGCGATGGCGAATTCCTTCTCTGTCGTACTCCGGAAGTCGACGGTGACCCTCTCGAGCTCTCGAACCACAGTCCCCAGTGGGTCGACGAAGCGGGCCTGGACGCGCGCCGGCCCGAGCAGCGACATCGTCACCGGCCGTCCGTCGTGGATGAACGTCCGGCGCGCGTACATTGCGTCCGCGCGCTGCCAGGTCACGAGGATCTCGTCGCCCAGCGGGACGCCGTCGATCGTCGCTGTTGTGCCGCGTACGGACTCGCTCCACTCCAGCCGCGAACGACTCGCGGTGACGCGCAGGTTCCTCGTCTGGACCAGGACGCGCTCGCCGATCTCGGCCAGCGCGCGCAGGTGGACCGCGCGCGGCACCGGACGTCCGGATGCCGTCGGCGTCGGCGGCGGAGCGAGCTCGTTGACGACAACGGGCGCGGCCCTCTGGTCCATCCAGCTCGGATCGATGCCCAGCGCCTCCGTCCGCGACTCGTCCCGGAACGGCGTCCATTCGACGGTGAGCGCAGCGCCGGACCGAAGGTCGAGCCGGCACACGATCTTGCGTCGACCGCCCGAGAGCTCCTCGGCGAGCGGCACGTCGACACGGATCTCGACGGTGTCGGAGTCTGCCGTGACGACCTGGACCGTCCGGCGCGCGACGCGCCGCGAACCAGCGGCGCGGGCCTCGGCCGGGAGAGCGTCCAGCGCGTCGCCGAGCCGGCTCGCGACGAGCCGCAGGACCGCCTCGTGCTCGGGTCGATCGGCCTCCTCGTCAGGCGTCTCCGGCTCGACCCCGTCCGACGCCGTGCTGGAGTCCTCGACCCCCTCGGCCGACGGCTCGAGCGCCACGTCCTCGACGGACGCCAGCTCCTCCTTCACGGTGGCACTCGCGCGCTCGACCACGTCCGCGTCCCCGTCCGAGACGCCGCTCGAACTCTGCCGGAACAGCAGCCCGCCCACGAGTAGCGCGGCGGCGGCGACGAGCAGGAGGAGGCGAGCGGCGGGCATGGCGAGACGCCCAAGACTATGCGCCGAGCGCTTTCGACGAATCTCTCGGATTCCGCGCGACGATTCCCGGCGCGGCAGGCTTCCACCGCGCGATGTCCGAATCCAACGTCACCATCGACGAGCTCCTCGCCCACGCGGGCTGGCTGCGGGCCCTGGCCCTGCGGCTGGTCGGCGACGCGGGGGCCGACGATCTCGTGCAGGAGGTCTGGCTCCGCGCGGCCAAGCGGCCGCCGAGCCGGGCGGACTCGCCCCGGGGATGGCTGAAGGCCGTCCTGCGGAGCGTCCACGTGCGTCAGCTCGAGCGGCAGCTCGCCTCGCGGGATCGCGAGCGACAGGTCGCGCCGGCCGAGGGGCTCCCCTCGACCTCCGAGCTGCTCGGCCGCGCCGAGGCCCAGCGGGGTCTCGTCGAGGCCGTCGTCGGGCTCGACGAGCCCTACCGCCGCACGCTGCTCCTGCACTACTTCGAGGGCCTCTCCGCCGCCGAGATCGCGCGGCGGAGCGGCGAGCCCTCGTCGACGGTGCGCAATCGACTCGCGCGCGGCGTGGATCGCCTGCGCGAGTCGCTCGACGCACGCCCCGGTGGGCGCGCGTCGTGGATCCCGGGCATGGCCCTGCTCGTCCCGCCCGAGGTGGGCCTGGCGAGCCTCACCCCCCTCGGTCTCGGGAGCCTCGTCATGTGGAAGGTCACGGCCAGCGCGGCCGCAGTCGCAATCGTCGGTTGGCTGGGGAGCTCTCTGCTCTTCGGCGAATCCAACCCGATCCCCCGGTCCCCTGCGGACGTCGAACGGGCGGCCGCCACGCCTGCCGACGGGCCCGACGCGCGTGAGGACGCGGCGCTCGACCCGGTGGCGGCTCCCCTTGGGGACCGCGTCGCGGTCGACGAGGCGGGGTCGCCCTCCGCCGCGCCGCCGAACGTCCTCGGTCTCGTCGTCGGCCCGGATCGGCGCCCCCTGGTCGGCGCGACCGTGCGCGGTCCGGGCGACCTCCGGGCGACGACGGACGGCGAGGGGCGGTTCACGTTCCCGGCGCCGCGCGGTGCGGAGGAGCAGCTCCGCCTCGCCGTCACCGCACCCGGCCACGTGCTGGTCGAGCGCGCGTTCCGACCGACGCGCGAGGAGGCCGGCCTCGACGTCGGCACCATCACGGTCGACCGCGCGGCGGAGCTCTCCGGCGTCGTCGTCGACGCGACCGGGCAGGCCATCGGCGGCGTCGAGCTGCGCCTGGAGTCGACCGACACGGGCCCGTTCGTCGTGACGTCGGCCGAGCCGGTCGGAGAGCCCGCGGCGACGACGGCGACGAACGGCACGTTCACGCTCGCGAAGCTCCCGGTCGGCCCGTGGCGCATCCGCGCCGACCATCCCGAGCACCCGACGACCGAGTTCGAGGGCGCCACGCGCCGTCCGGGCGCGCAGTCCGACCGGACGACGCTCCGGATGCTCGCCGGCGGCGCGCTCGCGGGCCGCATCGTCGGGCAGATCCCGTCCGGCGACCTGCGGGTCGTCGCCGTGCGCGAGGGGTCGGGCGTCGAGACGAACCGCGCCCGCTCCGCCGCGCCCGAACCGGACGGATCGTTCGAGCTGCGCGGGCTGATCACGGACGCGGACTACGAGGTCGTGCTCGTCGATGCGGCGGACACGCTCGCGCGCGGCGACGCGCGCTCCAACCGCGTCACCGCTCGTCCCGGCGACGCGTCGGTCGAACTCGTCGTCAACGGGTACGGCGGCGCAGCGCCGACGACCGGTGCGGGGCTGCGCCTGCGGATCGTCGACGCCGAGACCGGCCGCGCGGTGCCGCGCTGCGAGGTGTCGTACCGCGACGGCGCGCAGGGCTTCCTCGGATCGCTCACCCGCGGCGCGCGTGAGACGGTCGCGGGGAGCCTCTCCTTCGAGGACCTGCCCGCGGCGAAGGCGAACGAGGGCGCGGCCGTGCGCGTCGAGGCGCCCGGCTACGCGTTCTACGAGGTCGGCGGCGTACGGATGGAGGTCGGCGCGTGGACGGACCTCGGCGAGGTTCGCCTGCAGCGGTCGCGACAGCTCCGCGTGCGCGTGCTCGACGACTTGACATCTCGACCCGTCGCGAACGCGGACGTGGCCATGACGGGCTACCCGCTGCGCTCCCTCGCGCCCGCACCGCTCCGCGCGCCCGAGTGCGCCAGCTGCCACGGCGGCGCCAGCGGCGACCGGATCCCGGAGGGCAACTCGACGACGCCGGGGACGTGCTACCCGCTGTACCAGCAGAAGGTCTACATGCCGTTCGAGTGGACCGCCCGGACCGACGCGGAAGGCGAAGCGCTCGTCGACCTCGGCTCCGACGTTCCGGTCGCGGCCTCGGTCACCCACCCCGACCATGTCGGCGTCGAGCTGGAGCGCGCGCGGTACGACGAGGACGAGGTCCTGGAGGTGCGCCTGCCCGGAGGCGGAAGCGTCATCGCCCGCGTCCTGGACTTCGACGGCACCCCGATCGTCGGCGCGACGGTGACGTGCGACGACGGCACGTCCCGGACGACCGACGCGGACGGACGCGCGGTCTTCGAGCGCGTCGCCGCCGGCGCCCGCGAGTTCGTCGCGTCGCGCAGGCCGCAGGCGCCACAGATGGTCGTCATCGGCGCCGCTCCGGCGCAGAGCTCCGGCACGAGCAAGCGCGTGCGCGTGCGGGCGGGCGAGGAGTCCGAGGTCACGCTGCGCATGGAGGCCGCGAGCGCGGTCGCGGGCGTCGTCACCGAGCGAGGTGCGCCCCTCGCCGGCGCGACGGTGCGGCTGGAGCGCGCGCGAGCCGGCGCGGGCCAGGTCCTCATGTTCGGCGGCGGCGGGCCGCGCGCGGACTCGGCCCGGACCCTGTCCGACGGCTCGTTCGAGCTGGAGGACGTCGAGCCGGGCAGCTACACGCTCGTCGTCTCGCACCCCGACAGGGCGATGGCTGATCGCTTCCCGCTGACGGTCGTCCCCGGCGAAACGCGCGCGGACGTCGACCTGGAGCTCGCGATCGTCGAGGGCATCGTCGTCGACGACACGGGCGAGCCGATCTCGGGCGCTCGCGTGTCCGCGCGCGCTCCGGGATCCGGCGGCGGCGCGGGGCAGACGTCGATGGTCGCGATGCAGACCGTGAACGCGGACGGGACCGTCGCGAGTCGGACGTCGAGTCGCGGCGCGACCGCGGCCCGCACCGGTCGCGACGGTCGGTTCGAGCTGCGCGGTGTCCAGTCGGGCGTCGAGCTCGAGCTGAGCGTCCGCGGCCGCCGCGGACTCTCGGGGCGCGCGACGATCGACCCGCTGCGCCCGGACGAGCTGCGGTCCGGCGTCGAGATCGAGCTCGTGGCGCGCGGCACGCTCAAGTTCCAGGTCGGCGTGCGCGGCGGCCTGACGGAGGCGTTCCCGCGCGCGGCGCTGCAGCGCATGGTCGACGGAGAGCCGTACGGCGAGGAGCGCGAGGTGACAGGCGGCCCGGCGGTCGCGGTGATCGACGACCTCGCGCCGGGGACGTACGTCGTGCAGGGCATCCTGAGCGACGGCAAGCGAACGGAACCGGAGACGATCACGATCGAAGCCGGCAAGACGACGAGCAAGACGTTCCGACCGTGATCGAATCGTGTTCGCGGGAGAGTGTCGGCACGGCGTTTGAACCTTGCCGGCCTCTCCCGCGACGCATCGTTCCCCGTGCGCGCACCTGGCCGCTTCCTCCCACTGCCAAGCCCCGCCCCGATGATCGGATCGGCTCACTCTCGGTGCGTTCTCGCACTTCTGCTCGCCCCGTCGGCGATCGCCCAGGCCCCGTACGCCACCGTCGTTCTCGCCGAACCGATGACGGTCGACTCGCCGCAGGGACCGGTGAGCGTCCTCTCGCTGACCGATCTCGGCCACGGGCCGAACGGCGGCTGGGTGGCGGCGGGAGCGGTCCGACTCCCGAGCGGCTTCTCGCGCGAAGTCATCCTGGGCGCGCCCTCGGTCGACGCGGCACCGCGGGTCTACCTGGAGACTCGCGCCGAGCGCCCCTCCGCGCGGAGCGGCAGCATCGCCTACCTCTCGAGATCGACGGCGACCGGACCGTTCGACGCGTACCTCGACGGCGCGCCGCTCGTACAGGTCGGCGACGCCGTCGGGTTCACGGGACTGAGCTGGGAGAACGTGACCGATCTCTCGACCGCGAACGACGGCCGCGTCTTCGTGCGCGGCGAGATCGGACCGACCGCCGCGACCGGCGGCGCGGTGGCGGTGTATCCGAGCGCCGAGGTCCTCCTCCGCGGAGGGACGACGGTGCCCGGTGCGGGTACGACCGACCCCATCACGTTCATCAGCGCCTTCGAGCATTCGCCGTCGGGCGACCACTGGGCGACGCGCGTCCGCGTCACGCCGCCCGGGAGGTCCATCCTCGTCGTCGACGGAGCGGCCTACCGCTTCCCCACCGGAGAGCTCGCGATGTCGGGCGAGCCGCTCCCCGCTGCCGCGCGGTGGAACGGCGCGACGGTCTGGGACGACTTCGTCGAGGTCTTCGTCAACGACACGGGCGACGTCGTCTTCCGCGGGACGGCAGGCGGAGAGGACGCGGTCTTCCGTAACGGTCGCTTCGTGCGCGCGCTCCCGCTGACGTCGCAGGACGACGGGATCGTCGCGATCGACGACCGGGGGTTCGCGGTCACGGGTCACCGACTCGACTTCCTCCCGCTGCTGACGTCGGTGGCGGGTGAGCCTCTCCGCCGCCCGTACCTGGAGGGCGTGGACGTCGACGACGACGGCGTGATCGATCCGGGCTGGAACCCGTCGCAGGGCTTCATCCTCGGCGTCCCGCCGATCCTGACCGACGAGGGCAGGCTGCTCTCCCTCGTCTCGTCGTCGACTCCGACGGGCCTGGCGTTCGCAGTGATGGAGTCGACGCTGCTCCAGGGGAGCGTGCCCGTGTGCGACGCTTCCGCCAATACCGTCGGCGGCGGAGCGCACCTGCGCGCAGCAGGCTCGATCTTCCCGGGCTACGACGACCTGACGCTCACCGCCATCGACCTGCCGCGGCGCACCCTGGTGCTGCCGCTGCTCTCGCGCACCGCGTCGTCGCCGATCCAGCCGCCGGGGAGCGCCGGCTCGCTCTGCCTGAGCGCGCCGACCCGCGGTCTCTCCCTGGTGACGCAGGCCGACCTCAGCGGCAACGTCAGCATCCGCCTCCCGCTGGGCGCCCTGCCCGGTCCGGGCGGGACGGCGCCCGTGGTTCCAGGTGACACGTGGGTCTTCCAGCTGTGGTACCGCGACGTCACGGGCGGGACGGTGACGAACTTCAGCGAGGCGATCGCGCTGAACTTCAGGTAGCGAATCAGGCGTTCTGGAGACCGGTTCGGGCGAGCCTCTCGCTCATGGACACCGTCTCGACGCGGTCGTCCCCGATGCGCCGTCGCTCGGCGGTGCGGGGGCCTGCCCCGGCCGTTCGGACGCCTGCCATGACAACACTGCAGACGCTCGTCGTCCCCGTTCTCGCCCTTTCGTACGCCCTCTGTCCCGACGGTCTCGCCCAATGCAGCGATCCGTACGGCGCCAACGACACCTGCGCGACCGCCGCGCGGATCGCGCCCGGTGACCACCGACCGTGCGCGACGGGTGACGACTACTTCGCGTTCACGGTGCCCGACGGCGACACCGTCAACGTCACCACGTACAGCAGCAGCCAGTGGACGGTTCTGCTCGATCCCGCGACGTGCGAGCCGGTCGGGTACTGGGTCACCGCAGTCGGCTCGGTCCGCAGCGCGGTCTATACGAACTGCACCGGCGGCGACATCGACCTCGTCGCGCGCGTCGTCCAGGGCGGGCCGTTCCTGCCGGCGAACGGCTACGACCTGCGCGTGTGGTTCTCGAGCCACGCGTGCACGCCGGGTGACCTGTTCGACTTCAACAACTCGTGCGCCACGTCGTCGTACCTGCCCGAGGGGAACCACTGCAGCCTCCGGATCGACCCGACCGATCCGGACTTCTACCGCACGCACGTTCCGGACGGCGCGCGCGTCGACGTCGAAGTCCGCTTCGACCACGCGGTCGCCGACATCGACGCGTTCCTGCACCACCAGGACTGCGCGGGCGGCGTGCTCGACGCGTCGATCGGTGCGTCCGACGTGGAGTTGGTGTCGTGGATCAACGACACGGGCGAGGCGACCCAGGTCGTGATCGAGCCGCGGCTCGTCGACCCGGACGCGCAGTGCAGCGTCTATCGCGTCTACATCGAGATCGTCTACCCCGAGTGCGCGGGCGAGTTCGACGACGCCATGGAGCGCGACGGCGGCGACTCGTGCGCCGACGCGATCCCGATCTTCGAGGGCGCGCACGGGGACCTGCTCGTCAGCGACGACGACGAGGACTTCTACTCGATCTCGGTGCTCGACGGCCGGACGCTCGTCGCGATGGCGTCGTTCGACGGTGAGACCCACGACCTCGACCTCAGCGCGTACGCGGCCGAGGACCTGACGTGCGGAACGAACTACGGCGCCGCCAGCTGCGGCACCGTGTTCTCGACCGCGCTCGCGTGCAGCCGGTCGAACTCCGACTCCGAGCTGATCGAGTGGACGAACCGCACCGGTCAGACCGTCGAGGTGGTGCTGTGGGTCGATCGGGCCGGCGGCCAGCCCGCCGGCTGCACGCGGTACGACCTCGTGGTCCACACCGCCCCCGCCGACGACGGATCGATGGGCGCGCCGGTCTGTGGAGCAGCGAAGAACTCGGGCGGCGTCCCGGCGTCGCTGAAGCTCGTCGGCTCCGACGTGGCGAGCGAGAACGAGCTCGTCGTCCAGCTCGACGGGCTGCCGCAGGGCGCGATGTGCCTCCTGCTCAACGCCCGCCGCGCGGACCGCGCCGTCCGGCCCGCGGGGAGCTGGGGTGACCTGTGCATCGGCGGCGGCATCGGCCGCTACGCGCGACCCGGCGAGATCCTGAGCGCCGACCTCTTCGGCTCGGCGTCCCTCGCGCTCGACCTGACCGACACGCCGACGCCGGCCGGCCGGATCTCCGCGCAGGCGGGCGAGACGTGGCTCTTCCAGGGCTGGTACCGCGACGCGCTCTTCGGAGCGTCGAACTTCACGGACGCGAGAGCCGTGGTGCTGCGGTAGTCGACGCGACGGCGCGGCAGCGGGATCGGACGCGGGGCGTATCCTCGAACCATGTCCTGCCTGCTGTTCGCGCCGTCGCTCCTCGCGCTCGCCGCGGCGAGCGACGACCTCGTCGACAAGGAGTACTGCTTCGCCCTGCGCCGGGACGATCCCGCGTGGGTCGCGGTCGGGCCCGAGCTCGCGAACGGGCTCGTTCCGGGTGCGGCCGCCGCGATGCTCGACCGGGAGCGCAGCATCGTCGTCAGCGTGTTCCTGCTCCCGGGCGCCGATCCGTTGACGATCGCCCACGCGGTCGCGCGCCACCTGGAGCGCGTGGCGCCGCACGACGACTTCGAGGTCGATGAGCCCACCGCGGAACCTTTCCTCGGCCGGCCCGCGGCCCACGTGCGGTCGCGCTGGACGTTCGGAGGTACGCCGGGCGCCGGGCACGACGTCGTGTTCGTGCACGCGGACCACGTGTACGTCGTCAACGCGGACGCGATCGCGCTGAACCCGGAGCGGGCCGCCGAGGCGGCGGACGCGACCCTCGCCACGTTCTACCGGACGACCGGGAGGGTGAAGGGCCGACGCGCAACACCGGCGCCGCCCGACACCGACCTCGTCGGCGCGCGGGTGCGGGGCGGCGTGTACGAGTCGGCGGCGACCGGACTGCGCGTGGCCCCGCAGGGCGACTGGCGCGTCGCGCGGGGACTGGAGCCCGCGCTCGCGGCGCGCGACGCGGACCTGACGCTCGTGCACCGTGCGCCGGACCTGGTCGTGTCGATCGCGTCGCGCCTGGCGCCCCTCCCGCCGGATCCGGGCGACGGGCGCGAGCCGGCGCCCGCCACGGACCCGCACGCGTACGACCTGCTCGGCGTCTCCACGCACTTCGAGCCGTTCACCCTCGCCGACGGAACGCCCCTGACGCTCCTCGCCGGACACGCCGAGGCCGGCGATCGCGTCGTGTACGTCACGGTCGAGGTCCCGACGGCGCTGGAGGAGGAGTGCCGCGCCACGATCCAGCAGGCGCTGTCGAGCATCGGGACGCTCGGCGCCGCGCCGCTCGCGACGCTGCGGCGCGAGATCTCTGGCGCGACGGATCCCCAGGCGCTCATCGGCGCGTGGTGCGGGGTCCGCAGCGGCGTCTACCGCGACTTCGCGTGCGACGTCGTCTGGCGCAAGCGCGGCGGATCCTGGCGTGTCGACGCGATCCCGGAGCCGGACGACGAGACGCGAACCATGGTCGCGCGCGAGATCACCACGGACGCAGAGCTGAGGATCGACGTCGATCGCTGGGACCGGACCGACCTGCGCCACGCGCACGCGCAGTGGCTCGCCGAGGAGTTCGACGCGTTCACCGGCGTCCGCGACGTGCCCGAGCCGCGCTTCCTCCGGATCGAGGGGACGCGCGCCGCAGTGGCCGACCTCGTCAGCGAGGAGCACGGATGGGACGGAATCGCGCTGACCGCTCTGCGCAAGCGACAGCGCGTGCGGGTCCTGGTCACCGGAGGAACGCCCGAGCTGCGCGAGGAAGCGCTCGGCGGATTCGAGCTGCCGCGGACCGACGTCCAGGGGATCCGTGCGACCGAGGACAGGCTGGAGAGCCTGCGCATGGGCGTCGCGATGGTGCGCCCCGATCGCAGCTGGGCCGGCGCGCAGCTGCCGCTCTACGGCGGCCGGTTCGTGTCGGGGAACATCCTCCAGTGGCGGAGTGCGCTCGACCAGAGTCTGACGATCGTCTCGATGAGCTCGTGGGGATCGACCTTCGCGCCCGCCTACGCGACGGTGCTGGCGCGGCAGTTCACGCAGTCGCTGGACGCGCCGCGCGCAGAGTCCGAGGGGCAGTTCCTGGGCGAGCCGTGCCGCGCGTTCCGCGTCGAGGCGTCGCCCGCGCCCGTCGAGATGGCGGTGCTGTCGCGGGGTGGGATCACGCATCTCGTCATCGCCTACCCCGGGGCACGCCCGGTCTACGTCGCCGACGCAGAGCGGGTCCTCTCGTTCGTCGACTGAGCGCAGCGAGGGCCCGCGCGTTCGATCCTTGTTGGGATCGGGCGCGGCTCTCGTCCGTGGGTACCCTGGCGAGCGGACGCGGCTAGACCGCCGCACGCGCTCCCTTCCCACCCGACGGGCTCAAGCGAGGGCCCGACGCTGCCATGCGATCCGCACTGCTCCTCTCCCCGCTCGCTCTCCTCGTCTCCGCGCCGCTCGACGCCGCCGCGGCGAACGAGCGCGAGCACAGCCCCGAACTGCACGCGCCCGTCCGCCTGGAGGCTGACGGTGCGCCGATCGAGATCGGCAAGCTCTCGAAGATCGCCCACGCGGGCCCGTGGATCGCCGACGTCGACGAGGACGGGGACCGCGACCTGCTCGTCGGGGACTTCCCCGGCTACTTCTGGTTCTTCGAGAACGTCGGGACCGAGGCCGAGCCGCGCTACACCTCGCGGGGCAAGCTCGAAGCCGGCGGCGAGGCCGCGAAGACACCCGTCTACTGATGCATCGCCTCCAGTCCACAGTTCGTGGACCACGACGGTGACGGCATCCAGGACTTCATCAGCGGCTCGTACGACCCCGGCGACGTCTACCTCTTCCGCGGCCTCGGCAAGGGGAAGTACGCGAAGGGCGAGGTCCTCGTCGACGAGGACGGCACGCCTCTGGTGCACCACCCGCGCGAGTACCAGGAGTACCAGCGCTTCGAGGAGGCGGGCGACACCGAGAGCGACGAGGCCGTGCAGGCCATGATCTCCTCGTTCGGCAGCTGGGCCGCGCCGGTCGACTGGGAGTCGGACGGCGACCTGGACATCCTGATCGGGAGCTTCGGCGGGCGGCTCTACCTGCGCGAGAACATCGGGACGCGCAAGGAGCCCGTGTACTCGCGCGAGTCCGTCTCGATCGAGTCGGCCGGCAAGCCGCTGCAGGTCAAGGGGCACAACAACCCCGTGGTGGCCGACTGGGACGGCGACGGACGCTGGGACCTCGTCGTTGGCTCGTCGGACGGCAGCGTGCAGTGGTACCGGAACGTCGGGACGGCGGAGGCGCCGGAGTTCGGCGGCGGGCTGGAGCTCGTCCGCGCGAAGTCGGACATGAAGTTCATGTTCCAGTACCTCCTGCCCGGCGCCGCGCCGCGGCCGGCGGTGCGCGCACAGATCTGCGTGACCGACTACGACGGGGACGGCGCGATGGACCTGATCGTCGGCGACTACTCCGACGTCGGGACGCTCCGCGAGGACGCGGACATCGTGGACCTGGACGCGCTCGCGGTGGAGATCGACGCGATGTACGCCGAGCGCACGATCAAGGGTCAGGCCGAGGTCACCAAGGGGTTCCGCGATCACTTCACCGAGCCGACGCAGTACAGCTCCGTGTGGCTGTACCGCCGCACGACGTCGGGGAGCGAGCAGGGCGCGGCGGCCGCGGCGGTCGCAGTCGCCGTAGACGTGCCCACCGAGACGCCGACGAACAAGGCGCCGGTGAAGCTCGGCGTCGGGATCGACGGCGTCGACGCGATGCCCGCGGTCGGCGCGACGTTCGACATCGTCGTGCGGCTGCGGACGGCGACGGGCTGGCACGTGTACGACCTGGACGGTCCGGACATGTACGCCGACACCGAGCTGGAGCTCGATCTGCCGGACGGTCTGGAGGCCGCCGGCGAGTGGAACGCGCCCGAGAGCAAGCCCTACGGCGACGGCCTGCGCATCTGGGAGGGCGACGTCGCGTTCACGCACTCCGTGCGCGTCGTGTCGGCGCCCGAGCCGGGCGCGGAGATCGGCGTCACGGTGGCGTACCAGACCTGCAACGCCGAGATGTGCTACCCGCCGACGTCGAAGGCGCTGACGGTGGCGCTCGCCGACGCGGGCGGCGACGACGCGACGGCCTGGGCCCCCCACCGCTCGACGCGCGTGCTGTACGCGGGCTCGGAAGGCGGGCACCGCGAGACCGAGTTCTCCAAGTTCCTGGCCGAGCACTTCGACGTCACTGCGACGCTCCCGCTGGAGGAGCTCTCGATGGCGACGGCAGAGGACTACGACGTCGTGGTCATCGACTGGAAGAGCCAGTACGGGCTCGACGGCTACGACAAGAAGAGCGGCCTGCACCGCGTGCCGGTCGCGCTGGGCCCGGGCTTCACGAAGCCGGTGATCGCGATGTCGTACGTGGGCACGAAGGCGCGCCGCGGGCAGAAGCTCGACTGGTTGTGACTGTGCCTCCACAACGAGGCGCACGGGGTGCGCCTGGACCATCCCATCTTCAACGAGCCCCTCGACGCCGGGGTCACCCTGGTCTCGCACGAGTGGGAGAAGGACTTCGACGACAGCGGCGTATGGGTCGTCCAGACCGGTGAGCCGGGCAAGGAGGTCGACTACGGCGTGGTCTCGGACGGCCACGGCTTCGAAGATTCGCCGGGCTGCGAGCGCATCACCGGCGGCGTGAACAGCAAGGGCCCGTACGCGGTCGCGATCGGCCGCGAGGCGAACATGCTCCAGTGGGGCTTCTACGCCGCGCCGGACCGCATGACGGAGAGCGCGAAGCGCGCGTTCCTGAACGCGATCATCTACATGAAGCAGTTCGACGGGCACCGGCCGGTGATCGCGAAGGCGGCGCGCGGGCGCGGCTGGGTCGAGCAGAAGATCCAGATGATCCCGAAGGTCGAGACCTACGGGGACAGCTACGCCGACCACCTGAAGAAGGCGTTCCCGAAGAAGATCATCGCCGAGCATGGCCTCGACATGGAGGTCCTGAGCCGCTGGCACTCGGAGAACGTCGAGTACGTCTACTCGGCCGCCGGCGGCCCGCACATCGTCGACGAGGACCTGGCGAAGCTGGGCGTGTCGAACCGCAGGCCAGAGTTCCTGGAGATGCTCCGCACGCGTCTGGAGGTGGACCCGCAGGACCTCGTCGCGCTCCGCCTCGCCGAGCGCTACATGGAGACGAAGCACACCGGGGCCAGGTACGTCCTGGAGTGGATCGACGCGCACGGGGAGCACGCGTTCTTCTCGGATGTCGGCGGCTACAAGTGGTTCGCGAACGCCGCCGCCGAGCGGGCGGCGGCCGCCTCGACCGCGACAGATCCTGCACGCCGTTGATCGGGGCGCGCGTCCGGCCCACTCTCTGCCGTAATGCGCGACCTCGCCCTGACATCGCACGGGGTGGAGCTGGAGCTCTGCCCCGAGCGCGCCGCCTACCGCCCGGACCGCCGCGAGGTGCTCGTCGCGGACGTGCACCTGGGCAAGGCGGCGACGTTCCGCCGCGCGGGACGGCCGATCCCGCGCGGGACGACGGCGGGTGAGCTGGCGCGCCTCGACGCGCTGGTCGAGCGCAAGGGCGCGGCGCGCCTGACGATCCTGGGCGACCTCTTCCACGCGGACGTCGAGCCGGACAGCCCGACGGCGGAGACGTTCCGCGCCTGGCTGGCGGCGCGCGGCGGCCTGGAACTCCTGCTCGTCCAGGGTAACCACGACCGCCACGCGCGGCGGCTCCTCGACGAGCTCGACCTGCGGATGGTCCCGGAGCCGTACGAGGCGGACGGCATCGCGTACCGCCACCACCCACGCGGCGAGGGCCCGTTCGTGGCGGGGCACCTGCACCCGGGCGCGCGGCTGGACGACGGGCGCGATCGGCTGAAGGTGCCGGTGTTCTGGGAGCGCGCGGACGGCCTGGTACTGCCCGCCTTCGGCGCCTTTACCGGCCAGCACGTGGTGCAGGCGAGCCCGACGGACCGCATCGCGGCGGTCACGCCGACGGGCGTGATCGCGGTGCCGACGGCGCTCCTCGCGGAGTACTGAGCCGCCGGGTTCAGCGCCGCGCAGCGGCGAGCAGCCCGTCGGTCGTGCCCTGCATCGCGGGGCGAACCATGGGCTCGGCGGGCTGATCGCCGGTGAGCCGGAGCAGGTAGGGCGCGGGCGCCTCGGCGTCCTCGAACGTGCCGTCGTCGTCGTGGGCGACCATCAGCACGGCGGTCTGCTTCTCGGGATCGAAGCTGACGCTGCGGAGCTGCGTGCCGGCCGGCGTGACGTACCGCGGCGAGCTGCCGGCGCCGTCGGTGTAGAGCGCGCGCATCGCGTCGCGGTCGTCGAGGACGCCGTCGCCGTTGCTGTCCTCGACGGTGGCGGCGAAGACGAGGCCGGTCGAGCGAGAGCCGGCGTTGTCGGTCGCGACGCGCATCCAGTAGCGGGAGAGGATCCCGCGCTCCCCGAGGAGGTTCCACTGGGCGCCGCCCTCGAGGTCGACGACGACGCCGTTGTGCCAGCGCAGTGAGCCCGATGCGGTCGTCACGTCCGCGCCGGAGTAGCTCCCCTCCGACAGCCCGTACGTCCCCTTGCCCCCTTCGGCGAACCGGTCGTAGTCCCCGAACCACCCCACGCGCGACTCGCGCGCGTACGGGACGATCCGCGACGACGTCCCGGGCAGGAGCATGGGCGCGCCCCAGGTCGGCCGCCCCTCGACGACGCCGTCGACGGGGGTGGTGGCCATGCGGAACCCGTCGGACTTGGACGAGACCGCGGGCGAGATGGGCCCCTGGCAGGAGCCGGCGACGAGAACGAGAGCGAGCGAGAGAAGGGCGCGGGCCATGGTGTTGGGCGGGGTCGAGGGACGGGAACGAGCCGGGTTTACGCGCCCGGTACGCCCCTGTTGTGCGCTCGATCCGCTTTTCGTCCGGATCCGCGCGCGCGTGCAACCGGCCCGTCTTCGCGCGCTACGGCCCCTGCCGCTCCAGCGCCCCGAGGTCGACGATCCGCGTCCCGCCCTGGCCCACGTCGGGCGCGGCGGGGTCGTTCACGAAGCGCGGCGCCCCGTCGAGATCGACCGCCATCCCCGCCGGCACGTGCGGCGAGCTCCCCGCGTCGACGCACGGCGACCCCGCGGCGAGCGCGATGTCCTCGTCCCCCGTCGCCCGCACGCCGTCGGGACCGATCCGATCGACGAAGCCCGGCGCGGCGACGACGTGCGTCGCGGCATCCCAGGTCGCGGGGAGCCACTCGACGCAGTTGAACGCCACCTCGTCGTCGTCCGTCGGATCGATGAGCGAGTAGGGCGTGTCGATCCCGTTCGCGTGCCGCGCGCTCGACAGCACGCAGTCGAAGAGCGACACGCGAACCTCGGGCGCAGCGAAGATCCCGCCGACCGGGCTCGGGCGGCTCGTCGCCGACGGCGCGTCGTTGTCGAGGAACGTGCAGCAGCGCACGTCGAGGTCGACGTCCGTGCCGAACGCCGTCACCGCGGCGCCCAGCATGGCGTAGCCGACGGTCGGCGTCGTGGTCTGGTGCGAGGTGCGGTTGCCTATGAACGCGCTGCCGTGGATCGTCACGTCGAGCGGGCCACCGTCGTATCCCTGCCGGCCGAACTGAATGGCGGGGAACCCCGCCCTGTTCGCGCGGAAGCGGCACGACTGGATCGAGACCGTCGTACCCGGCACTTCCGCAGTCACGCGCAAGGCGCTGTGGGTGCTCCCTCGGCCGTTCTCGATGAAGTGGCATCGATCGAGCTCGAGCGAGGTACCGACGCACTGCAGCGCGGGCCACTGGACGGAGGACCGCAGGGTCAGGCCGGAGAGGTGCAGGGTGTTGTCGGCCGGATAGCTGTAGGCGTGGAAGAGCCCCTGCGCGTTGTCGTTCGGCGATCCCATCGGATCGCGGTCGTCGCCGGCGAGGTCGGCGGTGACGGACACGACGTGCGCTCTGGGATCGCGCTGCGAGGCGTCCGTCTCGGTCCCGTCGAAGCCACCGAGCACGCGGAGGTGCTTCGGGAGCCGCATCCGGTTCTTGCGCAGCGGATCCGCCGCGGGCGAGGCCGTATAGGTGCCGGCCGCGACCCACACCTCGAGCGGGTCGTTCCCTCCGGGCTCGGCGGCCGCGACGTAGACGAGCGCGTCGCGGAGGTTCGAGGCCGCGGACTGCCACGACCGACCGTAGCCGCCGGACGCCGACGCGGCGTTGACGTGGATCCGCGCGGGGCGCTCGACGAACGGAGTGGCGTCGCCCATCACCGAGACCGACGCCGTCGTGCTCAGACGAAACGTGGACGGAGAGGCGCGGAAGAGAGCCTGGACAGTCCAGGTCGAGGCCTCGTCGG
Organism: Planctomycetota bacterium; assembly: GCA_038757895.1. GTDB lineage: Bacteria > Planctomycetota > UBA1135 > UBA1135 > Saltatorellus. The sequence goes on along the minus strand of JBCDGE010000115.1, from coordinate 6,787 downwards.
ACGCGACGGGCGGGAGCGAAACGGACGCGTTCAGCACGCCGGACGCCGGCACGACGCCGACGTCGACCGGCACACCGCCGTGCGCGAGCAGGACGCCGTAGGCGCTGCCGAGGTAGCGGTGTCCGCCGGCGTTGCCGACGAGCACGCTGACCTGCTCGCCGGGCTCGCCGAGGAGCGTGAGCTCGAGCGTCTCGCCGGACTCGACCGACCGCGGCGCCACGAGATCGCGGTGCGTGCCCGGCACGACGGTCACGGCGCCGACGACGTCCGACCCCGGGTTCCCCGGCATCGTGCCGGGCCCACCGCCGAGCCCGACGAACGGTCCGCCCGGTCCGGGGAGGAGCTCGCTCTCCGATGCCACGCACAGCGAGCCGGTCTCGACGAGCGTCCCGATCCCGCCGTCGCCGCCGATCGCGGTGCAGCTCGAGCCGTGGATGCACTCGACCCCGCCACCGGCGCCGCCCTCGACCGTGCTGAGCCCGAGCCACGCGAAGCTGCGGTCCTGGACGACGAGGCCAGTGCTGCCGGGTGCGCCCTGGGCCATTGTGTAGCTGGAGGCGGGCAGCCCTTCGCCGCCCGTGATGGTAGAGCGGTACGCAACGAGGCGCGTGCGCGACGCGACGAGCCCGCCGCCGGGCCCGCCGATCACCTCGGTGTCGACGAGACGAACGTCGAGCGCGAGGTCGAGTTCGACGGTGGGCGATGGGCTCGGGCTGTCGATCCTCTGCCCGCGCACGCGGCAGCGGTCGATCCGGACGGGCCCGAACGACTGCTCGACGACGAGGCCGACGCCGTCGGCCCCGTCGAGGTTGAACCCGATGTCGAGGTTGGAGAGGACCACCGCCTCGCCGAACCCGAGGTTGCGCACGCGCACGGTCTGAACGCGCGGCGTGGGCGCGTCGCCGGAGCGACCGACGCCGAGGATCGTGAGCGGCTTCCCGTCGACGACGAACCCGGGATCGGGCCCCCACCAGAACTCGTCCACGGGGACGGCGACGACGATGGTGTCGTTCGGCTGCGCCGCGTCGACCGCGTCCTGGATGGTCGTGAACCCCTTGTTCCCGTCGAGGCCGACGAAGTGGACGTCGGCGCAGGTCGCGGGCGCGAGTGCGAAGGCGAGGAGGGCCGTCGAGGCGAGCGAGAGGCGGCGCATGGCAGCGCGGGGAAGGGGACGGCGAGCGGGAGGGGAAGCAGGGGGCGTGGAGGCCCTCGGTCCTTCCTGACGGAAGGACCGCCCGCGGGACCGAGTGTCACGCCTTGGGCCGAATCCCGTTGGGGATCCGCGTCCGTGGCTCGCTCTGGGCGTCTTCTGCGACCGGTCGGCGCACCAAATCTCTGCCGGAACCTCGATCACCGGATCCGGCTCTACCCCGGGCCCCGGCCTGGGCCGAGAATCGTCGCATGGCCCGCGCAACTCCTGAGCTGATCGACGCCCTCCGCACGACCGCCGCCCGCCTGCGCGAGGGATCGCCCTTCGCGTGGGGCCACATGGGATCGTGCATCTGCGGCCACCTGGCCCAGACGATCACGGAGCTCTCGCCGGCGGAGATCCACCGCCGAGCGATGGAGCGCCACGGCGACTGGAGCCAGCAGTCGGTCGACCACTGCCCGACGTCGGGCCTGGCGATCGACCACGTGCTGGACGAGATGCTCGCGCTGGGCATGCACATCGGGGACGTCAGGCACCTCGAGAACCTGAGCGACCCGCGCGTGCTGGCGCGGGTGCCGGCGAGGTGGCTGCGGCGGCAGGACTCGACGCACGCCGTCCAGTACATGGAGGCGTGGGCGGAACTCCTGGAGGACGAGCTGAACGCGCGGCCGGCACCGGTGCGAGAGCGCCGTCCGACGCAGACCCCGCCGGCGGCGGCGCGCGTCGAGACGCTGGCGACCGAAACCGCTAGTTGAACGTGATCGAGAGGGCGTCCGAGAAGTTGCTCGTGATGCTCGGGTTCGCGTCGCGGAACCAGGCCTGGAAGTTCCACGTGTCGCCGGCGACGACGGCGACGGTCCCCGTGGCCTGCGGGATGGCGGTGAGATCGACCTGAATGGCGATGCTGCCGCCGGGCCCGGAGTTCTGGACCTGCTGCAGGAAGCGTCCGATCGTGCCGCCGATGCAGAGGTTCCCCTGGGAGCCGCCCGGCCCGGGCACGAAGCCCTGGATGCGTGAGGCGATGAAGTAGCCGAACGTGTTGGTCGGCATGGCCTGCACTTCGAGGAGGAGGTTGTTGTCGGCGGCGGCGAGGCTCCCCGATCCGGAGATGGTGGCGGGCGCGCCCGACGAGTTGGCGACCGCCGGGGAGCAGTAGAGAGTCCCGAACGACGACGCTCCCCCACCGACGGCGTCGAGCAGGAAGACGGCGTTGGTCTGGACCGTGGGCGGAACGGTGTTGCCTGCGAGGTTGCCGAGGTCGATCGCGCTGTTGCTGGAGATGACGTAAGCCGGCGCCCCGCTCCCGCCGGCGGAGATGTCGAGCCCAACGGGAAACTCGCCGGCGTTGGCCTCGACGGCGACGCCGACGAAAAAGGTGCCGGTGACGGGAACGGCGGGAGTCAGCGGGTAAGTGACCTTGAGATCGGAGTTGGTCTGGGTGGCGGCGATGGGCGCGGACTCGAAGAGCAGGACCGCGTCGGAGGGATCGCCATCGTTGGAGGGATCGTCCCAGACGGCGAGCCGCAGCAGATCCCCATCGAGCTGCCCAGCCGGCGCGAGCGCGGTGCCGATGGCGACGTGCAGCTCGGCGATGGAGTCGGCCCCGCCGGCGGCATCGAACCCGTGCAGGAAGCCGACCTCGGCGGCGCCGGTGAAGTTGAGAGCGTTCTCGGTGGAGCCGTCGTCGTAGGAGTAGACCTGGGCGAGGCCGGGGGTGACGAGAGCGAGCGCCGGGGCGAGGGCGAGGAGGGAGCGGAGAGTCACGGCAGTGGAGGGAAGGGGACGAGGCGCGGGCTGGGCCAGGGAACGTGCCGGCAGGCTGAGACCGCGCGGCACCGGCACGGGTTCCACAGAACACGAAGGCTCACCACCAGGCAAGGCAACCCGGGCTGCCGCCCATTGCGCGCCATGCGAGGCCACGGTAGCCTCCTCTCCCCGCGCGGCCGTAGCTCAGTTGGTAGAGCGTCAGCTTCCCAAGCTGAATGTCGTGGGTTCGAGTCCCATCGGCCGCTCCATCTCCAGCCGTGTCGGAAGAGGCTATGACCTGTCCCCACTTCCTGGATCGTCGAAGGGTATATCCTAGTCTCGCGTGAATGGCGGCGATGGGTGCGAGGTAGATGAGCCTGAGACACCTCGATCTCGTTGCGCGGAGGAGGCCAGGGAGATAGGGGATCGATCATTCATGCAATCCTGACGAGTCAGGCTTCATCTGAGCCGTGTCATTGATCGCGTTCGAGTGGCGCCGGCCGGTTCCCCGCATCCATGGGCGAAGAAGGAGCGTGATCGCTCACTTGCGCCATCCGGCAGTGACACTCGATGAACGAGAGGTTCGCGCATATGCACGAGACCGAGGACCGCCTGAGAACACAGTTGCTCTACACGCAGATCCTGCGCACGTGGGAAGAGAACGAGGGGTCGAAGGGTCAGCTCCCGCCCGTTTCGGCGGTACTGACTCTTATCATCAGTCCACGACGGTGGCTCGACGGCTGGGAGGCGCTGAGTAACGGAGGTTCGAATCACCTCACAAACCACTTCGCGAGCCCTCGGGATGTTGAGATTCTCCGCGAAATCTCAAGCCTTCCCGTTTCGGAACTCGTGGCGGTTGAAACAGCATCGAGGCTCAACCTCGAGTCACAGAGATATTGGCTGTGGGACATTCCAGCCGTGAAGTCGCTAGCGATCCTCAGTCTCGTCGTGTTGACCTTTGTGTGGATCTGGAACTGGATGTTGGAATGGGCGCCCTGGATACGCTGGTGCCAGAGCAAGCTTGATCATGCCGGCTCTATTCTCGTCAATTCCGATGGGTCCGAGCTTCATTGGCTTGTTACTCCTGCACAGTTATCGCTCAGCCTGATACTCATTGGGCTTGCCGTCGTAGGAATCTCGTTCCTTCGTCGCATCAACTCTGTCTATATCGTGCGAGGCTTAGATCTGGCGATTCGTCTCGCGCGGGCCGATCGTGTCCTAAAGGACGCGAGGATGGAGGAGAGCCTGAGCGCCGACGAAGCGTGACGCCAGCCAATGCCCCAGGTGCGCTCACGGACGAACGATCCAAGCCGTAGTTGGCTTTGACCCTCCCGGATTCCTCGGACACCGGGGTGACGAACGATCCGTCGTGTGTACGTGTCCGGTCACCCCATGCCGGTGACCGGTTGACCGTGCCCGCTTCGATCGTCTACGCCGGCGCAGCGGCAGCCCGCTGGGCCGCCCACGCCCAGGGCGTGAGCCGAGCAACGTCAGACTCCGTTGATACGAGCCCGAGCACGTCCTCCAGGTACGCCTGGACGTCGACGCCGTTCAGCTTGCAGCTCAGCACGAGCGAGTAGAGCCGCGCCGCGACTTCGCCGCCGCGCTGGCTGCCGAAGATCATCCAGTTCTTCCGGCCCACCGCGGCGTGCCGCAGATCCCGCTCGGTGTCGTTGTTGTGGATCGGGATCTCGCCGTGCTCCAGATGCGCCAGCAGCGGCTTGCGCTGGTTGATCAGGTAGGTCACGGCCTTCTGCAGCCGGCTTCCGCGAGCAACGCTCGGGTCCTCGTCGAGCGCGAACGCGTTCGCAAAGAGCCGCTCGAGAGCCGGCTTCGCGCGGGCGCCCCGCTCGCGAAGCCGCAGCGCGGCGAGTCCAGCAAGATCCAGCCCCTCGACGTTCGGTCGGTCCACGAGCTCGCGCTCGATCGCGAAGAGCTCGCCGATCTCCTTCAACGCTGCTCCGGCCCTGTTGTCTCCGGACTCCATTGCGTCCCGGAACTTCCGTCGCGCGTGTGCGAAGCAGCCCGCTCGCGTGATTTCGTTCTTCACCGCCACCGGATTCGTTCCGTCGAACCCGTCCGTGAGAAGTGTGCCCGTCCAGTCGCCCAAGAACGCGGTCGGGCCCTTCGCCGATCGATCCATGCAGAAGTCGGCGACGACTTTCTCCGTCGGGCTGCCCCGAACGTTGCGCCACGACCACAGGTAGCCCTGCTTCGTGCCCTTCTTCCCTTCCTGCTGGACGCGGATCGGCGTCTCGTCGGTCTGGAGCGCGCGTTCCTCGAGAAGCTCCTGGCGCATCTGCCGCAGAACCGGCTGCGCGACGAGCTCGTCGAGTCGGACGAGCAAGTCCCACATCGTCTGGCGGGGCAGGTGCACGCCGTAGCGCTTCAGGATCCTCTGGATCCGGTTGAGCGGGAGGTGATCGCCGTACTTCGAGGTCGCGACGAACGCGTAGACCGAAGCCTCGTACTTGCCGCGGTCAACGACGCCGTCCGGGAGCGGCGCGACCTTCACTGCGTGCCCGTCGGGGCACGCGTACTTCGGACGCTCGTACCGCTTCACGACAATCCGCGCGGGAATCATGTGCGCGCGCTCGGTCACTTCGACGCCGATCGACTGGAGCGGCTTGCCGCAATCGGGGCAGATCCGCTCGGCCTCGGGAAGGTCGAGCGCGATCTCCTCCCGCGGGAGATCTGGTGACAGAGGCGCGCGGCCGTGCCCCCGTTTGGGCTTCTTCGGCTCCGCCGGCGGTGCGGGCGCGCTCGTCAGTTCCTGGAGTTCACTCTCCAGGCTGTCGAAGAGCGCGAGCTGGTTCGGATCGATGGTCTCCCGGCGACGTCCGAACAGCTGGCGACGCAGGTAGGCGATCTGCTCCGTCAGCTCGGCGATTCGCGCGGCCTTCGCCTCGAGTTCGGCAGCCTGCTCCTCGAGCACCTTCGACCTCTCCTCGATCTCGGCTTCCTTCGCGGCAAGCTGCTCGCGGAGTGCGAAGAGCTCGCGGTTCGCGGCTTGGAGGTCATGGACCGGCGTCACGTGCACGAACGTACATCGGTGACGATCGCGATCAAGTGGACAGCATCGATCGAACTTCGCGGCGCGCGTTCTGCCGCCTCACCGAGCGCAGATCGATCCCGTCGAGGATCAACGCCAGTTCGCTCGCGGTGACCTGGAAACGGGCGCTGCTGTCGCCGACGCGATCGAAGATCTGGAAGCGGCCCGCGTCGAGTCGCTTCGCGAGGACCCAGGTGCCGGATGGCTCGTGCACCAGCGCCTTCATGCGGTTCTTGCGCTTGTTGAAGAACACGAACACGTGGCCCGAGAGTGGATCGTGGTCGACGACGTCGATGACCGCCGCCGACAGGCCGTCGAAGCTCTTGCGCATGTCGACGGGCTCGCGGCAGACGAAGATCTTCACCTGCGGCGACGGCGGGAAGCTCAGCATCCAGCCACGACACCGAGCAGCCTGCGTAGCGTGACCTCGTCAAAGCCGTCCTGGACTCGAAGGACGAGCCCTGAGGGGAGGACCATCTCGATCGATGGCGCGCTTTGCTCGCCGGCATCGATCACGGTGACCGCCGCGAACGACTGCTCGGTGGCCCGCTGCTGCTTGCGTCGGGCGCTCGCTCTCGCTGTCAAGGCTCGCCCGTTCGGTCCCACCTCCAGTTCGCCCAAGCGGTCCCACGGCAGCTCGGGCAAGCGGTCCCACTGTCTCACGTCGTTGGGGCTCCAGCCCGGTGGCCGCCTCAAGGGGGCTGAGGGCGTCGCGGCCACCGGGCCGGAGCTCCTCTCCCGCTCTCCAACCGAGCGTTGGGTCGAGCCGAACGCCATCCGAGCGACGAGAGCGGGTCACGCGCTCGCGCGTTCACTACCCGGCGGGTTGCGGAACGAGT
>JBCDGE010000114.1:0-23986 GCA_038757895.1 Planctomycetota bacterium | reverse complement strand
GTCTTCAGGTCCGAGGTCGCCGAGATGGCGCGCGTCCAGAGCGAAGCCGTCCTGGGCAAGCTGCAGGCCGCAGCGGACGAGGTGAAGACGCCGACCCAGGAGGACTGGCACGTTCCGAGCGCGTCCTACGAGGACATTCGCACGTCGATCGAGGGCTTCCGGAGCGAGGTTGCGGCAGCCGCCAAGGAACGGGCGAACGCCTTGAGCATGATCGACCAGTACCTGAATCGACCGTCCGTCGCGCGTCTGCTCGTCGGTGGCGTGAAGGACGGTGTGTCCACCACGATCAGCGGGGTCGCCAAGAACGCTGGCGACTGGGTCAAGGACAAGGTCGGCGACGACGTGCTGGGCGTCGACGTCGGGGGCTTCGTCGAGAAGCTCGTGAAGGGGCTCGACCCCATCGTGACCAGCGAGGTGGACGCGATCTCGAAGCGCATCACCGGCAAGGCCACGGGACTCTGGACCAAGGTCGACGACAAGTTCGAAGAATTCGCACGCACTGGAGCCTGATCCGATGCCCATCAGCCGTGACTACTACGCGTCGAGTTTCGACGCACTCAACACGACCGTCGATTCGCTCAGCCCGGAGGCCGCCGCGGTCTTCACGGAAGCGCGCGCACAGCTCAACCAGTGGATCGACGCCAAGTTCTCGGAGCTCGCACGTCAAGCCGACGCCGACGTGAAGGAGAGCCAGAAGGACCTCGAAGCCTTGCGCGCCGACCTCGTCGCCGAGCAAGAGGAGAGCCGGAAGCGCATGAGCCGAGTCGTCAAGGACCTGAAGAATGCGGTCTCAGGGCTGTCGTCGAATGACCAGCAGCTCAAGACACAGGCCAAGGAAGCGCTGAAGGCCGCCCAGGAGGTCAAGGCGGAGCTCGAGGCGCGCGAGGCCAAGTGGCACGCCCTGGGCAAGAAGGCCGTCGAGGCGGTCGCGAAGACAGCCGAGACCGTCGTGAAGCTGGCCATCTAGCGCGAGACCGAGTCGCTCGACCGCCACCACGGTCGCCGCTGCACCGCGTCGGGCGCGATGCTGACCGTGCGCAGCGGGATCGCGTCGTCGCCCGGTTCGAACGTGACGGGCACCGGCAACACGTAGGTGGTGCCGAACGAGACCTCGGGCTTCGTCAGGTCGAGCGCGAGGTCTTCGCCCTCCACGGGCGCCAGCATCGAGAATCTGCCTTCCCCGTCGGTCATGACGCGCTTGCCGGTCGCGGTCCAGCCCCCGTCCTCCTTGCGACGAAGGAAGTACAGGTCGCGCCAGGCGAGCGGCTTCCCGCCCGGGGTCTCGAGCGTCCCACGCGCAAAGATCGGCGTCACCGGGATCTTGATGTCGCCGACGTGAACGTCTCCGGCGATGACGGGGTCGGGAAGCACGAACGTGGTCCTCGGGCCGTACATGCCCCGGTAACGACTCGTGTCGATCTCCACGCTCTTGCCGCCCAGTCCCGCGGGGTCGCCGGCGACCGGCATCCGCGCCCAGCCAGCGTCGTCCGTCGTGAAGCGACAGCCCGCGATATCGCCCTTCAGGTTTGGGCGCGGCTCACCGTCCTCGTCGACGATCCTCGCCACCAGCACGCAGCGGCGGTCCCGGGCGCGCAGGACGTGCGTACGCTCATGCTCACCCGACTCGATGGCGGGGAACGTCTGGGCGACCTTGCGCCACTCTCCGAGCTCGTTGATCCGCACCCGGTAGGGGAGGCCTTTGGCCACGTAGAAGCGCGCCTCTGCCTGCTCGACGGAACGACTCTCGCTCGTCCTCGGCCGCTCGGTCTTGTTCGCTGCAGAGATCTGAACGCGATGGCGCCCGATCCACGGACGACCGCCGGCGTCGAGCACATCGATACGAACGTGTGCCGTGTCCTTCACGACGAGGACGGGCTCCTCGGCCCCGAGCTCGGGCGCCTCGATGACTTGATGCTCGCCGAAGAGATCGCGGCGGCCCACCCACAGCTTCAGTCCGAACGGTCCGAAGACCTGCCTGCTGCTTCCGTCGGCCGGGGTGAAGACCACCTCGTCCGGGAAGAAGCGCAACTCCTCCGGGATGGGGAATCGCCCGTTCGCGTCCGTCGTGCCCCTGCCGAGCAGGCGGTCACGGTCTCCTTCCTCGGGCCGCTCCTTCTCGACGAAGGCCGCCACCGGGAAGTGGGGGAGGGGCCTCCCGTCGCCATCCACCACGAGGACGTGTGAGGCGGACCGGTAGCCGTCGGCAGGCGGTGCGTTGCGCGGAACTTCGACGCTGGCCGGCGTACGGCCGCGTGGCACGGCTACCGAACGACTCGGCGTCTTGGACGCGCGCGCCTCGCTCGGCACCAGCCGCGCCACCGAGACCTCGGCGAGCTCGGCACGGGGCTCTTCGTCCGTCTCGGCGGGGCGCACGAGGAGCGCGGCGCTCGTCATCGTCACGGCGGCGAGGACTGCGACGAGCTGGACCCAGGCGAAGAGGCCCAGCGAGCTCGACGCCGCGCCCGCCGCCGCGGTGCGCGCACGGTCCACGCGGACCGAGACGAGCGGCGCCTGCGCGAGTCGCCAGTCCCCCCGCGACTCCGAGCCCTCGAAGGACTGGCTCAGGCGGGTCCTCATCCGATCCAACCCGGCGTTCACGCGGTCACGCGCTGCGCTCTCCGACAGGCCCAGCCGCCGACCGATCTCTGCGAAGGTCGCGCCCTCGGAATGCCGGAGCGTCACCGCGGTCCGGAAGGTTGCCGGGAGCGTGCGCAGCGCTTCGTGCACGAGTCGCTCGGCCTCCAGCTGGGCCGCGACCTCATCGGCGGCCATCCCTCCCGCGAGGGGCTCCGGGGACCCATCGAGATCGAGCGCCCGCCGCCGAGCGCCGTCGCGGTAGCGGTTCATGGCGAGCCGGCGCATGGTGCTCGACAGCCACGACCTCTCGCGGCCCGGCGATTCAGCGCGCTCCCGCCAGGGCCAGCGCCGAAGGGCCGTCATCCAGGTGTCCTGCACCAGGTCGTCCGCCGCGCCGGCGTCGGAGAGGAGCGACGCCGCGAGCCGCCGCAGCATCGGTCCGTGTCGCTCGAGCGTCTGCTCGATGGAAAGGGCGGGGTCCGTGGTCATCGTGGGGCTCCTGCGAGCTTGGGTTTGCGTGCGAGACCCGGCAACCCCGCGAATCCGCGGCGAAAACCCGTGCTTCTTCCCTCGCCGGCGCGCCGAGCCGACGTGGAGGGTGCGGAGTAGGCTCGGGGCATGCGCTCGCTCGCCTTCATACTGGTTGCAACGACGCTCGTTGCCCTCCTGCTCATCCTCTCTCGGCCTCGGGGTGACGATGTCGCGCATCGCCCCGAGGTCGAAGCACGGGCCGCCCAGGAGGGAAGGGCGCCGCAGCAGCAGGGACTCGCCGAGATCGACTTGAACGCGAGCGGGCGCACGGCGGACGAAACAGAAGCGGGGAGCGCGTCGGCGGCGCGCCGGATACCGACCCGGCCGAAGGTGACGCTGGTCGTTCAGGTCGAGGACGACGAAGGGCGACCGATCGAGGGAGCGCTGGTCCGCGCCTTCGACCCAGCTACGGGGATGATGTGGACCCGCGGCCGCACGGGCGCGGACGGGACGCTCGAGTCGATCGGTGCCGAGGTGCCGGAGGGGAAGGTCGTCTCCGCGAGAGTCGCGGACTGGCTCCCGTTCGTCGAGCCTGCGCAGCCGCCTGTCGACGGACGCCAGGTCGTCACGATCCGAATGACACCCCCGCCGCTGTCCCCCGGACTCCGCGGGCGCGTCGTGCACCGCGAGGACGAGCGGCCGCTGGAGGGCGTCGAACTCTCCATGGTCCCGGCTCCCATGGTCGGACGACTCGAGGCGGGCCTCGGAACCATCGGAGCGACCCGAGTCGCACCCGTCCGAACCGACGCCGAGGGGAGGTTCCTGTTCCCCGCCCTCACCGCGCACCGCCACCGCTTGTCCATCGTCGCGCGCCGCGACGGGCTCGGGGTCGGCCAGGTCGCGTGGCGCGACGTCGAGTCCATGGTCGAGGCCGGGGAGGAGGTGACGTTCCGGATGGCCGATGCCGTGCGAAGGACGGGTCGCGTGAGCTTCCGCGACGGATCCCCCGCCGAAGGCGTGATGGTCGGCATCCCGTTCGCTCACTCGGGCGAGGGGTGGCTGGAATCGACCGTCACCGACGCCGCCGGCTCCTTCGTCCTGGACCTGCCGGACGCGGCGATCCAGGTGCGCGCGGAGCGCTGTCGTCTCGTCGAGGCCAAGGTCCGCCTCGAACCGGGCGACCGCACACGGCTCGACATCGTCCTGCCGTACGACGGCTCCACGCGCATCGTCGTGGACGTGCAGGACGGTACATCGATCGAGGGGTCTTTCCTGCACATCCTCGACGCGACCACACCGGGTCCCTATCCCGTTCGAAGAGGCGAGGCGATCGTGCATCACCCCTACTCCGAAGAGGTGGACCTCGTCCTGACGCACGAGACCGGAGACGAGGAGGACTACCGGATCCTGCCGTTCGCGAGAGCGACCGCGGTCGCGCTCGAGACGGAGGCGACGACGGTCGCGAAGTTCCGCCCCCTCCCCGTCGGCGCGGTCCGGGTCGTGGCGACGTCCGAGACCCGTGCGCGCCTCGGCGAGCTGGCCGCCGTTTCGTTGGTGGCCTACGACCTGCCGACCGCCGGGCACGTCTCGGACGTCGAAGGGAACGTCCACGTACTCGAGGGCCTGCCGGCCGGTCGGTACGACCTGACCACGGTCCACACCGACGCGCCCGACGTCTGTTCGGCCGAGATCGACGTGGTGCCCGGCGAGACGGTCGAGGTCCGGCTCTGACGGAGCCAGCCGGTCGGGCGTCTCGGAATCGCACACGCTCTGCCAGGGTCAGGCGCCGGGTCGGTCGCGCTCCGGCCCGCCGCCAGTGATGGCCGATCATCCCGGTCGATGGATCGGGACGAGGACCTCGACGACGGCGCACCGGAGGCCGTCTGGCCGCCGCGGCCGGAGGACGTGCCCGCGGCGCGCTTCGCGGACGCCGACGCGCCCGAGCTACGGCTGGACCACGAGGCCGTCGTCCCCGAACCGCCCGAGTTCACGCCGAGCAAGCTGACCGCGCGGGAGCACGCGCAGGTGGCGGCCGCCGAGCCCGAGCCCGCCGGGGCGAAGGCGGTCGTGTTCGACCCGAAGAACCCCAGCGGGCGGACCCGCTACCACGAGATCTTCGAGGCGAACGACGAGGACTTCCGCCGTCGCCGCAGCCAGCTCCGCCAGGAGTCCGGCCTCGCGGGCGCCTTCGTCTTCCTCGTCTGCATGGCCTCGTTCCAGCCGTTCACGATCGTGCCGTTCCTCCTGGCCGCCGTCGTCGGAGCGGCGGCCGGCGTGGCGGCCGAGGCGATGGGCGACCGCTCGGAGATCTGGCTCTTCACCGCTCTCGTCGGAGGAGTCCTCCTCGCGCCCGTGGTGAAGGGGATGACGTTCCTGATCTTCCTGGGGGCCATCGCGGGCGGCGGCTGGCTGACCGGCTTCGTGCGCGAGGTCCGGTAGAGCGGATTCCGGGGCTCGTAAGTGCTTGAAGGGAATTGGCTTGGAGTCGTCGTGAGGTTTGCGGTTTGCGCTTAGCGGCATGGAGCATATATTTGCAATGCCGATAAGGCGCCGAGCCATGAACGACTCCGACGAAGCCGCCTTCCTGAAGGCCTACGACCCCGAGGCCTTCCCTCGCCCTTCGCTGGCGGTCGACGTCGCCCTGGTGACGGCCCACGAGGCGCGGCTGAAGGTGCTCATGCTCCAGCGGGAGGCGCAGCCCTTCCGCGGCCGATGGTCCCTCCCCGGCGGCTTCGTCGCGCTCGACGAGTCCCTCGACGACGCGGCGCGCCGGGTCCTGCGGGACAAGGGCGGCCTCGACGGCGTGTACCTGGAGCAGCTCTACACGTTCGGCGAGCCCGACCGCGACCCGCGGACGCGCGTGATCAGCGTCGCCTACTTCGCGCTCGTCGACCACGCGCGCCTCGTCGCGGCCGTCGAGTCGAGCTCCGACCGCAGCGCAGAGCCCATCGCCGTCGCGTCGCTCGACGTGCCCTGGCCCGACGAGGTGCCGCCCGCCGGTGCGGGACCGATCGCGCTCCGCCGCGACGACGGCGAAGCGCTCCCGATCGCGTTCGACCACGCCGACGTGCTCGCGGTCCTCGTCCAGCGCCTGCGCGGCAAGCTCGACTACGCCGCGCTCGGCTTCCAGCTGCTCCCGGACCGCTTCACGCTCCGCCAGCTCCAGGACGTGCACGAGGTCGTGCTCGCCCGCCCGTTGAACAAGGACTCGTTCCGCCGACGCGTGCTCGCGTCGGGCCTCGTCGCCGCCACGGGCGAGCGCGAGACGGACGTCGTCCACCGCCCAGCAGAGCTCTATCGATTCGTCCGTCCGTCAGGCGTCTGAACGAGGACGCGCACCATGGCACAGATCTCTCGGTATCCCTTCTTCCGCCACCTGCGCAGCGAGCGCAGCCGGCACCTCATCCACTTCCGCGGAGGCAAGCGCAAGCGCAGCGGCCGCGGCCTCGCCTTCTGGTTCTTGCCTATGACGTCCAGCGTCGTCGAGGTGCCGACGGACGACCGCGACCTGCCCTTCCTATTCCATGCGCGCAGCCGCGACTTCCAGGACGTGACGGTGCAGGGCGCCGTCACGTACCGCGTCGCGGATCCCGAGGCGCTCGCCGAGCGCGTGGACTTCACGGTCGACCTCGCGTCGGGCCGGCACCGCGAGCAGCCGCTCGACAAGATCGCAGACCTGTTCACGCAGCGCGCGCAGCAGCTCGCGATCGACCACGTGGCCGAGCGCGAGGTCCGCGAGCTCCTCGCGGGCGGGCTGGAGCCGGTGCGCGAGCGCATCGCGGCGGGACTGATTGCCAGCGACGAGCTCGCCGGGCTCGGCCTCGAGATCGCCGCCGTCGGCGTCGCGAGCGTCGCTCCGTCCGCCGAGCTGGAGAAGGCGCTGCAGACGCCCGCCCTGGAGGAGATCCAGCAGAGCGCCGACCAGGCGATGTTCGAGCGCCGCGCCGTCGCGGTCGAGAAGGAGCGCGCGATCGCGGAGAACGAGCTGGAGAACCAGATCGAGCTCGCCGCGCGCGAGGCGCGCCTGATCGAGGAGCGCGGCGCCAACGACCGCCGCCGCGCCGAGGAGTCCGCCGCCGCCCTGGCGATCGAGGCCGAGGCCGAGGTTGCGCGCAGACGTCTCGAAGTCGGCGCCGAAGCGGACGCGGAGCGCACGAGCTCCGCCGCCCGCGCCGACGGCATCGCGCTCGTCGAGGGCGCGCGCGTCGACGCCGAGGAGCGTCGGATGGAGCTCGTGAAGGACCTGCCGTCCCACGTGCTCATGGGGCTCGCCGCGCGCGAGTTCGCGGGCAAGCTCCGTCGCGTCGATCGGCTGCACCTCGCGCCCGACTCGATCGGTCCGCTGCTCGCGGACCTCGTCGAGGCCGGGTCGAAGGCGCTCGGAGGCCAGCAGAAGGGGGCCTGACGTGCCGGCCACGCTCGCACCGCGCGTCGTGCTGGTGACGCGACCGACGGAGCTCGACGGGCTGCTCGCGCGGCACGGCACGCTCGCGCAGGCGTCGTTCTTCCTGGAGTCGCGCGGCCAGGACGTGGGGGAGGCGATCGAGCGGCAGCGTTCGTTCGACGCCGCCCTCGAGGTCGCGGGCGCGGGGGTGCCGCTCGACTGGCGCCGCGCGCGCGTCGATCGCGCGGACCTCGATCGGTTTCTGTTCGCAGAGGGCGACCTCGTCGTCGCCCTCGGCCAGGACGGACTCGTCGCCAACCTCGCGAAGTACCTCGACGGGCAGCCGGTCATCGGACTCGACCCGGAGCCGGGCCGGAACGCAGGCGTCCTCGTGCGGCACGCTCCCGCGGACGCGGGGGAGCTGCTGCGGGCGGCGGCCGAGGATCGCGTCGCCATCGAGGAGCGCGCGATGGTGGAGGCGCGCGTCATCGCGGGGCCGCGCGTGCTCGCGCTCAACGAGGTCTTCGTCGGCCACCGGTCGCACCAGTCCGCGCGGTACGAGATCACGATCGGCGAGCGGGCCGAGCGGCAGTCGTCGTCGGGGCTGATCGTCACGACGGGGACGGGGGCGACGGGCTGGGCCTCGTCCATCGCCCGCGAGCGCGCCGACCGGGTCGGTCTGCCGTCACCGACGGACGAACGCCTCGCCTACTTCGTGCGTGAGGCGTGGCCGGGAGCGAGCTACGGGGTGTCGCTCACGGCGGGGGAGCTCCGCGGCGACGCGCGCCTGCGGATCGTCAGCCACATGGAAGACGGCGTCCTGTTCGGCGACGGGATGGAGTCCGACCGGGTGTCGCTCTCCTGGGGCCAGCCCCTGGAGGTGAGCCTGGCCCGCGAGAGGCTGCGACTCGTCGTCGGGTGAGGGGCGACGGGATAGGCGATCCTGGCGTCGCGGGTCATACTCTACAGGTCGACGTTGCCTCCGAAGCCCTGGTCCCCCCCGAGATGTCCCACCATCGCCCTGCCTCGTGCCGCACGCGAGTCGTCCTGCTCCTCGCGCTGACGTCCCTCGCCGCGTGCAAGAACTTCAAGTCGAGCAAGCGCGTCGACTTCACGCCCTTCGCCGAGCAGACGATCACCAGCGTCTCGTCCCTCGACGCGGACCTCAACCGAAACCGGGCGACGGGGATCCGCAGCTACCTCGAGATGTTCGAGGAGGAAGTCGACGCACTCATCTCTCTGGAGGACACCTATGAGGTCATCCTCGAGAAGATCGTCACGTACTCGATCTCGATCGTCGAGGTCGCGCGGCTGCAGATCACCGAAGCGGAGAAGAACGCGCGGCTCGCGAGCCTGATCGACGGGCTCACCGACGAGCACCGCGGGGAGGGCGTCCGTCGGATCCCGGGCGCGCAGATCGACAGCGCTCTGGAGAACGTTCGGTCGGCGCCGACGCTCCTGGAGGGCGTGGCCGCGGCCCAGCCGATCGTCGACACCGTCGCGACGATCGCGGCAGCGACGGCGCTCGAGCTTCGCGAGGACACGCGGGAGCTGGAGGCGAAGATCGACGCGAGGCTGCAGGCCGACTTCGCTCCCTACCTGGACACGTCGCCGGCCTACGACACGCGACGCAACAGGATCGTCACCGCGCTGGCCGCGGTCTACCGGTACGAGAACGGTGAAGACGACGCGCTCGCGCAGATCTTCGAGGGCGGTCTCTTCCGCGACGAGGCCCTCCAGACGCTGCGCGTCGACATGGAGAGTCCCGATGCGGCCGCGGAGCTCGAGGAGAAGCTGCTCGCGAGGCTCGAGCGCATGACCAGGGCCAGCGAGCTGCTCGCGCCCGAGTACCAGTACTACAAGGACCTCCACCGGGAGCTCGAGGAGGTCGCGCGGGCCTACGAGGGCGAGATCGCCGAGATCTGGGGCATGATCTTCGTCTGGTCGCGCGCGCACGAGAAGATGTCCCGTGGCGTCGTCGATCCGGCGGCCTGGTTCGACTTGTCCGACGCGCCGTCGGTCCTTTTCAAGCTCGCGAGAAAGGCCCTCTGACGCCGCCGGGGAACGCGCCCATGTCCCTCGTCGTCGCGCTCGCGTGCACGTTCTCTCAAGCCGGCGTCGACCTGCGGCAGGACGCGTACGTCCCGCCGCGCGGCGACTGGGAGGTGCGCGCACCCCAGGCGCTCGGCTTCGATCCGGACCGCCTCGCCGCCGCGGTCGAGTTCGCGATCGACAGCGAGGCGGGCACGGTGGCCGACCTCGCGGAGTACATCGCCGCCACCTTCGGGCACGAGCCGTTCAGCAGCATCGACGGCCCGACGAGCGAGCGCGCCGCCCACAACGGACTGCTCTTGCGCGGCGGCTACATCGCCGCGGAGTGGGGGGACACGCGGAAGGTCGACATGACGTTCAGCGTCACCAAGACGTACCTGTCGACCGTCGTGGGGCTCGCGGTCGAGCGCGATCTGATCGATGGCGTCGACGACCCGGTCCACCGCGCCGTGCCCACCGAGCACTTCACGGCCGACCCAAGGCACCGGCGGATCACCTGGGACCACCTGCTGAGGCAGACCAGCGACTGGCGCGGGACGCTGTGGGGCAAACCGGCGTGGGCGGATCGCCCTCCGCGCGGCGCGACCGAGGACGAGGCGCGCTCGATCCCGCCGCGCGAGCCCGGGACGTCCTGGGAGTACAACGACGTCTGCGTGAACCTGCTCGCGTACGCCGCGCTGGAGGTGTGGCGCGAGCCGCTGCCGCGCGTGCTCCTGCGCGAGGTCATGGACCCGATCGGCGCCTCGCGCACGTGGCGCTGGCACGGCTACTCGACGAGCTGGGTCGAGCTCGACGGCGTCCAGGTCCAGTCCGTGTCGGGCGGTGGTCACCACGGCGGTGGGATGTTCGTCAGCACGCGCGACCAGGCGCGCTTCGGGCTCCTCTTCCTGCGCGACGGCGTCTGGGGTGAGCGCCAGATCGTGCCGAGCTCCTGGATCGAGGCCGCGCGTACGCCGACGGACGTCCGGCCGGATTACGGCTACATGAACTGGTTCCTGAACACGCCGCAGACGCGCCGGGACGGCACCGTCACGCGTCCCTGGCCGTCGGCGCCCGAGTCCGCGGTCATGTTCCGCGGCGCGGGCGCGAACATCGTGTACGTGGACCGTGACAACGACATCGTGCTGTGCGTGCGCTGGATCGACCAGCGACGGATGGACGAGCTCGTGGGGCGGGTGCTGGCGGCGCTCGTCGAGCCCCAGGCGGGCGGCGGACGCTGATCCGCGGCACACTCCTTACGCCCGCTGCGGCTCGGCCGCGTCACGATGGAGCGATGACGCACGCACGCCTCGCGACGGTCGTCGCCTGCCTCCTTGCAGGCTCCGCCTCTCTGGCCCAGGACGCGGAGCGCGTCTCGGAGTTCGGTCGCTACGAGGGCTGGTCCGAGGAGCGCTTCGACGGCTGGAAGACCACCTCGCGGTACGTCGAGATGCGCGACGGCGTCCGGCTGGCCGTCGACGTGACGCGTCCGACGGTCGGCGGCGAGGTCGCGACCGAGCCGCTTCCCGTCGTCTGGACGCACTCGCGCTACCACCGCAACCCGAGCAAGCTCGTCGAGTTCTTCGGCGGCGACGGCTCCCGGATCCGCTCGAACGTCGACACGAACCCGGGGCTCCAGCGGCTCGTCCGGCACGGCTATGTCGTCGCTGCGGCCGGCGTCCGCGGGAGCGGCGCGTCGTTCGGCCGGTACCAGGGGCTCTTCTCGGACGCGGAGACCAAGGACGCGGCGGAGCTCATCGCGTGGTTCGCGGAGCAGCCCTGGTGCGACGGGAACGTCGGCATGTACGGCGGCTCGTACCTCGGCATCACCCAGTACATGGCGGCGTCGGAAGCGCCGCCGGCGCTGAAGGCGATCTGCCCCGACGTTGCCGCGTTCGACATGTACGACCTGCTGTACGCGGGCGGCGTGTTCCGCGACGACATGATGCGGCACTGGGACGGGCTCACGGACCAGCTGGACGCCGAGGCGATCGCGCCGCCGGTCACGGACGACGAGGACGGCTCGCTGCTCCGCGAGGCCGTCGCCGAGCACGCGGACAACTGGCAGGTCTTCGACGGCTACCGGAGCGTGCCCTTCCGCGACGACGCCGCCCCGGGGATCGACTGGTCGAAGCACGGCCCCGCCCCGCGCCTCGAGGCGATCCAGGACGCCGCCGTGCCGATCTACCACCTCAACGGCTGGCTCGACATCTTCGCGCACGACACGTGCCAGTGGTTCGTCAACTACCGCGGGCCGCAGCGCATGATGATGGGGGCCTGGGCGCACGCGGAGGTCACCCCGGAGCGGATGCGGCTCACCGCGATCGAGCAGCACCGCTGGTTCGACCGGTGGCTGAAGGGGATCGAGAACGGCGTGGACGAGGGGGACCGTGCGCAGTTCGCGCTCGTGAACGAGCCCGGAGACGTCACGTGGGTGTCGACCGACGTCTGGCCCCCGGAGGGTGTGCAGGGGCAGGCGATGTGGTTCGACGACGGTGCGCTCGTCCCCACGCGTCCCGACGATGCCGGGGCTCTCGCGTACGACATCGACCGGACGACGACGACGGGCTCCGCCTCGCGGTGGGACAACGCCGTCGGTGCGGCGCCGATGGGCGTGCGCTACGACCTCGCCGCGAACGAGGCGAGGTCCCTCACCTTCACGTCCGAGCCGATGGAAGAGGACCTCGTCCTCGTCGGGCATCCCGTCGTCCACCTCGCGCTGACGGCGTCGGCGGGCGACGCCGACCTGTTCGTCGTTCTGAGCGAGGTCGACGCGGCCGGCCGATCGCGGTACCTCACCGAGGCCGTCGTGCGCGGCTCGATGCGACGCGAGGGCGAGCCGTCCTACGACAACCTCGGTCTACCGTGGCACCGGTGCTTCGAGGAGGACGCGGAGCCGCTCCCCTCGGACGAGCCGGCGCTCGTCTCGCAGGACCTGCACCCGATCGCGCAGGTCGTCCAGGCCGGGCACCGCGTCCGGGTCGCGGTCTTCTGCGCGGACCGCGACAACGCCGAGCCGTCCCCCGTCGAGCTGCCGGCGTCGATCGCCGTGCACCTCGGAGAATCGCGGATCGTCCTGCCGGTGCTCAGAAACCGTAGGTGAACGAGACGACGGCCGCGTGCAGCCACGCGAAGCTGAAGACCTCGTCGCCATCCGCGCCGCCCTCGATCGTCCGGTAGCCGAACGAGAGGCGCGACCGCTCGTTGACGTCGTAGCCGAGCTTGAGGGCGACGTCGAACGCGCGTCCCTGGCTCGCGGCGGCGCCCTCGACGTCGAGCAGGGCCGACCAGCGGTCCGCGAACCGCCAGGTGCCGGTCAGACTGATCAGCGGGACGAAGCCGACGTTCGTCTTGCGCGCGGACAGGTTCCCCTGGCTCACCTCGATCGACGCGTCCCGGATGAGGCCCGTCAGTCCCACCCGCCAGTTCCAGCGCTCGTTCGACCAGAAGCGGTAGCGGTACGCGAGGCGGTAGGTGTCGAAGCGGTACTTGCCGGTCGCCTGGCCAGTCGCGAAGTTCACGCCGTCGAACGAGGTCGGCTGTCCGAGCGTGCCCGTGCCGTCGGTCCGGATCGGCGCGTAGAGAAGCCGCAGCCCGTGCTTCTCCGCGACGTCCCACTCGACGGTGATCCGTCCGACCGGCCACGCGCCCTCCCCGGTCAGGTCCAGCAAGGAGAAGCGCGTGCCGGTGTTGCCGGGCACCTGGACGTCGTTCCGGCTCGACCACAGCGCGCCTCCCTCGAGCTCGACGCGCCACGGTCGATCGTCCAAGCGCTGGCGGGGTGCAGCGGCGGGCGTGGCCTGGAGCGCGACGGCGGCGACGGAGAGAAGAGCGATCATGGCGCGATCATACGGCGCGCCGCCGAGGGCTACTCCCCGAAGCGAGCGGCGTGCACGCGAGCGACGTCGCCCATGTAGTAAGGGCTCGTGTGCTCGGTCGCCGCGATCTCGATGTGGTGCCGCGCACGCTCCGCGTCGCCGAGCGCCTCGTGGTACAGCCCGACGTAGAGGTGCCCGTAGAAGAGCGCGGACTCGGACTGCGCGCCGCGGCTCTCACCGGCCGCGGCGAGGACGTCGTCCGGCGTCTTGCGACCCGCGAACATCTCGACCACGACCATCATCGGAACGCGCGAGTCGGGCTGCACCGGGAGCATCGCCTCCCGCGCGGCGTCGACGCCGCGGAGCCTGGCGACGCACAGGAAGTGCCACGCGGTGTTCTCGACGTCGTTGCCGTTCACGGTGCGGTGCACCTCGAACTGCTGCGCGCCCTCCTCGAAGAGGCCGGCGTAGTACTGGGCGATGCCGCGGCGCCAGTGGTACGGCTCCAGGCGCGGCTCCAGCTCGATCGCCGCGTCGAAGTCCGCGACCGCCTCCGCGAAACGACCTGCCTTGAGGTGCTCGTCGCCGCGCGCGTCGAGCACGCGGTAGTCCGTGACCGGCGGCCCGGGGGCTGGAGCTGGAGCTGTGGCCGGAGCGGGCTCGACCTCTTCGACCACCGGCTCGGTCTCGAGCGTCTCTGCGTCCGAACTGCCGCACGATGCCGCCGTGAGGACGCACACGGCGAGGCTGACGATGGAGGACGAGTGGGTCGAGCTGTGCACGCGAGGAGTATGGCACCCCGCGAGTGGATGCGACGACTCGCTCACCGGCCGAGGAGTCACAGCCGTGCGGTCGGCGCGTAAACTGGGGGACGCCCTCGCCGCCCGATACCCGGGTCGCCGCCTGCACGTCTCGCCATGAAGCACAGGATCCACCAGCCCCGTCGGAGGGTCGCCGCCGCGGCGGCGCTGGTCGCCGCGAGTTGTGCGGGCGACCCCGGCGCTCCCGTCGGAACCTCGACCCTCGAAGCCTCGACGATGACCCACGCTGCTCCCGACGCCGTCCCGGACACCGTACGCCCGGCCCTCGACCTCCGCGCTCCGGCGCACATCGAGACCGCGACCTTCGCGCTCGGCTGATTCTGGGGACCCGACTCCCGGTTCGGGGGTCTCGAGGGCGTCGTCTCGACGCGCGTCGGGTACGCCGGTGGCACGACGCCGTCGCCGACGTACCGGTCGATCGGCGACCACGCGGAGACGATCCAGATCGACTTCGACCCGGAGTTGCTCTCGTATCGCGACCTCCTGGCGCACTTCTGGTCCAGCCACAACCCGTGCTCGCGGCCGTGGAGCCGCCAGTACATGTCCGCCGTCTTCTACGAGGGCGAGGCCCAGCGCATCGCCGTCGAGGAGACCGCGGCGGCGGTCGCGGAGGAGCGCGGTCGCGACGTGCGGACCGAGATCGCGCCGCTCGATCGGTTCTACCTGGCCGAGGCCTACCACCAGAAGTACTCGCTCCGCCGCCGCGCCCGCGCGACGAAGGAGCTGGAGGCGATCTACCCGGACCTCGACGCCTTCGTCCGCTCGACGGCGGTGACCCGCGCGAACGCGATCGCGGCGGGCGACCTCGGCGAGGACGCGTTCCGGGAGCTATCGCCCGACCTCGGACTCTCCTCGGAGGGGCTCCAGGAACTCGGCCGCGGGGTACGCTGAGCGCGGGGTGGCGCCGTCGGCGTCCGCCCGGCTCCACCCCATGCTCGACGACCAGCTCTCCGATCAACGATCCGGCGAAAGACCGGACGACAGCCTCGACCTCGAGCACGCCGCTCGCCTCGACGACCTCGCTGCGGAGTACCGGCGCGAGGCGGGCCGCGGCGGCGCGCTGACTCCGGAGGCGTTCGCCGATCGGCATGCCGACGTGCGGGACGAACTCCTCGCGGTCCTGCGGGGGATGGCGCTCCTCGACGGCCGCAGCACGATCGCCGGCCCCCTCGGCGAGGGACAGCGGGTCGGCCCGTACGTGATCCGCGGCGAGCTGGGCCGCGGCGGGATGGGCGTCGTCTACGAGGCCGTCGAGGAGGAGCTCGGGCGCGTCGTTGCCCTCAAGGCCCTCGACGCGTCGCAGACCAACGAGCGGTTCCGTGCGCGGTTCCAGCGCGAGGCCCGGGCCGCGGCGCGACTGGATCACCCGGGCATCGTGCCGGTGTACGGCTCGGGCGAGGACGGTCCCACGCTCTGGTACGCGATGCGGCGGGTCAGCGGCGTGGGCCTCGACCGGGTCCTCTCGGCGCTCAGCGCGCCCGACGACTCGCGCGCCAGGCGCGAGGCGGAGTCGACGCTGTCCGGCATCGGAACGAGCGGGGCGTCGGCGTCGACCGCCGCGGGCACGCCCGCCCAGCGCGCCGCCGCGTCGATCGCGATGCGCGTTGCCGAGGCGCTCGCGTATGCCCACGCGGCCGGCGTGCTGCACCGCGACGTCAAGCCGGCCAACGTGATGCTGGACCGCGACGGGGCCCCGCACCTGACCGACTTCGGGCTCTGCAAGCTCGAGGGCGACGCGTCGCTCACCGTCGAGACCGACATCGTCGGCACGCTCCGCTACCTGCCGCCTGAGGCGCTGCACGGGAGCGCCGACGCGCGCGGCGACGTCTACGGCGCGGGCCTCGTGCTCTACGAACTCCTCGCCCGTCGTCCGGCGTTCAAGGCGGACGACCGCGCGTCGATGCTGCAGCGCATCCTGCACGAGGACCCGACGCCGCTGTCGCGGATCGTCCCCGACGTGCCCGACGACCTCGCGCAGATCGTGGCCAAGGCGACCGCGAAGCTGCCCGAGGAGCGCTACGCGTCCGCCAACGGGCTCGCGCGGGACCTGTCGTCGTTCCTCAGCGGTCGACCGGTGGAGGCGCGCGCTCCGAGTCGCCTCTATCTCGCGCGCCTCTTCGTGCGGCGCAACCGCGCGCTCGTCAGCGCGGTGATCGCGGTCTTCGTCGCGCTCGTCGCCGGCGTCGTCGGCACGTCGATCGGCTTCGTGCGCGCGGTCGACGCCCGTGACGTGGCGGAGGCGAACGCGACGCGCGCCAGCACGGAGCTCGCCAAGGCAGAGCAGGTGACGGCGTTCCTGCGCCGCCTCCTGGACAGCGGATCACCCTGGTTCGCAGCCGGCCGAGACACCGAGCTCCTCCGCGACATCCTCGACGAGGCGGCCGCGACGATCGACGAGGACCTGGCGGGCCAGCCCGAGGCCGAGCTCCTGATCCGCACCACGATCGGCTCCACCTATCGGGGCATCGGGGACGAAGTGGCCGCGGCGCCGCACTTCGAGAGAGCCTTCGCGCTCGCCGAGGCGCACCTGCCACCCGACGACCCCGCATTCCTGGCTGCGCGGCGCAACATGGGTTGGAGCCGGATAGAAGCCGGAGACCCCGACGCGGCGGAGGCGCTCTTCCGCGAGAACCTGCGGCTGCATCCGCTCGATCTTGCGGCTCCGGACCCGGACGCGCTCAGTGACTTCGAGGGAGTCCTCGGCGCCCACGAGTTCCGATTCGACTGGCGAACGGTCGTCGAGGAGACGGAGGAGGTGCTGCCCGCAGCCATCGCGCATCTCGGTCCCGAGACCAGGGTCGTGCAGGAGCTCCGCGAGTCGCGCATCAACGCGCTGATCAGTACCTACCGTTTCGAAGAGGCCCGGGTCCTCGCCGAGGAGCACCTCGACCACCAGGTCTCGCAGTACGGCGAGGAGCATCCGTACACGCTGTCGGCGATTCGCCTGCTTGGATTCGCCTGCCGGCGGCTCGGTCAGCTGGATCGCGCCGAGGCGCTGTATCGTCGGCACCTGGCGGGCGCGCGGCTCATCTTCGGTGAGTCCCACGAGCTCACCGATCGAGCCAAGAACAGCGTGGCGCTGCTCCTGCGCGACCGTGGCCAGTACGACGAGGCGCTCGCGCTCCTCGAGGAGGTCCTCGAGTCGAATCAGCAGAAGGTCGACGAGACGCACAAGTCGCACCTCGTCCTCCTCTTCAACCTGAGCGTCGTGCAGGAGCGAGCCGAGCTGTACGACGAATCCGTGGAGACGATGCAGCGGCGCTACGAGCTGCACGTCGATGCGTACGGCCCGCTGCACGAGCAGACCCTTCTCGCCCGGGTCAATCTCGCCGTCCACCAGATGCACGCTGGCCGTGTCGACGAGAGCCTCGGGAACTACGCGGCGGCGGTGGAGGGCGCGCGGAGCGTCGACGGGTTCGACCGCAAGTTCCTGGGCTTCTTCCTGCTCATGAACGGGCAAGGCCTTCTCCAGCCCAAGCGGTTCGAGGAGTCCGAGGCGCTGCTCCTCGAGGCGTGGGACATCTTCCTCGAGGAGTACAGCGAGGAGAGCGGGACGACCCGCGAGGCCGCGCTGACGCTCGTCCGGATCTACGAGGGCATGGGCCGGGACGAGGACGCGGAGGTGTGGCGCGGGGTGGCGGCCGAGGTCGGTCCGCCGCAGTCGGACGAGACGCCCGAGCGCTGACCGATCAGCCGTCGGTGTCGTCCGCGTCGGATCCAGCGTCGGCGTCCCCGTCCGAATCGGCTTCGAGCGGCGACGACCAGTGCAGGTGCTGGAAGCGCCAGCCAGCGCTCGTCGCGGCGATGAGCGCGGTGACGAAGCCCTCCATCTCCTTCGTCGTGCCGGAGGTGTCGACGAGCGTCTCCTCGTACTCCGCCGACATGATCGCGTGCGTCGGGTCGATCCACTGGATGCGGACCTCGTCGAAGTCGAGGTCGATCGACTGGACGCGCGCATCGAGCTCCGCGCAGCCCGCCTTCGCCGACGCGAGGTCGGGGAAGAGCATCGCTCCCTCCGACGCCATGAAGAACGAGGCGTCGTCGAGGAAGTAGTCCGGCCACGCCTCGGGTCCACGGGCCGAGAGGTCGTCCGTCAGGCCGTTGAGCAGGTCGATGACCTCGTCGCGGCGCTCGACCCAGTCCTCCGTCGTGTTGGTGCTGCGGCAGGACGCGAGCAGGACGACGAGGAGGAGGGAGACGGCGGGGAGGCTCTGGCGGAGGGGCATCGGGGCAGTCTACCGGTGGTCGCCCGGCTCGGGCACGACGAAGCGCTCGACGGGGCCCCAGGAACCCCCGGCGTGCTTCTGCACGAGAAGCGTCCGCGCCGCCGGGAGGGCGACGCAGCGGTGGAGCGTGATGCTCATGCCGCTGTCTTCGAGCAGCTCCCACGCGGCCTCGACGTCGATGCCGCCTCTCTTCGCGCCTCGCCGCAGGGCCTCGCGGCGGTCGCAGCCGTAGAGGTCCTCGCTGCGCACGACGTGATCGTTGCTGCACGCGATGAAGGTCGCGTCGGTGCCCGGGTCGCGGAGCGTCACGCCGCCCGTCCGCTCGTCGTCCGAGTCGACCTCCAGGACGACGGCGCCGCGGGCGTCCTCGCCGTCCCACGCGACGAGCACGTTGGCGCCCATCGCGAAGCGGTGCGCGCGCAGCGCGGCCAGCGCCGCCGCGCCGGTGCGCTCGCCGGGCGAGAGCGATTCGACGAGCTCCTCCAGCGCCAGCGCGCGCGGCGTGGTCCGGCCGGAGCCGCTCGTCGTCTGCGGAACGACGTCATGGATGGCGACGAACACGCCGCGGTCGGAGAGCCCCGTCAGGCAGCCCGCGGAGCCGGGCCAGCCGATTCCGATCCAGCCCGCGCGCGCACCGTCGGGCGCGTGCACCTTGACGATCTGATGCTCCTCGATCGAAGGCGTCGAGGGGTAGTCGAGGTTGCGGCACGCGAGGACGCGCCCGTCGTTCGTCGCGTCGTCCCATGCGGCGAGCGACGAGCACGCCCAGCCCTCCAGGTCCGGTACGGCGGAGAACGCGAGCACGTCGTGGAACGACAGGTCGCGGTCGATCGCTTCGAGCGCGATCGGGCCGCCGCGCGCGCGCTCCATGCCCTTCACGACGGCGCGTGCCCACGCGCGGTCCTCGTCGGAGAACGAGAAGCGCAGCAGGATGCCCGGCCGCAGGACGAGGTCCCAGAGCGCCGGCCGATCGGCGGTGACATAGCCGAGCACGAACTCCTCGAAGCACTCCTGGATCTCGTCCGCGAGGTGGAATCCCTCCGCCTCGCCGCGCTCCTCGTTCGTCCCGGCCAGGTGCAGGACGCGGATGCCCTCACGCTCCTCCAGCCAGCAGCCGTCGGGCTCCGCGCTGGTGGTGGGGGAGAGGAGCGGAGCGAGCGCCGCGGCGAGCAGTGCGGCGTGGCGGAGGTGGAGCGCGAGGAGCATGGCACCGCTACGGGAGGACCCCGGTGTCCTTGCGCCGAAGAGCCGGGAAAGTGACCGACGGGGGCCGCATCGCACGGTTCTTCAGGCCGCCGCTAGACTGAGGGGGACGAGGTCCCGACCTGATTCACCTATTCGATGACACGACTCCTGATTGCCCTTCCGGTCGTCCTCCTCACGTCCGCGACCACCTTCGCTTCGCCACGACCCCAGACCGCGACCTCGTCGTCACCCGGCCGAACTGCTCCGCAACGTCTCGACGCCGAACGCGTGACCGGTCCCGTGCGCCACGCCGGCATCTACCACGTCGCGACGGGCACCTGGACCCGTACCGGCGGTGCGGTGGCCAACCTCGGCCCGGACGTGATCTACAGCAACACGACAGGCACCGGTTACTTCACCTCGGCGGGTGGCGCTGGCGGCTTCGCGCCGGACAGCGCCAACTACGACGAGGGTGGCCTTCCGGGCTCGACCAACACCAACGTCAGCGGCGTCACCAACGACGAGTACGTCGCGAACTGCTTCTCGATCGGCTACTGCGACAACGGCCTTCCGGCCAGCGGCGGCTGGGCGATCACGTTCTACGAGAGCTACACGCCGTGCACCCTTCCGGACCCGGCCAGCGGCGAGGTCCCGGTGGGTTCGTTCCTCGCCACGGGCCTTCCGGCCGGCGGCTGCTGGACCGTCGAGTTCGACCTCTCGGGCGGCCTCGAGTTCTGCATCGGCGCGGACAACCCGCTCTTCCCGGGGTTCGACAACGCTCCCAACCTGGACAGCTTCGGCTGGAGCTACCAGTACGCCGGCACCGACGGCAGCGCGCCCGCTGGCTTCATCATGGCCGGTGATCCGCAGTACACCGACGTCAACTGGATCCCGGGAGGTCTGCCGCTCGACGGTGCCGGGACCTTCTACGGCGCCGCGAGCCCGTGCGCGACGCCGACCGCCGAGAATGGAACCGGGTATCTGACCGACGACTTCTGGTGGCTCGAGGATCCGAACGTGACCGACACCGGCTGCTACTTCTTCGGTGGCTACATCAACCGGAACGGCTGCGGCGGCCCGCAGGGCAACCCGTACGCGTCGTTCTTCATGCAGATCGAGGGAGACACGGGTGTGTCTGGATCCTGCATCCCGTGCCTTGGCGACGAGTACTGCCAGTCGAACCCGAACTCCACGGGCGCGACGACGGACATGTGCATCACCGGCAGCACGTCGGTGGCCGCTGACAACATGACGCTGGCGGCGATCAACATGCCGAACAACTCGTTCGGCTTCTTCATCACGTCCGAGACGCAGGGCTTCGTGGCCAACCCAGCCGGCTCGCAGGGCAACATCTGCCTCGCTGGCAACCTCGGCCGCTTCGTGGCCCCGGGTCAGATCAAGAACTCGATGCTCACCGGCGGGATCACGCTCGAGACCCCGACCGAGTGGACGACGACGGCGATCCCGACCGCGACCGGCCCCTACGCCGCCGCCGTCGGCATCACGACGAACTTCCAGACCTGGCACCGCGACGTCGGTTCCAACTCGAACTTCTCGAACGCCTACGAGATCACCTGGACGCCCTGAGCCGCGTCCGACCGCACCAAGCCTCGATGCGCGAACAGACCTGCCTCGTCGTCCACCGCAAGTCCGCCAACCGGCCCGAGGTCAAGGCGGCGGTCAAGGCGGTCCAGCGCGATCACCCGGAGCTCCGGGTGGTCGTGCCGTGGAACAAGGCGGAGAAGCCGAAGGTCGTTGCCGAGGCGCTCGCGCGCGGCGTGACGCGCATCATCGCCGGTGGGGGGGACGGCACCGTCGGCGCGATCGCCTGCGCGATCGTGGGGCGCGATCGAAGAACGCTCCCCCGCGTCGAGCTCGGCGTCCTGCCGCTCGGCACGGCGAACGACTTCGCGCGCGGGTGCGACCTGCCGGTCGACGACCTGGAGGAGTGCCTCCGCATTGCCTGCGTGCGTCCGGCCCGGCGGATCGACGTCGGGCGCTGCAACAAGCGCACGTTCATCAACGTCGCCAGCATGGGCTTCGGCGCCGAGGTGACCGCGACGACTCCGGTCGAGCTCAAGCGCGTCCTCGGCGGCGCGGCCTACACGCTCGTGGGGCTCGTCCGCTCGGTCGGTCTCACGCCGTACGTCGTCCGCCTCCACGTCCCGGGAGAGCCCCCGGTGGAGAGCGACATGGTGCTCCTCGCCGTCAGCAACGCACGCTACGCCGGCGGTGGCTTCGACGTGGGACCGCTGTCGCGGATGGACGACGGACTGCTCGACCTGGCGCTCATCCGCGAGCCGCGCACTCTCGACCTGCTGCAGCTCGCCGCCGAGATCCAGGACATCACCAACCCGGACAACGAGTTCGTGGTCTACCGCCAGCTCTCCGAGTTCGTGATCGAGTCGGACCAGAAGCTGCACTGCAACCTGGACGGGGAGCCCCTCCAGCGGAAGAAGCTGCGCTTCACGGCGATCCCGGACGCCCTCGACGTCGTGTTCTGACGTCCGGCTTCCTCGCACACCCGATCCGGCTACATGCCCATCGCCGTGGGCCCCGCGCCGAGAGACTCGGCGGGGGCCGGACCAGAGGAAGGGGCAGCTGTGGGGAGAGAGAGACGGCCGGATCCTTGCGGCTGGCGCTGCGCGCGGCCGACGCGACCCGGAGCGTCCATCACGAGTCAGCGTAGCACGCCTCTTGAAACACGAAGTGAGTTTGTGGTCGAGGCGCAGTCACGGGCTCACCGGCACGAGGTGGGGCACCTCGCGCCGAAGCGCGGTCTCCCACGGAACGCCGTTGCGGACGACCGCGAGCGCCCGGACGACGCCGGCGTGCGCCACGAGCAGGTGCGTCGCGGACGGCCCGTCGAGGTCGTCGTGCCACGCGCGGACCCGCGCCTCCAGCGAGCGCGCCGATTCCCCGCCCGGCGGGCCCTCGTCACGCCATCGCTCGCCCCACCGCGCCAGAGCCTCCGGTTCCTCCGCGTGGATGGCGTCCCAGGTGCGCCCCTCGAAGGTCCCGTGATCGAGCTCCGTCAGCGATCCGTCGACCTCGACCGGAACGCCGAGCTCGATCCCGACCCGCTCCGCGACCTCCCGGCAGCGCAGCAGCGGCGACGTCCAGATCCGAGTCGGCGTCCCTGCGAGCAGCGGCAGGACCCGGGCCGCGGCCTCGGGCGCCGCGGGCTCGACGTCGACGTCGATCGCACCGTAGCAGCGGCCCGACCACCGAGCGGTCACCGGCGCGTGGCGGACCGTGACCAGTTCGGGTGAGCGGCTCATGTGAGCGCGAGGACGAGCAGGACCGTGACCTCGCCCACCTGCTCCGTCGCGCCGAGGAAATCGCCGGTCACTCCGCCTGCGCGAACGTGGAATCGCCACGCGCACACGGCGGCTGCGAGTGAGAGCGCGGCGAACGCGGCCGCGACGCCGTACGCCGCGGACGGCGCGAGCACGATCGTCGTCACCACGAGCGCCACGCCGAGCAGCGTCGCGACGAGCGCCTGGGGGACCGCCGCACGCGCGAGCGGCCGACTGCGCGCGTGCTCTTCGTCGGTGACGTACGGCATGGTCGCCATGAGCCAGACCGGCGGCACACGCCCGAGGACGTGCGCCAGCGCGAGCGCCGCGGCGCCGCTCCAGGCGACCGTCGGCCCGAGCGCTCTCCGCTCCGCGAGCTCGGCGACGAGCGCGACACGGAGACCGATCGACACCACGAGCGCGAGCGCGCCGTAGGTGCCGATCCGGCTGTCCTTCAGGATCGCCAGCAGCCGCTCGCGATCGAAGATCGCGCCGCCGAGCGCGTCCGCGGTGTCGGCGAGGCCGTCCTCGTGGTACCCGCCCGTGACCAGCATCGTGATCCCGAGCGCGAGGAGCGCAGCCGCCAGCGGCCCCGCGCCGACGGTCAGCGCGAACGTCGCCCCGCCGAGCGCGCCCACGACGGCACCGACGACCGGCGCGTACGCGGGCGCCCACGCGAAGTCCTCGTCGCGGTACGGGAAGCCGCCGAGCGGCAGGCGCGTGAGCGAGACGAACGCGGCGCGCAGGCCGCGGACCGGGGGCGGCGCCGTCACCCCGGACCGCCCTCCAGCCCGGCCTCGTCGAACGTCGCCATCTCGCCGTGGAGCCGGCACGCGAGGTCGACGAGCCCGAACGCCGCGAGGGCGCCCGAGCCCTCCCCGAGCCGCAGGCCGAGGTCGAGCAGCGGGCGCGCGTCGAGCGCCTCGAGCTGCGCCGCGTGGCCCGGCTCGGCCGAGCCGTGTGCGAAGACGAGGTGGCGCCTCAGCTCCGGCTCCATCCCGCACGCGGCGAGGATCGCCGCGGTGACGATGAACCCGTCGACGAGGATCGTGGCGCCCAGCTCGCGCGCGGCAAGGGCGGCGCCGGCGAGCGCGGCGAGCTCGCGCCCCCCGACGCGCCGCAGGACGGCCGCCGGGTCCCGCTCGCCCGCGATCCGCGCGAGCGCGTCGTCGAC
>JBCDGE010000113.1:0-24023 GCA_038757895.1 Planctomycetota bacterium | reverse complement strand
CTGGCCGTCGTAGCCGTGCGGCAGGAGCATCACGACGCCGGCGAGCTGGCGCCACTTGGCCTCGCCCGACGAGACGAACTGGTCGATCGGGATCTGCGCGCCGTTCGCGAAGTCGCCGAACTGCGCCTCCCAGAGCACGAGTACGTCCGGTCGCGCGAGCGCGTAGCCGTACTCGTAGCCGACCGCCGCCTCCTCGCTGAGGAGCGAGTCCCACGCCTCGAAGCGCACCTGACGCTCGGTCAGCTCGCGCAGCGGGACCAGCTCGTCCTCGGACTTCTGGTCGCGGATCACCGCGTGGCGGTGGCTGAACGTGCCGCGGCCCGAGTCCTGGCCCGCGAGCCGGATCGGGATGCGCTCGCGCAGGAGGGTCGCGAAGGCCAGCGCCTCGGCGCAGCCCCAGTCGACGTCGAGCTCGCCGCGCACCATCCGCTCGCGCCGGCGGAGCTGGCGGAGCAGGTTCGGGTGGACGAGGAAGCCCTCCGGGATCGTGTTGAGGGCGTCGATCATCTCGACGAGGTCCTTCTCGGGCACCGCGGTGTCCTGGGAGGGCTCGCGCACGTAGTCGCGCTCGTCGTCGAGGTGCAGGTCGACGACCTCCTCGAACGGCAGCTCCTCGGTCGCCTTGGCCTTGTGGTTCGCGAGCGCCTGACGCAGCTCGTCCTCGGCCGTCTTCGTGATCCCGTCCGTCTCGTCCTGGGTGAGAGCGCCGCGGCGGATCAGGAGGTCGCTGTAGGTCGCGCAGACCGTCGGGTGGTTCGCGATCCGGCTGTAGAGCGCCGGCTGGGTGTACGCGGGCTCGTCGCCCTCGTTGTGCCCCCACCGGCGGTAGCAGACCATGTCGATCACGGCGTCCGCGCCGAACTCGCGCTGGTAGTCGACCGCGAGGCGACACGCGCGCAGGACGGACTCGGGGAAGTCGCCGTTCGCGTGCATCACCGGCGCCTCGATCGCCTTCGCGGCGTCCGAGCAGTAGTGCGTCGAGCGCAGGTCGCGCGGACCCGCCGTGAACCCGATCTGGTTGTTGACGATCAGGTGGATCGTGCCGCCGTTCGTGTAGGCGCGCAGTTCGCTCATGTTGAGCGTCTCCGCGACGACCCCCTGGCCCGAGAACGCGGCGTCGCCGTGGATGAGGACCGCGAGCACCTTCGTCCGCTCCGCGTCCCCCATCGCGTCCTGGTACGCGCGCGTCATGCCGCACACGACCGGGTCGACGGCCTCCAGGTGGCTCGGGTTCGCCGACAGGACGACCTCGATCTCCTTGCCCGTCCGCGTCCTGAAGATGCCCTTCTGGCCGAGGTGGTACTTGACGTCGCCCGAGCCCTCCGTCGAGAGCGGCAGCAGCCCGCCCTCGAACTCGCGGAAGATCTGCTCGTGCGACTTGCCCATGATGTTCGCGAGGACGTTGAGCCGCCCGCGGTGAGCCATGCCGATCACGACCTTTTCGACGCCCTGGTTCGCCGCGCGCTCGATGACCTCACCCAGCGCGGGGATCATCGTGTCGCCGCCCTCCAGCGAGAAGCGCTTGTTCCCGACGTAGGTGTTCGCCAGGAAGCGCTCGAAGTTCTCGGCGCGCGCGAGACGCTCCAGGATCTCGACGCGCTCGTCGTGATCGAACTCCTCGAAGTGCTCCTCGTTCTCGACGCGCTCGCGCAGCCAGAGCTTGCGATCGCGGTCGGTGACGTGCCCGACCTCGCTCGTCCACCGGCGGCAGTACGCCTTCCGGAGCGTCCGCAGGATCTCGCGCAGCGTCATCGACTGCCTGCCGTTCATCCCCCCGCAGAGGAACGTCCGGTCGAGGTCCCAGAGCGTCAGGCCGTACGAGCTCGGGTCGAGCGACTCCAGCAGCTCGGGCCGGTAGCCGAGCGGGTCGAGGTCGGCCAGCTGGCCGCCGCGGCTCCGGTATGCCTGGATGAGCTGCCAGACCTTGGCCTGCATCTCGGCCTGGTCCTCGCCGCCGGGCGGGCGAAGGTCCTCGCCGCCGCGCGCGGGCTGCCACGGGACCCGCAGCGCCTGGAAGATGTCGTCGTAGAAGTCGTCGGCGCCGTGCAGGAACTCGTCGACGCGCTTGAGCAGGAGGCCCGACTCCGCGCCCTGGATGACGCGGTGGTCGTAGGTGCTCGTCATCGTCATGACGGGCCCGATCGCGCTCTCGGCGAGCGCGGCCTTCGACATGCCGGCAAGCTCGGGCGGGATCCCGATCGAGCCGGTCGCGACGATGATCCCCTGGCCGGGCATGAGGCGCGGGACGCTCATCACGGTGCCGAAGCCGCCGGGGTTGGTGAGCGTGCACGTCGTGCCGGCGAAGTCGTCGGTCCCGAGCTTTCCCTCGCGACCGCGGTCGACGAGGTCCTGGAACGCGTCGTAGAACTGCGCGAAGTCGAGCGTCTCGGCGGCCTTGATGCTCGGCACGACGAGCATCCGGCCCTTGGGGCCCGGCACGTCGATCGCGATCCCGAGGTTCACGTGCTCCGGCACGCGGCGGAAGCGCTTGCCGCCGGCCTCGACGTAGGAGGCCTGGACGCGGGGCATCTCGCCGAGGGCCCGGGCGAGGGCGAAGGCGAAGATGTGGGTGTACGACGACTTGCCGATCGCTCTGACGAGCATGTGCTCGTTGACGATCGCCCGGTTCTCCCCGAGGAGCTTGGCCGAGATCGTCCGGACCGAGGTCGCGACGGGGAGCTCCAGGCTCGCCTCCATGTTCGTCGCGATGCGGCCCGAGACGCCGATCAGCGCCTCCAGCTCGGGGTCGGAGGACGGGTCGAAGCCCGTGTCCTCGGCGCCCTCCGCGGCCGCGCCCGCGCGCGAGGAGGCGGCCCCATTGGCCCGGGCAGGTCCGCCGGCCTCGCCGGCGCGCTCGAAGATCCGCCGCCAGCTCTCCTCGACGGCGCTGGGGTCGGTCTTCCAGTCCTCGAACAGCTCCTGGACGTAGCCGGCGTTGACGCCGTACTCCTGTTCGAAATCGATGGCCATGGTGGTGAGGAGGGTAGCGGTCCCCCTACGCGTAGGCCATTCGGGCCGCGGCAGAACGGGGCTAGTTCCCGACGTTCACGGACCGGACGGACACCACGGGCCCGCTCGTCCCCGTGCGGACGAAATCGGCGCCCCAGCCGTCGGTCCGGAACTCGGTCGCGTTGGAGAGGTACCCCCGCGCGACGAGCTGCCCGTAGGCCGTCGACCAGGTGTCGGAGAGCGGGTCGGGGACCTGGGGCGTGGGCGGCGAGAGCCAGTCCTCGTTGTACAGGCGAATCGCCAGGTTGATCACGTCCAGGCGGTCGACCGTCAGGTCCCTCCGCTCCTGGGAGACGTCCACGTCCAGGACGAGGTCGTCGGCCGTCCCGAAGGAGCGGTCCGGCCCGGCGCTCCGCAGCGTCCACTGATCTCCGGTGGACGAGCGCTGGTAGGCGACGCCCCAGGCGTCCTCGTCGAAGTCGACGGTCGACGCGCCGGCGCCGACGCCGCCCGACAGGTACGGCCCGGCCCAGCCGCTCGTCCCGGGGTCGACGTACAGGTTGGCGGCCGTCGTCGGCAGCGCGCCCGTGTCCAGGAAGTACGCGCGCACGGCGACGTCGAAGGCGCGCAGCTCGTCCTGGGTCGCCTCGCGCGCCTTGCGATCGAACACCTTGCCGGCGACCGGTACGGCGACGCCGGCGAGCACGGTGATGATCAGCATCACCACGATGAGCTCGACGAGCGTGAAGCCGCTCCCGACGGAAGTGCGGGCGGCGCTGATCTGGCGGGGGCTCTTCATCACAGCTTGTCGTACATGTCGAGGAGCGGGAGGAACGCCGCGAAGAGCGTGTAGGCGACGATGACGCCGCCGACCGCGAGGAGCGCGGGCTCCAGGAACGAGAGCATCCACTTCACGATCCGCGGCAGCTCGCGGTCGTAGTGGCCGGCGAGCTGGTCGAGGCAGCCGCCGAGGTCGCCGGCGCGCTCGCCGACGGAGACCATCTGGATCAGCAGCGGGTCGAGCGCGCCATCGGCCGACATCGCCTCCGAGATCGACGAGCCGCGCTGGACCCGCTCTCCGACCTCGGCGAACGAGCGCTGCAGCTTCGCGTTCCCCGTCGCGCGACCGGCGAGCCCGATGACGTCCATGACGGGGCAACCGGCGTTCTGCAGGGTCGCCGCGGTCGCGGCGAACTTCGCGGTCCCGAACATGCGGAGCACCTCGCCGAGCCGCGGGACCTGCAGCAGCCGAGAGCTGACCCACAGGCGCCCGGCCGGCGAGCGGGACGCCCAGAAGCCGGCGCCGACGAGTGCGACGGCGCCCACGATGAGCAGCGGCCAGCTCCCCGTGATGAAGTTCGACAGCGTGAGCACCTGGCGCGTCTGCGTCGGCAGCTCGTCGACCCCGCCAGGGAACATCTGGACGATCCGCGGGACGAGGAACGTCACCAGGACGGTGACGAGGACCGAGATCGCTACGGCGAGGATCGCGGGGTACACGAGCGCCTGGACGGTCGTCGAGCGGATCGACCGCGTCCACTCCATGTGCGCGGCGAGGCGGCGGAGCACCTCGGGCATCGCGCCCGACAGCTCACCCGCGTGCACCGACGCGCGGTAGATCGGCGGGAACGAGCGCGGGCGGGTCGCCATCGCCTCGGACAGCGACGCGCCGGCCTCCAGCTCGCGCACGACGTCCTCGATCACGCGGCGCGACGTGGCGCTGCGCATGCGCCCACCGAGGTCGCGCATCCCCTCGACGATCGGCACGCCCGCGCCGAGGACGGTCGCGAGCTGCGTCGTGAAGGTGACGAGGTCCTCGGGCTTCATCCGGCCGCCGCTGTTTCGCTCGACGCGCTGGACCTGGTGCGCGGTCACCAGCGTCACGCCGCGGCGCGCGAGCGAGCTGTCGAGGTCGCGCTCCGACATGGCGAGCTCGTGGCCGTCGACGGCGCCGCGCGGCCCGACGCCCTCCCACCGCCAGAGCTTGTTCTCGACGGCGGTCACGCCGCCCACTCCTGCTCGTTCGTTCCGAACGCGTCAGGTCCGATCGCCACGTTCGGGTCGAAGTCCCGCGGCCTGTGGACGCGGAGGATCTCGCTCAGCGTCGTGAAGCCGCGGACGACCTTGAGCTTCGCCGAGTCGCCGAGATCGGCGAAACCGTCGTCGTAGGCGGCCTCCTCGAGGGTCGACGCGCCGCCGACCGTCGGGCCGCTCGGGACCGTCGCACCGCTGTCGGCGCTCCGGATGAACGGGCGCGTGACCTCGGAGGGCACGAAGAGCTCGGAGATCGCCGTCCGCCCGGTGAAGCCGGCGCCCTCGCACGCGTCGCAGCCCACGGGCGCCCGGGCATGCGCTGCGTTCTCGACCCCGATCCACCCGATGGTGGCCGCGTAGTCCTCGTGCTCGCGGCGGAGCGGCACCGCGCAGCGGTCGCACAGGCGCCGCACGAGGCGCTGTCCCATGACGGCCAGCAGCGTGTCCTCCAGGAGGTAGCTCGGCACGCCGAGGTCGACGAGGCGCGGGATCGCCCCCAGGGCGTCCGTCGTGTGCAGCGTCCCCAGGACGAGGTGCCCGGTCATCGCCGCCTTGATCGCCATGTCGGCGGTCACCTCGTCGCGGATCTCGCCGACGAGGATCACGTCGGGGTCCTGGCGGAGCAGCGCGCGCAGCCCCTCGTGGAACCCGTAGCCGACGGCGGAGTCGACCTGGCTCTGCCGCACGAGCGGCACGCTGTACTCGACCGGGTCCTCGATCGTCGCGACGTTGCGGTGGATCGAGTCCACGCGGCGCAGCAGCGAGTAGAGCGTCGTTGTCTTGCCCGATCCCGTCGGGCCGGTGACGAGGAAGAGGCCGTGCGGGCTCTCCGCGAGCCCGGCCAGCGTATCCGCCGTCTCCGGCTCGACGCCGAGCTCCTCCAGCGGCGGCACGCCGCCGCTGCGATCGAGGACGCGCAGCACGACGTTCTCGCCGTGGACGTTGGGCATCACGGAGACGCGCAGGTCCACCTCTCGCCCGTCGACGGTCATCCGGATCCGGCCGTCCTGCGGACGGCGCCGCTCGGCGATGTCGAGGCGCGCGCTGATCTTGAGGCGCGACACGACGGCGTCGCTGACGTCGCGGGGCAGGCTCTCGGCACCCTGCAGCACGCCGTCCATCCGGTAGCGCACCCGCGTCAGGTTCTCCTCGGGCTGGATGTGGACGTCGGTCGCCCCCCGCCGGATCCCGTCCCGCACGACGGCGGTCGCGAGCTCCTCCACGCGGCGATCGTCCTGGGCCGTGATCGCGCCCCCGAGAAGATCGGCGACCTCGTTCGCGCGCCCCCCCACGGCGTGCCGGCGGAGCAGCAGCTCCAGGTCGGCCTCCGTGATCATCTGCACGTTGAACGTGTACGGATACGACTGACGGAGGATCTCCATCGAGCGCGGATCCGACGGATCGACCATCGCGACGCGGAGGCAGCCCTCCTCGATCGCGACCGGGAACGCGCGCGCCGAGCGGACGAGGTCCGGGTCGAGGCTCGCGAGCAGGAGCGCGTCGGGCTCGCACTCGTCGGCGGTGACGAGCGGGAGCGCCATCTGCTCCGACATGAGCTGCGCGATCTCGCTCGCGCGCACGAAGCCGAGCGAGACGAGGATATGACCGAGCGGCCGGTGGTCGCGACGCTGTTCGGTGAGCGCGACCTGGAGCTCCGTGTCGGTCAGGAGACCGCGGCGCTGCAGCTCGTCCCCGATGCGCATGCGCGGCGCCTCGACCGGGCCGTCGGTGACGGCGCCGGAGGAGGGGTCGCGTGACGCGTCCGGCGCGCCCGGCGTGGGGTCCTGGGGCGCGTCGGGGTTCACCGGACCCTCGGGCGGAGCTTCATGTCCGCGCGCTGCCGCTCGTAGTGGTTCTGGAAGATCCGGGCGAGCGCCGCCGCCTGGACCGGGTCGACGACCCGCGGCGTGACGAAGATGAGCAGCTCGCGCTTCTCCGTCGCGTCGAGGTCCGAGCGGAAGAGCCGCCCGACGAGCGGGATGTCCTTGAACAGCGGGACGCCGGTCTCGGTGTCCATCCGCCGATCCTGCATCAGGCCGCCGAGCACGATCGTCTGCTCGTTCGCGACCAGGAAGTCCGAGCCGATCGTGCGGACGTCGAGGATCGGGATCGTCCGGAACTCGCCGACGACGTCGCTGAGCTCCTGGTTGATCGTGACCTTCAGGATCCCGTCGGTCTGGATCGTGGGCGTGACGGTGAGCTTGATCCCCGCCTCCTTGAACGCGACCTGCTCGATCGCGGTCGTGGCGAGGCCGCCGTTCGTGTCCGTCGTCGTCGTCGCCTCGATGTACGGGATCTCCTCGACGACCTCGACCTTCGCCTCGGCCCCCGAGACGGTCAGGACGCGCGGGGAGCTGATCAGCTCCAGGTCGGCGATCGTCTCCAGGGCGGTGATCGTCGACGAGATGTCGCCGTTCGCGAGGTCGAGCGTCGCGTTGAACGCGCCGCCGCCGGGCGTGGCGAGGTTCTGGGCGATCGAGAAGGCGTTGCCGTCGATCGTTCCGTCGATCATGTGCGTCAGGCCGAGCTCGAACTCCTCGTCGAGGATCGCCTCGAGGATGTTGACCTCGATCAGCACCTGGCGCTCGAGCTGGTCCGCGCCTGCGAGGTACGACTCGACCGCCGCGATGGCGTCGCGGGATCCGCGCACGAAGATCATGTTCTGCGCCGTGTCGGCGACGACCGTCGCCTCGGTCCCGGCCGCGGCCTGGATCTCGTCGACGGCGTCGGTGGCCTTCAGCGACTTCAGCTTGAACGTGCGCGAGCGGCCGCCGCCCAGCGCGGTGTCGCGGACGACGAAGACGCCGGGTGGGCTCTCGATGAGCTCCAGGTCGTGCTCGTCGAGGATCGCGTGCAGCGCCTCGCCCACCCGGATCGAGGGGAACGACGCGAACACGGGCTGGGTCAGCGAGGGATCGAAGACGATGTTCGCGCCGGCGAGGTCCGCGAGCGAAGCGATCACGTCGCCGAGCTGCGCGCCGCGGAACTGGAAGTCCGAGCGGCCGGTCCCGCCGAGGCGCAGCGCGGGCGACGGCACCGGCACGTCGTCGGGCGTGCTCTCCAGCTGCGCGCGGAGCTCGCGGAGCAGGTCGGGGTCGAGCTCGTCGAGCGTCGGCGTGTCGCGGACGACCGTCGTCGCGAACGGGATCTTGCCGCCGATCGGGCTGTCGAGGCGCCCCGGCGCGCGGCGGTCGAGCAGGCCGCAGCCGGCAGCGAGCGTGCCGAGGAGCACCGTGAGGAGCGCCCCCTGGCCGCGCCGGCGAAGCGGATGGGTGGACGGGCGTCGCTGCATCACTGTTCGGCTCCTTCCGTGGGCGCCATCGTCTCGTCGTTCTCCGGCGCCGTCCGACGGCGTTCCGACTCGCGCTCCCGCGCGTAGCGCAGGCTGGCGCGGAGCGGGGGCAGGTCGATCCGGACCTCCTCCGCGTCGGTCGCGAGCGTGAGGCTGTTGCGCGTGACCTCCCGCACGACGGCCGCCGTACCCGGGAGCGTGTCCCCCTCGCGGACCATGTAGGCGCCGACCATCGCGATCCGGTCGGTCTCGCCCGTCATCGTGCCGTTGAACGGGTTGTCCTCCAGGAACTGCGCGAGCGGTGACCGCTGCACCTCGACGACGTCGCCGGACTCCCGCGCCCACTCGTCGGCGATCTCCTGGAGCGTCTTGTGGCGCGCCTCGCCGCTGAAGACCTCCGAGGTCCCGAGGGCACCGAGGATCGAGCCGACGATCTCGTCGGGGCCGTCCACCTCGCCGGGCTGACGGTCGGACGACGTCGTGCCGCCGCTGGCGCCCGCCCCGACGGCGCCACCGGTCGCGGACGCTCCGCCGTTGTCCCAGGACCCCATCTCGGCCTCCATCTCCAGCATCTCGGCCTCGGTGGGCCCGTCGAGGGCGACCTGGGCGGAGGAATCGCCGCCTCCGCCGCCGCCCAGGATCTGGGGGGTCCAGACGCCGGCGCTCATCGCGAGCAGCCCGCCGAGGAGCCACTTCTGCTTGGTCGTGATCATCGATTCGAGTCGGAAGCGGCGGCGTCGGGCTGCAGCTCGACGCGGCGGAGGAACCCGAGGCGGAGCTCGGTCTGGAACGTGTCGTCGAGCACGCTCTCGCGCGTGAAGTCGAACCCGAGAACGAGAGTCGGCATGCCGCTCGCCCTGAGGTCGTCGACGAGGGCGAACGAGTCGCCGATCGTGTCGTTCAGCGTGACGAGGACCTCGTCGACGACGAGCGCGGAGGGCTGGCCGCTCTCCCCGTCGGTGAAGCTGGACGAGGCCGCGTAGTGCGTGCGGACGAGCTGGACGGTCGTGAGCTCGGTCCCGCGGGGAGCGGCGACGGCCCGCAGGCGCCCGAACATGTCGAGGTGGTCGAGCTCGGTCGGAACGAGGCCGCGCAGCACGCGCTCGAGCGCCTCGACCTCGTCGATGACCCCTTCGCTCTCGTAGCCCGCGAGCTTCGTGGCGAGCGAGTTGCGCTCGTCGAGGCGCACGCGGCAGTCGGCCTGCGCGTCGCGCGCCTCCTGGACGGCGACCGCCGACGGGACGGTGACGCCCATCAGCGCGACGGGGAGCAGCGCTGCGCCCGCGAAGAGCAGCACGCGGCCGCCGCGTCGCGCCATGCCGTGGGCGCGCGCCCGGATGACGAGCGGACGGCTCATCGGACGGCCTCCATGCCCTCGGGCACCGCCTCGCCGACGCCGCCCGATCCGGCCTCCTCGCCCTCGTAGTCGAGCGACCCGGAGTCCTGCGCTCCCCGCCCATCGAGGGACGCGGTCGCGCTGAAGCGCAGCGAGCGCGTGCTGTTCGCGATGACGTCGCCCGCCCGATCGGAGAGGTTCGGGATCTCGACGTCGACGCCGGTGACGCACGAGAGGCCCGTCAGGCGCTCCTCGAACCGTGCCAGCGCGGCCGCGGTGCTCCCGGGCTCGTCCCGGACCACGCCGCGGATGCGAACGCTCCCGCCGCTGCCCTGGGGGCTTAGCGCGGGGCCGAACGCGTTGATCGAGAGGAGCGCCGTGTCGCGGTCGAGCGCGCCGAACAGTCCGGCGACGAGGCGATCGGTCGGGAGCCCGACGCCCGCGGCCTCGACCAGCTCGTCGCGCGCCGCGCGCAGCCGGGACTCGGTCGCCTGCACCCGCCCGTCGAGCGCGCGCCAGCGGTCGATGTCGGACGCCGCGTTGCTCGCGATCTCGGTCTCGTTCTCCAGGGCGCGCGCGGTCCCGTGCAGCTCGCTGCGGACGCCCTGCGCGAGCATCCCCCACGCGAGCGCGGACACCACGCTGATCGCAAGGACCTTCTTCGCGCGCGGCCGGAGCTCGATCGCGAGGTCGAGCGCGTCGAGGCGCGCCTTGCCGATGGCGTCGAGGACCGCGATCCGGGCGGACTCCTCGGCCCGGTCGATCGGCGCGAGCTCGGCGACCGGCAGGTCCTTGACCTCGCCCTCGGGCGCCCCGTCGGGCGCGGACGCATCGGTGCGGCCGACCTCGGGGTCGACGTGGTGGTCGAGCGCGTGAACGGGGACGTCACCGAGCGCCGAGCGGATGGCGGGGTGCAGCCTGTCGACGAACGAGGGGGCGACGCCTCCGACGACGACGCCCGCGATGCTGCGACCGCGGCTCTTCCGCCGCCAGAACGCGTCGATGCTGCGCAGCTCGTGCACGAAGGTGCGCGCGGCGTCGGGGTCGGACAGATGCGTGTGCGAGCCGCCCGGGACGACGGACAGGTGTACGATCCGGCCCTCGTCGAGCACGCCGATCGCACAGGCCTCCTTCTCGAACAGGACGGCGAGGGTCGTGCCGTCGCCCGCCTGCGTCGCCCGTTCGATCCCGCGCGACTGGAACAGCGCGGAGCGAGCCGAGACGACCGAGCGGACGGGGTAACCACGCGCGCGCAGCTCGGACTGGAAGTCGGTCAGCGGCCGCCGCTCGACGGCGTGGACGAGCCATCGGCGCTCGGGTGAGTCCTCGCCATCGAGGGAGATCGCCGAGAACGCAGCCTCTCCGGGCTCGAGGTCGCAGAGCGACGCGGCGCGGCGGACGACGACGGCCTCGAGGTCCCGCCCCATGAGGTCGGGCAGCTCCAGGATGCGCGTCGCGATCATCTGCGGCGCCAGGGCCACGATGACCGGCCGTCGCCCCACTCCGTAGCTGGCGAGCTGGCCGGCGATGTAGCTCGCGAGCTCGCCGCCCATGTCGAGGTCGCTGGAGAAGCGGACGAGGCGGAGCCGCGTCGCTTCCGACGAGAGCTGCTGCCGCGGGACGAGCGCTTCGACCGTGCCGCGCGACACGTACAGAACGATGGGCCGTGACCGGCCGATCCGGGGAGGAGACGCCATGGAGTGCCCCGCTGGAACGGGGGCCACTCGGGTTGTCGGTCCCCCGAGGGACCGACTTGAGACCGGCAGGTCCGCAAATCAGCGCCGCGTCCGGTCCCGTCGACACGTCTCCGGGCGTCGGCGAGCGGGTCCTCCGTCGTCAGGGAGCGAGGGCCCGCAGGGCGTCCAGTGCCCCCGCGACGGCCTTTGGATCGCACCCGAGCACGATCGGGTCCCCGGCGCGCATCGTCGGCGTCGGTTCCCCCTCCGCGGCACTGCCGAACTGGACCCGGAAAACGTTTCCGCTTCGCAGCGCGATCTCCACCTCGAAGGAGAGCTCGTCCGGCGGCAGCTCGCCCGCCTCTCGCCGGTCGAGCACCGCGACCGGGAAGAGCGCACGCAGGCGCTGCAGGACGTCGAGTGCGCGCACGCGCGGGACGTCTCCGCCCGCCGCGTCGCGGAAGCTCCCGAACTCCGAGAGCGGCTGCTCCAGGACCACGACCGAGCCCGCGAGTCCCGGCCCACGCGCGGTCAGCTTCGCGATCTGGACGTCCTCGTACGGCACCACGGACCGCCGATCGAACCAGTCGAACGGGGCTTCCGGCACGCGGGGGAAGCGCGGCAGTCGGTAGACGTCGACCTCGCCGGCGCGCCGGACGAAGCTGGCGCCCTCCGGGCCGGTCGCGAGGAATAGGTCGGCGATCTCGGCGCGCTCGAGGGTGACGTCCGCGATGTCATCGGACTCGCTCTCGGGAGCCGCGCCGACGACGGTCACGCGCAGCGCCTCGCTCTCGCCGAGCCCGTACTCCGAGAGCGCCGACGCGTCGTCGCTCACGAGATCGAGCGTGCTCATCGAGCCGACGCGCGACAGGAACCCCTCGACGAGGATCCCTGACGCCGGCGCGCCGCGCAGCTCGTCGATCGACCACGGATCCCCCGGCGCCGCGCGCCGGATGGTGACGGCGCTCGCGCCGTCCTCTCCCTTCGCGAGGCGCACCTCGACGCCGCGACCGCCGTCGAACGCGGGGAAGAGCGGCTCGACGACGCGGTCGCCCTCGACGCTCCGCTCCAGCGCGAAAAGCAGCCCGGAGAGCGAGACGACCACCGCGAGCAGCACGCGGTTCAGCGGGAGGATCGAGCGCATCACCTCGTGGCCTCCTCGTCCCGGGCGCGGCGACGGCTCATCCCGTTCCAGAAGAGGCCGAACAGAGCGACGACGAGGAGCGCGCCGGCGGCCGGCGCGAGCATCGTGAGCCACTGCTTGCGCTGCGCGCGACGACGCGCGAGGTCGGAGCGTCGGCTC
This sequence comes from Planctomycetota bacterium, assembly GCA_038757895.1. Lineage (GTDB taxonomy): Bacteria > Planctomycetota > UBA1135 > UBA1135 > Saltatorellus. The sequence goes on along the minus strand of JBCDGE010000113.1, from coordinate 11,433 downwards.
GCCTCGATGCGCTCCGTCTCGGTCTGGAAGGTGTCCTCGCGGAAGAGCCCGAGCGCGCGCTCCTCCTCCAGGACGAAGTCCCGCAGCGGACGCAGGCGCGGAGCACGCGAGCGGAGGCCGATCAGGTCCTCGTCGAGGGTCAACCAATCGACCAGGTTGATCGCCAGCACGCCGCCTCCACCCTGGACGAACGTGCCGCCGCCGAACGGGTCGCGCAGCCAGTCGGCGTCGCCGAAGATCACGACCTGGCTCGCGACCTCCCGTGAGCGCGGCGGCGGCTCGTCGAGCTCGCGCTCCTCGAACCCCGGAGGCACGAACGGCGCGGGCGGGTCGGCGCCCTCCCACGGCGAGGGGAAGCGGCCGCCCAGCACGGTCGCGAGGACGTGCCGGCGTCCCTTCTGGGTCCGGAGCGCGGTGCCGCGAACGCGGATCGCGGCCGGGTCGCGCGCGACGCTCGGCGCGACGTCCGCGACGCGTGCGTCGTCCGACGACCACGCGAGGTCCGTCCGCTCGACGCTCGCGGGCGGAGGAAAATCCTCGGCGGCGTAGAGCGGATGCGCCCACCCGAACTGGACCGACGGAAGCCCGCGCGTCGGCGGAAGGCTCCGCTCCAGACCCTCGGGCGGCACCGTGAGCACGAGCGGATCGACCACCTGCCCCTTCTCGGGCGGCCCGCCGCCCGGCGAGACGCGGAACACGAGCCGCGGCGACTTGCGGGCCTCGTCCCAGACGTGCACGTTGGCCACGCGGATCCCCCACGACTCCATGAGCTTGCCGAGGGGCGTGACGCGGAAGTCGTCCTGGGACCGGTTCGCGGTCGGGATGAGCAGGTTGTAGTCGGGGTCGTCGAGGCAGACGACGAGCCGGCCGCCGCGCTGGACGAACTGATCGATCTCGTAGACGGCGCGCTCGTGCAGGCGGGTCGGACGCACGAGGAACAGGACGTCGACGTCGTCCGGGACGGGGCGCCCGTACTCCAGCGGCGGGAGCTGGATCAGCCGTCCGCGCTGCTCCAGCGCCGAACGGATCACGTTGAACGTCGAGAAGCTGTTCGCGATGTCGGGTGACTCGACGTCGACGGGCGGCGCGAAGGGCGCGCCGGCCCACGCGATGCCGACCTTGCGGTCGCTGAGCAGCGAGTGGAGCGCGGAGGCGAACTGGACCTCGAAGCCCCAGGGTTCGGGACGCGCGATCACCTCGGTGCGCCCGCGGTAGCCGAGGACGAGCCCGAGCCAGACCTCCTCACCGCCGCCGCGCCCGAGGGCCGACGAGACTCCGCGCGTCGGACGCAGGCCGGACTCCAGCGCGCGACGCCGGGCCTCGGACGAGCGCGACGGGTCGAGCACCTGCAGGTCGAACGCGGCGCGCCGCAGCGCGAGCAGCTCGTCGAGCTGCGCCCGCACGCGCGCATTCCGGAGCGCGAGGCCACCGTCGCGGACCTCCTCGTTCGCGTAGAGGCGCACCGACAGGCGATCCTCGACGCGGCCGACGATCCGGCGCGTCGCGTCGGAGAGCGACTGGAGGCCGTCGGCCGAGACGTCGCTCCGAACCCGGAGGTGGCGCTCGGCGAGCACGTTGCCGAGCACGACGATCGCAAGGACGAGCACCGCCGTCAGGATCGCGTTGAACCGTAGGACGCGCCGCGGCGGGTGCGCGGTGGGGATCCGCTCGGCGCTCATCGCCACCGCCTGCTCTCGACCGAGAGCGCGCTGAGGAGGAGGCCCGCGAACGTCAGCAGCGCGAAGTACACCGCGTCCGAGAGGTCGAGCACGCCCTGGGCGGAGCTCGGCAGGAAGTGCGACGTCGGGCTGGCCGCGGTGAGCATCTCGGCGAGGGAGCCCGGGAGCACGCGGACGAAGAGCGGCAGCGCCCAGAGCAGCCCGAGGAGGAGCGCCCCCAGGAGGAAGGCGACGAGCTGCTCGGAGCTCACGCCGGACAGGAACTGGGCGACCGCGACGTATCCGGCGGCGAGCCCGGCGGCGCCGATCAGCCCCGCCCAGACCGTGTTCCAGTCGAGGTCGCCGAGGCGGTCGACGGTGACGGCGGCGGAGAGCACCGCCAGCGAGACCATCAGCATCGTCAGCGTCCACGTCGCGAGGAACTTGCCCAGCACGACGGCCGACGTCCGCACGGGGTAGGTGAGCAGCAGCTCCTCCGTCCCCGCCCGGCGCTCCTCGGCCCACGCTCCCATGCAGAGCGCGGGCACGACCAGCGCGAGCAGCAGCGGGAGCCAGTGGAACAGCACGATCAGGCTCGCCTGCCCGCCCTCCCACAGCCCGGGGAGCGGCGTCCGCCCGACGGGGTAGCCGAGGAAGAAGAACAGCGCCGGTAGCACGACGACGAAGAGCCCGATCGCGACGTAAGCGATCGGGGACTCGAACGCGGAGCGGAGCTCGCGGCGCGCGAACGGCAGGACGCGGAGCCCGCCGGCGGAGGACGCCCGGGCGCTCACGCGTCGGCCTCCGGCGTGCGCGCCACCGCGGCGCCGCGGGTGCGCTCCAGGAACACGCGCTCCAGCGTCGGCACCTCGTGGCGTAGCTCCAGGAGCGACAGCCCGGACTCGTGGACCGAACGCGCGACGCGGTCGGCGACGGCGTGGCGATCCTCGACGAGCAGCCGCAGGCGCGTGCGCGCGCCCGCCTGCTCCTGGGTGGTCTCGACCCCGACGATCCCCTCGACGCCGCGGAGCGCCTCCTCGGCCGGGGCCGGCGGCCCGTCGACGAGCAGCGAGAGCGCGTCGTGCCCCCCGACCGCGAGCTCGTCCAGCGCCCCGTCGGCGACCAGTTCGCCGCCGGCGATGATCAGGACCCGCCGGCAGACCTCCTCGACCTCCGGCAGGACGTGCGTCGACAGCAGGATCGTCTTGTGCCGCGCCAGCTCGACGACGAGGTCGCGGATGCGGACGATCTCGGCGGGATCGAGGCCGCTCGTCGGCTCGTCGAGCACGAGGACCTCGGGGTCGGCGAACAGCGCCTGGGCGAGGCCGACCCGCTGGCGGTAGCCCTTCGAGAGCGTGTGGATGCGGCGCGAGACGTAGCCGTCCAGGTCGCACGCGTCGACGACGCGCTCGAAGGCGTCGCGGCGCTCGGGCGCGGACATGCCGTGGACCTCGCCGACGAAGTCGAGGTACCGCCGCACCCGCATCTCGCGGTAGAGCGGCGTGTGCTCGGGCAGGTAGCCGACGGCGGCGCGCGCACCGATCGATCGTCCGTCGAGCGGGATGCCCGCGATGCTGGCGCGGCCTGCGTCCGGGAGGAGCGACCCCGTGAGCATCTTCATCGTGGTCGACTTGCCGGCGCCGTTCGGCCCCAGGAAGCCGACGAGTTCCCCGCGCTCGACGGAGAACGACACGCCCCGCACGGCGCGCACTGGCCCGAAGGACTTCTGGAGTCCCTCGGCGAGGATCATCGGCGAGGCCTGTGCGTGCACGTCCGTGGTCGGTCTCGGGGTCCTGGTACGGCTTCCTGCCAGGTGCGGCGGGCGGCGCCTACACCGCTCTATGCCGTTCAGGCCTCGGGGTCGACGGTGAAACGCTCCAGGAAGTCGTCGGTCTTCTCGACGTCGTCCAGGCGCGTGATCAGGAGCTCGGCGGCCTCGGCGAAGTGCATGCGGGCGAGGACGCGGCGGAGCACGTGGATGAGCTTCAGGCGGCGCATGCCGACGAGCTTCTCCTCCTTCCGCGTGCCCGACTTCTCGATGTCGATCGCGGGGAAGATCCGCCGGTCGGCGAGCTTGCGGTTGAGGACGAGCTCCATGTTGCCGGTGCCCTTGAACTCCTCGAAGACGAGCTGGTCCATCCGGCTGCCCGTCTCGACGAGCGTCGTCCCGAGGATCGTCAGGCTGCCCGCCTCGACCGTGTTCCGCGCCGAGCCGAAGAGCTTGCGCGGACGCTCCATGGCGCGGCTGTCGAGGCCGCCGGACATCGTCCGTCCCGAGCCCGCCTGGTTGTTGTAGGCGCGCGCGAGCCGGGTGATCGAGTCGAGGAGCATCACGACGTCCTCGCCCATCTCGACGAGGCGCATCGCGCGCTTCCAGGCGAGCTCGGCGACCTGGATGTGGTGCTTCGACGTCTCGTCGGCGGTCGAGACGAAGACCTCGCCGCGCTCGACGCTGCGCGTCCACTCGGTCGCCTCCTCGGGCCGCTCGTCGACGAGCAGCACCATCAGGTGGACGTCCGGGTAGCCCTTCTCGATGCCCGCCGCGAACTGCCGCAGCAGCGTCGTCTTGCCGGTCCGCGGCGGCGCGACGAGCAGGCCGCGCTGGCCTCGGCCGATCGGCGAGATCAGGTCGATGACGCGCATCGACACGTCGTCCGTGATGTCGCCGACCGCGTAGTGGAAGTCCGGGTCGACGCTCGTGAGGTTCTTGAAGACGGGCTTGTTCGACCACGTCTTCGGCTCCTGCCCGTCGATCTCGTCGATCGCGTCGAGCTGGTGCTTGTGCTTGTACCCGCGGCTCAGCGGCCCGGTGATCATCATCCCGTCGCGGAGCTTGTGCTTCTGCACGAGCTTCTTCGGGACGTAGATGTCGTCCTTCGTCGGCAGGTATCCGGCCTCCTTGCGGCGCAGGACGGAGACGTTGCCCTTGTCCAGGATGAACATCCCCGTGCCGATCCGTGGGCCCGCGTCGGTGCGGTCCTGGTCGCCGCCCTTGCCGCGCTGCCGCTTCGGGCGATCGTGCACGTCGGGGCCGCCCTTGTCATGGCGCGGACCGTCGCCCTGGCCGTCGCCCTGCCTCTTGCCACGGCGGCGCCGGCGTCGCCTTGAACGGCCTCCGCCCTCGCCATCGGCAGTGCCGGACTCGGCGGTCGCCGTGCCGGGCTCGGAGGAGCCGGTCGCGTCGTCACGGGTCTCGTCGCCGGTCGCGCCGTCCTCGGCTGCGCCGGAGCGGCGGCGTCGGCGGCCGCGCCGGGTCCGGCGCTTGCGCCCTTCGCCGGGTCCCCCTTCGCCGGATGACCCTTCGCCGGCGGCGTCGGCCGACGCGTGTCCGTTCACCTCGGCGCGGCTCTCCGCTGCTTTCTCGCTCGCGGGAGCCGGCTCCGGGGCTGATTCGCCCGGAGTGGACTGGCCCGGAGTGGACTGGTCCTGTGCGGACTGAGCCGGCGCCGACCGGTCCGGCGCGGCCGCCTCGACGGGAGCGTCGTCCTCGGCCTTCGCCTTCCGGGGGGCGGCCTTCTTCTTGCGCGAGGCCTTCGACGCCTTCTTGGCCGGTGCCTTCTTCGGCGGGGCCTCGTCCGTACTCTCGACGACCTCCTCCTCCGCGGCCTTGGCCGAGGAGCGGGACGACGCCTTCTTGACCGCCTTCTTGCGAGCCTTGGCCTTGCGAGCGGCCTTCTTCTTCTTCTTCGCCGGAGCGTCGCCGTCGGTCGCGGCGGCGCTGTCGGGCATGGCCCCGAACGGCAGCGCGCCCTGCGCTTCGTCGGTGCTGGGTGTGTCTTTGGCAGTCACTGGAGTCCGTCGTGGAGGACGATCGATGCCACCGGCCACCGCGGCCGGGCCGCGGGCGGGGCGGGTTCCAGAGCAGCCATCCGCGTCGCGGAGGGCGCCTCTGGTGCCGCCGATGGGAGACCGGCGACGCAGCATCCGCGGGTCCGGATGCCGTTCCTGACGCTCGGCTCGGGCCGAACGGGGCTCCCGCGTGCGGGAGCGCCCCGATAGGGCGGCAGAGCGCGAAAAAAGGGGGTCGGGCGCAGCCCGAAGTGCCCGAGAGGCTCCCGCAGGAGGCTCACTCGGCGCCCGGTGCGGGCCCATGGGACGTCCGTGGTGGGCGTCCCAGCGGTGAACAGAGTCTGGGGGTGGCTCGCCCCCATTGCAAGGGAGAGTCGTGTGAGGATCGAGCGCTCGCCCGGGCCCCACGGGGCTGATCGTCCCGACATGGGACGCCACTGGAGCGGAATGCGTCCAGCGGCCGCCTCGCGCCTCGGTCAGATCGCCACGACGCGCCTAACCCCATTACGAATCAGCCCTTCCAGACGCCTGCAGGCCGTCTCGCGGCCCCTCGTGGGCCGTCGTCGTGGGCCGTCGTCGTTGGTCGTCGTCGCGGGTGGTCGTCGTGACCACCCGGAAGGGGGTGGTCGGGGTGAGAGGATTCGAACCTCCGACCTCTGCGTCCCGAACGCAGCGCTCTACCAAGCTGAGCCACACCCCGTCGTGGGCGAGCAATCTAGGGAGACCACATCGGCCCGTCAACCTCGAGCGGCGACCTCGGGCCCGGCGAACGTCACTTCCCGAGATCGACGAAGACCCCGCCGTTCTGCTCGGCGAGCTGCCGCATGAACCCCTTCTCGAAGTTCCCGATCGCGATCGTGTGGAGCACGACCTTGCGGAGGAGGTTGCCCTCGCGGATCCGATCGAGGATCTCGCGGTACTCGATGTACTTCCCGGCGGTCGGCCGCCCGTCCGACAGGAAGAAGACCGTGTCGACTTCCCCGAGGTACTTCTCCTTCGAGCCGCCCTTGGCCTTCCCCTTCCCCAGGTCGATCCCGAGGGCCTCGGCGAGTGCGCCGTAGGTGTTCGTCTTGCCCGCCTCCAGGTTGGCGGCGCCTGTGAGCCCCGCCTCGGCGAGGTCGAGCTTGCTGTTGCCCCCGATCGGCTCCAGGCGCTTCACCCAGTCGAGGGCGCTCGACTTGTTGATCACGTTGGCCGGCACGAGCTTCTTCTTCCAGCGCTTCGTGTCGGTGGCGAAGGACACGATGCCGAACTTCACGTACGGCTCCAGCCCCTCGATCGTGCGCGCGAGCTCGGTCTTGACGATGTCCATCCGCGACCACGACGGGTAGTCGCCGCCCGCGAACTTCTCGCGCTCGACGACGAGGTTCTCCATCGACCCGGAGACGTCGATCACGAACAGGAGCGAGCGGCTCGGCGTCTCGATGCCGACGAATGCCGACGCGTTGTCGATCGAGTACCGCTTCTTCGCCTCGGCCTGCGCGGCGCGCAGCTTCGCGAGCTCCTCGTCGGTCGGGATCTGGAACCGATCCCCGTAGCTGTCCCAGAAGCGCTTCCAGAGCTCGACCCGCGTCCCGTAGGTCTTCGCGGTGAGGTTCAGGAGCGCGTCGCCGAGGTCGACGCGCAGCCGCCCCTCCTCGACGTCGAAGCGTTCGATGAGCACCGGGATCGACTCCGTGCGGCGCACGACGCCCAGCGCCTTGATCGCCGACGACCGCACCTGCCACGCCTCGTCCGCGATGTGCGCGGTCGCGACCGTCACGGTCTCGTCCGCGCCGAGCGCGGCCAGCGAATCGAGGACGGCGCAGCGCACGGCCGGCTCGCCGTCCTCGCCGAGCGGAGCGATCGACGGAGAGACGGACGCGTCGCCGGCGGCCGCGAGCGCGAGCACGGCGTGCCGCCGCACGGCCCAGCCCTTGTCCTCCAGCGCCTCCAGCACCGGCTCGCCGAGTTCGCCGTACCCACCGGCGCGCATCGCCTCCAGCAGGCCGACGCGGACGGGCTCCTTCTTCTCCTTCTCCAGCCGCGCGATGAGCCGGTCGACCGGCGGACGCGTCTCGAAGCTCGCGAGCACCTGCGCCGCAGCCCGCGCGACGTCGACGTCCTTGTCGCCGAGGACCGGCACCAGCACGTCGACGACGCCGGGCTCCTCCGCGCCGAGCAGCGCGAGGACGGCCTCGACGCGCGCCGCGGGGTCCTTGTACTTGCGGAAGTACTTCTTGAACTCGCGAACGATCTCGTCGTCCGCGGGCGCCGCAGCCAGCACCGCCGGCGAGCCAGCGCCGAGCCCGATCGCGGGGCCCATCGCGGGGCCCATCGCGGGGGCCGTCGCGGCCCACGGGCCGACGACGAGGCCGACCAAGGCGAGGAGAGGAGACGGCCGGAGGAAGCGAGTCGATCGGGTCATGGCGCGGGTGGGGCGAGCGTCAGCCGAGGGCGAGCAGTCTAACCCGCGCGCGTCCACGGGTTTCGCGGCCCCACACGCAGCGCCGCCCCGCCCCCAGCAGATCATGCCGGGGACGGGGCGGCGCTCGGTGCATCGAGCCAGGAGCCGCCCTGCCGAGTCCGTCGCTCGGGTCGGCGGCCGGCGGCCGGATCAGCGCTTCGGCGTCTTGGGCTCGACGCGGCGCAGGCGCGAACCGCGGGACTTCGTCCCCACGACCGGCACGACGTCGTTGCTCGTGAGCGTCAGCTTGAAGCCCTCGTCGAGGAGAAGCGTCACCTGATCCCCTTCGTGCGAGACGAGGTGGCCGTAGAACACGCCGCCCTTCGCCTTGACGCGCACGCGCTGCAGGCCGGCGGTCGAGCCCGTCTTCGAGGGCGCCTGCATGCTGCGGGTCGACATCGAGAGGCGGTCGATGCGGTCCGTGCGGCGCCCGTCGATGGACATCCGGCCCATCTTCGTGTCGAGCACGACCTTGTTCTGTCCGACGGCGTGCAGACGTCCGTCGATCGACTCGCCGCCGTCGAAGACCACGCGGACGACGCCGACGTTGGGCGTCAGGACCATCGTCTTCGAGTCGAGCTTGCGCTTCGGAACGCTCTTGTGCCGCCAGACGGTGTCGTCGCCGACCCGGGTCAGGATGCCGGAGCGCTTCTTCCGCGGGCCCTCGCCCGCAATGCTGGAGCGCACCTCGACGTCGACCTCCTTCGGCTCCTGCGCGACCGCCGGAGCGTCGTTCGCCGGCGTCGGCGGCACGGGGCCGACGACGTCTCCGCCCGTGCCGGTCCCGATCGCCGGGCCGCTCTCGGGCATCGCCGGACCGACCGGAGCCGGATCCACGGGCGTCAGGGCGACCTCGTCGGTGACGGTACCCTCCGGCGGGGTCATGACCGTGCTCCCGACCGGGGTCCCGGTCGCGTCCTCGACCGGCATCGCCGACATGTCCCAGTCGTCCGCGAGCTCGCCCGCGGCATCAGCGGTCTCGTCCCCCGCCGTCGGCGCCGGGAACTCGTCGCTGATCTCCGGGACGCCCTGCACCCAGGGATCGACCTCGGCGAGCGCAGCGTCGTCCGACGTCGGCGTGCTCGTCGGCTCGCTCGTCCCCTCGCTGGCATCCTCGACGGTGGCATCACCGACGGCGGCATCCTGCGACCAGGGATCGTCGGTCGACCCCGGAAGCGGCTCGACCTCCGTCGCGGTCGTCGAGTCGGCCCGGAGGTCCCAATCGCCGAGCGTCGGCGCGGACGTCGGCGCTCCGGGCATCGCGCTGACGTCCGCCGCGCCGACGGTGCCGGCGACCTCGAACCCGGGCTCGGCGTCGATCGATCCGAAGATCGCGTCCAGACGCGCGTGCGCCTCGGCGTCCTCGAGGCGGATCCGGCCGTCGTCGACGAGCTCGGCGCCCTCCGAGGCAGCCACCTCGGCAGCCACCACATCCGGCACATCGAGCGGCTCCTCGACGTCCGCGACCTCGACGGCGGAGAGGTCCCACGGAGAGGCCTCCTCGACGTCGGCGACCTCGTCCCCGGCGGGCATCTCTTCGAGTTCTACCGGCACGGTCTCCGACGCGACCTCGACACCGGCCGGGCCGGTCTCGGACGCCGCCCCTTCGACGGACTCGGTCTCGTCCCAGTCGTCGCCCCAGTCGTCCCAGTCGTCCGACGACTCGTTCCCTTCCGTGGCCTCGACGACCGCGTCGACGTCGCCGACCCCGGCGACCCCGGCGACATCCGTCGCCTCGCCGACGAGCTCGTCCCCGAAGGGCAGCTCGTCCGGGCCCTCGATGATGACGTCCCCCTGGCCGGGGAACGCCCCCGTGTCCTCGAGGGCCACCGTCGCAACGTCGCCGCTCTCGGGCGAGGTCTCCCCGTCTGCCGCCGCGTCGGCGATCGCGTCGCCGAACCCGGTATCCGCGGAGGGATCGTCGATCGCGGCGAGCTCCGGCGACTCGTCGGTCGTCATGCCATCGAGCGCGGCCTGGAGCGGATCGAGCTCCCCGTCGGCGGCGTCCGTGTCGGCGGTCGCCACGAGGTCGACCATGACGTCGTCCTCGGGCGTCTCCTCGAAGGCCAGCCCCTCCGTCTCGGACGCCTCGCCGAATCCGAGTTCGTCGTCGAACTCGTCGGCGAATTCGTCACCGACCGGGACCCCGGCGATCGCACCGAGGTCGCCCGCGGACTCGACGTCCACCTCGACGAACGCGTCCAGATCGTCCCCGAAGGACTCGGGCGCTGCACCCGCAGCGTCGGTCCACTCGGCGTCCGTCGGCGGAAGGGCCGCGGTCGCCTGCGTGGGGTCCACGCTCTCCGACAGCTCACCGGGCTCACGCGGATCGTTGACGGTCCGCGTCGAGACGGGCGGCTTGGCCGTCCCGCCGATGGCGACAACCTCGCCGTTCGTCTGATGACTCAGCCGCCCGCTGCCGCTGCCGCGGAATGCGCCGGTCGGGTCCGCCAGCTCGACGTTCTCTCCACCCGTCGTCGACGTCGGCTCCTTCGTCACCTTCGCGACCTGCGTCGTCTCCCCGTCCTGGGGCGGCTTCAGGAAGGACCACAGCGCAATCCCCCCGAACGAGAGGAGCAGCGCGGCCGCGCCCGGCATCAGCGCGCGTGTGAAGGGTCGCGACTTCGGCTCCGGCTCGACGTACGAGGTCCCGGGCAGCACGTCTTCGCCGACGTACTCCTCGTCGACCGCATATGCCGGCGCCTCGGCCGAGACCTGGGCCGGGGCCGGGGCTGGCGAGTCCATCGTGTCGAGCAGCCAACCGTCCTCAGGGTCGGTGGCCTGCGCCGGCGCCGGAGCCGGCGCCAGGTCGTCCGGCAGCGCCTGCACCTCCTGGTGCAGCAGCGGCTCGGCCTCCGGCAGATCCCCTCCATCGAGGAGCCAGGACTCGTCCCCGGCCGCCATGCCGTAGTCGGGCCCGAGCCCTTCCACCGGCTGGACGGGGTTCGTCGAACCGTACGGGTCGTCCCCTTGGGACGGCTGTTGCGGGTGCATCGGGACGTCGGTCATCGGAACGAATCGTCAGGCGTGATAGCGAGGGATCTGATCCCCGGACGCGGGCGTGCGGCGTCCGCGAGGGGGACCAGTCGCCGTATCGACGGGCGGTCTCGCCCATCCTTTGGGGAAGCGCACGATTCCCGGTCGGGCACCGTCCCCATGCGGGAACGACCGCGTCGTATCGAGACTGAACTGGCTGGCTTCGATGGGCTAGCCGCTCGGACGAATCCGCGCGCTCCCCGCAACCGCGCCCGAACTCGATCGGTCTCCCTCCAGACCGGGCCCCCGAGGCCCACCTTCGGAGGAGAGACCGATGTTCACACCGCCTCGCTGCCCCAATCGGGACTGCCCCCGATTCACCGACCCGGGGCCGAAGTTCTACACGCACAAAGGCTGGTACCAGCCGCTGTGCAGACCGCACCCCGTCCCGCGGTTCCGCTGCAACACCTGCAGTCTGGGCTTCTCCCGCCAGACGTTTCGCTCGGACTACCGGGACCACAAGCCGTACCTCAACGCGGCGGTGCTGGAGCACCTCTGCGACGG
>JBCDGE010000112.1:0-24466 GCA_038757895.1 Planctomycetota bacterium | reverse complement strand
GCGGGTGCCCGCGGGGGGCGGGGGGGTGGGGCCCGCCCCCCGGGGGTGGGCCCCCGCCCCGGGGGGCCCCCGCCACGACACCGCGCTCCGGGAGGCGCTCCTCCAGGCCCACCTGTTCTGCGGGTTCCCGCGGACGCTGTCGGCGCTCGACACCCTGCGCGCCGCCGGTCTCGTCCTGGCGCCGCCGATCGACGCCCCGATCGACGCCCCGATCGACACGGTGGCCGAAGCGCTGGAGCCGGACGCCGAGCGGGCCCGCGGCGCCGAGCTGTTCGACCGGATCTACGCCGACGGCGCGGAGGGCGTCCGCGCCCACCTGACGGCCCTCGACCCGACCTTCGCGTCCTGGATCGCCGAGCACGCCTACGGACGCGTCCTCTCGCGGCCCGGGCTCGATGCCGGCGCGAGGGAGCTCCTCGCCGTCGCGGCACTCGCCGCCACCGGGCACGAGCGCCAGCTCGCCAGCCACGTCCGCGGCGCCGTACGCTGCGGCGCGACGCCGGCCGAGGTGGAGGCGACGATGGACGCGATCGCGACCCTCGTCCGCCAGGATCGCCTCGTCCGCGCCCGCCAGGTCGTCGCTCGGTTCGCCCGTTAGCGCCGCTCGCCGCGGATCTCGGCGGCGCTGAGCACCATGCTCTTCCGCGAGCGCAGCCGGATCGCCGCGTCCGGCCGGCGCGGCTCCGCGTAGAAGGCCGGCAGGTCGATCTCGACGCCGCCGATGCGCAGCAGCTCGAGCTTCTTCTTCCGCAGCTCGAGCTCGATCTCGGTCGTCGCGCCGTCCTCGAGCCCGACGAAATCCGCGCGATGGAAGTCATCGAGCCCGGACGCGTCGCCGCGCACCACGTGGTCGTAGAGCGTCCGGAAGCTGCCGGTCCCGAACCACAGCTCGTCGCGGAACTGACGGTCGACGAGCAGGAGGTGGAAGCCGCGGACGGACAGCGCGACGAGGTGGCCGTCCGGCCGCGCGTCGCCGGGCGTCAGCTCCAGGCGCACGGTGATGCGACGGTCCTCGCGGAGGGGCTCGGCGAGCGCGAGCGTCGGGCCGATCTCGCGTTCGAGGAAGTCGGCGTGGTCCGTCAGGTCGGCGTCGAGCGTGAACCCGGTGGGCCGGAGCGTCCACCCGCGGGAGGTCCAGGCTCCGTGCCGTTTCCTGCCGGACGGCAGCTCGCGGATCAGGTCGCCACCGAAGGTCGAGTCGTCCGAGAAGCGCCAGACGAGCTGCACCTTGTGCGGCAGATCGGTCTGGTTCGGCACCCCGAAGACCTCCTCGAAGCTCGGCGGCGCGACGGGAGCAGCGACGCCGGTCGCGCGCTCGGCGCGGCCAGCCGGGTCGCTGTCGTCCCCGGACGACGGCGCCTCGGTACCCGCGTCGAGCGACGGGCGCACGCGCTTCTCCAGGTCGGCGGGGAGCGGATCGGTCGCGGGGTGGTCCTCCAGCCGCACGAGCGGATGCGCCTCGCCGGGGCGCCCCTCCGCGGCCAGGAACGCGGCCGCGGCGAGGCGGTCGGCGGGCTCCAGCGCCCCCGCGTCCCGCAGTCCCGCGAAGCGCAGGACGTCGTCGACCTCCAGCACGCGCTCCGACCCGCGCTCCGCGGAGGGCGAAGCGCGGAAGACCACCACGAGCGGCTCGGCCGACGCCCGTTCCGGCCGCAGTTGGAAGCCGAGCCGGAGCGTGTCCGCGCGGTTCGCGAGGATCCGACCGCGCACGGGGATGCGCGCGAAGCGGAGCTCGACGGACTCGCGGTTCCTGGCCGCCACGCCGGCCGCCGCGCGCGCGAGGACTCCGTCGAGCAGGTCGAGCTCGCGCAGCCGTCCGTCGAGCACGTCGAAGGTCGTCGAGCGCCACGCGTCGGCGCGGGCGCTCCGGTAGAGGCTCCGCGCGTCGTCGTAGCGGCGGTCGAGCAGCATCGGCCGCGCCTCGCGCTCCAGATCGCGGAGCCCGCGTCGTGCCAGGAGCTCGCGCCGCAGCGCCTCCTGCCGGTCGATGTCCCGCAGCGTCTCCTGCACCTCGGCCCGGTAGTCGCTCCGGTAGGGCGAGGGGAGCTGTTCGATCGTCAGCGAGAGCGTCGCGTGCTTGGCCTCCAGGCTGCACTCGAGCCTCAGCGCGGCGGGGTTCGCGTCCTTGACCCGGTCCTGGCGGATGGCGAGGAGGTGCCGCTCGCGCTCGGACTCGAGGTAGGCGCGCGCCTCGCGGACCGCGTCGAACGCCGTGCGATTGACCAGCGCCCGGTCCGACCGCGCGAGGTTCTCGACGGCGCGCGCGACTTCCTCGAGCTCGTCGGGGCGCAGGCCGCGCAGGTCGAGGCGCGCGCCGGGGAGCTCGAGCCAGTCGAGGTCCGAGGCGACCTCCAGGAGCTCGGACGCATCGCGCCAGCGTCCCTCGGCGACGAGCGCGTCGACCCGCTCGGTCACCTCGACCGGATACGCGCGCCGTAGCGCCTCGCGCGCCTCGCGCACGGCGCCCCGACGGGCCGCGCCGACCGCCTTCCGCTCCTCGTTCCGCCACTGCTCCGCGTGGAGCAGCGAGGTCCCGGCGGGGAGCGCAGCGATGTCGACGAAGCCGGTGCGCGCGCGCAGGATCGCGTCGAGCCGCTCCCCGCAGGCCGCCTCGGCCTGGTCGAAGTCGCGGTCGCGGAGGTGGCGCTCGACGTCGGCCTCCGCGGCTCCGAGCACGTCGTCGATGACGCGGGTGAGGTCGTCCTTCACCTGCAGGACGAGCCCGCTGCGCAGCCCGAGCGCGGACTCGGGCAGCGTCAGGAGTCCAGGGGAATCGAGCTCGGCGAGCGCCTCGGCGTGCGTGATCTCGCGCGTGTCGAAGCGGTCGGCGATCGCCTCGAGCTGCGGCCAGTCCGCGAGCGTCACCTCGCGCTGGACGATCACTGGATCCGGCCGCGCCTCCCAGGGCCGGGCGGTGATCGCCCAGGTCCCGGCGATCGTGAGGGCGAGCGCTACCCCGGCCGCCGCGCGTCCCACCCACGGCGGACGCCGCGACGCGAACGCGTCGAGCTGGCTGCCGCGCAGGTCGAGGCGCCGACGCTCGCGCAGGAGCTCGATGTCCGCGACGAGCTCCCACGGCTCCTGGTAGCGCTGCGCAGGATCGCGCGTCAGACACTTGCGCAGCATCAGCGCGAAGCCCTTCGAGAGCGTCGGCGCGAGCTCGCGCGGATCGACGACGGGCTCGTACAGCACGCGCGAGAGGATCTCGGCGACGCCGCCGTCCTCGGCCGCCTCGGCGTGGAACGGCGGCTGCCCGGTGGCGGCGTGGTACATCGTGGCGCCGACGGACCACAGGTCGCTGCGGATGTCCGCCTGGCTCGGGTCGCGGGCCTGCTCGGGGCTGACGTAGTGCGGCGTGCCGAGCGTCGAGCCGGTGCGCGTGATCGAGGGGTCGTTCTGGCCCATCGCGAGGCCGAGGTCGACGAGCCGCGCGCGGCCGCGGCCGTCGATGAGGACGTTGGCCGGCTTGATGTCGCGGTGCACGACGCCGACCTCGTGCGCGTGCTGGAGGGCGTCGCACAGCGGGCTGAACAGCCGCAGCACCTCGCGCTCCGTCAGCGATCCGCGCTCCGCGATGCGCCGACTGAGCGGAACGCCCTCGACGAGCTCCATGGCGTACCACCACAGGCCGTCGATCTCGCCCATGTCGATCGCCGAGATGATGCTCGGGTGGGCGAGCTTCGCCGCGAGGCGCGCCTCGCGCTGGAGCCGCCGGACGGCGCGGCTGTTGGTGATCAGCTCGCGGTGCAGGACCTTGAGCGCGACCTTGCGGTCGACGGCCTCCTGGCGCGCGCGGTAGACCACGCCCGTCGCGCCGCGCCCCACGACGCCGAGGATCCGATAGCCCGCGATACGGGGCCGATCGCGAGGCAGCTCGGTGTCCGTCTCGGACGGCGGATCGTCGACCGCAGCCGGCGGCGCCGTCGATTCCTCCGCGTGCGGCGTCTCGTCGGAGCGCGCCGTCTCCTTCGAGCGCGGGGCGTCCTCGGACCCGGAAGGCTCCTCCGACGACTCGTCGCCGTCGACCGACACCTCGGGCTCGCGCCCGCCGCTGCCGACGCGCTCCAGGAACGCCTCGACCTCGGCGAGGTCGAGCTCGACGACGGACTCGTCGTCAGGTGGCGTCTGGTCGGGGCCGGCCATGCGGGGGGAACGCGGGGATCAGCCGTTGTCTGCGTCGCCGGTGGACGAGGCGGCCGCCGACTCCTCGGCGTCCTCGGACTCGGCGGACGAACCGCGTCGGCGCGTCCGGCCGATACCGTACTTGTCGAGCTTGCGCTGGAGGGCGAAGCGGCTGATGCCGAGCGCCTCGGCGGCGCGGCTCTTGTTCCCGCCCGCCTGCGCGAGCGCGGCCTCGATCGACCGGCGCTCCAGGTCGGCGACGGCGGTCCGGATGTCGCCGGACTCGATGACGCGCGCCGCCGGGCTGGCCTGACCGTCGCGGCCGCGGCCCTCGCGGACCGCCTCCGACAGGTGCTCGATCCGGACCTCGCCCTCGGCGAGCACGAGCATGCGGCGCATCTCGTTCTCCAGTTCGCGCACGTTGCCCGGCCAGTCGTGCCCGCAGAGCGCGGCCATGACCTCGTGCGGAAGCACGGGCGCTTCGCGGCCGGCCACGCGGGCCGCGCGCAGCAGGAGGTGCTCGGCGAGCAGCGGGATGTCGTCGCGGCGATCGCGCAGCGCGGGGAGGCTCACCGACAGCACCGCGATGCGGTAGTAGAGGTCCTCGCGGAAGGTCCCCTCGCGCACCATCTCCTCCAGGTTGCGGTGGCTCGCCGCGAGGATCCGGACGTCGACCTGGACGATGCGGTCCGAGCCGAGGACGCGGAACTCGCCCTCCTGGAGGACGCGCAGGAGCTTCTTCTGCATCTCGGGGCTCATGTCCCCGATCTCGTCCAGGAAGAGCGTGCCGCCGTCGGCCTGCTCCAGGAGCCCCTTCTTGGATTTGTACGCGCCCGTGAACGCGCCGCGGACGTGGCCGAACAGCTCGGACTCCAGCAGCGTGTCGGGCAGCGCTGCGCAATTCTCGGAGACGAACGCCTTCTCCTTGCGCGAGCCGTTCTTGTGGATCGCGCGGGCGATGAGCTCCTTGCCCGTGCCGCTCTCACCGTGCACGAGCACCGGCAGGTCCGACTCGACGATCCGGTCGAGCGAGCGGAACACGGCCTTCATCGCGTCCGAGGCCCCGATCATCTGGCCGTAGTCGTAGCGGCTGCGCTCGCGGTCCAGTTCGCGCCGGACGACGGCGAGCTCGTTCCCCTGGTCGCGCACCTTGCGCCCGAGCTGCTCGTTGAGCCGCTCGATCTGCTTGCGCGACGCTTCCATGCGCCCGTTCTGCTCGCGGAGCGACGCGACGAGGCGCGCGTTCTTGAGCGCGCACGAGGCCTGGGCGCTGAAGAGCTCCATGAGCTCCAGGTCGCCGTTCGAGAACGCGCCGTACTGGAGCCGGTTGTCGACGTACAGGACGCCGATGACGCGCTGCTCCAGGAAGATCGGCAGGCACATCACGGAGCGTAGCCGGAGCTCCTCGACGCTCGCCATGCCGTCGAACCGGTCGTCCTGGCTGGCGTCGACGGACAGGACCGGCCTGCCCTCGCGGGCGGCCCGGCCCGCGATGCCCATCGAGAGGCGCGAGCGGGGGACGACGATGTCGGTGTGGTCGAAGCTGCGCGCGACGCTGACCGTCATCTTCGCGACCTGCAGCTCGCGGTCGCCGCGCGCCGCGGCGGCCTTCTCGTCCTCCAGGAGGATGAAGCCGCGCTCGCCGCCGACGAGGGCGACCGCGGAGTCGACGATGAGGCGCAGGAGCCGGACGAGCTCGACCTCGCTGTTCAGCTCGCGGGTGATCTTCGCGAAGACGCGCAGGTTCTCGCGCTCACGGCGGGCCTCGCCGGTCATCGTCGCGAGCCCGGACTCGTTCATCGGGGCGTCGGGCGACGCCTCGGGCTCGACCACGATGTCGACGCCGCCGATCGTGATCGTGTCGCCCACCTCGACGAGGCGTCGGTCCACGCGGACGCCGTTCACGAGCGTCCCGTTCGCCGACCCGAGGTCGATGATCCAGGCCTCGTCATCGCTCGTCTCCAGGCGCGTGTGGTGCCGGGAGACGCGGGAGCTCTGGAGTCGGATGTCGTTGTCGAGCGCGCGGCCGATCGTGACGACGGGCTGCGTGAGGTCCAGGTCGGCGCGAACGCCGTCCTCGATGACGGTCAGTTTCATGGAGTCGGAGCGACGGCCATGAAGCTGACCATCGACGGAGTCCGCGGGGAGGAGCGCTGGGGAGGGCGGCGGACCAATGAGCGATACCGCACGCGGCTCCTCCGGTTGCTCGGCGTGCCGTTCGGAAATCGCACACACCGCCCTCTCACCCGCCACAAGCCACTACCCCATAACACCTTGTGGCCACCTACCCATCCCGGTACAGTCCGCTCCATGGCGGAGCGCTGGTACGAGGAGGGCCTCCCCTTCGGCTGCACGGCCTGCGGGAACTGCTGCAGGAGCCACGGCGAGTACAGCCACGTCTACCTCCGCCCCGAGGAGGTCCCGCCGATCGCCGACCACCTCGGGCTGGACGCCGTGACGCTCGTCCGGGACCACCTCGTCGTCGACGACGGCTGGATCACGCTGAAGCCCGACCTGCCCGCCTGCCAGTTCCTGGACGAGGACGGGCGCTGCGGCATCTACCCGGTGCGACCGATCCAGTGCCGGACGTGGCCGTTCTGGGAGATCAACCTCGACCGAAAGGTCTGGGAGGGCGAGGTCAACGCGATCTGCCCCGGCTCCCGCAGCGGGCCGGTCCACGACCCGGACCGGATCGACGCGATCGCCAGGGCCACCGAGGATTGGTACGAGGACCGGATCGACGAGTGGCCCGGGCTCCATCCGGGCGACGGCCCGGCGCGTGAGGACCCGGCGCGCGAGGACCCGGCGCGCGAGGACCCGGCGCGTCAGGACCCCGCGTAGCGCGTCAGGAACCCTGGTAGCCCGTCAGGAACCCGTGTAGTTCGGGCGGCGTTTCTCCGCGAACGCGGCGAGCGCCTCCAGGCGATCCTGGGTCGGCAGGACCTTGTCGTAGCAGGTCGCCTCGATCGCGAGCCCCTCGTCGATCGGCGCCTGGGTACCGCGGTCGATGGCTTCCTTGGCGGCGCGGACGGCCACCGGGCCGTTCGAGGCGATCGTGTCCGCGAGCTCGCGGGCCGCGGTCTCCAGGTCGGCCCGCGGGACAACGCGATTCACGAGCCCGATGCGCTCGGCCTCGGTCGCGTCGAGCTTCCGGCCCGTCAGGATCAGGTCCTTGGCCCGGCTCGCGCCGATCAGCCGCGGGAGGCGCTGGGTCCCGCCGGCGCCGGGGATGATCGCGAGGGTCGTCTCGGTCAGGCCGAACGTCGCCTCCTCGGCGGCGATCCGCAGGTCGCAGGCGAGCATCAGCTCGGTGCCCCCCCCGAACGCGAAGCCCCCCACCACCGCCACGGTCGGCTGGGGCATCGCGGCGACATCGTCCATGAGCCCGCGGATGTTGCGGACGAACTCGGGGACGCGCTCGGCGGGCATCGTCTTGCGCTCCTTCAGGTCGGCGCCGGCGCAGAACGCCCGCTCGCCCGCGCCGGTGATGAGGATGCACCGGATCGAGAGGTCGCCGCGGAGCTCCTCCAGGACGGTCCGGAATCGCCTCAGGGTCGGGAACGAGAGGCAGTTCATGACCTCGGGCCGCTCGATCGTGAGGCGGACGAGGTCCCCGTCGCGCGCGACCGAGACGAGCTCGGGCTGGTCGGGGACGTCGGCGGGGAAATCGGCGGCGACGCCGCCCTCGCTATGGGTCTGGGTCATGGTCGCTTCAGTGGTCTTCGGAGAGCCGCTTGCGGGAACGAGCGGGGCGAAGAGGATAGTCGGACCGCCGCCCGTCGGCCCCCCGGCCCCCGCTCTCCATTCATCCCCCATGCTCGGAACCTCGAAAGCCCTCGTCACCGCCGCCCTCGCCTCCTCCGCGCTCCTCGCCGTCACGGTCCAGGAGGACAAGCTCGGCTACCAGGACTCGCCGCTCATCCCCGGGACCGAGTGGCACGTGCACGACGGCCTCCGCCCGCAGCCCCGCGTCGTCACGCCAGGCGCTGCCGGCGTCTCACAGTCCGCCCCCTCCGACGCGATCGTCCTGTTCGACGGCACCTCGGCCGACGCCTGGGAGGGCGGCCCCTGGGAGATCGCGGACGGCGCGATGACGGTCAACGGCAAGGGCGGCATCAAGACCAGGGAGTCGTTCGGCGACTGCCAGCTCCACCTGGAGTGGCGCGCACCCGAGCTCGGCGACGGGCCCCACGCCAAGGGCCAGGGCCGGGGCAACTCGGGGGTCTTCTTCATGGAGAAGTACGAGGTGCAGGTGCTCGACTGCTTCGAGAACCGCACCTACCCGGACGGCATGACCTCGGCGCTCTACGGCCAGGAGCCCCCGATGGTCAACGCCTGCCGGCGACCGGGCGAGTGGCAGAGCTACGACATCTGCTTCCGTGCCCCGCGCTTCGACGCGGACGGCTCGCTCGTGTCCCCCGCGGTCGCCACCGTGTTCCTGAACGGCGTCTGCGTCCACCACGCGCAGCCGCTGATCGGCGCGACGCGGCACCGCCAGGTCGCCGAGTACGCGGCCCACGGACCGACGGGGCGAATCTCACTCCAGGACCACGGCAACCCGGTGTCCTTCCGCAACGTGTGGGTCCGCCCGCTCGAGCGGGCCGAGTGACGGCGCGCGGCCTCGACGCGTCGGGAGGCTGCGGCCGATTTCCCCGGGAATGGGGTTTCACGCGCAGCACCCGGTGGCTCGAATGGCCAGCGAGCGACACGCGCGGGCGCCCGTTCCGGACGCGCGCGCGCGCCGCTGATCCCCTCCCGTCGTAGCTCCAAGAATCCAACACCGGACGCGAATGCGGACGTCGGCAGCAGCCGCGTTCGTCCCGCTCGCTCCACACGCGTTCATGTCCTCCGGTTCCGCCGTCGCGACGCACGCGCACAAAGACGAGTTCAACCCCTTCCTGTCGATGCAGAAGGGGTTCGACACGGCCGCCGATCACCTCGGGCTCGAGCGCGGCGTACGCGACGTGCTATCGATGCCCGACCGGGAGCTGACGGTCAACGTCCCGGTGCTGATGGACGACGGCTCCGTGCGCGTCTTCACCGGGCACCGCGTCCAGCACAACACGCTCCGCGGACCGAGCAAGGGCGGCATCCGCTTCTCGCCCGACGTCAACCTCGACGAGGTCCGCGCGCTGGCCGCGTGGATGACGTGGAAGTGCTCGGTCGTCAACGTGCCCTTCGGCGGCGGCAAGGGCGGGGTGATCTGCGACCCCCGCACGATGTCCGTCGGCGAACAGGAGCGCCTGACGCGCCGCTACACCGCGGCGATCCTCGACATCATCGGCCCCGATCGTGACGTGCCCGCGCCGGACATGAACACGAACGAGCAGACGATGGCGTGGATCATGGACACGTACTCCATGCACGAGCGCAAGACGACCACGGCGGTCGTCACCGGCAAGCCGCTGTCGATCGGCGGCTCGCGCGGCCGGCGCGAGGCGACGGGGCGCGGCGTGATGATCAGCGCCAACGAGGCGCTCAAGATGGTCGGCCTGCGGCCCGAGGACACGCGCGTCGTCGTCCAGGGCGCTGGCAACGTCGGCGGCCTCGGCGCGATGCTCCTCCACCGCGAGGGCTTCAAGATCACGTCGATCAGCGACATGTACGGCTACGTCGTGAACGAGCGCGGGCTCGACATGCCGGCCGTGCTCACGCACCTCGGTGAGCATCGGACGCTGGAGGGCTACGAGGAGGCCGACTACTTCACCAACGGCAAGGACCAGCTCGAGCTGGACTGCGACCTCCTCGTCCCGGCGGCGACCGAGAACCAGATCACGTCCGAGAACGCGGACCGCATCAAGGCGAAGCTCATCGTCGAGGGCGCCAACGGTCCGACGACCGCGGCGGCCTCCGACATGCTCTCGGCGCGCGGCGTCACGATCGTGCCGGACATCCTCGCCAACGCCGGCGGCGTGACGGTCTCGTACTTCGAGTGGGTCCAGGACCGGATGGGCTACTTCTGGACCGAGGAGATCGTCAACTCGCGCCTGGAGCAGATCATGGTCCAGGCCTTCGCCGAGGTCCGCCACACGGCGGAAAAGTACGACGTGGACCTCCGCACGGCCGCGTACATCCTCGCGATCGACCGCGTCGCCTCCGTGTACCGGATGCGCGGCATCTTCCGGTAGCAGCGATGGCCGCCGACGGAAAGGGCTTCGGACTCGTGGGACTGCAGCAGTCGGGACTCCACCAGACGGGACTCCGGAGCACTCCGGACCTCGACGACGAGACTCCGTTCAAGACGATGATGTCGTCGTTCGACGAGGCCGCGCGCCGCGTCGGACTCGACGATCAGGAGTACCGGATCCTCCGCAAGTCGGACCGCGAGGTCGCGGTCTCGGTGCCCGTCCGGATGGACGACGGATCGATCCAGGTCTTCGACGGCTACCGTATCCAGCACAACGCGGGCCTCGGTCCGTTCCTCGGCCCGCTGCGCGTCGACCGGACGCTGCGCATCCAGGAGCTCCGCGCGCTCGCCGCGTGGATGACGTGGAAGTGCGCGCTCCTCGGCGTTCCGTTCGGTGGCGCTGCGGGCGGCATCGTCGCGGACCGCGCGTCCCTCTCGCACGCTGAACTGGAGCGCGCCGTCCGACGCTGGACCGCGAATCTGATCGGCGACCTCGGCCCGGACCGCGACATCCTGCGGCCCGAGTTCGCCGACGACGCCGAGCTCATGGCGTGGGCGCTCGACACGCTCGCCGGCCACACCGACGGCGCCGCGAACCCCGCGGTCGCCGGCAAGCCGCCCGAGATGGGCGGCAGCGCCGGCATGGAGGACGCGGTCGCCCAGGGCCTCGGCGTCATCCTCCGCCTCGCGGCCTCCCACTTCGGCCTCGGCCCCAAGGCCGGACTGTCCGTCGTCATCCAGGGCGCAGGCACGGTCGGCGGCAACCTCGCGCGGATCCTCTACGACGGCGGACATCGCGTCGTCGGGCTCGCGGACGTGCACACCGCGCTGTACGACCCGAACGGCCTCGACGTCCCCCGCCTGCTGGAGTTCCGCGCCGAGCACGACCGGCTGCCGGACGACGAGACCGACACGACCAAGGTCGTCCCCCAGGAGGATTTCCTGACGCTCCCCTGCGACGTGCTCGCGCCCTGCGCCGTCTCGATGGCGGTGCACTCGCGGAACGCGGTCGACATCCAGGCGAAGATGATCCTCGAGGGCGCCCACGGCCCGGTGAGCCCGCGCGCCGACAAGATCCTGGAGCGCCTCGGTATCCCCGTCGTGCCCGACATCCTCGCCAACGGCGGCGCGACGGTCGTGAGCTACTTCGAGTGGATCCAGAACCGCACGGGCTACGCGTGGATCCACGAGGTCGTCACCGCGCGCCAACGCCGCTACATGCGCGAGGCGTGGGACGCCGTTCGCGAGATCCAGGACGAGTACGACTGCACGCTCCGCGCTGCGACGCACATCCTCGCGGTGAAGCGCGTCGCCGAGGCCGAGATGGCCCGCGGCGTGTACGCCTGAAGGCAGCGCGTCGGCGCTTTCCGCGGGATTCCGGTCACGGCGTCCGGGCCGCGTCATGGTGAGGGGTGACACGCCCCGACCATGGCCCCCAGCGACCCCGAGATCCTCCTGCGCGAGACCGAATGGGTGACGCGCCTCGCGCGGCGCCTGCTCGGCGACGGCCCCGACGCGGACGACCTCGCCCAGGAGACGCTCGTGCGCGCGATGCGCGGCGGCCGAGGCGGTCCGGGGAGCGACGCCCCTCAGGGCCGGACGCGCGCGTGGCTCGGGCGTATCGCACGCAACGTGTCATGGGAGCGCCGCCGCGCCGACGCACGTCGCGAGGCGCGCGAGGCGGACGTCGCGCGCCCCGAGGCGAGCCCCGGCGATCCCGAAGCCGTCGAGCGCGCGCTGCTCCAGCGGGTCGTCATCGACGAGGTCCTCGCGCTCGAGGAGCCCGAGCGCTCCGCCGTCGTCCTCCGCTTCCTCGAGGGTCTCCCGTACGAGTCCGTCGCAGCCCGCCAGGGCGTCTCCCCCGCCACGGCCCGCAAGCGCGTCTCCCGCGCGCTCGCGAACGTCCGCGCGCGACTCGAACGGCGCGAGGGCGGCCTCGCGTCCCTCGCCCCCCTGCTGGTCCCCTTGCCCGTTCGCGTCGCCGCGACCGCGGCCGAGGCCGCCGCCGCCACGACCTCCCTCCTCGCCATGGCCCTTCCCGCCAAGCTCGCGCTCGCCGCGACCGCGCTGTTCGTCCTCGCCCTCTCTGCCGCCCAGCTCACGCGCCCCGACCCGGACGCCGTCGAGCGCGACGTCCGCGTCGCTGTCGAGCGCGAGCGCACGTCGAACCCCGCGAGGACGCCCACGCCGCAGGGTGCGTCGAGCACTCCGACGGACCGCCGCGCGATCGAGGGCCCCGTCGCGGCCGAGAGCGCCGAGGCCCCCGCTCCCACGCACGCCTTCGTGGGTCGAGTCGTCGACACCTGGCGCCGGCCCGTCGCGGGCGCGGTCGTGCACTACGGGTGGGACCTCGACGGTCGCGACCAGGCGATCTCCGACGACGAGGGCGCGTTCCGGCTCGAGGTCGTGGCTCCGCCCGATCCCCCGGCCGACGCGGACTACCGCTTCGTGCTCGTGGCGCGCGACAGCGCCTCACGTGTCGGCGCGGCGTGGCCTCGCTGGCAGTTGCAGCTCGACGACGAGCCGTGCCAGGTCGACGTCGGCGCGCTCGTGCTGGAGGAAGGACACCCCCTGACCGTACGCGTCACGGGACCGGCGGGTCCTGCCCCGGGGGCAATGGTGAAGGTGTGGTTCACCCACGCGCGGCTCCCGGGCGGTGACCACACGACCGACGGGAGCGGAGCTCTCCGCCTGGACTCGATCCCCGCGGGCGCGGTGGTCCTGGAGGCGCGGCTCGAGGGTGGAACCGCCCGCAGGACGGCCTTCGTCCCCGACGTCGGGCACGTGGACCTGGCGACGACACCTGGGCGGTCGGTGGTCGTGACGATCCTCGGCGGCGAGGACGGGGAGCCGCTGGAGGGCGCGACACTCGAGGTCACCGAGCGACTCAGCGTCCGCGCGTCCTACTCCCACCTCGCCGACCGATCGATGAACGGCGAGTACAGCACGACGAGGCCCGTGCCGTCCCTCGGGGCCGTCACGGCGCCCGACGGCCGCGCGGTCCTGGGCCCCCTGCTCGCGGACGTGCGCTACCTCCTCAGAGCGACCGCTCCGGGGCGCACCAGCGCCGAGGCGACGGTGTACGCCGACTCCGACGTGGAGGCGCTCGAGATGGTGCTGGAGCCTGCGGTCGGTCGCACCGTCCGCTGGCCGATCGCACAGGACGGCGCGGTCGTACCCGCGGGCGGCAGCGAGGTCGCCGTCGAGCCACGGAGGGACTACCGTCCGGGTCGTGAACGGCTCGCGCCGACGGGCGCGCGCATCGAGGGCGGTGCCCTCGTCGTCGAGGGTGTCCAGGGCAACGCGAACCTCGACGTCCGCACGGCGGACGGAGCACTGGCACGTGCGTACGTCGACGCAGAGACGTCGGCCGGCAGGACCATCGCCTTCGAACCGTCGCGGAGCATCGAGGTGGTCGTGAACGACCCGGCGGGCGCTCCTGTCGCGGGCGCGCGGGTCGAGGCCCGGAACCAGGGCAACAACCAGGTCGGGCCGACGCCGACGACCAACGCCGACGGACGAGCCCTCCTGGAGGGCTTCCGTGGTCGCCGGTTCGAGGTCTACGTCGATCCACCGGAGGAGGACGGTGCCGGGCAGAGGCTCGCGGGTACCGTCGATCTCTCCGGCGGTGACGCCCGACTCGACGTGACACTGACGCCGGCGGTCACGCGTCGCGCCACGCTGAGGGTGCACGTCGACGGCGCGCCGCGGCTCCCGGCGCGCTTCTCCTTGCGGAGCCCGGGCGGGCTCCACCTGGTCGGCGAGCGGCCGGACGACGGCGAGATCGACGTCACGCTCGTGGGAGCGGCCGCCGGCGTGACGTCGGAGGTGTGGTTCAACGCGCCTGGCTTCGCCCGGCCCGAGATCGAGGTCCCTTTCGCCTCCGACGTCGACGTCCCGATCGTCCGCGTGGACCTGGAGCGCGTCACTCGCCTGGTCGCCGACGTCATCCCGCCGCGTGACGGAGACCTGACCCTCCGCGTCGATCGCTACGACGAGGAGAAGGACACCTGGGCGTCGGAGCGCCTCCGCATCCCGAGGATGACCGCGCCGAACGGCCCGGACGGGACGTTCGTGTTCGACGGCCTGGGTCCGGGACGCTGGCGGGTCTTCGACGAGCGATCGAGCACGGCGTCCGAGCCGATCACGATCGAGTCAGGATCGCTGGAGGCGCGCGTCGCGCTCGACCTCGGGAGCAGCGCGTTGGTCGAGGGCACGGTCCGCGTCGACGACCCCGCCGAGCTGGCGCGCACCCGCATCGTCGTGCGGGGCGAGGATGGACCGGCGACTGGCGCGTGGCAGGAAGGCGCGGGCGCGCCGCGCGGTGTGCGGCTGCGCGAGGGCCGCTTCCGCGTACGGATCCCGGGCGACCGCGAGGTCACCGTCGCGCCGCTGCACCCCTGGCTGGTCCCGGCGGCGGACGGAGGGTCGATCACGCTGACGGAGGGCCGGGACGGCGTGGTGCTGCGGCTCGTCGAGGGCGACTCGATCTCGCTCGCGGCGCCGCAACTCGGTCCGGACTCGTCGCCCTCGGCGCCGCGGTGGGCCCCGAGGGTCCGCGTCGGTCGCTGGCCTGCCGGCACGGCACCCGACTCGCGTCCGCTCGAGTGGCATGCGGCAGAGATCGTCGGGGGACACGTACGCGCAGCGGTCCCTGCGGGACGCTGGACGCTGCTCGTCGAGCCGGGGACGGGCTTCGCGCCGCTCACCCTCGAGGACGTGGTCGTCGACGGCCCGACGGCGCTCGCGCCCGCGGAGTTCTCGAGGGGCTCCACCGCGCGGATCCGGTTGCTGGTGAAGGAGGGAGCGGACCCGCCCCGCATCTCCGCCTACGCGAGTCGGATCGACGCGCCGAAGTACGTCCGGGGCCTCAACTCGAACGGTGAGTCGATCGTCGAGATCGTCGGCCTCGGCGCGGGTCGATTCGATCTACGCATGGGCGCGGTGATGAGCATCGAGGACCGCGTCCAGGAGGTGATCGAGGTGGACGGCGAGAACGACGTCGAGCTCGACCTCGATCTGCGCTGACGGAACGAGGTCCCGATGCGGACCGGGTCACGTGATCCACGGGCGACGGTAGGCTCCAACCGACCAGGAGGACCTCTGCCCATGACCTCGACGACCCTCGCCCTCGCGGCGATCCTCGCGCTCGCGCCGCCGGCCCAGGTCGCGGACGAGCGGCCCCAGGCCGACACACCGGCGCCCGACGGGCCGGCCGCGGAGCTCGCTGATCTCCAGCAGCGGCTGGAGGACGCCGGGGGCTCGTTCCCGGAGACGTACGCCGTCTTCAAGGCGGAGTTCGAGGCATTCGCCGCGAAGTACACCGACCGCGAGGCGGGGCTCACCGCCAAGCTCTGGCTGCTCCAGCAGTGCTGGTGGCAGCGCGAGGACGGGACGATGGAGACCAACGCGAGGAAGCGCGCGGACGCGATCCTGGCGGAGCATCCGGATTCGAAGCAGCTCGCGCGGATGGCGGAGTACCAGTACGTCTTCTCCGCGAAGGACCGCACCGAGGTCCTGACCAAGCTGCGGAGCTCGCCGCACGCGGAGGTCCGGGGGTACGCGATCTACGAGCTCGCGAAGCGTGAGAAGCCGGAAGCGCGCGAGACCATGCTGAAGCTGCTCCTGAAGGAGTACGCCGACGTGCCGTGCCGCCTCACCACCTTCGGCGCGCTCGCGGAGGCCCACCTGAACCCGCATCCGCCGGAGGCGCTGAAGAACGGCCAGCCTGCGCCGGAGATCCTCGGGACGGACGTCGACGGGAACCCGATGAAGCTCTCGGACTACCGCGGCAAGGTCGTGGTCCTCGACTTCTGGGGCCACTGGTGAAACCCCTGCCGGGCCATGTACCCCCACGAGCGGTCGCTCGTGAAGAGGCTCGCGGACGAGCCGTTCGCGCTGATTGGAGTCAACAGCGACGAGTCTCCCCAGGTCGTGCAGGAGGCCGCGAAGGAGGAGAACCTCACCTGGCGCTCGTTCTTCGACGGCGGCGGCAGGGGCGGCCCGATCGCGACCCGCTGGGGCGTCCGCTCCTGGCCGACCATCTACGTCATCGACGCGAAGGGCGTCATCCGCGCCCGGGCGGTGAGGGGCGAGGCGATGGACCGGATCGTGGACGAGCTCCTCGCGGAGGCCAAGGCGGAGGCCGGCACCAAACGGCGCGGACGCTGAGGCACAATGGAACAAGGATGCAGATGAACCTCAGGACGATGCTCGGCCCCCTCGCCCTCGCCGCGGTTGCAGCCGCCGCGACACCGGCGATCTCGATCGCTCGCTACGACGACGCCGAGATCGATGCGATCCTCGTGAAGGCGCTGAAGGCCAAGAAGATCCCCGGTGCGGTCGCGGCGATCGCGCGCAGCGGGTCCGACCTGCGGGCCGCCGCCTGGGGCGTGCGGAAGGCCGGCGACGAGGCGGCGATCACCGTGCAGGATGCGATGCACGTCGGGTCCGACACCAAGGCGATGACCGCAGTACTCGTCGCGCGGCTCGTCGAGCGCGACAAGATCGAGTGGGACTCGACGATCGAGGGCGTGCTGCCGGACCTGGCGAAGCGCATCGATCCCGCGTACCGCGAGGTCACCGTCCTACAGCTCCTGCGCCACACGAGCGGCGCGCCCGCCAACGCCAAGAACTGGCGCGCCTTCAGCAGGCGGCCGCTGCGCGAGCGGCGGATCGAGATCGCCGCCGCGTCACTGAAGGAGTCGCCGAACGCCGCGCCCGGCACGGAGTACCTCTACTCGAACCTCGGCTACATGGTCGCGGGCGCGATGCTGGAGGCCGCGTGCGACGCGACCTGGGAGGAGCTGATCCAGCAGCACGTGTTCGAGCCGCTCGGGATGGAGGGCGCGGGGTTCGGCGTGCCGGGGACGAAGGGTGAGACGGACGCGCCGTGGGGTCATCGCGTGAGCGGCGACGACGCGCGGCCGATCCAGGGTGACAACGACGCGGCGCTCGGCCCCGCGGGCACCGTCTACCTCCCCATCGAGTCCTGGGCGCGCTTCGCGCTGCAGTTCACCGACACCGCCGCGAAGGACGACGAGTTCCTCTCCAAGGCGTCCCGCAGGCAGCTCCTGGAGGTCGACAAGGACGACTACGCGTGCGGCTGGATGGTCGTCCAGCGGCCGTGGGCCGGCGGGACGGCTCTCTCGCACTCTGGCTCGAACACGATGTGGTTCGCCACCGCGTGGATCGCGCCGAAGAACGACACCGCCTACCTCGTCGCGGTGAACGCGGCGGGTGACGGTGTCGGCGCCGAGGTCGACCGGTTGATCGGCGACCTGATCCGCCTCGACCTGTCGAGCAAGTCGAAGCGGGGTCGTTGAGGTCGGTCCCTACGGGCGCTCGAAGCAGAACAGCTTCGACTGGCCGCGCACGAGGATCTTGCCCTCGGCCAGCGCGGGGGTCGACCAGAGCCGGCCGGCGTCGACGCTCGTCGTGCTGACGGTCTCCCACTCCTCGCCGGGCTCGACGACGGTGAGCTGGCCCGACATGCCCGTGAAGAGCATCCGGCCGCCGGCGGCCACCGGCGACGCGTAGTACTGGTCCGGCTCGCCGATGCGGCCGTCGTTCTGCTTCTCGCCCGTCTTCGCGTCGAACGCGGTCAGGATTCCGCCGTCGCGCAGGCAGTAGATCGTGTCGCCGAGGAGCACGGGCGAGATCAGGTCCGAGAGGCCGCGGCGCGCATCGTAGGTCCACGCGACGTGGGTCTCGCTCACGTCGCCCTTGCCGCCGAGCTCGATCGCGAACATCCCGCCCTTCGCCGTCTGCGTCGAGCGCAGGTACGTGTAGTCGTCCGCGTCGAGGATGTCGTCCCCGTTGCGATCCCAGATGAACCACGTCTGCTGCATCATGTCGTGGTCCCATTCGTCGCGCGAGATCGTGCCGCTGTCGTCCGCGTCGTGCTCCGCGAGCACGTCCGCGAAGTCCTCGGGCATCGGCGGCAGGCCGAACTCGCTGGAAGAGGCCATGTACGCGCTGACGATGCAGCGGTTGCCGTGGATCAGCGGCACGGCCTTCGACTGCCACGCCGAACCCGAGACCCACCACACGCGCTCGCCCGTCTCCATCGAGTAGCCCGCGATCTGGTACGAGCCGGACACGATCGCCATCGCGGGGCCCTCGGCGGGCGCGTGGATCGCCGGCGTCGAGTAGCTGTGCGAGGCGCCGGAGCGCTCGGTCCGCCAGACCTCGTCCCCCGTCTCCGCGTCGAGGCAGACGAGGGCGGAGTCGGTGTCCTGGTCGAGCTGCACGAGGATCTTGCCGCCGTGCACGACGGGCGACGTCGCGAGCCCGTGCGGGATGTTGAACGGCGCGCCGAGGTCGTTCATCCACAGCTCCTCGCCGTCCATGTCGTACGCGATCATTCCGATGTGGTGGAACAGCGCGTAGACGTGCTCGCCGTCCGTCGCGGGGGTCGGCGCCGCCGACGAGTTCGCGCCGGGTCGCTTGCCGTCGTAGTCGACCTCGCGCGCCCAGACCTGTTCGCCGGTCTCCTCGTCCATGCAGAGCGTGACGAGCTTGTCCTTGGTCGCCGCGGTCACGAACACGCGGCCACCGCCGACGACGGGCGACGAATAGCCGGAAGGGATCTCGACCGCCCACAGGAGCGTCTCCTCGGCGTCGAGGACGTCGGGCAGACCGCCGGTCGCGGTGCCGCTGCCGTTCGGGCCTCGGAACTGGCCCCAGTGTGCGCTGGGAGCAGGAGCGTCCTGGGCGGCGGGGACGAGGAGCGCGGAGACGACGAGGTGCGTGATCGTGAGCATGTCGGAACAGGAGCCCATCGGAAGGGGGCCTCACGGGGAAGGGGACGCGAACAGTCTCGGAAGCGCCGCCGCGCCGCGCGAGGCGAACGGGGAGGTCTTACCGCGCCGTCACCGCGCTCTTGCGGCCCCGATGCTCAGCGAGAACCGAGCCCGCGAAGGCGCTCGTCCAGCGCCGCCGCTTCCTCCGGAGCGCCCGCACGGGCGAGCACCTCGCGAGCGACCGTGAGGAGCTGCGGGTCGTCTCCGGCGTCCTCGGCCAGCTTCCTCGCCTCCGCTGCCGCGCCGTCGGCGTCCCCGCCGACGAGCAGGAGCTGGGCGAGGTGTGCACGCAGCACGACCGGAGCAGCCTCCCGCTCCAGGCCGTCGCGTAGCACCTCGATCGCCTCGTCCGGACGTCCCGCCTGCATGAGGATCTGCCAGAGGCGATCGCGCGCCTCCTCGAAGTCCGGGTCGGTCTCCAGCGCCAGGCGCAGGTCGGCGATCGCGGCGTCGACGTCGCCGTCGATCAGGCGGAAGACCGCGCGCTGCGAGAGCAGCGGCACGGCGTCCGGCGAGGCTGCGAGCCCGCCGTCGATCACCTCGCGGGCCTCGGCGTAGCGCTCGGCCTGGCCGAGGATCTCGGCGAGCCGGACGGCGGCGGGCACGTGTTGGGGAACGGACTCGAAGACCGCGCGGTACGCGGCTTCGGCCTGCTCCAGGTCTCCGCGTACGCGGAGCTGGTCGGCGGCGAGCGTCTGCAGGCCGGGGCCGGCGCGCCCGTAGGCCAGCGCCTCGCCCAGGAGCATCTCGAAGCCGTCGGTGTCGCCGGTGAACAGCTTCCCCCACGCGAGCCGCATCGTGTTCTGGAGCGAGCGGACGCCGGAACGGTCCCGGATGACCACCGCGCTCGCGAGGAGTCGCTCGGAGGCGGCGACCTCCTCGTCCGTGAGCGGCACGCGGTCCGGCTCGAACCAGCGCGCGCGGGCGTCCGCGAGGGCATCCCACGCGCGGTTCGCGCGCCAGGTGTTCACCTCCGGCACGATCCCGTACGGAACGGCGCAGGCCGCAAGGCCGAGGGTCGCCACGCCGACGACGCCGCCGACCGTGCGCAGTTGCCCCGCCTTCTTGAGCACGAGTCCGGGCATCCGCACGTCGGCGCGTCGCACGAGACGCACGGCCACGACGACGAGGTACGCGAAGCAGGCCGCGATCCCGACCGACAGCAGGAACCCGCGCTCCTGGTAGTAGCCGCGGATGGCGAAGTAGCCGAAGCCGAACGCCAGCGCGCCGGTCAGCTCCTCGACCGCCGGGAGACGCGGGCGCGGCTTGCGCGGCTCGGTGCGCTTCTTCGCGAAGAGCGCCGGCGCGCCCATGCCGTAGTGCAAAGCGTTCTCGGGGCACACGGACACGCAGTCCATGCACTTCATGCACCCGCGGTCGACGACCATGCCGTAGTCGTGGACCTCGCGCGAGACGTCGACGTTCGACGTGCACACGAGCGAGCAGTGGCCGCACTGCACGCACGCGTCCGTCACGCGGATCCGGCCGGGGCTCAGCTTGTCGGCGAGCCCGAACACGGCGCCGTAGGGGCACGCGTAGGTGCAGAACCCCTTCGCGCCGAGGAAGTACACGGCGACGAAGCCGCACAGCACGAACGTGAAGATCGCGGGGACCCAGGTCGGGAACGTGTCCCAGTACCCCTCGCGCACCATCTCGACCTCGCGTATGGCGAGCGAGTCACCGATCCAGAGGCGGTAGGCGAGCGGCCAGAGGAACATGTACCCCGCCGCGACGATCGGAAGGAGGCCCATCCAGCGCGAGCGAAGCGGGCGCGGCCGCAGACCGATCCTGATCAGGAACGCGCGCGAGAGATCCTGGAGCGCCACGAGGTGGCATGCCCAGCCACAGAACCACCGCCCGAGGATCAAGGTCGAGAGGATCAGGAGGAGGAAGAAGATCAGGCCGGCGTTGACGACCGAGTGCTTGGCGAACTCCATCGCCTCGGACGGCTCCAGCGGCGACAGGGTCCCCTCACGCCCCGACGCCAGCCACATGCCCGCGCGGACCGCGACCGCGAGATGGACGGCGATGAGCACGCCGGCGCGCCAGCGCGTCGCCTTCGACTTGCGCGGCGTACGGATCCGGACCTGACCCGCGGCCGGGTCCTTCGCCGGCGGTCGCGCGGCCTGCGCGCCCTGGCCCTTCTTCCGCTTCGCCATCAGTAGTGAGGCGGGCGGTCGTCCTCGAGCGTCCGCGGGGCTTCCTGGGGCGACGCAGTGCCGGTCCGGACCTGACCGCGCAGGTCCTCGACCTCGCGGCGCAGCGCGTCGATCTCCAGCTGCTGCTCGGCCACGACGCGGTTGAGCGCCTCCAGGGTGTGCTCCTGGAACGCGATGCGCTCCTCCAGCGCGATGATCCGCTTGTCCGTCGACGGGTCCATCACCGAGTCCCTCGATCGGCAAGGATACGGGATCGCGCGCGGACGACGTCCGTCGCGAAGCGCACCGCCGTCAGGAGGAGGATCCCTCCGAGGACGCGCTGGCCGACCTCCGAGACGCCGGGCAGGTGGACCACGTGCACGCCCGTGCTCGCGCCGACGAGCGCGCCGATCGCGATCGGCACCGCGAAGCGCGCGTCGATCGCCTTCTCTCGCGCGTAGAGCTGGATGGAGCGCGCCGAGGTGACGCACGCGACACCGAGCGACGCTGCACGCGCGCCGAGCCCGCCGATCTCCGGGAGCGCAAGGAGCAGGCCGGGGACCACGACGAGGCCGCCGCCGATCCCCAGGAGCGGCGAGACCGTCCCCGCGAGCATCCCGATCCCCGCCACGATCGCGGCGCGCGTCACGCTGTAGCTCTCGTGGAACGGGGCCGGCTCGGGCGCGACGCCGCTCGTCAGCAGCATGCGCAGCCCGACGCCGGTGAGCACGACGGCGAACAGCCCCTTCACGAACCGCTCGTCGAGGCGCTTCGACGCGCCGTAGCCGAACTGGGCGCCGACGAGCGCGCCACCGACGAGCGGCAGCACGACGTCCCAAAGGAACGCGCTGTCGCTCCGCACGAGCTCCAAGAACGTGGAGGACCACGCCGTCGCCGCAACGAGGCAGAGCGAGGTCGCGACCGCCGGGCGCAGCGGCAGGCGGAACGCGTAGTGCAGCATCGGCACGGCGAAGAGCCCGCCGCCGATCCCGCAGATCGCACCGACGAACGCGATCGACGCGCCGGTGAGGAGGAGGAGGAACGCGCGGACCGTCACGCGTCTCCGTCGCTGCTCCCGGGACGGTGGTCCCGCGCCCGCTCCAGGATGCTCGAGGTCGAGCGCCCCTTGAGGAGCGGCGCCAGCACGACCTGCCCGCCGTGCGATTCGACCCACTCCCGCCCGACGACGGGCTTGTCCGCGTAGTCCTCGCCCTTGACGAGGACGTCGGGCGACACCTGCTCGACCAGCTCCTTCGGCGTGTCCTCGCCGAACGGAACGACCGCGTCGACGACCTCCAGCGCGGACAGAACGAGCATGCGGTCGTCGAGCGTGTTGACGGGCCGCTCGGGGCCCTTGAGGCGCGTGACGCTCGCGTCGTCGTTCACCCCCACCACGAGCGCGTCGCCCTTGGAGCGCGCGAAGCGCAGGTAGTCGACGTGCCCGGCGTGGAGCACGTCGAAGCACCCGTTCGTGAAGACGACGCGCTTGCCCTCCCGCCGCCAGGACTCGATCACCGCACCGACGCCGGCGCGCGACACGACCTTGCCCTCGTGCGGCAGGCTCTGCTGGAGCCGGTCGAGGAGCTCCGTCCGCGTCACCGAGTGCGTGCCGAGCTTCGCCACGACGATCCCTGCGGCGTGGTTCGCCAGCGAGACGGCCTCCTCCAGCGAGGCGCCCGCGCCGAGGTGGAACGCGAGGTGTGCGACGACGGTGTCGCCGGCGCCGGTCACGTCGAACACGGCGCGCGCCTGCGTGGGGACGCGCCCCTCGGCGGCGCCGTCGGCCGAGCGGAAGAAGATGCCGTCGGCGCCGAGCGTGATGACGGCGACGTCGAGCTCGCCGACGCGGATCAGGTCGTCCGCCGCCGCGGGGAGCTCGTCGAGCGTCGCGATCGGCCGGCCGAGCGCCTCCTCGGCCTCCTTGCGGTTCGGCGTCACGAGCGTCGCGCCGGCGTAGCGCGAGAAGTCGGCGCCCTTCGGGTCGACGAGCACAGGAACCCCGCGGTCGCGCGCCGCGCCGATCGCCGCGCGCAGGACCTCGTCCGAGAGCGCGCCCTTCCCGTAGTCCGAGAGCACGACGGCGTCGGCGCGCGCGATCGCGGCAGGGACCGCGGCGAGCATCCGCACCAGAGCGTCTCCGTCGATGGGCCGCGCGTCCTCCCAGTCGACGCGCAGCATCTGCTGGACGCCGCTGAGCATGCGCGTCTTGCCGATCGTCGGCCGGGAGCGGTCGACGAGCACGCCTTCGGTGCCGATCGACTGCTGCTCGAAGAGGCGGCACATGTCGCGCCCGTGCTCGTCGTCGCCGACGATCCCGACGATCTCGACCTCCGCGTCCATCGCCCGGAGGTTCGCCGCGACGTTGCCGGCGCCGCCGAGCCGCAGCTCGCTCGTGTGCGCCGCGAGGACGGGGATCGGCGCCTCGGGCGAGATCCGACGGACGTCGCCCGACACGTAGCGGTCGAGGATCAGGTCCCCGACGATCACGACGCGCGGCGAGCCCTGGCTCTCCAGGAGCGCCTTGAGCGTGCGCGTGTCCGTCATGAGCCGGTCCCGACGCGTCCGCCGTCGAGCTTGGAGAGGACCGCCATGCGCAGGAGCGGAAGGAGCAGCTCGTGCTGCCCCACCAGGGTGAGTCCCGTCCCGGGTGGCCGCCGGACGACGTTCGTCTCGGCGCGGTACTGGCGGATCATGTCGAGGTTCGCGGTCGTCATCGCATCGAGGTCGACGCCGAGGTTGATCGCGACGCTGACGGCCTTCAGGAAGATCTCGGGGAGGATCACCGCGCAGCCGACGTTGAGCCAGACGCCGCCGGCCTCGCCCGCGTTCGCGGCCCCGAGGTCGGACACCGTGCGGCAGACGTGCTGGAAGTCGGCGAGCGCCGCGGCGCCCAGATCGGCCCCGTCGCAGGCCGGGTGCATGTGCACGATGTCCGCGCCGATCGACACGTGGCACGTGACGCCGAGCCCGAGCCGCACGGCGTTCGCAGGAACGGACAGGTGAACGTTCGGCGGCTTGGCGTCGAGGAGCATCCTGCCGAGGCCGCGGCCGAAGCCCGCCTCGTCCGTGCCCTCGGGGTGCGCGCCGCGCCGGGCGCCCTCCGCGATGCCGCGACCCGTCTCGTCTGCGAACCCGAACTCGCCGTTCGGAAGCTGGACGTCGACGTTCTCGCTCGTCCGCCCCACGGTCGCGATCTCGAAGTCGTGGATCGCGCCCGCCGAGTTGAGGGCCACGTGCGTGACGACGCCGCGCTCCATCAGGTCGATGACCAGCGG
>JBCDGE010000111.1:0-24737 GCA_038757895.1 Planctomycetota bacterium | reverse complement strand
TGCCGAGTAGGCGGGGACGTTGCCGCCCCCGCCCCTCACAGATCCGGACGTGCAGATTTCCCGCATCCGGTTCCTCGCATGGCAGGTTCGCTCGCGGCTTAGACGTAGGAGTGGACGATCTTGGCGGCCGGCAGCGGGTAGCGATCTAGCACGGCACGGAAACGCGCCCAGGTCATGGGTTGGCCACGAGAGCGCCGGGAGAGCCAGTAGTGCCAGGTCCGCTCGACTTGATGAGCGAACCAGCGGATGCGCTTCCCGTTGCCGGTGATGCCGTAGTAGGCAAAGTGCCCCTGCATCGACCGACTCAGCTTCGCATGCTGCCAAGGGATCGGCTGGTGCCGGTTGCGCTTGCACCAGACCCATGCGGATCGCAGAGCGCGCGCGTACCGGTCCTTCGCCGTCCGTTGGAACATGTTCGGCTTGCCTCGCCTCGACTTCCC
The DNA here is from genome assembly GCA_038757895.1 of Planctomycetota bacterium. GTDB lineage: Bacteria > Planctomycetota > UBA1135 > UBA1135 > Saltatorellus. The sequence goes on along the minus strand of JBCDGE010000111.1, from coordinate 24,297 downwards.
CCAGACGTGGATGAAGCCGAGGAAGACAAAACTCGTGGTGTCCATTCGTGGGTGTCGTTCGCCGTTCGGCTTCTTGAACCGGAAGTCGACCATCTTCGTCTTGGTCGGGTGCAGCACGAGGCGGCAGGCCGCCATGCGCTTTCCCAACCATTCACGAGTTCGGACGCAGTCCAGGAAGTCCTCGAAGATGAGGACGAAGTCATCGGCGTACCGGACAAGGGACGATCGTCCCTTGAGCCGGGGCGCCAGCCGCTCCTCGAACCACACGTCCAGCGCGTAATGCAGGAAGACGTTGGCGAGGAGTGGCGAGATGACTCCGCCTTGCGGTGTACCGGCCGTCGCGCGAGTCACGGAGCCTTGCTCCAGGACGCCCGCCTTCAGCCACTTGTCGATCATCCGACGGACTACGCCGTCCGCGATCCTCTTGTCCAGCGCACGCCGCAGGAGGCCGTGATCGATCGTGTCGAAGTATCGACTGAGATCGACATCCAGGATCCAGCGCCCGCCATCGCGATAGACGTTTCGGCGGACAGCCTGGAGCGCCTGATGGGCGGATCTTCCTCGCCGAAACCCGTACGAGCCGTCCTTGAAGGTTGCTTCGTAGATGGGCTCCAGCAGCATGACGATGGCTCGCTGAGCCACCTTGTCCTCGAAGGTTGGAATGCCCAGCGGTCGGCGGCCGTCCTTCCCCTTGGGGATGTAGGCGCGTCGAACCGCTGGCGCGCGATACCGCCCAGACTTTATGCGCTCGAGGAGATCCTTGAGGTTCTCGTCGAGGTTCGCTTCGTAGTCAGAGGCGGACTGTCCGTCGATGCCGACGGCACCGTCACGCCGGGTGGCCGAGAAGGCCGCACGCATCCAATCGAGATCGAGGTGGTGGTTGAGCGAGGTCATCGCCATGGTCGGAGCGCGCCGAGCAAGGTCGGCTATCTGCCCCTGTTTCGTTGACACGTTCATTGGCTCCGATGCGCCATCAGTGTTTCCCACGGACAGGTCTGCACACACGACGCTCCCCTTCCCTCGGTCGGGTCCCCCTGGACGGGGTTCCCCGCGGTCGTCAGTACTATGAGAGCGCTACGACTCCCCATGGCTCGTGCCGGACGCCTTATGGCTTCGCCGCCCAGTTCCACGCGTTGCTCCGGCGTTCGCTCTCGATGAGGTGGAGCAGCCTCACCGAGCCTGGCCCATTCGAGTTCCGCGTGCCATGCGGTCAGTTCGCGTGGGAGACCATGGGGCCTCACAGGTTCCTGGGTGATCCATCCTGTACCTCTGCCCTGGTCACAGACCCCGGCCGGACGCAGCGCTCCTTGCAGTAACGGAACGCCGCATGCTGCCCCCGCGCCCAACACGGCGAAGGCTCCGGCAGTCAACATGATGTCGAGGCTCAATCCCACAGCTTCAGTACCCGCTGTCTACGCTTCACGCCCGCGTTACCACGGCACGCGCAAGACTCGCTTCCGGCTGGCTGCCAGCCTTTACCGGGGGGGAGTCGAACCCCCTGGATCACGAACAAGGTTTCAGGTGGTAGGTGCTGTCGTCTACATCTCATCCCCCTTGACCAGGCTTGGCCTGTCGCTAGCTGGGCCCACGCCCGACGCAAGTTCAAGAACGCACTCGATACGGGCGCGAAGGAAGCGGCCGTGATACTCGAACCGATTCAGCAGCTGTTTCGGATTGAGGGGGAGCTCGTGGATCGAGCGAAGCGCGAGGCGCTCGTGCCGGCGCAGCTCTACGAGCTGCGGGCGGCGGCGCGCGCGGACCGATCGGCGGCCCTTGTCGAGCAAATCGCGCGCGACGCGGACCGGCTCGAAGCGCAGCGCTCGACGCTCCCGAAGAGCGAGCTCGGCAAGGCGCTGAAGTACCTCGGGAACAAGTGGGCGACGCTGCGAGCGTTCCTGGACGACCCGCGGATCCCGATCCACAACAACGACGCGGAGCGGGACCTTCGCCACATCGTGACGGGCCGCAAGAACTGGCTCGTGTTCGGGAGCGAGCGTGGCGGCGAGGTCGCGGCGCGGCTGTACTCGCTGGTACTGAGCTGCCGGCAGAACGGCGTGGATCCCGAGAGCTACGTCACCGACGTGCTCGGGCGGATCGCGACGACGCCGCGCTCGGCGCTCGCGACGCTCACGCCCTGGGGCTGGGCGGCCACGCGGGCCGGCGAGGCTACTACCTGAGTCACGCGACCTGCGAGAGCGCGGCAGCGCTGGCGACCTGGGACCACCGGACGCCTACGCAACACGACGCTTCCGCTTCACGTCCCACTCCGCGATCGACAAGAAGGCCACCCCGCCGCCCGCCGACGGCCGGGCCAAGGACGTTCTCTACTTCGACGACCGGGGTGACCCGCCGGACTTCGGCATCCGCGTTGGCCGCGCGAGGGGCGACGGCTCGGCGCCAACGCGGACCTGGGTCCTCCAGCTCGACGTGGCCGGGAAGACCCGGCGGTGGTCGCTCGGCCGCTTCCCGGCGAAGGGCCTCGAAGACGCCCGGGCACTCGCCCGGGACTACTACATCGCCGTGAAGGACGGCCGCGACCCGCGCGCCAAGCCCGCCGACGGAGCGACCCTCCGCGACGCATTCGAGCGCCACGTCCGCTCGCTCAAGACGCGCCGCAAGCAGCCCAGGAGCATCGCGGACGCCGCGGGCGACGTGGAGCGCTACTGGTCCCGCTACCTCGACCGCGAGCTGCACTCGTTCTCTCGCGTCGAGCTGGACGACATTCACCGCGCCATGACCGACGAGCGCGGGCCCGAGGCGGCGAACCGCGCCTGCCGCCTGTTCCGGGCGGCGTGGCGGAACATGATGCGGCTCCACGAGTCGCTGCCCGACTCGCCGACGCGCGGCATCACCTGGAACCAGCCCGCCGAGGAGCGCCGGCCGATCGCGTGGGCCTCCTTTCCCGCGTTCTGGGAGGCGGTCGAGTCCGGGGTCAAGAACCCCATCCGCGCGGACCTCGTTCGCGTGCTCGTGCTCACCGGGCTACGCTCCCTCGACGCCCGCACGATCGAGTGGGGCGACATCGACGGCCTCGACGGCGGCGAGTCCAGCCTCCACCGGCCCAACCCGAAGGGCGGGCCGAGCAAGGCGTTCAGGGTGCCCATCAGCGCAGCGGTGGCGGACATCCTCCGAAGGCGGCGGGCGGAGAACGAGCTGCTGTTCCCCGGATGCCCGCTCGCGTTCCCGACCGTCGGGCGCGACGGCCGCGTGACGCACATCAAGAACGCCGAGGAGGACGCGCTCCGTGGCTTCGGCTACACGCCCCACATCGCCCGCCACACGTTCGCCTCGGCGTGCGAGGAGGCTGGGCTATCCGTGCTCGCGACCAAGCTCCTGCTCAACCACCGGGACCGGACGATCACCGAGGGCTACCAGAGGCTCTCGATGGACCACCTGCGCGGCGAGCTGGAGCGCGTGACGGCGTTCCTGCTGGAGAAGGCGCGCGCGGGCGGGGAGGGCGTGGAGGGTGAGACCGAGGCAGCCTGATACGTTTGAGCCTATCGCCTACTTGGAACGCTCCGAACCCACCCCGAAAAGACGAAGCCGCCTAAGCGCCCGTTCCCTAGTGGGAAAGAGCCTGAGGGCGCTAGGATGACCAAGGCGCCCCTTGAGTGAGACCATAATGAACTGCTCGCCATGGCCCTGCTCGAACGGAATATCACACCACTCATGCATCGTGAGCCAATGCATGGTGTAACGATACAAGTCGAGGATCCCCTGTTCCTCCGCGGGCATGTTCTTTCGGAGGAGGTTTATAACGTCGGAACGCTTGCGCTTCTTTCCCGTCACGGGCTCATGCTCTCCGTCCGGGGCAAACGCTACCGCCAGGTGATCCAGCACTACCTCGCGCGCGAGCTTGGAGCCCTCCCGTGCATGATCAACAGTGGAACCTGACGCGAAGCTCCCTAGCCAATCCGAGTAGCGACGCAGAGATGCCAGCGCGTCCAAGCAGCCCCGATTCTCCAGGAGTTCAGATAGGGACTGGAGCCCGTCTGGTTGATGGTTGCTGAGGCATGACTTCGCAGTCGCAATCTTGCTACGGGCACCCGCGAGTCGATCCTGCCAGGATTCAAAGGTGACTGCCTCGAATGGGCTCTCATCGAATTGGGCCGACTGAACCAGGAAGGGGATGCGCGAGGAGGCGATCTCGACCAACACCTCTGAATCCTCCCCGTCGCAGCCGATGACAAGGTCGCTGAACTCCCGAGGATTGGGGTTTGTCTCATGAGCGTAGGTGATCTGAGCCTCTCCGCTCTCCTTTTCTAGCCAACGAACGTGGTAGGTCCTGCCAATGTACTCGTAATCACGTTCGCGCAAAGCCCAGGCACGTCGATCCATGACGCCCCTGATGTCTTCCGAAGGTTCACATAGGCTTTCGATTTCCTCGATTGCGCGCGGAGCGCTGTACCGGTAGATGCGCAGCGGTGACTTTCGGTCAGCCAAGATGTCCCGAACGCCACTGCTGTGAAAGCCACCATCGTCACTTAGCAGCAATCGGTGCGTACTCGCAATCGAGATCACTCGAAGGTCAGTCTCGTCGAGACGGTCGCTATTCCGGTCCTTAGGAAGAAGCGCCAAGAGCCCAACGAGCTCAAGATCGGGTTCCGGGTCCTCCTCCAAGAAGCGCGCGTAGCTCATCTCAGAGCGGAAACGTGGAAGCGTAGAACATTGCGATTGAACGCAACGCGGAACAATGACTTCCACGGAGGGGTGAGCCCTTAGGAAGAAGTGGTGCAAGTCTAGGGCCCCGACCACCCCAGTGTGGAGGCGGTTGATGGCCTCGTCCAAAAGGCTCGTCACCTTGGAGAGGTCTGCTTCCGATCCGGTCCAGTTCTCGGGGAGTCGAGTTCGAGTGGAAACGAGATCCGCGCGCGAGGTGTCGCAGCCCTTGGTCAGCGCCACGCCGAGATGAATCAGGAACGTTGTGTCGACAAGGACGCGGAGGTTGCTTTCGGCCGGATCCACGGGTCTAGAGGCGACTCAGGGAAGGATGGTTGGGCCGACTGGACTCGAACCAGCAACTTCGCCGCTCGACGGCGTTGCGTTTACCAATTACGCCACGGCCCAACGTGGAGGGAACCTTGCCTCCACACAGCGTGCCTGTCAAGGAGCCGCGTAAGCCCGACACTGCTGCCGCCCGAGGTACTGTACCTTGCCCCTGCGATGCCCAGCCAATCGCGACGCACGCTGGAGACAACGAGGGGGTGCCGCACCCGCCCGTCGGCGGAGCCCAACACGCTTCGAGCCATCGTCGCCGACTACATCCGACGCTACCGCGCGCCAGTGACCAGGGAGATGCAGTTCTACGCTCGGCAGCGGAGCCTCGCGGATGCCGTGGACCGTGCAGCGCGCGGCGTCCTGCCCAGCGGGAAACGGCACTCCCACCAATACCGGATCCCCGGCGAGGCCCTGGAGGAGGCGCGGGAGCGGCTCCTCGGCGCCGACCTGCGCGCGTGCCGCTCCTTCGATGCGCTCCACTCGCTTGTGGACTCCCTGATCCGGGACATCCACATGGTGGGCGCCCTCGTCGTCTACGACGTGTCGCACCGGATCGGCGCCCACCTCGGGCTCGCGCCCGAGCGAATCTACCTGCACTCCGGGACCCGGGACGGAGCCCGCGCCCTCGGCCTCGGCCGTGGCCGGGACGCGCTGGACCTCGACGAGTTGCCGGGGGAGTTCGGCAGGCTCACCCCAGCGGAGGCCGAGGACTGCCTCTGCATCTACAAGGAGGCGATCCAGCGGGCGATGAGGTAGGAGCGGCGGGCTCCGACGAGCGACCTTTGCGGTAGCCGCCGCCTCGGAATGCCGGCGGTAGGCGGTACCCTGTCCGGCGAGATGCCTGACGAGGAGGATCCGAAGCCGCTCCCACCGACAGTCGCCGAGGTCGCCCACAGGGTGCGGGACCTAATCAACGAGCCGAGGACTCACGCCCTTCTCCGGCGTGACGAGGCTTCCTTCAACGTGCTGTGCAGCTGCCTCGACGCGATTGAGGACACCCAACAGGGGATCGACTGCTACCCGGTGGACTCGGCGGAGCGGGAGTCCGGCCCGCTCTACGTCATGCTCTACGGGATTCTCCAGATCCTCTACGTTCAGCAGGACGCGCTCGCGAACATGGCGTCCTGCCTCGGGCTGCCGTACAAGCGAGACCGCCTTCTCTCTGAGGTTCGCGACGTTCGCAACACCTCGGTCGGGCACCCGACGAAGACGTTCAAGGGCTCCTCGCACTTCATGGTGCGCGTGTCGATGAGTCCTCGTGGCTTCAACCTCATGACCCTGCTCTCGAATAACCGCGCGCCGCGCTTCGAGTCGGTTTCCATCCCGGACCTGATCGAGAAGCAGAGTCAGGTAGTCCGAGAGACGCTCGACAGGATCGCCGAACACCTGGAGGAGCGTGACCGTCAGCACCGGGCGCTACACATGGACAACAAGCTGATCGACATCTTCCCCGAGACTCTGAGCTACTACATCCAGAAGGTCTTCGAGGCCACGCAGCGGCCCGAGCTGCATCAGCTCGGGAAGGTCCATGTAGACCTGATCCTGGAGATCATCGGCAAGTTCAAACAAGCCCTCACCGACCGCGACGCGCTGGAAGCCTATGAGGGCGTGACGATCACCCTTGATGAGGTCGAGTGGCCCCTGCAACGCCTCCGGGCCTACTTCGAGGGCGAAGAGGGCGAGCTGATCGACCGCAGCGCGTACATCTTCACGACGTTCTGCAAGGGGCGCGTCGAGGAGCTGCGCCAGATGGCGGTCGAGATCGACGAAGAATACGCGAGCACGACCTAGGCGGTTCGACTCAGGAGTTCGGCCAGCTCGGCGGCAGGGGCCCGCTCGCACTCCAGTCGAGGCGCTTCGCGGAGCTCGGGCCCACGACCCAGATGCTCTCCCAGCCCCTTCCCCGAGCCCAATCGCCATGCCCCGTTGCGAAGGCGGTCGGAGCAGGGAACGCGAGGTCTACGGCCCCGCGACCGTCGATGAGGGGGGTGATGTCCGAGATGTCGGCCACCCTTGCCGTGCGCTCCGACTTCGCCTCGATCGCGGCCCGCAGGAGCTCAACGGAGTCTACCGGGCCACGGATCCGCTCGACCTGCCCTGCGCGGGCCTGAGCCTCGTAGTCCTCGCTCGGCAGTGCCCGCGTGACCTGCATCCGCAGGAAGCCTCCACGGTCCCAACTCGCGCGGGCATCGATCCCGGGATGGTCGTTGTGGTCGAGGATCTCAACCTCCTCGCGGAGCGGCAGGGCGAAGTCGTGCCGAAGGACCCCCACGAAAGTCCGGCACGCACCGAGCGTGTTTCCCTCCCCCTGGCTCGGCCGACCGAACGCCGTGTGCCTGGCGCTCCAGTCAGCCCGGAACTCCGTCTCGCGGAAGCCCGGCTCGCCATAGTGCAGTTGGTTCCGGCCACGAAGTTCGCAGCCGTCGCTCTCGCAGTAGTAGCCCTCGATCTCAACGCGGCCGTCCCCGTGCCGGATTGGAACGGCCCGGCACGGAGAGCCGCAGCTCCGACATGTATTGGGTTGGAGGGTCATCGTCCGAGCATCCGGTTCAGCTCCGCCGCGTCCTTGAGGAACAGCTTGATCAGGTCCCCGCGCCCGAGTCCGCCATTCTCCAGGTCGAGGTCCCGCCGCATTGACTGGAACACGTCGTCCACTCGGAGCAGTATCTCGACATTCGCCGTCGCGGCGTTCCCGGGGTCCTGTCCGAAGGCTTGGAAGTCCTCGTAGGTGCGGATGACGTCCGGGGAACCCCAGAGGAGCAGCTTCTTGCTGAATTCCAGGAAGCCCGCCTCCAACTCCTCCGGGAGGCCGGTCGCGGTCGTCGGAGCAGCCTGCTCGCCCCCGGCGCTCGCGTCCTGTGATGGCTTCTGTCGACGGCCAGTGAAAAAGGGACCTTTGCGGACATCTGAAAAGGGACCCCCATCCGCAGTGTCTCTCCTCTACGGGGAGGCCGAGGGGCGGTAGCCCCTCGAGTTCATGGGGAGCCCCGCGAAGCCAGCCGCGGGCTGGCTGGAGCGTAGCGGGGCGGTCCGGGGCAAAGCCCCGGGAGGGGGTCCAGGGGGAGTTGAGCGAACTGTGGAAACTGATGTGGATGGACTCTGGCGCTCAACGCCCGTCGCCATCGCCCGTGCGATGCGCCCGCTCGGCCGCCTGCAGCCGGAAGCTCTTGCCCTCCGTCTTGAGGATCGTCGAGTGGTGCACGATCCGATCGATGACTGCCGCGGCCGCCGTCGCGTCGATGAATACTTCGCTCCAGCGAGCGAACGGCAGGTTCGTCGTGACGATCAAGCTCCTGCGTTCGTAGACCTTCGTGATGAACGTGAACAAGAGGTCCGCGCCGATGCGGTCGAACGGCACGTAGCCGAGCTCGTCCAGGATCACGAGGTCGTATCGCGCCATCTGGTCGAGCTTGCGCGACAGTCGATCGACGGACTTCGACTCGATCAGCAGCGTCGTCAGATCCGCGGCCGTCACGAATCGAACGCGGTACTCCCGCTCGCAGCAAGCGAGGCCGATCGCCGTCGCAAGGTGTGTCTTGCCCGTGCCGATCTCGCCCATCAGGATCACGTTCGCGTGCTCTTCGATGAACCCGCCGCGGGCCAGGCCAAGCACGGTGTCTCGATCGACGCTCGGCTGGCACTCAAACTCGAACGTGTCGAGCGTCTTGAGGCACGGGAACCGCGCATCCTTGATCCGGCGGCGAACGCGCCGGTCCCGCCGGTCGTTGATCTCGTGGTGCACGAGCTCGGCAAGGTACTCCGCGTACGAACTGCCGCGCCGCTTGGCTTCGTCTGCTGCTCGGTCCCAGTGCTCGACGAACGACGGAAGTCGCAGCGCGCGCAGCTCGGTCACGAGCAGCGGCGGTTCGTTCTCTCGCGCGCTGCTCATGATGTGACTCCTGCATGCACGAGATCCCACGCCGCGAGATCGGGCTCAGCGACGTGGAACATCGCGAGGTCGGCTCGTTCGAGTTCGACCGGCTCCGTCACCAGCTGCGGATGCGAATCGCAACGCAGGAGCTGCTTGATCGTTCCGAGCCCCGGTGCGCCGCTCGCGAGCGCGCCCTCGACTGCGATCACGAGCGACTCGAGCGAGTGATCGACGAGCAACCGCAGCACGCGAACCCATTCCCTGTCCGACCTGCGTCTTTCGCGCCTGAGCGCCGCTCGAAGCTCGTAGAACGGCTCCGGAAGGCCGAGTTGGCGAATCACGGTCGCTTCCATCGCGGCCCGCGGCTTCGTTTCGAGCAAATCGAGCACGTGCTCGAGGTCCAGCACGTACTCGCCCGGCGTCGTGCTGCGCCCGTGCACGGCGACGACCTCGGCCTCGTGCGCGATCTGCACTCGGTCGTGGTACAAGCGCACGATCACAGGTCGCCGAGCGAGCTCACTCGGCACCGAGTACGTCGATCTGTCGACTCGGACGTGCCCGTACTTGTCGGACACGCAGCTCGTGACACGCCCGGGGTCCGGGCGATGCACCGGGATCGGGCGTAGGTGTTCGCGCTCCGCCTCGAGCGCGGCGCGTGCCGTGCTGCCGCATTCGAGCGCGCGTCGATCCAGGTCGACCTCAAGCTCGTGGAGGAGCTGAGCGTTCAGCTCCTCGAAGTGCGCGACGAGCGGCATCGGTCGCAGGCAGAGTCCACGCACGTACTCCACTCCGCGCTCGACCGAGCCCTTCTCCCACCCGCTCCCCGGATTGCAGAAGTCCGCGCCGAGCGGCCAGTCGGAACGAAACGCGTGGAACAGCTCGGTCTCGATCCGCTGCTCGCCCTTCAGCACCTTCGTGACCGCCATCGAGGCGTTGTCAAAGATGACGCGCCTGGGCACGCCACCGAACCAGTCGATCGCCGACGAGATGCCGTCGAGCAGGCATTCGATGCGTTGGAACGCGTATGTCTTCGCGAAGTAGGTGTTGCTTGCCGGCAGAGCCGCGACGAAGAAGAAGATCTTCGTCTTGCGACCCGCGACCTCCGCCCACGACTCGCCGAAGTCGATCTCCATCGCGTCACCGGGCACGTGCGTGCGGTGGATGAAGGTTTCCGGAGAACAGAGCGAGCCCCGCACGTCGTGCACGTAGCGGCGCATCGTCCGCTCGTTGTGGCGGATGCCGTGCGCCTCCTCCAGGAGCCGGCCGATCCGCTTCGCCGAGATCCGCTCGTCTCGCTCGATCAGCGCGACGATCTCGTCTCGGTGGGCGTCGAGACTGCGGCCACGCTTCGGTGTGCGGCGGGCTGGGTACTCCTCGGGGCCACGAAGGTGGCGGCGGACGGTCTTGACGTCGACGCCGAGGCGGCGCGCGCTCTCCTTCTTCGGCACACCCTCGTTGATGTGCATGTGGCGAATCTCGGCCCGGGTTGACACTCTGATCACCTCCTGGCCCTCCTGATTTCCGGCCTGCGTGCGTGTGGTTACGCTTCGCAGTTTCGGCGGGAGGGCCGCTTCTTGCTCCGAGCCCAGCCCCGCGTAGGGGGCTCGGAAGGGGGGTCCAGTTTCAGGTGTCCGCGGGGTCCCTTTTCAGGTGACCGTCAACAGTGGCCGCCTCGAGCCGGGGACGTGGGGCTCACGCGACGGTTACGTTCTACCCGCCCTTTCCAGTGCTGGCTGGGCCGACATTCTGGGGATGGCCTCTCGTGGACCTCGGTGTCCGGCTTGATCCCGAAAAGCGCGCTCATCGCAGCCTTACGAGCGACCGGACTCGCGATTCGAGCTCGCGAGCCCTTAGGACTGATGTCCATGGCGCTGTGAATGGGCTCGGGGCCATCACAATCCCCTACCAGTGAACGACTTCCGTAGCCACCCGTCAGCGTCCCGAGTGGCCGAGTGGCGATGGCTCAGGCATGTACCCCCATCTCGGCACGTCGCGAACGGACCGCTTGCTCGATCTGATCGGCAACTCCGCTCGGATCTTCATGCTCCCAGAACCGAAGGCCTAGCCAACCTGAATCACCAAGCCGGCGGATCGTGTCGGCATCACGCTCACGATTACGAGCGAGTTTGGCCTCCCACCATGATCGATTCGCTCTCGGCACGGTTCCGTGCTCCGGGCACGAGTGCCAGAAGCATCCATCGATGAAGACAGCGAGCCGCTCCCGTACGAACACGATGTCAGCTCGACGCCTGCGATTGAAGTGCAGCGGATGATCGATCCTGTACCGGAGACCCCGAGCGTGCAACTGCCGACGGACGAGCAGCTCGCAAGCCGTGTCGCGCCGCCCGGTCGCCCGCATTCTGATCGAGGCATCTTCGGAGCTCGGCGGAGGGGTGACGTCGGGCATGGTGGGCTCACCCTATCCCCAATGGCTGGGAGTGATGGAGCAACAGACACGCCCTCGACCGAGGATGAGGTCGGAGGAGTTGAAGGCGCAGCGATACATCGGGACAATCCGCACACGCATGGGGGATACGAATCGACAACTCCGATTCGAGGGGGGATTCAGCAAGTCACTGCCGTGGCATGAGATGGGCCCGAAGGCCCCCCCCACGCCACTCCGCACGGCGGGTTTCTTCGCTGGCGTGGGAGGTCTCGAACGAGGGCTCGAGCGCTCCGGCCACCAGGCGGTCTACCTCTGCGAATACGAATCCGGGGCCCAGGCGGTGCTCCAGCGCCACTTCCCCGACGTCCCGTTGGCCGGAGACGTCCGGGAAGTCGAGTCGCTGCCCGAGTGCGACCTGGTGACCGCCGGCTTCCCGTGCCAGGACCTGAGCCAGGCTGGCCGGACGGCGGGCATCGGCGGCGAACAGTCGGGATTGATCCAGCGAGTGTTCGAGCTGATCCGCCGCGCAGACCACCGCCCGGAGTGGCTCCTGCTGGAGAACGTCCCCTTCATGCTGCAGCTCGAGCGCGGCAAGGGAATGCGGTACCTCGTGCAGGAACTCGCCAATCTTGAGTACCGCTGGGCCTACCGCGTCATCAACGCCCAGTCGTTCGGGCTCCCTCAGCGTCGGCAGCGCGTCGTGCTCGTGGCAGCGCGGAACGGCGATCCGAGGGGAGTGCTGCTCTCCGACGACGGGAAACCTCCGGAAGCCGTCGATGTGTCCGAGGCCGCGATGTGCGGCTTCTACTGGACCGAGGGCATCCGCGGGCTCGGCTGGGCCGTGGAGGCGGTGCCGACGCTCAAAGGTGGATCGACGGTTGGGATTCCCTCGCCCCCCGCGATCTGGGATCGCCGAACGGGGCTCATCGGCACCCCCTCCATTCGGGATGCTGAACGGCTTCAGGGCTTCCCGTCGCATTGGACAAAGGCGGCGAAGACCGTCGCCGGCGTGCGAGCTGGCTTTCGCTGGCGCCTCGTTGGGAACGCGGTCAACGTGCGAATGTCCGAGTGGCTTGGGCGCCAGCTCGTTCGGCCTGGCACGTACGACGACTCCGACGACATGGCGGTCCGTCCGGGCACGGCTTGGCCTGGCTCTGGATGGGGCGAGGGAAAGTCGGCCTTCAAGTCGTCCGTCGGTCCATGGGTGCCGGTGAGGCGACAGCGTCCGCTCCTGAGCGAGTTCCTCCGTGACGAGCTGAAGCCGCTCTCGATCCGTGCGACAGCTGGCTTCTTGAGCAGAACCGAGAAGAGCTCGCTGCGCTTCCCGGAGGGGTTCTTGGAGGCCATCCGATCCCATCTGCGAACGATGGAGTCGACAGAATCGAAGGCCGCAGGCAGTTAGCGTCAGCCGACGGGCTGGAGGTTCTCCTTGCCCGGGTCTGAGGTCGATTCCAATCGGAGTCGCTCGGCTACTCGGATTCCGGGTCGGCGTAAGTGATCTGCTTGGACGCCTCGCGGTCGAACTCCTGATCGAGCTGCTCGGCTAGCTCGGCGAGGCTCATCGTGGACTCCACCTTGGGACGTCCGTGCTCGGGCGGAGCTTCCATGACATCGAAGTAACGAGTCGCGCCTGTCTGGAAGTCGATTCGTGCGAGATCGCTCGGGACGTAGAGGCCCACGACCGATCGGTCGAGCCGATTCAGCTGGGTCGGAGAGAGAAGGTCGTTCCTTCCCGTCCTCGATCGCAGCTCGGCAACGAGTCGCGCAAAACTCGAGCGTCCGGTCGTTCGGTCGATGCACGCGTCGATCGGGTAGTAGAAGAGGCCGACGATGAATGCCCGTGGCTGGTATTCGTGGATCGAGCGCACCTCGTCCTGGAGCTCGTACACGCGGTTGAGCATGTTCTTGCCGTACTTGCCCTCGGTGTCGGGGAAGTTCTCGGCCTTGAGTGAGACCGCCAGCTGAAGCCCCGCCGACAGACTTGCGGCGATCACGTCGACCTTCTTCTTCGATCCCCCAGCAACCCCGGTCAGTGCCTCGGTACCGCTCCCGTCCGCTCGTGGGCGGATCTCGAGCCGCCCGAGGTCCTTCTGAGAACGAATCGCGTTGGCAACCTGAAGGGCACATGCATCGGCAAAGGCCTTACCCCAGTTGCGCTTGTCGTCCGCGCTGCCATGACTCGGGCGATCTCCAGCCTGTTCGAAGGCAGCGTCCATGAACGGGTCCGTATCCAGGTCACTCCAGCGCATCTCAGTTCGTTGCGGCTCGCATCAGCGGCTCGCCAACAGCCTATCCGGGGAGGGAACGTCCCGTCCCCTGCGTGACGGATCCGGTGTCGCCAGGTGCATCTGATCCAAGCGCGACGAGTATTCGGCTCGTCGGCACCTGTCCCTCACCCCATGGATCGCCGAGGAGGGGGTTGATCCCCAGGGCGAGAGCTGTCCCTTCCTCCGGATCACCCGAGGGTCATTGCTCACGGTTCTGTTTCCGCTGTCACCGGGTTCGAGTGCCCCACGAGGAATCCGCTCGCGAAGCGAACTGCTAGAGAACGCAAGGTGAACCCGAGATGACCACCCCGCGAGGGTTCCGAAGCTGAAGGACGAGAATTCGAGTCCCTTCGGCCGCTCCATTCGTCCAGTCGGATCGCGACGACGGTAACTCGCGACGGCCCTCGGCTGGCCGCACTCCTCGCCGGAAGAGGTTTCCCTTCTTCCCGAAACGGTTTCCTTTCCTCTGGAGCCGCTCAAGGTCGGTCTGAGTCGCAGGACGCGCAGGGCACGGCGTCCGAGCGAAGACTGGCGCGTCGCGAACGGTGCATCGATGGCGCGAACGGTCGCCTCTGTGCGCCAGCCGATTCGGCGGACGACCGGCCGACCCACCGGCCCAGACGGTCAGCCCTGCGGGGCATGGGGCTTGCTCTCTCCGCGCTAGCGTCGCGATGTCGTGGCGTCGCCGGCCTCGGGCACACGAGGCACTCCCCGGATTCCTACAAGAGGAGTCAACACATGAATGTTCAGGGACTCAGCGTCGGGCACCTCTCCCCCACGCTGATGAACAGCGGAATCGGTCGTGCTGCGGCGCTTCCGAACGGTCCTCCCCAGGGCGGAGCGTCGAGTCAGCTCACTTCGATCACCAACGATCAGGGGCAGAGCCTGCTCGACATTCGCGACGAGCTGCGCGGTGCCGTCAAGGACGCCGTTCAGAACGCTGAAGGAGGCAGCGGCTTCCGCGACGCCATCGAAGGCGCCATTCGATCGACTCTCGAAGAGCACGGCTTCGATCCCGAAGAGGTCAAGGGCGCCGTGCAGGATGCTGGCTTCGGACCGATGGGAGCGGGGGCCGCACGTCGGGGGAACCCGATGGCAGCGCTGCGCGGAGGCGGGAGCGGAGGGTTCGATCCCTCCGCACTCCTGCAGAGCGGTGGAACGGCGGAAGACCTCGTCCAGTCCTTCCTGGAGCAGTTCCGCGCGGGCACGCATCTCGACTTCGAGGTCTGACCCGCAGGCCGCCTGGGCCGGGGCCGACGCTGGACAGCGTCGGCCCCCTTGCCTGCGCCGACCGTTCGCGCCGGAGGGCTGCAGCTGGCGCCGGCTGAGGGGCAACTCGCGCCACGGAGGCAGGCGTACGGCATGAACCGCGCGCTGCGACGTCAAGACCGACCACGCACCAACACCCAACCCGGAAGCCACCCATGAGAGCGCTGGCACTGGCCATGGCCACTCTGTCCGTCCTCGCATCCTGCTCGACCGAACAGCAACCCCCGCCCCTCGACGTCCAAGCAACCGCAGCTGTCCCATCGCCTGACGCCTCGTCGCCGCTGGCCGGCCAGTGGCGCGCCGCGGAATCCGACCAGGAGAGAGCAGAGCGCCTGCGCGCCATCGACGACGCCATCGCGCGTGCCCGCCTGCCGCGAGGCATGGCCCGCGATCGCCTCGCCGGAATCACCGCGCCACCCGAGAGCCTCAGCATCGAGATCGATGGCGCGACGGTCACTGTCGCCTCCGATGGCCCCGGAGTGACGCTCGAACTCGGTGCCCGTCCGGTCGAGGTCACCAGCAGCCAGGGCGGGGGTCGAGTGAGCGCGGCGATGGAGAATGAACGACTGCTCCTGGTGGCACGGAACGGTCGAGGGGAACGCAGAACGGCGTACTCCGCGCATGGTGACCATCTGCAGGTGGACGTCACCATGACGGGCGAGAAGTTCCCCGATGGCTTGACGTACACCACGACCTATGTCCGCGCGGAGACCGCAGCACGCGCGCACGCCTCGGCGGACGATGGAGACGCTCATGAAGAAGGTCGATGACGGACGCCCCTGATGCACGCAACGGGAGGGCGGTGTGACCGAGTTCCCTCGATTCGTCTCGTTCGTCGCCGTCGGCCTCGGGTGCTTCGACATCGTCCGCGGCCTCGTGCACACGGTCTTCGTCGGGAACATGGGCGCCGAGATCGCCGGACTCGACCTCACCGGTCCCACCGGGCGGGACCAGCTCATGCTCATGGCCGCCTTCGGCTCCTCCAACTTCATCACCGGAGCGGCCTTGATCCTGCTCGGACTGACCAGCCGCCGCGGCGCTCTGATCCTGCTGAGCGTCATCCCGCTGGGTCTGCTCGCCGCCGGTGTGGGCATGCACCGCTGGGGGACGGAACTGGTCGGCCAAGGCGAGTTTCCCGGCGTCAAGATCATGCGGGTCTACGTCATCGTGTGCGTTTTCACCGTGGCAGCGGCACTCTTGACTCGATGGCGAGCTCAGGCCCGCGCGACCGGGGAGCGGCGTTCGTCCATTGGGAACGGCCGCGCTCCGGACCATGCTGAGGCCCCCGCGCGCTTCGTTCCACCGAGCCCATGAACCTGTCCAGCATCGTCCGGCGCCCGAAGTCGTCACTCCTGGCACGGGTCGTGGCTTTCGTCCTGGCCGTCGCCGTGATGGCCGCGCTGAGCAACATCGTCACCCACGACATCCGGCTTGCGACCGGAAATGCCCCCGCCGACGACGCGCTCCTCGCGCACTTCCTCGCCTGGGCGCTGTGGCTAGGTCTCCTGTGGGCGTGGCTGGGGCTTCGCCGCGCCCTGCTCACCCGGCTCGCGCCGCGCACGTGGGTGCGCGTCCTGGTCGAGGTCGGCCTGTGCGCCGGCTACGCCTTCCTCTCCATCGAAGCGACGCAGGCCGCGATGAACCGGGTCATCGGACCTCCCACGCTCCCGGCCGGACTGTCGGTGGCCGATCTGAAGCCGATGATGATCACGCGCGCGGCGATGCTCTACGCGTTCGCCGTCGTCGCTCTGGTCGCCATCACCGGTGAAGTCAAGAGGCGTCGATCGGTGAGCGACGCGAAGGAGCTTCTCCTCCAGCGCGAGACCCTCGAGCGCCAGCTCACCGAGGCGCGGCTAGAGACCCTCCAGTCCCAGCTCCATCCGCACTTCCTGTTCAACGCGCTGCACGCCATCGGAGGGCTCATCCTCACCGCCGACAAGCAGCGCGCACACCGGGCGCTGGCCTCGCTCTCCACGCTGCTCCGCCAGAGCCTCAAGCAGGGCGTGAACCAAACGACGACCGTGGAAGAGGAGGTCGAGCTCGTGAGCCAGTACGTCGAGCTCGAACGGCTGCGCTTCGGAGACCGGATGCGCTTCTCGATCGACGCCGCGCCAGACGTGCTGCACGCCTCGGTCCCGGCCCTGATCCTCCTTCCGATCGTCGAGAACGCCGTCACCCACGGCCTCGAGCCTCTCCCGGGCGGAGGGCAGATCGAGCTTCGTATCGCCCGAAAGGACGACGCCCTTGAGCTGTGCGTGATCGACGACGGGGTCGGGCGATCCGGAGAACGGACGAGGAGCGGGACGGGGATCGGACTGAAGAACACGGCGGGGCGCCTCGAAGCCCTGTACGGACCGTCCGCGAGCGTCACGGTCGAGGAGAGCGCCCCCCGCGGGACGCGCGTCTGCATCCAGCTCCCGCTGCAGAAGGCGGCGTCGTCCTCAGGGGAGAGGGTGGCCTCGTGAGAGTTCTGATCGCCGACGACGAGCCGCTCGCGCGAAGCGTGCTGCGCTCCTTCCTGGAGCAGGACCCGGACATCACGCGGATCGATGAGTGCGGCGACGGGGAACAGGCCGTTCGCAAGCTGGCCACCGCGCGCTACGACCTCCTCTTCCTCGACGTGCAGATGCCCGACATCGACGGGTTCGGCGTCCTCGACGAGTCGCGTCCGGAAGAGCGACCGATCGTCATCTTCGTGACCGCGTTCGAGGAGCACGCGCTGCGCGCGTTCTCGGTCGCTGCCGTGGACTACCTGCTCAAACCGTTCGACGACCGCCGCTTCGCGACCGCTCTCGTTCGGGCCAAGGAGCGCCACCGCGAACGCGAACTGACACAGCGCGGACGAGAGCTCGTCGAGCTCCTCGGCCAGGCCGTCGGCTCGCGGCCATCGTCGGACGGGAGGATCGCGGTGCTCTCGGACGGGAACGTCTTGCGCGTCGACCTCTCCACCGTCCTGTGGATCGAGGCGCAGGACAAGCACGTCGTCTTCCATCTGCGAGACGGCGAGCCCGTTCGCGCTCGACAGACGCTGTCCGAGATCGAGCAGGAGCTCGATCCGCGTCGGTTCCTGCGCGTGCACCGCTCCTGTATCGTCGCCCTCGAACGGGTGTCCGCGCTGGAGAAGACCGACGGCGGCGCGGCCTACGCGGTGCTCGACTCCGGCGCTCGGGTCGTCGTCAGTCGCTCTCGTTTGCCCATCGTTCGAGCGCGACTCCAGGGCGATTCGCGCTAGCGGAGCGCCGTTCACGCCGCGCGAGTGCGAGTCTCCGACAGGCGGCGTACGGCCTGCGAGATCAGGGTGCCGGTGGTCGTAGTGAGCGGCATGAACGGTACCGCCACTCTTCAGCGCTCGCCCGCGCAACCCGCCCTGGACGGAACGGACATCGTCCACGTCCTCGAAGAAGAGTCGCGTCGGCGCGCCTGGCCATGGGCGTTGCTGCTGGTCGCGGCGCTCTCCTTCGGCGCGGTGGCTGCCTTCCGGCCGGGCGGGGTCCTGCGGGACGATCAGCCCCCCCACTACCGCACGGCCGCCCTCGCGATGGGCACCCTGCGCTCGGACGTGACCGCCACGGGGAACCTGACGGCACGCCACCAGGTGGACGTGGGGAGCCCGCAGTCCGGGATCGTTCGAACGGTCACGGTCGACTTCAACGACGCCGTCGAGGAGGGGCAGCTGCTCGCGCAGATCGACGATACGCAGATCGCTGCACAGGTGCGCCGCTCCGAGGCGTCGCTCGACGTCGCACACGCACGGGTCGCGGAGGCGGAGGCCGCCCTGGCGCTGGCCGAGACGATCCACTCGAGGATGCGAACGCTCCACGAGGAGAGCGGCGGCAGGATGCCCTCGGCACAGGACATCGACTCCGCGAAGGCGGACGTCGAGCGCAGCCAGGCGCAACTCGAGAGCGCGCGCGCCGACGTTGGCCTCGCCAAGGCCGTGCTCGCAGGCGACCGATTCGTGCTCAGCCAGATGTCCGTCTTCTCTCCGATCGACGGCGTGGTCCTGAACCGGACGATCGAGAGCGGACAGACGGTGGCGGCTGCGTTCCAGACGCCGGTGCTGTTCACGGTGGCGGGCGACCTGCACTCCATGGAGCTGCTCGTCGACATCGACGAGGCCGACATCGGGCTCATCGAGGAGGCGATGCCCGCGACGTTCGCGGTCGACAGCTTCCCGGGCACGACGTTCCCGGCCGAGATCGCCCAGGTCCGATTCGCGTCGAAGAACCAGGACGGTGTCGTGACGTACACCGCCGTGCTGAACGTCGACAACCCGGAGCTCCTCTTGCGGCCAGGCATGACCGCCACGGCCCGCATCTCCGTCGAGCTCACCGACGGAGAGGGGCCACTCGTCCCGAACGAGGCGCTCGACTTCGCCCGGCGACACGCGCTCGCAGGGAACGGATCGGGCCCGGGCGTTCTCGTGCTCACCGAAGACGGGCTCCGGCACATCCCACTCGAGCTCGGCGCGACCAACGGCGAGATGACCGCCTTGCTCGATGACAGCCCCCTCGAGAGCTTCCCCTCGCTGGTCGTGGGAGAGGGTCAGCTGTGATGGGTTCGGAAGAAGCGCCCGCCCTCGCATTCCGGAGCGTGAGCAAGGTCTATCAGCAGGGCACCCATCGCGTCGCGGCGCTCGACGAGGTGAGCTTCGACGTCGCCCCCGGTGCCTTCGTCGCCGTCATGGGGCCGAGCGGCTCCGGCAAGTCGACCTGCATGAACGTCCTTGGGTGCCTCGACACGCCGACATCCGGCAGCTACCGCTTCCTGGGCCAGGAAGTCGGTGACCTGAATCGGCTTCAGCGTTCCCGGCTCCGCAAGCACTGCATCGGATTCGTCTTCCAGGGCTTCCACCTGCTCGGCCGCAGCACCGCGCTCGAGAACGTCACCCTCCCCCTGCTCTATCACTCCGTCCCACGTCGCGAGAGGCTGCGCCGTGGCCGGGAAGCTCTGTCGAGGGTCGGGCTGCTCGACTGGGAGAACCACAGTCCGTCGGAGCTCTCAGGGGGCCAGCAGCAACGGGTCGCGATCGCGCGGGCGCTCGTCACGGAGCCGAGCGTGCTGCTCGCCGACGAGCCGACCGGCAACCTCGACTCCCAGCGGGCGCTCGAGATCATGGAGCTGCTCGTGGCGCTCAACCGCGAGCTCGCCTTGACGATCGTGATGGTGACTCACGAGGCGGAGATGGCCGACTTCGCTCGCAGCCGTCTGACCTTCCGTGACGGGCGAGTCGACGTCGCCGAGACGACGGAGGTGACGACGTGAAGTGGCTCGATACGCTGCGGCTGGCCGTCGCGGAGATTCGCCGGAACCTCCTTCGCTCCGTCCTCACGGTGACCGGAGTCTGGATCGGTGTCGCTGCGGTCATCGTCCTTGTCACCCTGGGCAACGGCGCGACGATCCGAGTGACCGGCGATGTCGCGAACCTCGGGAGCAACCTGCTCACGGTGCGGCCCGGACAGGATCAGAGGAGGCCCGGCGGCGTCAGCGTGGCTGCGACGTCCTTCGATGCGGCAGACGTCACGGCCGTCGAGAAGGTGCTCGGGGACAGCGCCGCCGTGTGCCCCATGTCGTCACGGCCGGCGCAGGCCATCTTCCGCGGCCGCAACCACTCGACCACCGTCACGGGGACCGAGGACCGCTTCCATGACGTTCGCTCGTGGCCGATCGCCGACGGGCGGACATTCGATCCGTCGGAGCAACGCTCTGGAGCGGCCGTCTGCGTGCTGGGAGAGACCGCCCGACGTGAGCTCTTCGGCGGCCA
Source organism: Planctomycetota bacterium (assembly GCA_038757895.1). Classification (GTDB taxonomy): domain Bacteria; phylum Planctomycetota; class UBA1135; order UBA1135; genus Saltatorellus. The sequence goes on along the minus strand of JBCDGE010000111.1, from coordinate 3,742 downwards.
GCGTGCCGTGGGCGAGTCCCTGCGTCTCGGTCGCACGGCCTTCCGGGTGGTCGGCGTGCTCGAGGCGAAGGGCCAGCTGACCTTCGGTCAGGACCAGGACGACCTGATCCTGATTCCGCTGCGGACCTTCCACCGCCGCTTCGCCGGCGATCGCGACGTCGCGATGATGTTCGTGTCGGTCCGCGAGGGCGACTCGACCGAGAGAGCCCAGGCGCGCATCGAAGAAGTGCTGAGATCCAGGCGCGTCACGAGTCCTGGGGACGAGGACGACTTCAGCGTGCTCGACATGAAGGAGATCATGAGCACGGTGGAGGTGATCACCGGCGTCATGACCGCGCTCCTCGGCTCCGTGGCGGCGGTGAGCCTCCTGGTCGGCGGGATCGGGATCATGAACATCCTGCTCGTCTCCGTGACCGAGCGGACGCGCGAGATCGGCCTGCGGCTCGCGGTCGGCGCGACGGAGAAGGAGATCCTGACGCAGTTCCTGCTCGAGGCGATCACCCTGTGCGTCTTCGGGGGGATCGTCGGGGCGATCCTCGGGCTGGCGGGCGGCGCGGTCGGTGCGCACGCCCTCGAGGTGCCTTTCGTCGTCGAACCACAGATCGTGGCGCTCGCCATGGTGTTCGCCATTCTCGTTGGCGCGGTCTTCGGCTTCATGCCGGCCCGGCGCGCCGCCCGCTTGGACCCCATTCGAGCCTTGCGCCATGAATGATCGCGTCTTCGCCGTACTCTTCGTCGCGGCCCTTTCGTCCTGCCGCACCGTCGTCGGGCCCGACTACGAGAGGCCGAGCGTCGAGCTCCCGGACTCGTGGGCCGCGAGCGACGACGTCCCCGAAGACGCTGCGGCAATGCCCGATGAATGGTGGCTCGCGCTTGGGGATCCAGCGCTCGATCGAATCGTCGAACTCGTGCTCTCCGATAGCCCCAGCCTCGAGGAGAGCTTCGCCCGCTGGGAGGAGTCGCTTGCTGTACGAAGCATCGCCGCAGCGGACCGGCTGCCGACCGCCGACCTGCGCTACGAGCGGCGCCGCGACAGTGGCAGCGAGGCGTTCTTCCCGGCCGGAGGTGGGATCCAGGACACCTACACGCTCGGACTCGACGCCAGCTTCGAGCCAGACCTCTTCGGGCGCATCCGACGCACGATCGAGGCGGCGGACGCGGACATCGAAGCACGACGTGCCGACCTGGAAGACCTCTGGCGGGTGCTCGCGGCAGACACCGCCGCGACGTACGTCGACCTCCGCACGATCGACGCCCAGCTCGAGCTCGCCAGGGCGAACCTGGCGATCCAGGAGGAGACGCTCGCGCTCGTGAAGGCGCAGCAGGTGAGCGGGCTCGCCGATCAGCTGTCCGTCGACCGCGCCCAGGCCGACGCCTCGGAGACGGAAGCCAGGATTCCGCAGCTGGAGGCCGACGCACGTGGCCTCGCTCGCCGGCTCGCGGTGCTCGCGGGTCGCACCTACCCCGAGCTCCCGGTCGACCTGCGAGAAGCGCTCGAGCAACCGCGTGTCATCCCCGCCGCGCCCCCGCTTCCCTCCCTCGCACCGCCCGCCGAGATCGCGGAGCGACGGCCGGACCTCCGCCGCCTCGAACGAGACCTCGCGGCGCAGACGGCCCGGATCGGCGCCGCCGTGGCAGACCTCTACCCGAGCGTCACCCTCTTCGGATTCGCAGGTGTGTCCGCCCCCGAGCAGGATCAGCTCTTCGAGAGCCTGAGCCGTACCTGGGGCTTCGGGCCACGATTCACCTGGAACGTCTTCGACCGGCGACGCATCAAGAACCGCGTCAGCGTGGAAGAGGCGCGCGCCGATCAGGCCCGGGCGCGCTTCGAACGCGCGGTGCTCGAGGCCTGGGACGAGGTCGAGGACTTCGCCCTCCGCTACGCGAACGAGGAAACGAGGCTCGCGCGCTTGCGGACGGCCGCGGAGTCGAGCGCGAGGGCCGTCGAGCTCGCCCGAGAGCAGTACGCGGCCGGACTCGTCGACCTACAGGTGGTCCTGGACACGCAGCGCGTCCTCCTCGGCCTCTCCGAACAGTTCGCCGCAAGCCAGGGCGCACTCACCAAGAACTGGATCGCCCTGGGCCGGGCGACGAGCGCCGGGCGGCTCGCGATCGAGAGTCCATCCGGATGAGTGCGGGTCGGGGGGTGGAGAGGCGAACCGCCGGGGAACCCACGGTGAGACCCGAATGACCGACACAGCGAGGGTTCCCAAGCTGAATGTCGAGGGTTCGAGTCCCTTCGGCCGCTCCAGGTACGAATGCCCGGGACGGATGCCGGGCTGACAGCTAGCACGCGCCGAGTTCGAGCCGTCGTCGGGGAGCCACTGGCCTGACCCCGCGGGACTGATCCAGGTGCCGCGAGAGCTCGTAACCCGCTTGAACTGATCCCCACTCCCTGGACGGCTGAAGGGTGTCGATCCTCAGGCGCGTGCTAGGGATCGGACCGGCGGCAGGTTTCCTCCTAGAGCCCGGTCCTCGTCACGCTCCCTTTGCTGACGAGGATGCGTCGCACCTCTCCGTCGATCGACGCGACGTCGTACTCCCCCACCGGGACTCGATACTCCGAACGCCCGGGCGCGTTCGCCGCTGGCTGGACGACCCCCGCGATTGCCCAGTCGGAGAGCGCGGCTCCGTGGGTGATCGAGCGGACGCGATCCAAGACAGTGTCGGAAGAGACGACCAGGGTGCCCGTGGCTGACACTGCAACGGAGTTTCGCTTCATGCTCAGAGGAAACTGCGGCGTGAGGCACCAGTAGTCGTCCAGGAGCAGCACGGCGGTCACCTGGCTGCTCTCCAGGATCTCCAGGGGTCTGGTCCGACCGTCCTCTCCGGTGCTGTACTTGAAGTAGGGAAACCGGGTCCTGGTACCGACGAGATCGACTGCGACTCCCTGCAGCGGCTCGCCGTCGAGCAACACCTCCACGTAGGTCGTCGCGAGCGGGTCGAGCCGGAAGAGGGACGAGTCGCCGACTGGATCGAGATCGACGGGAGCGTCGATCGCGACGACCTCTCGCCCGTCGAGCTCGACGTAGCCGCAGAGCGCGCAGGCTCGGTCCCGCACTCGCGGGACGGGCATCTCACCGTGCTCGTCCGAGACCCCGCCTCTCACACAGGTCGTATCGTCCGGGATCATCCGGATGTCGCAGCTGAAGCCCGTCACCAGGTCTCCCCCGCTGCCGAGGACCCTCAGTGTGGTCGGTGCCGACTCCACGAGGAGCGTGACCGCGACCCTGTCCTCGCCCGTCATCGTCACGCGCTCGTTCGCCCATTGGATCGGGCTCCCGTCCTCCACCGTCTCGAATGCAACCGAGACCGCGTCCGAGTGAATCGCCGGGACCGTCACGACACACGGTCCGTCTACCGTCCTTCCGACGATCGTCGCATCGCCGTTGGGCGCTCGATAGGAGGCCACGACGACAGCGTCGCTGGCTGCGACCTCGTCGAGCAACTCGGGCACGATGCGAAGATCGATCTCCAGAGTCCGGCCGCCGCCCACCTCCAGCTCGTGAACCTCGCCCGGGGCGGGCATCCCGCCGTCGAGGTAGCGGACGCTCTCCGTCCCATCCGGGAAGAAGATCTTGATGTAGAGCGGCTCCAGGTACTCGTGGAGCTCCAGGCTCGCGCGACCGGCCTCATCGAATGCCACCGAATCGCCCTCGTGCGTATGCGCGATCCGGAATCCGGTCGGGTCGGAGAAGGGCTCCAGGCCGATGAGCCCAAACGTCACGATCAGCGTCGGTCG
>JBCDGE010000110.1:0-24757 GCA_038757895.1 Planctomycetota bacterium | reverse complement strand
GCAGCCCCTCGCGGAACAGCGGCTGGTCGTCGACCACCAGGACCTCGATCGGTGCGCTCAACGGATCAGGTGCGGGGGAACTCCAGTCGGAGCGCGAAGCCTCGCGGCTCGAGCGCGCGCGCCACGAGAGAGCCACCGAGGAGCTGGGCGCGCTCGCGCAGTCCGGCGAGACCGAAGCCCTCCGACGGTCCGTCGCCGCGAGCCAACGCCTCGCCGTCGTCGAGGACGTCGACCTCGACGCGCGCGGGCGACATCGTCACGCGGATCTCGACGCGGCGGATCGAGCGTCCGTGCTTGATCGCGTTCGTGAGCCCCTCCTGAGCGGCGCGGAAGACCGTGAGGACCTGGGCGGCGCCGAGGCCCTCCGGCGCGCCCGACCAGGCGACGGCGACGTCGAGCCCCGCCGCGCGCCCGGTCTCCGCGAGCTCCTCCAGAGCCTCTTCGAGCGGTCGGTCGAGCGCGCGCTCGCTGCGCATCGCCGCCACCGAGCCACGGACCTCGCTCAAGGCATCGCGCGCGAGATCGCGACAGCGCTCCAGGACCTCCGATGCGCGCGCGGGATCGTCGTCGACGAGGTGGCGCGCGCCCTCGAGCTGGACCGCCAGGACGGACAGGTGGTGTCCGAGCCCGTCGTGGATCTCGCGCGCGAGTCGGTTCCGCTCGGCCTGCGTCGCGAGCTCGGCGTCGCGGCGGGACCGCTCGGCCGCAACGCGGCGGTCGATCTCCTGCTTCAGGATCTGGGTGAAGACCACCACGAAGACGATCCCGGACGAGTGTCCGACGAGGAGGGACGAGTCGATCTGGAATCCGTAGAGCGCCCAGACGGGGAACTGCGTCGCGGCCGACATCGCCGCGGCCATCGCCAGCGCCGGGCGCATCGAGAGTGCGAGCGAACCCTGGGCCGCGAGCGGCATCATCAGGATCTCGATCGGCCCGACGAAGCGCGCGAGCCCGATGAGGACGAGCGCGAGGACGTTCTGGATGAACAGGTAGCGCAGGTACCCGAAGCGGCCCGACCAGACCCCGAGCCCGAGGACGCAGTAGGCGGCGAGGCAGGCGACGAGAGCCAGGTAGCGTGCGTCCCACGCGGCGAACGTGATGAGGGCGCGCGCGGAGACGCCGAGCGCCGTGGCGACGAACAGGAGCTGGAGAGCGCGGGACGGCTCGAGGGGCGGGGTGCGCTTCACGTGGGGGCCAACGTACCCATTGGTCCAGCTGGATGGCGCAGACACGCCCGGTCGTGACCCGGGTCATGCTCGATCGTGCGACGGTCGCGGGGGGGCTGTGCGCGCGCCATGACCGCGCAGCCCCCCCTGGACCCCGTCCCGCCATGCGACGTCTTCTCTGCCTCGCCCTCCTCCTCGCCCTCGTCTCCGCGATCCCCGCCGCCGCTCAGCAGGTGCAGGTGATCCAGGGGGCCCTGTCGGACTCGACGACCGGCCCCCTCACCGACCAGTACATCTACCACGTACAGGGTGGCGACATCGTCGTCCAGCCGGGCGACTCGCTCACCATCCAGGACAACGTGGTCGTGAAGTTCGAGAACGGCCGCGGGTTCCGGATCCTCGGCGACCTGACGTGCGGCGGCTCCGGAACGGCCGGCGTGGTCTTCACCTCGCTCGCCGACGGGTCGATCGGCGGTGGCGGCGGCGGGTCGCCGGCGCCGGGCGACTGGAAGGGGCTCGACATCGGGGCCGCGTTCAACGTGCAGATCCGCGGCCTCGAGGTCCGCTACGCGGGCGGACTGCAGGGGTCGTCCGTGCTCGTCCGCCACGACGGCCCGGTGTTCGAGAACTGCCGCATCATCGACGGCGAGGGGCGCGGCTTCGACATGTGGAACACGGGGGCGCCGACGCTGCGCGACTGCCTCGTCCTGCGCTGCTCGGGCACCGCGTACGCGCGATGCTCGCTCGCGGCGCCCTCGAACTTCAGCGGGCTGTCCGCGGCCAGCAACGGCCGGAACTGGGTCGACGTGTCCGGCAACATGGCGAACGGAGAGTCCATCGCCTGGGGTCCACAGAACGGCGTGAACGGCGTCATCCACGTGACCGGAAACCTGAGGGTCCCGGCCACCGGCAGCCTCTCCATCCAGCCGGGGACGATCGTGAAGATGGCCTCGGGCGCGGTCGTCGACGTGATCGGGACGATGCCGATGAACGGCAACGGAGGATCGTTCGTCACGTTCACGAGCGAGAACGACGACGCGAACGGCGGGGACAGCAACGGCGACGGCGGCACCACCCAGGCCGAGCCCGGGGACTGGGGCGGCATGCGTTTCTACGCGGGCTCCGCTGCGGCTCCGGTCAGCGGACTCCTCGTCAAGTGGGCCGGATTCGGCTACGGCCCGAGCGTCAGCCTGATCAACACGAACGGATCGTTCTCGGCGATGACGGTCGCGGCGGGCCTCGGAGACGGGATGCTCATCTCGCCGACCGCGCGTCCGGTGCTCAGCCACGTGGGCTTCGAGGTCAACTGGGGCATGGCCATCGGTGCGTGCCCGATCCAGGCCCTCCCGGGCTTCTCGAACCTCTCCGCAGAGGGCAACGCCGCGGACCAGCTCCGGGTGACCGACGCCAACCTCGCGATCGGCGATTTCGTCGCGTTCGACGAGGACAACCTGATCGGAGGCGTCGTCCACTTCGGTGAGACGATCTCGATCCCCGACGGGAGCGCGCTCCACATCAACGGCGAGGCCGCCTGCAAGATGGCGATGGGGACGTCGATCGTCGCGTCCGGCGAGCTGCGGATCGACGGCGGGACCTCGGGTTGGACCCTCGGCGCGATCATCACCGACGAGCGCGACGACGAGGTCGGCGGGGACACGAACGGCGACGCAGCCATCACGACGCCCCAGCCCGGCGGGTGGCGCGGCATCGACCTGCGGACGTCCGACAACGAACCGATCCTCCGTCGCGTGCTCCTCTGCTACGGCGGCGCCGGTGCGCCGGCGATCCGGCTCGGCTCGGTCCTCGCGACGATCGACCGGTGCACGATCGAGCACTTCGCGGGCAACGGGATCGATGCGAACGGCTCGTCGCACCTCCACCACGTCACGCGGAACAGGATCACCGACTGCGGCGGCGAGGCGATCCTGAACGTCCCGATCGTGGCGCTCGACGGCTACGTCGACAACGAGGCCGAGCGCAACGGCTTCAACTGGCTGAAGACCCTCGGCTTCTCCGTCTGGGCGTCGGTCTCGATCGGACCGGAGAACGGCATCGACGACGTGATCGTGTTCTCGCAGGGCGCCGTCGTCGAGGACGACGTGACGCTGGAGCTGAAGGACGGACTCATCATCAAGATGGGTCTCGGCACGGAGTTCCGAGTCGTGGGCCGACTCGAGGTCGAAGCGCCCTCCTGGGACGCGGTGTACATCACCGATCTGCGCGACGATTTCATTGGCGGAGACACGAACGGCGACGGTGGGTCGAGCGGCGCGGGGCCGGGCGGCTGGGGTAGCGTGACGTTGCAGTCCCAGACGTACGTCTCGACGATTCACGGCCTGGGCGTCTTCTACGGCGGTGCGAACGGCCCGCAGCTCCACGCCGCGACGCAGAACCACCGCCTCGCGGGGATCACCTCGGGCCTCTCCGCCAACGACGGCTTCCGCTTCGGCGCGGCGCCCTGGTACGCCGTGGGCCTGCTCGCCTACGGCAACGAGGGAGACGGGATCGAGCTCAACAGCGGCGTCTTTGACCTCCGCCAGGTGACCTGCCACGGGAACCAGGGCTGCGGCATCCACCGGTCCGGGTCGTGGCTCGGCCGGATCACGGACTCGATCGTCCGCGAGAACGTCGCCGGTGAATTCTGCGGCTTCCAGGCGATCGAGAACAACCTCTACTACTCGAACACCACGGACCCGGACGCGCTCGCCAACCCGAACGGCAACGCGAACGTCGACTTCGATCCGGGCTGGATCGACCCCGGGGCGGGCAACTACTTCATCGTCGAGACCTCGGGCTGCGTCAACGCCGGTGACCCGGCGTCGCCGCCGGACCCCGACGGCACGCGGACGGACATGGGCGCTCGCCCCTACAACGGCTGCCTGCCGCGCGTCTTCTGCGAGCAGACGCCGGTTGGACCCTGCGCACCAACGATGGTCGTCGAGGGCTTCGGCAGCGTGTCGTCCCCCGACCCGCTCTGGCTACGCCTGGAGGACGCGCCGACCCAGTCGTTCGCGATCTTCTTCTACGGCTTCGGCCAGCCGAACCAGACGTCGACGATCTTCGGCGACCTCTGCGTCGCCGGCCCGCACACGCGCACGCCGCCGGTCCCGTCGGGCGGGAACCCGACCCTCGGCCCGTGCCAGGGGACGTTCGAGTTCGACTTCAACGCCTATGCGCGCAGCGGCGGGAACCCGTCGATCGTCGCCGGCGCGAACGTCATCGGCCACTTCTGGTACCGCGACGGCGGCGCGCCGTCGGGAGCGCGGTTCAGCGCGGCGGTGGAGATCCCGGTGTGTCCGTGAGCCACTGGGTTCACTGGAACTGGATCGAGACCGCGTTGCTCAGGTTCGGCGTGAAGCCCTGCACCTCGCTCGCGAGGAACCAGCCCAGCGTGTTCGTCGGCAGCTGGGTGGCGACGAGGGTCACGTCGTTCTCGCCGGAGACGGCGCTGCCGAAGGCCGCGATCGTGCCCGGCAGCCCGGAGACGTTGACCGGCGCAGGGCCGCAGTACTCCGTCCCGATCGCGGGACCGCTGCCGCCGCTCGCCATCGTCGCGGGGACGGTGGCCGGACGGAGGGGGCGCTGGTGGGGCGCGGCGCTGGTGAGGGCGGCAAGCCCGAGGAGGGAGAGGACGAAGCTTCGCTTCATGTGCGGTTGGCTGGGGAAGAGGCTTCCGGGGTGCGGGAGCGACATCGAGGAATCATCATGTCGTCCGCAAGACCGTCACCCAGCGGGCCGCACGTCGGACTCTCGCCGGACATTCGACGTAGGCGAGCGAAGCCGCCCGATCCTCACCGCGCGGCGAGCGGCACCTCGAAGCGGTCGGGCCGAAACACCAGCCAAAGGTCGCTGCCGTCGAAGACCGCTAGCAGACCCAGCGACTCGTCGCCAATGGGCACCTCGGTGCGTTCGTCGACCGGGTCCACGAGCCCGAACCGGAGCGCGTACGGGCCATGGCCCAGCATGTCGGCGCTCGGGACCTCCGGCAGCCGGACGTCGATGCCGTTCGTGTCGGTGAACGCGCCCCCTCCGTCGATCGCTCGCTCGGTGAACCCGAACGCGCGGTACGTGTCGGCCTCGTCCATCCGGTGCGCGGGCAACGCGAGGACGACCTCGCGGAGCGCCTCGAGGCCGACCTCGCCCACGTCGCGCGGCGGCCCGTCGCCGTACTCGACGTAGAAGACGCCGCCGACGGGGTGTCCCGCCGCGAACTCGCTCCCGACCGTGAAGAGGCCCGGCGCCCCCAGCTCGGTGTAGTCGATGCCCTCGAAGCCGTAGTAGTCCTGGGCCCGCCGACGCGCGAGCGCCGTGTCCGAGCCGGAGACCGCCACCATGTTCCCGACCGGGCCGTTGATCCCCGGGCCGCCGTCGTCCCAGAACTCGATGTACACCTCGTTCGTCCTCGTTCCCAGGAAGCCCTTGCCGCGATCGGGCAGCGGGTTCCAGGTCGGCTCGCCGAACTCCATCGCCAGGAACTCCGAGAGTGCCTCGAAGCGCGCGGGCGAGAGGCTGACGAGCACGTGGTCCACGCGCACGTCAGGCAGGACGAAGGACTCCGCCGCGCTCTCGCCGGGCGGCAGCGCGGGCGCCACGTCGTCGGTGAGAGGATCGTTCGCCGGGGGACTCGCGCAGGAGACGAAGGGGGCCGCGAGGAGGAGGGTCGGGAGCGAGAACCGGATCATTGGCAGGGCTGGGTTCGGAGCGAGGGACAATGGGAGCGTGCCGCCGCCTCGGAGGCAACGTGCGCGCGGCAGGACGAGCGAGCGATGAGCGATCAGGAAGAGCGGGTGCCAGAGTTCGGCGAGCGAACGCCCGGCGTCCACTACGTGGACCGGCCGGGAGCATACGGCGTTGCGTTCGACGAAGAGCGGCGTCGCGTCTGCGTCCTTCGGAGCCACCAGGGCGACTTCCTCCCGGGCGGCGGCGCGCACGCCGGCGAGTCCGAGGAAGACACCCTCCGACGGGAGGTCCGCGAGGAGTGCGGGCGTGCCGTCGAGGTCGTCCGTCGCGTCGGCTTCGCATTGCAGTACGTCGAGGATGCCCGGGGTCAGCACATCGCCAAGCGGTGCTCCTTCTACGAATTGCGCCTGGGACGCACCGTCGCGGGCCAGACCGAGGAGGACCACGAGTTCCTCTGGATGCCGATCGAGGACGCGTGCGCGCGGCTCTCGCACGAGAGCCAGCGCTGGGCGGTCGACGCCGCGGTCCGGATGCCGGAGTGACGGGCGATCGGCGACCTCCGGGCCAGCGGCACCGCGCTGGGAGACGACGCTCTGCAGCCTGCTAGACTCGCGCCGCGCCCCGTCCCCCCCCACGTACCGCCATGCTCGAACTCGTCGACCACTACTTCCAGAAGGCCGCCGACAGCCTGGACCTCTCCGACAAGGTCCGCGAGATCCTGCTCTCGCCGCTCCGCACCGTGAAGGTCAAGATCGTCACGGAAGCCGACGACGGTTCGCTCCTCCACCACCACGGGTACCGCGTCCAGCACAACAACGCGCGCGGCCCGATGAAGGGCGGCCTGCGCTTCCACCCGTCGATGGACGAGGATCACGCGGCGGCGCTCGCGAGCCTGATGACGTGGAAGACGGCCGTCGTCGACGTGCCGTACGGCGGCGCGAAGGGCGGGATCGACTGCGACCCCTCGAAGCTCTCGCTGACCGAGCTCGACGAGATCACGCGCGTCTTCGTCGCCCGGACCAAGGAGGTCATCGGCCCGACGATCGACATCCCCGCGCCGGACGTGAACACCAACGCGACGGTGATGGGCTGGATCATGGACGAGTACTCCAAGTTCGAGGGGTTCTCGCCGGGCGTCGTCACGGGCAAGCCGCTGCACCTGTTTGGCTCGGAGGGGCGCGCGGAGGCGACGGGCCGAGGAGTGATGATCTGCCTCGGCGAAGCGCTGGAGGACTCCGGCACGCGGTTCGAGGACGTGACGGTCGCAGTCCAGGGCTTCGGCAACGTCGGCAGCCACGCCGCCCGGCTCGTAGCCGAGCGCGGCGCGAAGGTCGTCGCCGTCGCGGACCACCTCGGCGGCGTGACGCGCAAGGACGGCCTCGACGTCCCGAAGCTGTTCGACTACGCCCAGGAGCACCGCACGGTGAAGGGCTTCCCGGACGCGGAGCCGTTCGAGAACACGGAGATCATCGGCTGGGACGCGGACGTCCTGATCCCCGCCGCGCTGGAGGGCGCCATCACGGCGGAGAACGTGGACGGCGTCCGCGCCCGGTTCGTCGTCGAAGGCGCGAACGGCCCGACGACGCCCGACGCCCACGACGAGCTCGTGAAGCGCGGCGTCGTCGTGATCCCCGACATCCTCGCGAACGCGGGCGGCGTGACCGTCAGCTACTTCGAGTGGACGCAGAACATCCAGCAGTTCAGCTGGGACGTCGAGCGCGTCCGCGACGAGCTGGAGCGGATCATGAAGCGGGCCTACGCGGCGGTGCAGCGCACGGCGAAGGAGCGCGACCTCGACCTGCGCACGGCGGCGTTTGCGCTCGCGATCGAGCGCGTGGGTCGCGCCGCGACCTCGCGCGTGCAGCTTCGGCACCCGCCCGAGGCGTCGGGCGTCGAGCGCTGACGTACGAAGCGATCGTGAGTGTGCGTCGCTGCTTCGCGATCCCGCTGCTCGCGACCCTGCTGCTGGCGCTCCACGCCGCGTGCGCAGCCCCCATCGTGCAGGACGCGGGCGCGGTCGGTCCCGCGGTGCTCGAGACGCTCCCGGGCGCGAGCCCGGTCGAGTTGCAGACCGATGACGGCGTCACCCTGCGGGGCGCCTTCCTCGAAGCGAAGGAAGGCGCGCCGGTCATCCTGCACCTGCTGCCGTCGGCCGCGTCCACCGAGACCGGCGTGCCGGGTGGGATCGGGCGCATCGCGCTCGATGGGACGCTCCAGCGGTTGCGCGACCTCGGGTGGTCCTCGCTCGCCGTCGACTATCGCGGTCTCGGCCGCTCGGACGGCCGGCGCAACGCCGATCGACTCGGAGCGGACGGTGACGCGATGTGGCGCGAGGCCGTGCGGCGCGCGGGCGGGTCACCGGACCGCGTGGTGGTGCGGGCGACGTCGCTCGGCAGCCTCGTTGCGGCGCACTTGCTCGCGCAGGACACCGCCGGCGGGAAGCCTGCGGGCGTGGTCCTCATCGCCCCCATTCGCGCGTCCACCGTCGTCCGGAACGCGGCCCGCGATCGGAGGGGCTCGTTCGCGGCGTGGTGGGCCGCGCGGCTCTACGGCTCGCCCGCGATCCCGGACCTCGACACGGTGGTTGCATCGACGCCCGTCCCGGTGCTCGTGGTGCTCCCCAGCGAGGACCCATATCTCACTCCCGAGGAGGCAGCGCAGCTGGCCGACGCCGCGCGGGCCGGCGGTCACCGCGTCGAGATCCTGGCGGGCGACCACCCGCGCGCCGTCCTGCGGGCGTGGGGGTTCGAGATCGACGAGGACGGCTTCGGCGGCCGGCGCGTCTCGACGCTGATGGAAGCCGAGCGTCGCTTCCTCGACGACCTCCAGCTAGCCGTCGAGCCGTAGCGTCGCGCGTACGACGGGGTCCGCGAGGAAACGGACGAGGGCGCCGCGTGGGTCCGTGGGCTCCAGGAATCGAGTCTGCCGGTGTTGCTCACGGTGCAGCCGATCCACACGCGACTCCAGCGCCTCGAGCGTCCCCGTGTCGACGCTCGCGAGTCGCGGGTCCTCCTGACGCGTGAAACGGACATCGTTCGGATCGACGTGTCCCGCTTCGATGAACCCCGCCGTCCGCTTCGCGCACCGGCACCGGTTCTTCGTCTCGACGAGACCGCAGGTGCCCTCCATGAACCCGAACAGCGCGCGTCGACCGCGACTGAGGATCTGCCGGTAGTTCTCCGGGCTCGTCTCCATGAGCTCCGCCGCGGCCGACGTCGCCGTGCCAAGCAGGTCGGAGAGCACGAACGCCAGCCGCTGCCTGCGGTCGAGCCCGAGGAGCATCGCGGTGAGGCAGCGGAGCTTCGCCTCCTCGACGAGGATCCCGCGATCCACGGGCAGCGCGCGCGTGTCGGGCAGCTCCTGGTCCGGAGCGGCGTCGAGGTCGGCGGCGAACTGGGAGAACGACACGAAGCGCTCCTCCGCAGCGCGCCGCTTCATGTTCAGCACGTGGTTGCAGGTCAGGCGGTGCAACCACGTCCGGAACGAGCTCCTGCCCTCGAAGGTGGAGAGCTTCGTGACAGCCTTGAGGAGCACCTCCTGCGTCACGTCCTCCGCGTCCTCGGCGTTCCAGACCATCCGGAGGGCGACGTTGTAGATCCACGCGCGATGGCGGACGACGAGCTCCTCCAGCGCGGCGAGCTCGCCGTCGACGGCGCGACGGACGAGCTCTGTGTCGTCCTGCGATCCGGTCACCGAGCCGCCGCCGCTCCTTCGAGCAGCTCCTTCGCGTGCCGGGCCTCGGCCTCGAGTCCGGTCTGCATCAGCTCCAGCACCTCCGGCGGCACGTCCCCGAGAGGCGCGTACACGAGGCTCACGAGCGTCAGCGCGGGCCCGCCGGGAACGGCGCGGACGTGCAGGACGTCGTCGAGGACGTCGTGGCTCGAACCGGTCATGACGTCGGCGATTCCCGTCTCGCGATCGGCGCGCACCTCGAAGCAGCGCGGCCCCTCGACCGTCTGCGCGACGAATCCGTCGGACGTGCGCTCGACCCCCTGGCAGTACGCGATGGCCCACTCGTGCAGCCGCATCGGATCGGCGAAGAGGGCCATGGCGTCGGAGTGGGAGCAGGCGATGTCGATGAACTGGTGCGCGAACTTCATGGCGATTCCGGGAGGCTCGGTGTTGGACGGAGCCTTGGACACGCCTCGCCGGGCAGTGTGACGGTGAGATCCGGGATTTGGCCGATTGCCTAGGATCACCCGCGGGGCGAACACCGGCCCCCGCGCATCCATGCCAGATCACCGACGCCACCGCTCGCACGCGCCTGGCGATCCGGACCACTTCTCCGAGGAGAACCTCCCCCGTCTCGCGGAGGCCTTCGAGCACTTCGTCTGGCTGCTCGATCGAGGCTACGCGGATCCGTCGTCCCTGAAGCTGGTCGGCGATCGCTTCCACCTCGTGGCGCGTCAGCGCGACGCGCTCCGCCGCATCGCGTGCCCGGCGGACGAATGCAAGGCGCGCGCGGCACACCGCGTCCCCGCGAGCGACCTACGCGGACAGGCGGTCGCCATCGACGGCTTCAACGTCCTGACGACCGTCGAGACGGCGCTCGGCGGCGGCGTCGTCCTCGTCACGCGCGACGGCTGCATCCGCGACATCGCGAGCATGCACGGCACCTGGCGCCGCGTCGCGGAGACCGTTCCGGCGGCAGAGGTGATCGCCGACTTCCTCACCGGCGCAGGGGTCGCGAGCGCCAAGTGGTATCTCGATGCGCCCGTGTCGAACTCGGGTCGGCTGGCGGCCATCCTGCGCTCGGTCGCGGAGGAGCGCGGCCTCGACTGGACCGTGGAGATCGTGCCGGACCCCGACCGCGTCCTGCCGAAGTGCGCCGCCGTGGTCGCGAGCGCCGACCGCGCCGTGCTCGACGCCTCGCAGAAGTGGACCGACCTCGCGCGCCAGATCATCGAGCAGCGCGTGCCGGACGCCTGGGTCGTCGACGTGACGAGGCGAGACGGGTCCTCGCCCGCCTGATCGACTGGCGTCACGCCCCGCCGCGCGTCGATCGTCGGGCGACCGCCACCGCCAGCCCCAGGAAGATCGCACCGGCCGCGCCGAGCACCGCGCATTCCCGCCACAGCTCGGCAGGTGCCGCCTCGTACCAGAACACCTTCTGGTAGCCGTCCAGCGCCCACGCGTTGAACGTCAGGCGGCCGAGCTGCTGCATGCCCTCGGGCATCAGGAAGCGCGGGAACATGCTGCCGCCCAGCGCGGACATGACGAGGATCACGACCGACGCGATCCCGCTGAGCTGGGCGCGGCTCCGGCAGAGGGTCGCGAGGAAGAGGCCGAACGCGGCCGCGGCGGCGGCACTCATCGCAGTCATCACGGCGAAGCCCGCGAGGTGGCGCGGCGTGAACAGGTCGAGGCCGAACCCGAGCGCGGCCCACAGGAACATCGCGCCGATCTGGACGCAGCCGAGGAGCGTCAGGAAGAGCCAGCGGCCCGCGAGGAGGCGACCGAGCGTCAGGCGCGAGGCCATGAGGCGCGCCAGCACGCCCGTCTCGCGCTCCTCGATCAGGATCGCGCTCCGACCGCTCAGCGAGAACAGCAGGAACATCACGCCGATGCCGGCGGCGAAGAACGCGATCGAGGGCTTCTTGCCAGCGCCGCCGAGGGGCGTCTCGGTGCGGATCTGGACCGCGCTCCGCGCGACGCGGTCCGCCACGACATCGGGAAGCGTGTCGAGGATCACCTCGAGGACCGCCGCCTGCAGCGCGCCGCTCACGATCGGCGCGGCGAGCGGGTTCGCGTCGTTCGCGTGCACGACGACCTCCGGCGCTCCGGTCGTACCGAGCGTCGCCAGGGCGGACGAGAATCCCGGCGGGAGCTCCACGACGACGTCGGCGCGCCCGGTACGGAGCACGTCTGCCGGCTCAGGCGCCGGCGCCTGCGCAGGCGTGATCCGCAGCCCGTAGCGCTCCATCATGCTGGCGCGCAAGCGCTCGGTGATCGGCGTCGGCTCCTCGGCGTGCCACGCGACCTTCACGCTGCGCCCGCCGCCCTCGTCGAGGCCGCCGAACACGCTCGCAAAGACCGTGAAGAAGACGAGCGGCAGGACGAACGTCAGCGCCAGCGCCACGCGGTCCCGCAGCAGGTTCAGCCAGCCGATCCACAGGACGGTGCGGATCATTCGCGCAGCCCCTCGCCGGTCAGCGCGGTGAAGAGGTCCTCCAGCCGCGGGGCCTCGATCGTAAGCTCCAGGACGTCGAGTCCGCTCTCGGCCGCGGTCCGGAGAAGAGGCGGCAGGTCGCGCGCCGGGTCGGCGAGCGTGCCCGTGACGGTCGCGCCGTCCACCGCGAACGAGGAACCGAATGCGTCGCCAGGCGCCGCGTCCAGGCGCATCGTGATCCGATGCGCACCGCGCAGCTCGCGGAGGAGGTCCTCGACCGAGCCCGCGCTCCTGGCCTCGCCGCGGTCGAGGATCACGACGCTGTCGCACGTGGCCTCGACCTCGTCGAGCTGGTGCGAGCTGTGGACGATCGCGACGCCCTCGTCGCGTAGTGCACGCAGCATCGTCCAGATGCGCTGTCGCGCCTGGGGGTCCACGCCGACTGTCGGCTCGTCGAGCAGGAGCAGCCTCGGCCGGTGGAGGACCGCGCACGCGATGTTGAGCCGCCGCTGCATCCCGCCCGAGTACGTCGCCACACGATCCCCCGCGCGTGAGACCAGCCCGGTCCAGTCGAGCGCCCACCCGACGCGCTCACGCGCAGCCGCCCCCGTCACCCCGTGGAAGCGCGCGAACGCGCGGAGATTCTCCCCGGCGGTCAGCGCAGGATAGAGCGCGACCTCCTGCGGTACGAGCCCGACCGCGTGCCGCTCGCTCGCGTCACGCGAGGCGCCCACCTCACGGCCCAGCAGCGTGAGCCGCCCCGCGTCCGCCGGAAGCAGACCCGCGATCACCCGCATCAGCGTCGTCTTGCCCGCGCCGTTCGGACCGAGCAGCCCCAGCCACTCGCCCGCGTGGACCGTCAGATCCACGCCGCGCAGCGCGGCCGTTCCGTCGTAGCTCTTGCGGATCCCCTCCGCGGCCAGTGCGACGGTCCCGCTTGCGGGCGGCGGCTCGCTCAACGCGCCAGCCACCTGTACGACTTCTGGATGACGCCGAGCGGCGTCTGGAACGGCGGGTAGCGGAACGGGAGGTCGGGCTTGAAGCCGCGGTGCAGCACTCCCTTGAGGTTGCTCATCGCGTCGAATCCCGCGCGGCCGCGGTAGCGGCCGTGGCCGCTTTCCCCCACGCCGCCGAACGGCAGGTCGGCGGGCATGATCTGGCTGACGGTGTCGTTCACGCAGATGCTGCCGGCGCGGACGCGCTCCCGGAACCGGAGCGCGACGTCGCGGCTCGACGTGAACAGGTACGCGGCGAGCGGCGACGGGCCGTCCGCGAACCTCTCCAGCAGCGTCTCCATCGAGCGGTAGGTGAGCACGGGGAGCAGCGGACCGAAGATCTCCTCCTGCATCAGCGCGTGCGTCTCGTCGATCCCCGTGAGGATCGCCGGTGCGAAGCGCAGCGTCGCACGATCGCGCTCCCCGCCGTCGAACACCGTCGCGCCCTCCAGGAGCCGCTCCAGCCGATCGAAGTGGGCCTCGTTCACGATCCGCCCGTAGTCGCCGGGCTCCGGATCCGGCGGGCGCGTCGGGACGAGCCGGTGCGACGCGCGCTTCAGAGCTTCCAGCAGCGCGGCCTCCGCGCCCTCCTCGACCCACACGTGATCCGGCGCGACGCAGGTCTGGCCGGCGTTGAGCGACTTGCCCCACAGGATCCGCTTCGCGGTCACGTCCATCGGCGCGTCCGCGGTGACCACGCACGGCGACTGCCCGCCGAGCTCCAGCGTGACGGGCGTCAGGTTCTCGGCCGCGGCGCGGGCCACCTTGCGCCCGGTCGCGGTCGAGCCGGTGAAGAAGATGTGGTCGAACGGGAGCGCGGTCAGCCGCGCGCTCACCGTGTGGTCCCCCTCGACGACCGAGACCTGCTCCTCGGGGAAGACCTCCGCGCAGAGTTCACGGACGGCGGCCGCCGTCCGTGGCGCCAGCTCGGACGGCTTGAGACACACCGCGTTCCCCGCCGCGAGCGCGCCGACGAGCGGCGAGAGGAGGATCTGGAGCGGATAGTTCCACGGCCCGATGATCAGCACGACGCCGAGCGGCTCCGGCTGCGCGAACGCACGGCCGGGCTTCGCGATCACCGGCGTGGCCGCGCGGCGCGGCTTCGTCCAGCGGCCGAGGCGGCGGATCGCGTGCCGGACGTCGCGCAGGACGAGGCCGACCTCGCTCGTATAGCCCTCGATCGCGCACTTGCCGAGGTCCGCGGCCAGCGCCTCGAGCAGCGTGTCGGTGCGCGCCTCCATCGCTCGCGCGAGCCGCGCGAGGTCCGCGCGGCGCTCGGCGACACCCGGCGTGCCGCGCTTCCGTGCGTACGCGCGCTGCCGCTCGAGCAGCGCTTCCAGGTCACGCTCGGTCTCGGTCACGCCGCGCCTCCCTCTGCTCGATGAGCTGTCTGATCCGGACGCGGTTGTAGCGCTGCACGATGATGCACGGCAGGTTCGCGACCACGCCGTAGGCCACCATGATCCAGCCGACCCACGCCTCGTTCCAGAGGAAGAAGATCCCCGCGGCGAGGAACGTCGCCCAGTGCACGAACTCGCCGCGGCACGTCTCGACGACGAAGCGATCGAGGTAGGCCCGGTCGGCGCGCGCGAGGCTCCCCTTCTTGAACCCGCTCTTGAACCATGCGGCGCCGTCCGGCAGCCGGCCCTTCCAGGCCTTGACGCCGAAGAGGACCTCGTAGATCCGCCCCGTTCGCTCGAAGGCGCGCGTACGGAAGAGCCAGGCGTCGGGACGAAAGCGCTCCGCCCGCGCCCGCGTGCCGGCCCACGCGAATCCGACGTGGATCACCGGCCACGCGAGGACGTTGACGACCGCGAGGGTCACGACCTGGCTCGTCGCCATGTCAGCCCGGCTGGCCCGCGTCGATGGAGCGGTCCTTCCAGGTCACCTGGCCGCCGCTCCGGCGGAGCCGTGCCGACCGGGAGAAGATCACGAAGAAGGCGATCATAAGGACAGGGTAGAGCGCGGACGACCAGACGGCGAACCGACCGATCCGGCGCAGCAGGACGAACGTCGTCACGGCGTAGGCCAGGTAGGCGAGGCCTAGCCACGGCGACAGGAACGAGAGCCACGGCGAGAAGGCGGGCAGGAAGAACGCCAGCATCCCCCCGGTCATCCAGAGCACGGTCAGGAAGAGCGTGCCCGGCTCGGTCTTCGACGCGCCGGCCGCGAACGCCTTGGTCCAGCCCTCGACGAGCGACGCAGGCCCGTCGGGATACATCCGCGTGTGCACGACCCCGCGGCCGCCGCCGCACCACATGCGGACGCCGCGCTCGCGGAGCAGGCCGCACATCGTCATGTGCTCCAGGATCTCGCCGCGCACCGCCTCGTGCCCGCCCGCCTCGTCGTAGGCGGCGCGGTCGATCAGCAGGAACGGACCGAAGAGCCCGCGTGGATCGTCGGGCGAGCCGAACAGCGAGAACGCGCCGAGGCCCATGAAGGTCATCAGGTTGAAGATCGCCGACAGCTCCTCGTACGGCCGCCCGACGTCGTGGTACGGCCCGAGGGAGACCGCTCGGCGCTCCCACATCGCGTACGCCGCCTGGATCCGCTCATGGGCGTCCGGCGTCAGCGTCGTGTCCGCGTCGAGGAACAGCATCGCGTCGCCCGTCGACACGTTCGCGCCGTGCTGGCACGCCCACGCCTTGCCGCGCCAGCCCTCGGGCAGCTCCGGCGCGGCATGAACGGTCGCGCCGTGCCCCCGCGCCACGTCCGCCGTCCGATCGGTGGACGCGTCGTCGACCACGAGGACCTCGTGGAACGGGAGGGACTGCGCGGCGACGGTCGCCAGCAGCGGCTCCAGGTTCGCCTCCTCGTTGCGCGCCGGGACGATCAGGGAGACCCGGACCGGCGTGCCGGTGAACGGCACCTCGGGACAGCGCGGCACGCGGCGCAGCAGCACGAAGCCGAGCGCGCACAGCCCGAGGAGGATCCAGATCACGCCACGCCCTGCCGGTCGGCCTCGACGATGGCCCTGGCGACGTTCTGGCCGCAGAGGAACACCATCGGCATGCCGCCGCCCGGGTTGACCGAGCCGCCGACGAAGTAGAGCCCCTCGTAGTCGGGGCACTTCTTGGGCGCCTTGAACGCGAGGTTCTTGAACCTGTCGCTGACGACGCCATAGATCGAGCCGCGGTTCGAGTAGTAGTTCCGCTCGATGTCGTGCGGCGTCCAGACGTGCTCGAAGACGATGTGCTTGCGGAGATCGGCGCAGCCCATGCGCTCCATCTTCTCCAGGCACCGGTCCTTGAACGCGTCGTAGTCCTCGGCGGTGAGCGGCTTGTCCGTGTCGATGTACGGGATGTGCGGCAGGATCTTGACGCAGTCGCAGCCCTCCGGCGCGACCGTCGGATCGGTGCGCGACGCCGCGACGACGTAGAGCGTGGGGTCACGCGGCAGCCGGCGGCGCTGGAACACGTCGCGGAAGTGCTCCTTCTGGTTGCCGGCGAAGAAGAAGTTGTGGTGCGCGAGGGTCTCGAACTTGCGGTCGAGGCCGATGTCGATCACGAGGCCCGAGCACGCAGGCTCCATCCGCTTCTCGAGCTTCTTGAGGACCTTCGGATCCGCGTCGAGCAGGCGGCGGTAGGTCGGGACGACCTCCATGTTCGACACGACGGTGTCGAAGAGGCGCTCGGTCCCGTCGGCCATCCGCACGCCGCGCACCGTGCGGCCGTCGTCGCTGCGGGCGAGCGAGTGGATCTCGGCGTTCAGCTCGATGCGGATACCGAGCTCGCGCATGAGCTTCTCCAGGCCCTCGGCGAGCTTGTACAGCCCGCCGCGCACGTACCACAGGTCGTACCGGAACTGGATGGTCGACATGCAATTCATGAACGCGGGCGCGCGCAGCGCCGACGAGCCGACGTACTTGATGAAGTAGTCGAAGATGTCGATGAAGTGCCGCGTCTTGAAGTGACGCTTCACCCCCTGGTGCATGCTGCGGAACAGGTCGAACTTCGGGAACGCGGCCAACCCGTAGAAGTTCCGGAAGTCGTCGGAGTTGTCGAGGCCGGCCACGAAGTAGCCCTTGCTGACGAGGTCGTAGAGACGCTCGGAGTACTTCAGGAAGCGCTCGACGTTCTGCGGCGGCTCGCCGACCTTCTCGGCCTCCGCCTTCATCTTCTCCATCTCGGGGAAGAGGTCGACGACCTTCCCGTCCTCGAAGATGTTGCGCCAGTGCGGCCGCACCGTCTCCAGCGGCACGTAGTCGGACATCTTCTTGCCCGCCCGCTCGAACGTGCGCTCGAACAGGTGCGGCAGCGTGAGGATCGAGGGGCCGAGGTCGAACTGGTAGCCCTCGGCCGCCAGGACGTTGAGCTTGCCTCCGACCTTCTCGTTCTTCTCGAAGACGGTGACCTCGTAGCCCTCCAGGGCGAGCGACAGGGCCGCGGACATGCCGCCGAGCCCCGCTCCGATCACGGCGATCCGTTTTCCGTTCCGTTCGTGCATCGTCGGTAGCCTTCGTCTGCTCGCTCGAGCATGAACGAATGATGGAGAGCCCGCTCGAACCATACGGCGGCCTGTTCAACATCGCCGAGCCGCTCGTGGGCTTCCCCGAGGAACATCAGGTTCAGCGCGCGGCCCCAGTCGGGGGTCCAGTCGAGGGAGTCGGTCGCCCGTTCCCGGCCGGACTCGGCCTCGAACAGCTGCTCGGCCGAGAGCAGGACCTCCACCGCCGCCTCGACGTGCTCGCGGTCGCCCGCGCGCTTCAGCAGCCCGGTCCCCTCGAGGTAGGCCACGCGAGCATTCGTGGTCCGCGCGTCCGCCGACGCCTTGCGGTGCCGCTTGAACGACGAACCGAGCGTGATCCCGAGCAGCGGGCTCGCCTGGAGCCGACGCCCGATGAGGACGGCGAGCATCGCGTGGCTCTCCACGTCGTCGGGTTTCCGTTCCAGGGTGGCCTCCAGGGCCTCCGTCGCTACACCGGCGTCCGCCGCGAGGCGGTCGTCGCCGGCGGGGCGTGGGGCGAGGATGGAGTTGAAGAGGGCCGCGCCGCGCCAGTAGTCGCGCGCGAGCCGATCGTCGTCGTTCTCGGCCTCCGCAAGCAAGAGCTGCTGGGCCGCGACGCGCATCGCCTTCAGATCGAACTCGCGGATCGCGTCGCGCGCTCCGTCGACCGCCGCCTGGAGTGAGACCTCCTCGACGATCGGAGGCGCCGGGGAGAGCGGCGTCGAGGCGCAGGCGCTCGCGAGTCCGAGCAACGCGCAGGCCACGGAGCGGAGGGCCGGCCCACTCATCGACCGAGGTCCTTCTGCACGAGCCTAGTCGTGATCCGCGCGGACTCGTAGATCACTGGAAGACCGCTGCCGGGGTGGGTCCCGCCGCCGACGAGGTAGACGCCGTCGAGTTCCTTGAACCGGTTCTGCGGACGCTTGTGCAGCATCTGGTCGAGCGAGTGCGCGAGGTTGAACACCGCGCCCTTGTGGACGGCGTAGTCGTGCTCCCACGTCGAGGGCGGCAGCACGCGTTCGTATTCGATGTCGGAGTCGGTGAGCGAGACGCCGAGCTTGTCGAGCTGGCGCAGCGTCAGGTCGCGGAACGCGGCCTGCTGCTCGCTCCAGTCGACGTTCTCGTGCTGGTGCGTCACCGGGACGAGCACGTAGAGCGCCGACTTGCCCTCCGGGGCCATCGACGGATCGGTCAGCACCGGGTTGCAGAGGTAGATCGCCGGGTTGTCCGACAGCCGGTGCCCGTGCTCGATGTCGTGCAGGGTGTCCCGGTAGTCCTCGCCCAGGAAGATCGTGTGGTGCGTCAGCTCGGGGAACGTCTTGTTCACGCCGAGGTACATCATGAACGTCGAGCACGAGTACTTCTTGCGCGCGATCGCCTCGTCGGACCACTTCCGCCGCAGGCGATTCGGGACGAGCTCCTTCATCGCGTGCGAGAAGTCCGCGTTGACGACGAGCGCATCGCACTCGTACGTGCCCCTCTCGGTGATCACGCGCTTCGCGCGCTTGCCCTCGAAGTCGATCTTCACGGCGGGCTCCGAGAGGCGGATGTCGACGCCCATCTCCTCGGCCGCCTTCGCCATGTCGTGCGAGACGGCCGCGCACCCGCCGACCGGGTGGAAGATGCCGTAGGCGTACTCCAGGAACGAGAGGATCGTGAAGATGCTCGGGCAGACGAACGGTGACATGCCCAGGTACTTGCTCTGGAACGCGCACGCGAGCCGCAGCCGCTCGTCCTTGAAGAAGCGACGCAGGTCCTTCTCGACGCTGCGCTTCGGCCGGAAGTGCGGCAGCAGCTTCACGAACCGCGGATCGATCAGGTCGAGCGCGGACGAGAACGGCTTCTGGAGCACCGGCGCGAAGGACTCGAACTTCTTGCGGTTGTCCTCCATGAAGCGCGCGAACCCGCCGGCGTCCTCGGGGGACAGCCCGGTGACCTCGCGGTCCATCGTCCCCGTGTCGGGGTACGCGGTCAGGACGGTGTCGCCCTCGAAGTGCAGCTTGTAGTGCGGGTCGAGGCGCCGGAGCTCGACGCGATCGTCGAGGCTCATGCCGCACGTCTCGTAGATCTCGCGCAGGATCTCCGGGTACAGGAAGAACGTGGGGCCGAGGTCGAAGCGGTACCCCTGCTCCTCGATGGTCGAAGTGCGCCCGCCCACGCGATCCGCGCGCTCCAGGACCGTGACGCGATGGCCCGCGTGTCCGAGCAGCATCGCCGCCGCGAGCCCTCCGGGACCCGCGCCGATGATGACGATGTCCGATGCCATTCCTTCCCCTTGGGTCGACGCTGTTCTAGACGCGCCTGAGTCGAGCGACGAGGTGATCGACCTCGGACCGGGTCAGCTTCTCCCTGCCGCCCGAGATCGCCTCCAGGGTGGCCTTCGCGAGACCCAGCGGAAGGATGCAGAAGTCCCGCACCGCGCCTTCGTCGAGCTTCTCCATGTACCGGTCCGCATGGTCGATGTTCCGCCACGCGTATCCGATGACGCGCTCACGGCTCCAGCCGTCGGGAAAGAAGTCGACGCCCCGCGCGAGGTCCTCGTCCCGGTTTCGGACGATGTTGACGGTCTGAAGCGCGCGGCCGAACGCGATCGACTGGTCGTCATCGCACTCCGAGCCGTCGTACCACGACCACAGCCGGGAGAGCAGCAGCCCGACGCGCCCGGCGACCGTGAACGTGTAGCCGTCGAGGTCCGCTTCGGTGCGGATCGTCCAGCCCGACGCGACCCAGTCGGCCATCTCGTCCGCCATGTCCGCGGTCGCGATCCGGATCGGCGGCCGCATCGGCTCGACCGCCGCCTCGGCGAAGTCGGCGAGCTCCAGGGTCACGTCGTCGAGGAGGTCCACGAACGGCTCGAACAACGATTCCAGGGCGCCTCCGTCGACGCAGGGGCCGGGGGAGCGCAGGATCCGCGCGGTGCCGCGGAGAAGCGTGACCTTGTCCTCCTTCGACAGGCCCTCGTGGTCCTCGATCTCGTCGATGGCCCGCATGCAGAGGTAGGCCGGCCCGACGGTGTCGCGGAGGACGGGCGGCGCCTGGAGGATCGGCAGGAGGAAGGTCCGGCTCGTCCTCCTGAGCAGCTCGACGTGACGTTCGTTCATGGGGTCGTGCGCGGAGCCACCGGTCATCGGGCCCCTACGCGGAACGACCGAGGCGAGCCCCGGTCGTTCGAGGGGCGAGGATAACCAGCCGCGCCACCTGCGCGTCTGACTCGCACGTAATGTCCCAACGCGAGCGAGGGAAACCGTGCGCTCCAGCCCCTCTTTTCGCCGCCACGATGCGGCGGATGCGTCCGGCGTGAGACTGCTCCTCAGTCGCCCGCGCGGAATGCCTCGAGGCGCTCGATGCGTGGCTCCGCCCGCGCCGCCAGGACGCGCAGCCGGACCGCGTCCACGGTCCGCCGGTCGAAGCGGTGGATCCGCTTGTGTCCGATACACGTCCCCGTCGCGAGCGTCCGCCACGCGCCGTCCTCGCGAACGTCGATCTCGTAGGCGCGCACGCGCTCCCCCTCGGCGATCGTCTCCTGGACCACGATGTGATCGATCGCGCGCGGTCCGTCGAGCCGCAGCACGACCTCGTCGCCGGTACCCGCGACGTGCCCCGCGGGACGCGCGAACGCGTCCGCGATCGCTGCGCCGAAGGCCTCGCAGACCTCGACGTCGCGGCGCGGCATCAGCCCGCGGTCGTCCGGCGTCAGCCCGAGGATGAGCGTCGAGTTGTGCCCGACCGACCGGTAGTACATGTCGACGAGCTCGGATGCGTCGCGCACCTTGTCGTCGTCGCCCTCGTCCCAGAACCACTCGTGGTTCCGCACCGGTGCGTCGGACATCGCCGGGCACCACACGTCGCCGTCGGGGTCACCGGTGCGCAGGAGCCGGAAGCCGTCGCGCGCGAGTTCCTCGTTGAAGCGAACGTAGCCCTGGAACGGAAGCGTCGCCCAGCACGGGTACGGCACCGTCCCCGACTCGCTCCCGCCCCACCTCGCGTCGGCGCGATCGTGGTTGTGATAGAAGACGCAGTCGGGCTGGAGCCGCTCGACGACCGAGAGCACGTCGGGGCCGCCCTGGTCGGGGCCGAACGCCCCGCCGTCGAACCAGAGTTCGAAGAGCGGTCCGTACCGACTGCAGATCTCCTCGACCTCCGCCTCGATGAGCGCGTTGTACTCGGCCTGCGTGACGGGGCTCCGTTCGGTGACGCGGAAGTCGAGCACGCCGAGCTGCGCGTTCCAGCGCGTGCCGAGGTAGATCCCGGGCGCGATGTCCTGGGCGCGGCACTCCCGGACGAACTCGGCGACGAGGTCGCGCTCGCCGCCGCCCCACTCGACCGCGCGGAGGCAGTACGGATTGACGTCGGACTGCCACAGCCGGAACCCGGTCTCGTGCGAGGCCGTCAGGATCGCGAACCGCGCGCCCATCGCCCGCGCCGTCCGCACCCACTGCCCGACGTCGAGCTCGGTCGGCGCGAACCGGTTCGGATCGCCGGGCGGCGTGCGGCGGTTCTTCGACTGGACGTAGTGCCCGTCGTCGAAGACGTGCAGGTCGTAGTGGAAGACGACGCCCAGCTCGGCCCTCTGCCAGGCGAGCTGCACCGGCGTGGGGCGCGGCAGGTCGTCTGCCGGAAGACCCGCCTGGGTGTCGTACGCCGGAACGAAGGTCGCCGCGACGATCAGCGGGAGCGCGAACAGGATCGACGGGGGCACGTTGCTACTCCGCGTCGACCTCGAACGCGCCGTCCGTCCTCACGTACAGCAGGCAGGGCTCCCCGGTGCACGTGATCCGATGCGCGACGCGGCCGTCGGACCCGAAGTAGCTCCCGGGCTCCAGCGTCGCGGACTCGCTCAGATCGTCGACCGAGTGGACCCAGCGACCGGTGACGACGACCGCGTGCAGCGCGCCGCCCTCCGCGCGCAGGACGCCGGTGAACCCGTCCGCCAGCCGGACCATCGACCGCGTCAGCGCGTCGTCGCCGGGGTTCCCCGTCAGCGGCGCGACCTCCGCTCCCTCCGCGAGGCTCCGCCACTCCATCGCCTCCGGCCGCAGCTTGACGGGCGCCTCGGTCGGATCGAACGACTCCGCGGCGGGCTTGACGAGGTACGGCCCGCGCTCGATCTCGACGTAGGCGACGTTCTCGGAGCCCTGCGCGGCGGTGATGTGCACCTCACCGCCGGGCTGGGTCCAGTACGACCCGGACGGGAGCCACTCGTCCTCGGCGTCGGGATCGTCGTTGTGGACGAGCCCTCGAATGACGACGGCGCGGTACGTGACGGGGTGGATGTGGGGCGGTGACGAGAACCCGTCGACGAACTTCGCGAGGAAGCCGCAGGGCACGGGCGCGCCCCGGTCGCCCCACAGCGTGCCGGCCCCCGGGCTCGCGTCGCCGCGCAGGGGGTTGAGGAGCTGCCACTCGACCTCCGAGGCGGGGAGGACACGGACCTGGGACGGCTCTCCGCGGTCGAGGGTCGTGCACGCCGCCGCGGCGGCTGCGACGGCGGCCGCGAGCGCGGTCTTCGGGTTCCTGAGCATCGGGTCCTGGGGAGGAGGAGGGGCGTGGGCGCCGTGGCGCACCGATCTCGCGGCCCATCGTCCATGGATTCGTGCGAGCTGCCGACGGTTCCTACAGGAATCCCCGCCGCTGGCCGATCGTCGAGGACGGGTCGGAGCCCCGGCCCCTCCCCTTCCCCATGTGCGGCATCAACGGAACGATCGTCCCCGAGGGGCGCGCGGATCTCGGCGCCGTCACCGCGATGAACCGCCGCCTCCGCCACCGGGGGCCCGACGAGGGGGGCGCGATCGGGCTCGGGCGGGTCGCGATGGGCATGCGGCGGCTGTCGATCCTCGATCTGAAGAGCGGCAGCCAGCCGATGACGACCGCCGACGGGCGATTCACCATCGTCTACAACGGCGAGTGCTACGACACCGCCGAGCAGCGCGCGGCGCTGGAGCGCGAGGGCGCCCGCCTGCGCACCACCACCGACACCGAGGTCGTGCTGGAGCTCTGGGCGCGCCGCGGCGAGCGGTCGCTCGACGCGCTGAACGGGATGTTCGGCTTCGCCGTCCACGACCGCGACGCGGACTCGGTGACGCTGGTCCGCGACCCGATCGGGATCAAGCCGCTCTACTACTGGCACGGCCCGAAGGGCGAGCTCGTCTTCTCGTCGGAGCTCGCCAGCCTGCTGGAGCACCCGAGCGTCCCGCGGCAGCTCGACCGCCGCTCGCTCGTTGCGCTGCTCGTCGACCGCAGCGTCGCGGATCCGTGGACGTTGCTCGACGGCGTCCGTCAGCTGCCGCCCGGGCACCTGCTCCGCTGGCGCGACGGCGCGATCGAGGTCGAGCGCTATTGGACGTACGAGCTCGCGCCCGAGCCGATGGACGAGCAGGAGGCTCTGGAGGAGCTTCGCGCGCGCCTCGACGCGTCCGTGCGGTCCCAGCTCGTGGCGGACGTGCCGGTCGGCGTGTTCCTCAGCGGCGGCATCGACTCGTCGACCGTCGCGGCCCTCGCCGCGCGCGCGGTCGACGGGCCCGTCCACTCGTTCAACGTCAGCTTCCAGAGCCCCGACTTCGACGAGTCCAGGATCGCCCGCCGCGTCGCCGAGCACATCGGCGCCGAGCACCACGAGCTGCGCGTCGACGACGCGTCGTTCGACGTCGAGCTGCTCGACCGCATCGTCGACCACGTCGGCCAGCCGCTCGGCGACATGTCGTGCATCCCGACTTGGATCGTGTCGAAGTTCGCGCGCGAGCGCGTGACCGTTGCGCTGTCTGGCGACGGCGGCGACGAGCTCTTCGGCGGCTACGACCACATGCGCTGGGCGGCGCGCGTCCAGCGCTTCGCCGACCGCACCCCCGCGTTCGCGCGACGCGTCGGCCAGGCGGTCCTCGCGGGCGCGGCGCTCGTCCCCGCCGGCGGGATCGCCGAGCGGACGCGGCGCGCGCGCAAGGGCCTCGCGCTGACGTTCGTCGGCCGCGACGAGCAGCTCCGTCGGCTCATGTGCCTCTTCGGCGAGGACGAGGCGCGCTCGCTCGTCCGGGACGCTTCCAGCGAACCGCTGCGCCCCTGGGCCTCGATCCCCGCCGAGACCCTCGAGGGCCTGGAGCCCGAGGAGTACGCGATGGCGATCCTCGCGCAGACGTACATGACCTCGTCGATCCTGACGAAGGTCGACCGGATGAGCATGGCGGCGAGCCTGGAGGTCCGCGTGCCGCTGCTCGATCGACGCGTGGTCGACCTGGCGCAGAGGCTGCCGCTGGGCCTCAAGCTGCGCGGCGCGACCGGCAAGCACCTCCTGCGCGAGGCGGGCCGGCCGCACCTCCCCGACGAGGTCTACTCGCACCCCAAGAAGGGCTTCGGGCTGCCGCTCCACG
>JBCDGE010000109.1:0-25211 GCA_038757895.1 Planctomycetota bacterium | reverse complement strand
CGAGACCCCCGCGCGCCGCCGTCCGGCCGGCGGGGCGCGCGCGGCCGCGCAGGAGTGACACCAGGCGCGGCGCCGCCTCCTCGTCGTCGCGGGCCGCGAGGCCCTCCGCCGCCGGCAGGTGGAAGCGTTCGTCGGGGTCGGTCAGGCCGGCCACGAGGGCATCGATCGCGCCCGGACCACCGAGCGAACCGATCGCGCGGAGCGCCTCGATCCGGACGCGCGGCGAGTCGGACCGCGTCATCTCCAGGACCTTCGCGCGCGCTCGATCCCCGCGGCGCACGCCGAGCGAGCGCACGGCCGCGAGCTGGACGTCCACGTCCGGATCGCCCAGGAGACCGATGAGGAGGTCGACGTCCTCGTCCTCGTTCCCCTTCGCGAGCGCCGACGCGGCGGCGACCCGCAGCAGCCCGCGCTCGTCGATGACCGCGGCGACGATGTCGTCGCGCCCCTGGTCCGAGAGCAGCCGGACGATCGAGGAGATCGAAGACCCGCCGAAGCGGTCGTGCAGGGTGTCGATGATCTGGTAGGCCGTCGCGCGGGAGAGCTCGTCCGTCCCGTCGGCCGAGGCCTTCCGCAGGAGCTGCACGAGGATCTTCGAGCGGTCGTTGAACCGCGCCTCGTCGACGAGAAGGTCGAGCAGCAGCGGGATGTCGCCGACGGCGATGACGTCCGAGCGCTCCGCCAGGAGCCCGAGCTCCTCCAGCGCCGGAGTCCGCTCGCCGGGCGGCACGGCGCGGAGGTGGCTCACGAGGATCCCCTCCAGGCGCTCGGCCTTCTCGGCGTCCTCGTGCGGCTCGTCCCACCACGCGACCTCCGAGAGGTACAGCTCGCGCGAGTCCTCGTGGACGCCGGGCGTCGGGTAGCGCTGCCACGTGTTGCGCTCGCGGAGTCCCTGCGCGCGGGACAGCACGCGCTCGAACCATGGCTGGGTGCGGTCGGAGGCGAAGCGGAAGCTCTTCGCGCGCCGCCCCACCGCGACGTCGACCGAGCGCCCGTCGAGGCCGAATGCCCCGCGCGGACCCGGGAGACGTTCGGGGCCGAAGACGCCTTCGTCGCGCAGGAGCTGCGCGAGCTCCGCGGCGTCGATGGCCGTGAGGAAGACGACGTCGCCGCGGGTCGCGAGGGTCGCGAAGTCGTCGACGTCCTCCATCCGGCCGGCGTACCACTCGTCGTTGCGCGCGAGCGCGGGGCCGACGAGCGCGAACGGGCGTGAGACCGCGTCGTCGCGGACCTCGACGATCACCTGCAGCTCGTCCTCCGGCGTGACGTCGATCACGGCGCGCGAGGCGCGGAAGCCGGCCTTGTTCTCGGACCACCAGCGGGCCCAGGCGGGGCCGTTGCTGCCGTGGCTGATGCCCGTGATCTGCCGCAGGCGGCGCAACGCGGGGTCGCGCACGAGCTCGAACCCGTCGAAGAAGGTGAACCCCGCGGCGACGCCTACGAGCGTCGAGGGCACCGGTCCGTCCATCCATGCCGTCGCCTCGGACTGGGGCGCACGGAAGCCGATGCCGGCGAGCGCGACCGCCGAGGCGCACCGTGCGAGCTCGTTCGGGCTGTCGAGGGCGTCCACGAGCGGAGGCGCGTGCTGCGGCTGAAGCACGCGCCGGACGAGCCGGTCCTCGCGCTCGACGATCGCGATGAGGAGGAGCGCCTCGCGGCGCAGGATCTCGCCGCCCTCCATGACGCGCCGCAGGAGCTCGAAGTCGATCGTCTCGTCCTCGTTGCTGCGCAGCGCGCGAATCGCGATCTGCGAGACGCTCGACGAGCGGTCGGTCACGCGGTCGATCAGGAGCTGCGTCGGCAGCGGTCCGTCGAGCCCCTCCAGGAGCTCGACCGCGTTCCGTCGCACGTCCGTCGCACGGTGCTCCAGCGCGGGCACCAGCAGCACCGCCTCGTCCGCGTCGAGGCGGCCGTCGAGCGCGCGCCGCGCGGCGCGGCGGAGCGGACCGCTGTCGTGCCGCAGGAGCTCGGCGAGGAGCCTCTCGCTGCCGCGGACCGGGTCGCGCTCCAGGAGCTCCTCCAGCACCATCGGCCCGATCTTGCCCGGCATCGTGCCGCGGAGCATGCGCACGACGTCGTCGGCGTCGTCGCCGGTGCCGCCGATGAGCAGCGCGCGGGCGCCGGCGTACGC
Organism: Planctomycetota bacterium; assembly: GCA_038757895.1. Lineage (GTDB taxonomy): Bacteria > Planctomycetota > UBA1135 > UBA1135 > Saltatorellus. The sequence continues at coordinate 23,080 of JBCDGE010000109.1, read as the reverse complement.
CATGACGGGGTCGTTCTGGCGCAGCGCGAAGCGCGCGACCTCCAGACCGTCCGGGCCGAGCCGACCGAGCCGATCCGAGGCCTCGGCGACCTTCGCTTCGCCGGGGCGCTCACAGGTGAGGAGCTGGTCGTAGAGGAAGCGCGCAGAGTCGCGCGCGACCGTGAATCCGGGGTCCCCGCCGGTCCCCGCCGGCGGCGCGGTGGCGGTCGGCGCGGGCTGCGCGGGAGCGGCCGGCGCGGGCTCCGACCGGGCGGGCGGCGCGGGCTTGCGACGCGTCTTCGGCAGCGCCAGCTTGCCTCGAGCCGTCTTCTGCGAACGGCTGGAGCCGGGCGCGTTGATCTTCGTGACCGTCGACGTCCCGACGACGTTCCCGTCGGCGTCGTAGGCGCGCTTGGTCTCCGACCTCGTGCCGACCTTCGAGCTCGACACGTTCCCGCGGCCGGTCCCACCGCGCGAGCCCTTCAGCTCGTCGGCGGACTTTCCTTTCGAGTCGGCGTCCTTCGGAGGAGCGGTGCGGCTCTTCTTCGGGAGGTCGAGCTGGGGCGCCGGGGCGGCGTGGGCGGCGGTGCCAACGAGCACGGCCACGACGAGAGCGAGGGGGAGGAGCGTGCGCTGCATGGGCGGATCCGAGCGGGGGCGTCTCGGCGGCCAGGTCTGGAGGGCGTGCTACCCACCGAAGCCGAGCAGGATACACGCCAGGCATCCGGGGCTGCGGCAGGAAGCAGCAGGGCTCGTTCAGGGCTCGGATCGAGCGCACCAGGGCCGGCAGCCCCCTCCCTGGGCCTCCTCGCGGGTCCGGTGGGCGGAGCTCCGGAGCCAGGCGATCAGATTGCGACGCTCGCCGCGGAGGATCGGGTCGACGCGGTGGCGGTGCCAGCCCGCGTGGAGGACGCAGACGCCCGGCTCGTGGTCGATCTCCAGCGTCTCACCGGGCTCGACCGGATCCTGGCGGTGCAGCGCGCATCGGCGACCGAGGAGGACCAGCTCCGCGCCCGAGAACGTCTCGCCGAGGCACAGGTTGAGGGTCACCTCGCTGTCGTCGACGTGGAAGCCGAGGTCCTCGTCGAGGTCGCGGCCGTACTCGACGAGGTAGGAGTGGTGTCCGTCCAGGCTCTCCCCGCCGACCTCGGGGTAGAGCCGGGCGAGGTCGGGCGCGAGCCGCTCGCGGAGCGCGTCGACGACCCCGTCGAGTCCGAGGGGGCCGAGCATGGCCCCGTGCGCGTGCATCGAGTTGGGAGGCTGCCGCGCGTCCGAGGTACGGAGGGCGGCGGCGAGGCGCGCGCGCCGCTCCTCGATCTCGGCGGAGAGGCGCGCGCAGCCACGCTCGGTCAGGAGCGGCGTCGTGTGGACCCCGCCCGCCAGCGCGACGAGGTCGAGCGGGGCGAGGTCCGGGGGCTCCAGGGCGAACGGAGGCCAGTCGAGCGGCGGCGCAGGGTCCACGCGCGGACGTTCGCCGAGGCACGACGGGCCGATGAGCCGGCCGCGGAACTCGGCATGGCGGGTTCAGCGCCAGGCCTGATCCGGGACGTCGCGCACGTCGATCGCGAAGCAACGGGTGCCGTCCACGATCGTCAGCCGCGATCCCCTCCCGACGGTCCACGTGCGCTGCAGCGGGGCGCCGTCGTCGCTCTCCAGGCGCAGCTCCCCCACGACCCGGGCGGGCTCGCCTTCGGACAGATCGACGAGATGGAAGTGCCCGGTGTCCTCGTACGCGTCCTGGCAGGCGGCGCGGCGTCCGGCCCGCGCGAGCGACGTGATACCGCCGACGCTGCCCGGCCAGACCGCGACCGGGTGGTCGTCGTGGACGCGGACGATCGAGAACGGGGCGTAGTACGACAGCCACGCCTCGCGCGCGTGCACGGCGTTGAGCGCGTAGCAGTCGATGACCATGTCCTCGCCGGGAGGCGGGCAGAACTCGTACTCCAGGTCCCCGCCGGGGCTCCAGCGCACGAGGCCGGATCGGCCGACGGGCTCCCCGAACTCGCCCGTGCCGAGGACCCCCTCGTCGAAGTAGCTCACCCAGATCGCGCCGTCCGGGCACGTCTGGACGTCCTCGATGCCGTCGCCGAGGACGAAGCTGCGCAGCGGGCGCCCGTCGGCGTCGAACACGGTGGCGTTCGGCTCCAGCTGGCCGCCTGCGCCGCGCGAGGTCCTGGCGGAGACGAGCAGGAGCTCCCCCCTCGGAAGCGGCTGCGCGATGTCGAAGTGGTTGTCGGTCGAGAGGCGCATTTCCGCCGCGACCGCACCGTCGTGCACCTCGGTCACGACGACGTCGGCGCCGCCGTGCGCTCGGCGCTCCGAGTGGAGTCCGTAGACGGCGCCGTCATGGCCCGGCCGAATGCCCGCGGGCGCGCCGCGGCCGGGCACCGCGAAGTCGTGGACGAGGGGGAGGCGGAGTGAGAGCTGCATGGCGCGCTCGGGGTGAGCCGGGACGAGCCGGGCGCCACCCCCGAACGAACGCTGCGCCCCCGGAGTCAGCGGAACAGGATCTCCAGACCGACGGTGAAGTTCGACGTCGGACCGGCCGGACTCGCGTCCCGGTGCCAGGCCTGGAACCTCCAGGTCTCGTTCGGCTGGACCGCGACGAAGCCGTTCGTCTGCGGGATCATCGTGAGGTCGATCGGGAGCGAGAACGTACCGGTGGCGTCCGACTGCTGGATCTGCCCCGGACCGAGGTACCGACCGATCGCGCCGCCCAGGCACAGATTGCCCGCGCTGCCGCCCGGATTCGCGACGAAGCCCTGCATGCGGCTGACGATGAAGTAGCCGAAGGTGGTCGTGGGCAGGTCGGACGCGACGAGCGTCACGTCGTTGTCGACGATGTCGTTCGAACCGGCTGCGGTCAGCGCTCCGACGGCGCCCGTCGAGTTGGGGTTGCCGGTGCAGAAGTTCGTCCCTTCGAGCCCGCACACGAGGAAGCTGACCGAGTCGAGCGAGACGCCGAGCATCCCGTTGCCGTCGCTGAAGCTGAAGGTGAGGCTGCCGCCGAGGGTCGAGGCGGAGATCACGTCACCGATCAGGTCCTGGAGGACGTCGGTCCGCAGGAGGACCTGGTTGTCGTCGACGATGATCGCGAAGGCGGTGACGTTGCCCTCGAAGTCCCCCTGGACCGAGAGCAGGTCCTGGTTGGCGTCCTTTCGGATGAATGTGTCCGGAGTGCTCGCAAGCGGATCGCCGAGCGCGTCCCCGAAGGGCGTTCGGATGAAGCTGCGCGAGGGCCGGAAGGGGTGCAGGAACCCGCCCGCCATGAGCGGCGTCCCCGGCGTCTCGAGGCAGCAATGCAGCTCGAGCAGGTCGCCCGGCTGCAGCGGAGCGAGTGCTGGCGGAGTGAATCCGGATCCGGGCACGTTCGTCACCACCCCGGAGTAGACGATCGTGACGTCCTGGGCGAGGGCGGCGGAGCCGACGAGGAGCGCGCTCGCGGTGGCGAGGCAGCGGGAGAGCTTCATGGGGGCACGTGGAGGTGTGCGTGCGCGGCTTCGAGCGAAGCGGCGCGAGCGGTGAGACCGAAGCCGGTCGCCGGAGCGAACCGAGGAACCATGGAGCGAGCCCGATGAGACTCTGGGACGCGCGCCGGGCGGGCGGGATCACACAACCGGAAAAACCTCTTCGAGGCGTGAATCGGCGCCCACGTCGCAACCCGCGCGCGGGACGGGGCGAAGCCGCGGGTGCTCGAGGTGCACGCCGTTCGGTCCACGCTGCCGCGCTCGGCACCGGCTCACACGCCGGGACCCTGCCGACCGCCCGACTCGCACTCTCCATGATCCCCGCTCGACGCCCCGCGTTCTCCCTCGCCGTCCTCTCCGCCTCGGCAGTTCTCGCCACCGAGGCCCACGCACAGGACTTCGGATTGCCCCGGCCGATCGCGTCGCCCGTGGATGCGACTCGCGATCCGATCGCGTTCGACCTCGACCTCGACGGCGACCTCGACCTCGTGGGGAGCGATACGGCAGCGTCGGATCTGTGGTGGATCGAGAACCTCGGCGACCGGAGGGCCGCGGTCGCGCGGCGGTTGACGGTCGACCTGGGCGGTCCCGGTGAGCCGCTGGCGATCGGCGCGGGCGACGTGGACGCAGACGGCACGCCCGACCTGTTCGTCGTCGTTCGAACGGCGCCGTCCGAGTTCGACCTCGTGCGCTTCAGCCTCCCGATCCCCGCGGTCCTCGTCCGCGTCGACACGTTCGACGTCCCCTCGTCCTCCGAGCCGGGTGGCGAGATCGAGTTCCGCGATCTCAACGGCGACGGCGCCCTCGACCTGGAGTTCACGCGACCGCCCGTAGGGCCTTCGGGGGTCTCCCCCGCCTGGGTCGCCTACCAGCGTCCGGGAGGCTCCTTCGACTTCGCGGAGATCACCGCCGGACTCCAGCGGGGGAGCGCCGCATCGCTGATCGACCTCGTGGACGGCCCGCTCCCGGACCTCGTGACGAAGACCTCGCCGGGCGTGCTCGCGCTCCTCCCCCAGAACGCGCCGGAGGTGTTCGGCGCGCCGACGCCGATCGACGCCGCTGCGCCTTCGACCGACGTCGAGTCCATCCTCGCGGACGATCTGGACGGCGACGGATCGACGGACCTGGCCGTGCTCTACGGCGGCACGTTCGGGATCGCGGTGTACCGGGGCCTCGGCGGCGGCACGTTCGCGCCGCGGACGCGGATCCCCATCGACGACCCCGGCGCCCGGATCCAGCTCCAGGACCTGGACCTCGACGGTCTCGCCGACATCGCGGTGCTCCCGGATCTCGACGGCGAGCCGCTGCGCTGGATCCCGAACCTCGGCGGCCTTTCGTTCGGCTCACTGCGCGACGTCGTCACCGCTCCCGGTCCCTCGCGCTTCGAGGCGGCCACCTTCGTCGACCTCGACGGGGACGGCGCCGACGACCTCCTCGCCCACGCGCCGCCCTCGCTGTACGTGTTCGACGGTGAGATGGTGTCGCCGGGCACGCCGCCGTTCGCCGAGGACGCGAGGGGCCTGATCGACAGAGCGCTGGAGCACCGCTTCGTCCGGACGGCGGACCTCGACGGAGACGGTGACCCCGACGTGGTGACGAGTGCTCCTCTCGCGGTCTCCCTGAACCTGGGCCCCGGAAGGCTGGAGCGACCGCGGCCGTTCCGTGGCCAGGACGTCGAGACGTTCGGCGTCGCAGACCTCGACGGTGACGGGAACGACGACATCGTCGGAAAGCGGCTCGCGTTCGTGGTCTGGTACCGCAGCGACGGCGAGGGCGCGCTCGACCCGCTGACGCTCGGCCCGATGGCGAGCGCGACCACCGCGGCGCCGATCGCGATCGACGCGCTGGGCGACGGCGACCTCGACGTGGCCGTCGCGGCCGAGGACGGTCGCAGGATCCGGATCTTCGACCAGCTCGCACCGTCGTCCTTCGGTCCGCCGCGGCTCGCGTTCGACGGGTCGCTCTTCATCGCCGATGTCGCCGTCGCCGACTTCGACGGGGACGGACGGGACGACCTCGCCGTGGCACGCGCCGAGGGAGGAGCGGCGCGCGTCGAGTGGTACCGCCAGCGCCCCGACGGGACGTTCGAGGCTCCGTCGCTCGTGTCCGACGCGCCCCGAGACGCCGCGATCCGACTCGTCGCGGCGGACCTCGACGGTTCGGGGACCCCCGACCTGGCGTGGTTGACCGGCTCCGGCGCAGAGCTCGTCGTCGCGAGCAACGCCGGCGGCGGCGACTTCGGCACCCCATTCGGCCGCCTGGCGCTGCCGGGGCCGGGACGCGACTTCGCACCTCTGCCCACTGGCCGCGCGGCCGGTCCGGACCTCGTCGTCGCCGTCGACCGCGCGGCGGCCACCGACCCGGACGAGATCGTTCGGCTTCGGTGGATCTCTGGCGTGACGTACCAGCCCCCTGCGACGGCCACGGATGCCGTCTCGGAGCCGGAGACGCTCGCGGTCGCAGATCTCGACGGCGACGGCGATTTCGACCTCATCACCGGTCAGCGCCTGAGCTGGTTCCGCAACCGCTCGACGGACCCGATCGGCGACCTGATCTGCGGAGGCGCCGTGCCCAACTCGACGGGTCGCAAAGGAGAACTCTCCGCGTTCGGCAGCCGGATCGTGGGAGAGAACGACATCCGCCTCGTCGCGAACGAGCTCCCCGCGGGCGCATTGACGCTCTTCCTGACGAGTCGAACGGGCGCGTTCACTCCGATGTTCGGCGGCGGAGTCGGTCTCCTGTGCCTCAGCGGCGACATCGGCCGCTTCGATCTCGCCGGGCAGTTCACGTTCGCGAGCCCGGAAGGTCGCTCGGAGCTGATCCTCGATCTCGCGTCGTTCCCCCAGCCGACCGGCCTCGTCCAGGTCGTCGCGGGGGACACGTGGGCGTTCCAGGCCTGGCATCGCGACGCGCTCGACGGGGCCGCGACGTCGAACCTGACCCAGGGTGTCGCGCTGCTTTTCCTGTGAGAGCAAGGGTATCCACTGCCCAGGCTGTGAGGCGCCGTCCGACGGATCGGCGCAACAGAGTGTCGCGAGGTCGGTTCTACTGCGAGGACTCGCCGCCGCATCATCCACCTGCCCCATGCCGCTCCCCCTCGCCGCGCCGACCGCACTCACACTCGCCGCTCTCGCCCAGACTGGAGTCAATCCCGGAGAGGCCCCGACCGAGCCGCGCGTCTACTCCCCCTACGTCGAGCGCACCGCGCGCGACGCGAGCTTCGCCGAGGGGCTCTTCTGGGGCGACACGCACCTTCACACGTCGTACTCGACCGACGCGGGGATGATCGGCAACCGCCGTGGGCCCGAGGTCGCGTATCGGTTCGCTCGCGGAGAAGAGGTCGTGACGAGCTCCGGGCAGCGTGCGCGGTTGATCCGTCCGCTCGACTTCCTCGTCGTCGCCGACCACGCCGAGAACCTCGGCCTCGCGCCGATGATCGCCGAGTCGAACCCCGACCTCTTGAACATTCCCTGGGGCAAGGAGATGCACGACCTGGTCAAGGCCGGGAAGGGCTACGACGCGTTCATCAAGTGGGGCAACGAGGGGGTCGCGGTGAACACGGACAACCTGAACAGCCCGAAGATCCAGCGCACCGTCTGGGAGCGCCTGATCGCGTTCGCCGAGGAGTACAACGAGCCTGGCCGCTTCACCGCGCTCATCGGGTTCGAGTGGACGTCGATCAACAACATCGAGAGGCCGAGCAACCTCCACCGCGTCGTCATCTTCAAGGACGACGGAGAGAAGGCGCGCCAGATCCTGCCGTTCTCGACGTTCGACTCACCGGATCCCGAGGACCTCTGGAAGTTCATGGCGGGGTACGAGGAGAAGACCGGAGGGAGCGTTCTCGCGATCCCCCACAACGGGAATCTCTCGAACGGGATCATGTTCCAGACGCAGCGCCTGGACGGTCGCCCGCTGGATCGCGAGTACGCTCTTGAGCGCTCGCGATGGGAGCCGCTCTACGAGGTCACGCAGATCAAGGGCGACGGTGAAGCACACCCGCTGCTGTCGCCCAACGACGAGTTCGCCGACTACGGGACGTGGGACAAGGCCGACATCGCCGGGTTGCAGCCGAAGACGCCCGACATGCTGCCGACGGAGTATGCGCGCTCGGCGCTGCAGCTCGGACTGCTCCTCGAACGGGAGCTCGGTGCCAACCCGTTCAAGTTCGGGATGGTCGGGAGCACCGACTCGCATACGTCGCTCGCCTCGACGCGCGACGAGAACTACTGGGGCAAGATGCCCTCGGCCGAGCCGTCCGCCGACCGCTACGAGCACTACGTGATCAAGGCGCTGTCGGGCGACGATTCGCTCTCGACGTACGAGTCGGAGACGCTCGCGTCGGGCCTCGCCGGGGTGTGGGCGCGCGAGAACACGCGCGAAGCGCTGTTCGAGGCGATGCAGCGCAAGGAGACCTACGCCACGACCGGCACGCGGATCGTCGTGCGGATGTTCGGCGGCTGGACGTGGGGCGACGACGACGTCTATCGCCCCGACGCGGTGGCGATCGGGTACCGGGACGGCGTGCCGATGGGCGGTGATCTGCCGGCGCGGCCGAACGGAGCCGGCGGACCGCGCTTCATGATCGGCGCGATGAAGGACGCGTGGTCGGGCAACCTCGACCGGATCCAGATCGTCAAGGGCTGGGTCGACGCGGCCGGCGAGCGGCAAGAGCGGATCTACGACGTCGCCGTCGCGGACGGGCGGGAGATCGGCGCCGACGGACGCTGCCGCACGCCGGTGGGCGACACGGTCGACGTCCCCAACGCCACGTACCTGAACACGATCGGCGACGCGGAGCTGCGCGCCGTATGGGAGGACCCGGACTTCGATCCCTCCGTCAGCGCGGTCTACTACGCGCGCGTGCTGGAGATCCCGACGCCGACGTGGCAGGCGTACGACTCGAAGTTCTTCGGCATCCGCATGCCGGAGTCGGTGCCCATGAAGCACCAGGAGCGGGCGTACACGTCCCCCATCTGGTACTCGCCGCAGTAGCCCCTCCGTGAACGCGCGCACCAGGTGGATCGCGGTCGTCAGCGTGCTCGCGCTGGCCGCTCTCGCGCTGCTCGTCTCGCGCGGGGGCGAGTCGGCGACCGGAGCCCGCGTCGAGCGTCGGGCCGAGTCCCCCACGGCGACGCCGTCCGAGGCCGCCGAGCTGTCCGCCCCCGAAGTCGGCGTGCGCGCGTCCTCTCCTCAGGAAACGCCCGCGCCCGCCGAGGTCGAGGCTCCCGCGGCGGCCGCACCCGAGCCGGCCGTCGACGCCGAGGACGGAGCCCCCGGTCCCGGCTGCATCCGCGTCGTCGTCACGCGCGACGGGGCTCGGATGCCGCAGCAGACGATCCTCGTCGAGCGGACGCGGAACAACTGGCTCTTCGCCGAGGCGCTGGAGGGAGACGCCGCGCAGCGCGTCCTCACCGACGCGGCGGGCGAGGTCGAGGTGTGCGGGCTGGAGCCGGGATCCCACGTCGTCGCTCTGCTCGAGCCCGCGGGCGGCACCCACCAGGGGCGGGCCGAGCTGGGCGAGGACGAGGGCGCGGTCGTCGAGATCGAACTCGGGACCGGTCGGCTCTTCGGCACCGTCATCGGAGAGGACGGCGCGCCGGTCGAAGGGGCCTGCGTGTCGATCTGGCGACGCGCGTCGCGCGGCGGTCTCGCGCTCGCGTTCACCGACGCGCAGGGCCGCTACGACGTCGACGGCCTCGGCGACGGAACACTCCAGGCGTCGGCCTACTTCGACGGCAACACGTACGGCCAGCGGCAGGACGCGAAGACGGTCACGCTGGAGGCCGGCGAGGAGCGCGAGCTCGACCTCGGCGTGGGCCCCGACGTGTTCACCTGGACCGGGACCGTCCGCACGACGTGGGGTGCTCCAGTGACGGCGGCCGGCTCGAGCCGGGTCGGGCTGAGCTTCGTCCCGACCGTGGGAGGCGCGCTCTGGTCCGCGAAGGTCGACGCGGACGGGCGCTTCGAGGTGCGTCTGCGCGAGGGCACCTACGCGCCGCTGGTCACGCCTCCTGGTCATCCGTCCCGCATCCGACTGCAGGAACCGTTCGAGGTCGGTGAGACCGATGGCGTGCGCGACATCGTCCTCCCGGGCAGTCGCCTGGAGGGCCGCGTCACGGCCGGGCCGGACGGAGCGCCCCCGAACGCCCCCGAACGCAGCGAGGAACTGGTCGTTCGCATCCACCTCGATGGACACACCTACCCGGCGGCGTTCTACGACGTGCCGGTCGGCCCGGACGGCCGCTATGCGTTCGACGGCCTGGAGCCCGGGGACTGGCGCGTCGGGATGGGCCGCGAGCCGCTCACGAGCTTCCGCACCCTGCGCATCGAACCCGGCGCGGACCGCGTCACGCTCGACCTCTCGCCCCTTCCCCGCTAGCCGTCGCCGGCGAACGCCGCGACGAGGTCCGGGCGATCCTGGAACAGGTCCCGGGCCGCGAGCAGCAGGTGCAGGTCGCGCTCCGGATCGACGAGTCCCTCCAGGTTCTCGCCCGACTGACGGAGCCCGAGCAGGTCCCCCATCCCGCGCTGGCGGAGGTCCTCCTCGGCCAGCTCGAACCCGTCGCGCGAGCGCTCCAGCATGCGGAAGCGCTCCTCGGCCTTCTTGTCGCCGAGCAGGTAGCACGTCGAGGCCTTCGGCCCGCGCCCGACGCGACCGCGCAGCTGATGGAGCTGCGCGAGGCCGAGGCGGTGCGCGTCTTCGATCACCATCACCGTCGCGTTCGGCACGTCGACGCCCACCTCGACGACGGTGGTGGCGACGAGCGTCGCGACCTCACCGCGCCGGAACCGGTCGAGCCGCGTCGCCCGCTCGTCGGGCGCGAGCCGGCCGTGCACGACCTCGATGCCCGACGACGTGAAGCGCGGTCTGTGGCACAGGTCCTCGTACCGTGCCTCGACGCTCGCCGCGGACTTCGACTCCTCCGTGTCCCCGCCGATCCGCGGGACGACCCAGTAGATCTGCTCGCCCGCGTCGAGGCGCTCGCCGAGCTCCCGCGGCATCCGGCGCCGGTCGTCGCCGCGCGCCCAGCGCGTGGTGACCCCGCCGCGCCCCGGGGGCGACGCGTCGAGGATCGACACGTCGAGGTCGCCAAAGACCGTCAGCGCGAGCGTGCGCGGGATCGGCGTGGCCGTCATCAGGAGGACGTGGACGTCGCGCCCCTTGGCGGCGAGCCGGTCGCGCTGGGCGACGCCGAAGCGGTGCTGCTCGTCCGTGACCGCGAGGTCGAGCCGGCGGAACCGGACGTCGTCCGAGAAGAGCGCGTGGGTGCCGAACACGACGTCGAGCTCGCCCGCCGCGAGCCGCTCGACGACGCTCCGGCGCTCGCCCGCGGGGAGCGTGCCGGTGAGCAGGGCCGTGCGCAGGCCGTGCTCCTCGAAGAGCGGCGCGAGGCCGTACGCGTGCTGGGACGCGAGCACCTCGGTCGGCGCCATCACCGCCACCTGGCCGCCGCGCTCGCACACGGCCATCGCGGCGTACGCGGCGACCGCGGTCTTGCCCGATCCGACGTCGCCCTGCAGGAGCCGGCGCATCGGACGCGTGCGGGCGAGGTCGGCGCGGATCTCCGCCGCGACCTTGGTCTGGGCGGCGGTCAGCGTGAACGGGAACCGCGCGACGAGCGCGTCGTGCGTTGCGTCGTCGATGCGCGCCGCCCGCGCCCGCCCGCCGGCACCGCGACGCCGCGCGTGCACGCGGGCCTGGAGCGTCAGGATCGGCTGCAGCGCGAACCGGCGGCGCGCGTGCTCGAACGCGTCGACCGACGCAGGTCGGTGGAGCGCGAGCGCCGCCTCGCGCGCGGGCGGGGCCTCGACGCGCTCCAGGAACTCTGCCGGAAGGGGCTCGGTGAGCCGGTCCACGAACCGGTCGAGCGCCGCGTCGACGAGTGCACCGACGAGGTCGCCCGACACGCCCTCGCCGCCCGCGTACTCGGGCGCGAGCGTCCCGGGCGGCGGGAGCGGGTTCGTCTCGGTGCCGAGCCGGGGCCCCGCGATGACCGGCCCCCGCACGTCGGTCACCGGCCCGTGCGCGAGCACCTCGGTGCCGGCCGACAGGTGCTCCTTCATCCACGGCTGGTTGAAGAACACGATGTCGACCTCGCCCGTTCCGTCCGCGAGCGTCGCGCGGACGATGGAGCGCTTGCCGCCGATCCGCTGGAGCACGGCGCGGGACACGCGGCCGGTCACTGTCACGCGCTCGCCCTTGCGCGTTCGCGCGTCGCGGATCGCGCTCGTCTCGGGCCACACGACGAGCCGCGCGGGCTGCGTCAGCAGCAGGTCACGGACGGAGCGGATCCCGATCCGCGCGAGCCGGGCGGCCTTGGCCGCGCCTATCCCCTTCAGCTCGGTCAGGGGAGCGATCGCGTCGGCGGCGGCTGCGCCGTCCGCCGACGCGTCTCCCTCGAATCGGGGCTCCCTCAAGCGGTCGCCCCCGCCGCGGCGGACTCGGGCTCCTCGCCGCGGGCCTGCGCGCGCACGATGCGTCGCTCGACGTCGCGCAGGAGGACCCACGTGAGCGTGGCCGCCGCCAGGTACATCCCGACCGTCGTGCACATGAGCACAGCGTAGTCGTTCCCGGTCGCGTCGAGAACGCGCCCGGCCGCGAGCGGCCCGACGACCCACCCGACGCCCCACAGCGTCGCGTTGACGCCCGTCTGCACCTCGCGCACGCCGGGCGGCGTGGCCTGCATCATCAGGTTCTTGAGGATCGGGTGCGTCGCGTTCATGAGCGCCCCGCGCATCAGGAAGGCGAACATCGCGACCGGCAGGCTCGTCGTGAACGCCAGCGCGAGGAAGAACGGCAGCGACGACAGCTCGATCCCGACCATGCTGCGCACGAACCCGTAGCGCGAGAGCAGGACCGGCGTGATGAGGAAGCCCGCCGTCATCAGCACCTGGCCGGACGCGAAGAGGTACCCCCACCCGTCGGGGGTGACGCCGAAGCGCTCCTGGAAGTAGGTCGGCAGGAACGGGATGCAGAACCCGGCGCCGGTCGCGACGAGGAACTGCGGAGCCGCGAATCGCGCGAGGAGCGCGCCGTGCTTGCGGACGACGGGGAGGATCCGCTGGCCGCCGTTCATCGACGGCTCGGGGTCGCGGATCCGGGCGTAGAAGAGCGCGGCGATCATCGCGCACACGCCGGCGCCGCTGATGACGGCGCTCGTCGCCTCCGCCTCGCCGCCCAGCGGGAGCGCGAGGCGGGCGACCGAGAACCCCGCGGCCGCGGACCCGATGACGGCCGCGAACGTGCGCGCCGCCTCGGCGAGCGAGAACGCCGCCGCGCGCTCCTCGCTCCCGGTGTGCCGGAACAGGAACGGGGCGATCGCGACGTAGTGGACCGTCATCGCCAGCCCGGCGACGAAGTTGCACGCGTACATCCAGCGCAGGCTCGGCAGGTACGGCAGGACGACGTACGCCAGCCCCGCGACGAGCGCCGAGGTCACGAACACACCGCGCGCCGGCCGCCGGGCCAGCAGGAACGCGGCCGGGATCGCCACGGAGACCTTCCCCCACGAGTCGAGGGACTGGAAGGTCCCGATCTCGGTCTTGGAGTACCCCTGGACGTTCAGCCACCGCGTGAGGAACGTCCACGTGACCGCCTGGGCCGCGCCCATGAACGCGGAGCCATACAGGTAGGCGCGCGCGGACGGCCGGAGGGCGCGGAGGGTGGCGGGGATGGACACGGAGGACGGAGGGCCGGGGCGTTCGGAGCGGCGCGGCTGCGAGCGGCCCCCATGGAGCGGAGCTGCGACCGCCCGTGCCAGGAGCTTTCGCCGATGGCACCGATTTGATGCGGTCGCCTCGGCAGATCGCCCCAGGCCGAGCCAGCAGATGCCCTTCGGGCGCATCTCTGCCGAATCCCCCGTGACGGATCCGGCCCCGGGGAGGTCTCCTGGGCATGGCACGATCCATGGCGCACCAGGCCGATCTCGACCCGCAGTTCATCCTCGACCACGCGGGGTTCGTCCGGAGCCTCGCCCGGGGGCTCCTGCGGGACGAGGCCCTCGTGGACGACGTGGTCCAGGAGACCCTCGTCCGGGCGCTGGAGAAGGGGCCGCGGCGGCGCGAGGCCCTCGGGGCCTGGCTCCGGACCGTCACGCGGAACATCGCGTTCAAGACCTACCGGGGCACGGCGCGCCGGTCGGCCCGTGAGGAGGAGGCCGCGAAGCCCGAGCGGCTCCCCGCCGCGTTCGACCTCGTGGCGAAGGGCGAGACGCTGGAGAAGCTGACGGCGGCTGTCCTGGAGCTGCCCGAGACGGCGCGCGAGATCATCCTGCTCCGCTACTACGAGGGTCTCTCGAACGCCGAGATCGCCGAGCGACTCGGGATCGGCGTCGGCGCGGTGCGGATGCGCGTCCACCGGGCCCAGGCCCAGCTCAAGACGGCGCTCGACCGATCGAGCGACGGCGACCGATCGGCGTGGATGGCTGGGATCGCCGCGCTCGCCGGCCTGAGCGTCAAGGACCTGCGGCTGGAGACGGCCCACGCCGCCGCGGGGACCGGGCTGTCGGGCGCCGCGCTCCTCATGACGGCGATGATCGGGATCGCCTTCGGGATGCTCCTGTGGTTCGCCGCTCCGGGCTTCGGCCCGCGCGCCGCCGGCTCCGCCGTCGAGATCGACCGGGCGATCGCGGACGCCGTGCCCCCCGCGGCGATCGACCTCGCCGGCACGGACGAGCGGGACGACCAGCGCTTCGAACCCGGCCTTGGTGGCCGCTTTGGAGCGGGTGCGACCTCGCTGGCCGCGACGACCGAGGCCGTCGACGAGGTCCCCGAGGAGTTCCCCGAAGGCAACCTCGTCGGGACCGTCGTCGACCACGACGGAGAGCCCGTCGCGAACGCGCGCGTGTCGGCCGCCTGGGGCCGCCACCCGATCGCGATGAAGGCCGAGACGAACGACGAGGGCCGCTTCGGGGTCGAGGTCCCCGAAGCGATCCTGCAGGACGCCAAGATCGGCAAGTACCCGATCCTGCTCGCGGCCTGGAGCAACGGTCACGCGCCGAGCCGGGTCTGGGCGTGGCCCGAGGAGTTCTCGGATGAGGAGCCCGGCCCGGACGGACCGCGGGCGCGCCTCTCCATGCGCGGCGGGTCCGGCACGCTCGTCGGCTTCGTGCGCGGGTCGAGCGGCGGCGTGCTGTCCGGCGCGCGGCTGGAGATCGGCGAGCGCACGCGCTTCGGTCTCGGCTTCCTGGGCTACCAGTCCGCCGAGTCGGAGAACCACCTGGCGCCGAGCCTCGCCGCGCGCGTCGAGCGCGGCGACCGCCTCGTGTTCAAGGGCAACCGCGACATGCGCGGCACCCTCGGCCGGCACGTCCTCGACGCCGACGGACACCGAACGCGCCTCCAGCCGGCGCGGCGCGGCCGCACGCGCGGTGACGGCTCGTACCACTTCGGCGGCCTGGAGCCCGGCGTCCAGCGCGTGCGCATCACGGCGCCCGGCCACGCGGCCTGGAACGGGTTCGTCGACGTCGCGCGCGGGACGGCGACGTCACGGAACTTCGTCCTCGACGCGGAAGCGACCGTCGTCGGCACGCTGACGACCGAGGACGGGCTGCCGCTCGGCCGCTCCCTCGTCCACGCGATCCAGGCCGAGCCGTGGAACGCCACGACCGTCCTCGTCGCCGACGACGGGACGTACGCGATCGGCGGGCTCCGGCCCGGCCCCGCGCGGATCGTCGCAGAGGAGCGCGCGCCCGGCAAACACACGCCGCCGCGCATCGCGCAGGTCGACGTCGACCTCGTCGCGGGCGCGACGCGGCCGCTCGACCTGGAGCTTCACGCGGTGCCGACGCGGCTCGTGCGCTTCGTGCTGCGCGACGGCGCGGACCGGCGTCCGCTCGCGGGTCAGGAGGTCCAGCTCCGCGGCGTGCACAATCCACTGCTGACGGTCGCGTCGGTGACGACGGACGAGAGCGGCCTCGCGGCCATCCCGACCGAGACCGTCGTCCCGTGCCAGTGGCTGCTCGTCGGCGACGCCGCCTGGCGCAAGAAGGGCAGCGACGGGCACCGGATCCCGGTGTCGATGCCGGTCGCGGTCGTCGAGCCGCCCGCCGCGTTCCGCGCACCGACGCCCCACCGGCGCGCGTCGGCACCGATCCCGGTCGTACTCGACGCAGACACGCTCAGCATCGCAACGGTCCGACTGACGATCGAGTCGCCCGGTGGGGATCGGACGGCGCAGGACGCGGTGCTGGTCCCCGAGCACGGACTGTTCAACATGCTCGGCAAGCCGTCCGGTGGGCCGGGCACGCTGACCTTCAAGAACGTCCCGGCGGGCCGCTACCACGTGCTCGTCCCCTACCACGGCCTCGGTTGGGTCGCCCCCGGACCGCTCGTGGTCCCGGCGTCCGGGCTCGACGCGACCGTGGACCTGGGGCGGATCCGCGTCCCTCCGCTCGGCGCGGTGGAGCTCCGCCCGTCGACCGAGCTGGAGGGCTCGCGCACGCTCGACCTCCAGATCCAGACGACCCAGTCGGGCCGCCAGCTCCGCGTCTTCGAGGGACGCGTCGAGGTGCCGGCGACGATCCCGCTCGCGCCGGGGCGCTACGTGCTCAGCACGGGCCGCGTGCGCGACCCGTACGTGCGCGAGATCGTCGTGAGCGCCGGGCAGTCGGTCGACGTGCTCTGGCCCGTCGACTGACGCCCCCCGGTCCTCCGACGGGGCTCAGCCGCCGAAGTCGTCGTACGACCCGCCGCGGGCGTCGTCGCCGCGCTGCCAGTCGTCGCCGCCGTGCCCGCGGCCGCCGCCGCCGCCGCGCTGGAACGGGCGGGAGCCACGTCCGCGGTCGTCGAAGCCGCGCCGGTCGTCGCGTCCGCCGCGGTCGTCACGCCCGCCGCGCCCGCCGCGCCCGCCGCGGTCGTCACGATCGTCACGGGCGTCGCGCCCCTCGCGCTCGCCCGGCGGCGTGGCCGGACGCGCCTGCACGGAGCGGCCGCGAACCTGCGCGCCGGTGAGCGAGCGGATCACGCGGTCGCCGTGGCGGTCGGGGACCTCGACGAAGCTGTAGCGCGAGAAGATGTCGATCGAGCCGATCGACGAGCCCTCGATCCCGGCCTCGCCGGCGATCGCGCCGACGAGGTCGGCCGGGCGCACGCCGTCCATCCGGCCGGCGTTGACGAAGAGGCGCGTCATGCCCTTCTCCACCGGGCGCCAGCCGCGCTTGTCGCCGTGGCCGCCGCGGTCTCCGCGATCGCCGTAGCCGCCGCCCTGGCGATCGCCGTAGCCCTGCCGGTCGCTGAACCCGCCGCGTCCGCGGAAGCTCCCGCGTCCGCCGCCGCGACGGCTGAACCCGCGCGGGCCGCCGTCCCGGCCGCCCCACGAACCGCGGTCGTCCCTGCGGTCCGGAGCGGGGCGCGTCGCGCGCACGTCGGGACGCGCCTGCTCGAGCTCGTAGCCGGAGATGCGCTCCAGCACGCCGGTCTCCTGGGCACGGCGCGCAAGGCGGGCCGCCGCTGCGGCGACCTCGGAGACGTCCTTGCCCGTCTCCTTCGCGACCTCGTTCACGAGGTCCTGGAAGATCCCGAGGTCGCCCTCCTCGAGGGCGAGCGTCAGGGCGGACTTGAACTGCGCCAGAGGCGCCTCTTCAACGGCGTCGGTCATCGCACGGGGCCCCGCTTCATCGGGGTATCTCGGTCGTATCGGGAGTCCATTCGCCCGCGGCGGCCGTCGTCGGCCCGTCCCGCGGGGAATTTGGGCGACAGAAACTACCCGCCAGAGCCGCGCAGATCGTCCCTCACCGGGGACAAATCGCCCGGAGGGCCGGAATGGACCGTCGCGAGGCGCGGTCCGTAGGCTGGCCGGCCCCCGCCCCATGACGTCCACGCTGCTGCCCGACTCAGAGACCAGCCCCCGGTCGGTCGCGCCTCTGCTGATCGCCCTGGTCGTCGCGGCCGCCGCGTTCCGGGTGGCGCTCGCCTCGTCGAAGAGCCTCGTCCTGGACGAGTTCCATACCTGGTACCACGCGACCCAGCCGGACGTGGCGACCTTCCTGCGGGCCCTCTACGAGGACAACCACCCCCCGCTCTCGTTCCTGGTCGTCGGCGTCGCGCGGGCCGCGCTCGGCTCGACCGAGCTCGCGCTGCGGTCCCCCGCGATCGTCTACGGCCTCGTCGAGATCGCCCTCGTCGCCGCCCTCGCGCGTCGCATCGCCGGGCGCCATGCGGGCCCGGCGGTGGGTCTCGTGGCCGCCGCCCTCCTGGCGACGTCCGCCATGCACGTCGACTACGGCACGCAGGCGCGCATGTACGCACTGCTGTCGGTGTCGATCACGATCGCGGTGCTGGCGACCATCGATCTGATCGGCCGCGAGAACCCTGCCAAGCGGACCGGCGCGGCCCTCGCGCTCGGCGCGTGGGCAGCCTTCCACGCGCACTACTTCGCGGTCCAGTACCTCGGGCTTCTCGCGCTCGCGGCCGCATGCGCAGCGCCGCGGAGGGCGGCCCGCCTCGTTCCGCCGCTCGCGGTCGCCGCGGCTCTCTCGCTCCCCTGGGCGCTCACCGGATTCCGCGCCCAGCTCGGACACGACCTCGCGCCGGGCGGCGACGACGTCGGCGTCGGCGCGCTCGTCGAGTCGTTCGTGCACCTGTTCGCGCACAACGTCTCCTTCGGCGGCCCGATCGGGCGCTGGCTGTTCGCCGGCGCCGGTGGGCTCGCCCTCCTGCTCGCGCTGCGGGGCCTCGCCCTCGGCGTGCGGGACCGGGAGACGCGGCCGCTGGCGATCGTCGTCGGGACGTGCGCCTTCGTCGTTCCGATCGTGGCCTGGTCCCTCGTCCAGATCGCTCCGCGCGCCGGCTTCACCTGGCACTACGTCCTCCCCTCGGCGGCGTGCGCGGCGGCGCTCGCCGCGTCCGGCGCGACGGGCCGTCTGGGCAGGGCCGTGCTCGCGGCGGCTCTCGTCGGAACGACGACGCTGACGGCCCTGCACCTCGTGCGCCCCGCCACGGAGGACTTCCGCGGCGCCGTCGCGTTCCTGCTATCCGAGGTCGAGGCGACGCCCGAGGATCGCACCGTCCGCGTCGTGGCCGTGACGTATCAGCCGACGCTCTTCCCGCAGGGTCAGGAGTACGATTACTACGCGCCGCGGCTGAGCGAGGAGCCGCCGTCCCGCGAGCCGATCCTCGAGCGAGGCTTCGACGTCGTGAGGCGCGATCGGCTGCTCGACGCGGATCGGGTGCTCGTCCTTCAGCGGTCGCTGCCCGACCACCTGGGGCTCCGAAGGACGCTGCGAGAGACCTTCGGCCCCCCCGCCGCCACCGACTTCGGCTACGGGCTCAGCGTCCTGAGCTACGGACGGCGGTGAGGTCCCCGAGGAGACCCGGGTCCTCCCCGCGCAAGTCGAACGACGTGCGGCTCTCCGCGTCGCCGAGGCCGAGGCCCCAGTAAGACACCAGGACGAGGTCGACTCCCTCCACCGCTGCGATCGCGTCCTGCGCGCCGCGCAGGAGCCCCTGCCGAAGGAGCGGATCGTCGCCCGGCAGCGCGACCTCCACCGCCCGCAGTCGCCCGTTCGCCGCGGCCGCCGCCGACCGCAGGCGGTGCGTGTAGGCGGCGGAGGGGTTCGCGACATCGGCGCCGAGGTGCCCCAGGTGGAACCCGAAGACGACGCCGGGCGCGCGCGCCGCCGACAGCTCGGGTCGGGCGGCCGCGAGTTCGAGCCGGGGCACGCCGCGCGCGAGAAGCACGAGCGAGCCGCGGAACGGTCGTGCGAAGGCGACCGCCTGGCGTCGAAGCGCCGCGCGCGCGTCGACGATGCCCTTCCGGAGCGGACTGCTCTGCGGCAGGAGGGGGTGCTCCAGCAGCACGATCGCCGACGCGCCCGCGCGCTCCGCGAGGTGCGCGACGCCCTCGACGGCGAGCGCATACCGCCGCCCGAGAGCGTGGAACGCCGCGGCGTCGGGGTGGATCTGCTGTGTCGCGAGCGGGCCGCTCTCTCCGGCGACGAAGCGTGGCCAGAGGACGACGTCGAGGCCGAGTTCGGCGGCGTCGCGCGCCGCCGCGAGGACCGCGCCGTCGCCCTGCGTCGTCACCCTCGCGCCCCAGCCGCCGAGCGTGATCGAGCGCCGCGGATCGAAGGCCGCGGGCGGCGCGATCGGCACGTGCACGTTGAGGGCGACCGCGCCGAAGCCGAGCTCCTTCACGCGCTCCATCTCGGCGCGAGCATTCCGCGTGCCGAGCCCGATCGGAGGCGATGCGGCGCCGGCGAGCCGCGCGGCGACCGCGCGGGGCAGCGGGCGTCGCAGCTCGGGCGGCGCGTCCTGCGTGGATCCTCGCGCGGCCTCCAGCAGCGCGGCGTCCCAGCGCTGGCGCAGGGAACCGAGCGCCGGGCCCTCGACTCCGTCGCGCCAGAGCGACCGGGCCGCGGCGGCGCGGTCGGGCGCGCTCTCCAGCGCGAGATCCACGAGGTGGGCGGCGGCCACGGCGCGCACGGCGTGCGTCCGCGGCGAGCCGCCGGTCGCCTCCTTGAAGGTCACGCCGCTCCAGAGCGAGGCATCGTCCGCGCGGAGCGCACCGTGCGCGAGGCCATCCGCGATCCAGCCGGCGGCGGGCGGCCCGTACGCGGCGTGCAGCAGCCACCCGCGCCACGCGCGCAGCGCCTCGCGCTCGAGGCCCGCCACGCCCGCGATCCCAACGAGCCGCGGGCCGCTCGACTCGCCCGTCGACGGCGCGACGACCCACGCGGGCGCGTCGACCGGCCCCGTCCGCGCACGCTCGTCGACCGCAACCAAGAGGCGTACCTCCAGCCCGTCCGCGAGGGAGGGATCGAGTCCCAGGCGTGCCGGCTCGTCCCGCGCGGCGCGCGCGATCCCCTGCGCGACCTCCAGAGCGCGGGTCGTGGCGCCCTCCACGTCGTTCTTCTCGACGCGAACACGGACTCCGTCGACGTCAACCTCGTCGAACGTCGTCTCGAGTCGCGGCGGTCCGATGCGCGTGGGGCGGGAGCCGCGGACTCCGTTCGCCCGCAGGTCGACGGTCAGCCGGGGAGCGCGCTCTCGGTGCACGACGAGCCGCGGCTGCGTCGGCGGGAGCCGGCGCGCGAGCATCTCGACGGCGTCCGCGAGCGCCGCGGTCCCCTCCGTCGCGATCACGAACGTCACGGGCACGCCGGAGCGCGCGGGATCGTCACGCGTGACGACGACGCAGTCTCTCACGAGGTCGATCCGCGCGTCCCCGTCGAGGGTCCACGCGACGCCGGCCCCCGCGCCTTCCACGGGCTTCACTCCCGCGGAAGCGAGCAGCCCCGTCGCGCGCGGATCCGAGGGATCCAGTCGCGCGACGCGCAGCGCGCCTTCGACGGACGCCGTCAGGCCACGAGCGGTCCAGGCGCCGGCGAGCCGGTGCGCGTCCGTGTCGTTCCATCCGTCGAGCCGAACGGATCGCTCGCGCTCCAGCGCGTGGACGAGCGTGAGCCCGTCGACGCCGTCGGGCCCGGGAGCGCGCTCGATGGCTCGCTTCGACGCGAACGCTGCCGCGCCCAGCGCAAGCGCGACGAACAGGATCGGAAGGACACCGCGCATCGGCGTCGAGCCTACCTCTGGACGGGCGCGGTGCGTAGCAGGACGGGCTCGTCGCCGCGCGCGACGCCGATCCCCCCCATCCAGGCGCCGAGCGGTCCACGGAGGTCGGCGAGGCCGGCGGTCACCCCGTCGGACGCCCGCTCCCAGCGCGGAGCGCCCAGGAGCGCGTCCGAGTTCCCGTCCGGGATGCGCGCGTGCACCCGCGCGCGCTCGGGCTCGCACTGGAGCACGAGCGCCCGGTCGCCCTCGATTTGCATCGCGGCCCGCACGCCGCGCGCCGTCGCCGCCCGGATGGGACGCTCGGGATGGCGCGCACCGGGGAACACCGAGCGACCGTCGAGGTCGAGGCGCGGCGTCCCGCCGAGCGCGTCGATCAGCGTCGGCGCGAGGTCGACGAGCGACACCGGCGCATCGATCACACCGCGCAGCGGCTCCGCGCGCTGGCCTCCCGCGAGTGCCCCATCCGAGGACGCGGTGAGCGGCGCCGGCAGCTCCAGCACCATCGGCACCCTGAGGTCCTCGGGATCGAGCGATGGCACGAGTCCGTAGCGACCGCCCCGTCCGAGCGCAGGAGCGCGGAGCCCGACCACGGCGACGACCGGCGGAGTGGTGCGTCTGGCGCGCACGGCGTCGAGCAGCCGCTGCACGGCGCGGTCCGTCGCCGCAACCTCGGACGCGTGAAGCGCCTCCAAGCGCGCGCGGTCCGCCTCGGTGAAGTCGGGCGCCGTGCGGAGCAGATCGTCGTGCGGGAGCCCGGCGAGCGCGGGCCCGACGTACGAGGCGTCGGCCGCAGCGACGAGGCCCGCGTAGCGATGGTGCGGAGGCCGCGGGTCGGCGAGGGTCACGACGAGCAGGCTCGACCCCACCGACCGTTCGAGCCACGTGACCGCGGCATCGACGACTTCACCGGCGCGCGCACCGGCCGCGTCGTCCCGCCCCTCGGGCGAGGGCAGCACGTCGAAGCCGAGCTCCTCGGGAGCGAGCGGCGTTCCGTCGGGCACGGTGCGGTGCCGCGCGTGCGCGCGGACGAGGGCCGAGCGGTAACCGAGGTGGCCAAGCTCCTCGGCCAGCGTCGGCGGCGGATCGACGTCGGTCGACAGCGGCCGCACCCGGCCCGTGACGGCGGAGGCGAGAGTCTCTCCGGCCCAGGGGGAGGTGGCGTAGGCGTCGGCGTAGACGACGCCACGCTGCGCGGCGCCGTCGAGCGCCGGCGTGGGCGCCGCGCGGCCACCGAATGCCGCGATGTCCGCCGGGCCGAGGCCGTCGATCGCGACGACCAGGACGTCGGGGCGCGGCGCGACCTTCGGAGGCGCCGGGGCGGTCGCGGGGCCAGCGGGGCCGACCTCGGTCGCCTCCGTGGGCGCGGCCGCGCGCGAGGGCTCGGCGCGCCGGGTCATGATCACACCGACGGCCGCGAGCGCGGCGACGACCGCCAGCACGCCGAACGCGGCGAGTCGCCCTTCGCCCACTCGAGCTGCGCCCGAACGAGCGCCGCCGGTCGCCGGGCCCCCCTCCATGGGTGGAACCTAGCAACCGGCGGCGCCGGATCGAAGTGTCGGGCTCAGTCGTCGTTGCCCCGCGCCTCCAGCGTCACCTCGATCGTGACCGTCTCGGCGGCGCGGCGGATGCCGACCTTGACCTTGTCGCCAGGCTTCGCGCCGCGCAGGAGCGCGCCGAACGCGCGGGCGTCCGCGATCTCCTCACCGTTCCAGGTCAGGAGGCGGTCGTTCTTCAGGACGCCAGCGCGCGCGGCGGCGGACTCGGGCGTCACGGCTTCGACGAGCACGCCAGCGTCCTCGTCCTCGTAGTTGGGGCGGACGCCGAAGCGGACGCGGGAGCTGGCGCGCGGGGTCGACGTGTTGGTGATCTGCTCACGCACGACCCCCTCGACCTCCGCGTCGCTGCTGACGCCCTCGCGGTTCCTCTCGGCGCGCCGACGGCGATTTGCCTCGCGGCGGTCGACGAACGGGAACGCCTCGGGGCGCTGCGCCGCGGACAGCGCGATCTCGTAGAAGAGGTTCGCGGCGTGCACGGCGTCCACGCGGTTGATGAGCGAGGACACGTCGCGCGGCGTGTGATAGTCAGCGTGGAAGTCCGCGATGATCGCGAACAGCACGGGG
>JBCDGE010000108.1:0-25261 GCA_038757895.1 Planctomycetota bacterium | reverse complement strand
GCACAGCGGCCGGTACCAGCCTTTGTGCGTGTAGAACTTCGACCCCGGGTCTGTGAAGCGGGGGCAGTCCCGATTGGGACAGCGCGGCGGCGTGAACATCGGTCTCTCCTCTGGAGGTGAGCCTCGGGGGCCCGGTCCGGAGGGAGACCGATCGAGTTCGGGCGCGGTTGCGGGGAGCGCGCGGATTCGTCCGAGCGGCTAGCCCATCGAAGCCAGCCAGTTCAGTCCCACACCCGAATGGGCTCGAGTTCGGGGAGGCGGAGAGTCCGCGTATCCGCCCGGCGCCCATCATCCGGCAGCACATGCCCCAGCAACGCGAGCACCTCCTCCGCCGTATGCCGATACCCCGTGAGCTTGCCCCCATAGACCCCGACCCAGGACGGAGCGCGCGCATCGTCGGCAACGAGTACGACGTCGCGCGGTCGCGCGAAGGCGCTGCCCTCGGCGCGGGGGAGCACACGTAGCCCGGCCCACGCATCGACGGGCGCACCATCGAACTGCGGGAAGTACCGCCGATGCACGCCGAGCAGATACTCCACCTCCGCGTCGGTGGGAGCGATCGCTGCAGGGTCGCCGTCGTACTCCCGTTCGGTCGTGCCGACGAGGATGCGTCCCTTCCACGGGATGGAGAAGACGGCGCGGCGGTCGCTCGGGGCTTCGAAGTAGTAGATGCCGCGGGAGAGGTGGCCTTCGAGCTCGATGTGGGTGCCGCCGACGAGGTCGATGGGGCGGGTCGGGGGGGCGGGGTCGGCGAGGGAGGCGACGCGGTTGACCCAGGGGCCGGCGGCGGCCACGACGGTGCGGGCGGTGCAGGTGCAGGGGCGGCCGTTGCGGAGGTAGGTGGCGTGCCAGGTGGGGCCGGTGCGGCGCAGGGCGGTGACCTCGGCGCCGGCGTCGGCGAGGGCGCCGAGCTCGATGGCGGAGGCGAGGACGGCGCGGCAGAGGGCAGCGTCGTCGGTCTGCCCGTCCTGGTAGCGGAAGACGGCGCGGAGGCCGTCGGTCGTGAGGCCGTCGAGGGAGTCCCAGGCGGAGCGGGGGACGCGGTCGAAGCGGGTGGTGGAGCGGAAGCCGCCGAGGAGGGAGTAGAGGGTCAGGCCGGCGCGGATCGTCCAGGGGCCGCGGCTGGTGTCGCGGTAGACGGGGATGTGGAAGGGGACGAGGCGGACGAGGTGCGGGGCGATCTGGCGCAGGATGCGGCGTTCGGCCAGGGACTCGCGGACGAGGGCGAGCTGGAGGGTCTCGAGGTAGCGGAGGCCGCCGTGGATGAGCTTGCTGGAGCGGCTGGAGGTGCCGATGGCGGCTTCGCGGCGCTCGAGGAGGGCGACGCGGGCGCCGGCGGCGGCGGCGGCCTGGGCGACCCCGACGCCCTGGATGCCGCCGCCGATGACGAGGACGTCGACGTCGCTGCCGTCCACGCGCTCCGCGCTCTCCGGGGTGGCGGGGGCGGGGTGGTCGGCGTCGGTGCCCGGGTGGCGTTCGGTGCGAGCCGACTTCGGGGAGCCCTTCTTCGGGGGAGGCGGGCTGGCGGGGGGCGAAGGGTCGTTCATGGCAGCGGCGCCTCGATCGTGGGGACGACCCTTCCATTCGGGATCTCGGATCGCAAGGATGCCCTGCGGAGGCACCGCACATGATCCGAACCACCACACTCTCTCTCCTCGCGATGCTCGCCGTGGGCGCGATGTCGTCGTGCGCGAGCGCGCCGCCGCCCTTCGGGACGCCCTACCAGGCCTACCGCGGGTTCAAGGCGCGCACATTCGTCGGCAAGCCCAGCGATATCCGTCCGGCCGTGCTCGACGCGCTTCGCGAGCTCGGCTTCGAGGTCCACCCGGACACCGTCGAGCGGACGTACATCACCGGCAACCGCGGCATGGGGGCTCAGCCGGCCGCGTATCCCTCCGAGCAGCGCACGTGGATGCGCGTCGGGGTCCAGATTCGCTTCATCGACAAGCACCGTCGCGCTCCGCGCACGCTCGTGGAGATCGACGCGGAGAACATTCAGGGCACGTCGGACGGGCCGATCGAGGCCAGCTTCGGCGCGGTCCCGAGCTCGTTCTACGAGGAGTTCTTCTCGATCATCGAGACGAAGGCGAAGCCGGCCACGACGACGCGCGGGCTGCTTCCGCCCGCCTGATCGAAGGCGCCGCAGAGCCTCTCATTCGTGGACGTGGACCGGTTCAATCCGGGACGCGGACGCGGGGGGAGAGGATGGAATCAAGACGCCTCGCCGCGGGGTGCCGACGAGAGCAGCGCGAGTACGCGCCGCCTCTCTTCGGTGCCCCGCGGTCATGAAGCGCAAGAAGAACTACAAGCCCGCCATCTTCCTGGCGACGTGCGTCATCGCCGCGACGAGCGGCATGGTCTACATGACCGGACTCCCCAAGCCCGGGGCGTCCGGTGGGACCAAGGCGACCGAGGACGACGCCCTGTTCCTCGAGAGGGATGCCAACCTCCTGAAGGAGGACGTCCTCTACCAGTGCGACGAGGTCGGGCGCCGCACGTCGCGCTTCTCTCCACAGCAGAAGAAGTTCAACGAGTGGATGGAGTACACCCTCGAGGGCAACCGCTTCGAGGTGACGGTCCAGGACTACCCTGCGGGTAGCTCGCGCGGCCGGAACGTGATCGGCGTCCGCAAGGGGGAGCTCCCCGGGGCGATCGTCGTCGGGACGCACTACGACTCCTACGGCAAGGGGCCGTGCGCGAACTCCAGCGCATCCGGGGTGGCCACCGTGACCGCGCTCGCGCGACGCTTCGCGACGCTGCGCCCGAAGAAGACCCTCATCGTCGCGTTCTTCGGAACCGGCGAGCGGCCGCACCGGGGCAAGGAGACGGCCGGCGCGGCGGTGTGGCTGAAGAAGGCGAAGGAGGACGGTGTGCAGATCGACCTCGCGATCCTCGTCGGCAGCTACGGGATCTACATGGACGTGCCGGGCTCGCAGCTCTCCACGGTGCCGTGGAAGTTCGTCGCGCCGGAGACGGCCGACTGGGTCGGCATCTACGGCGATCTGGTCGGGCGCGGCACGGTCGTGGAGATGCTCAACCACTGGGGACAGGTCACGGACCTGCCGGCGCGCGGGTTCGCCACACCGGCGTGGCTGCCCGGGATCCCCGCGGAGGACCAGGTGCCCTTCCAGGAGGCCGGGATCCCCGCGGTGCTGTTCTCCGACTCGGGCACGGAGCGGACGCCGTCGCTCCGGACGCAGTACGACAGCCCCTACGAGATCGATTTCATCGAGATGGCGCGGCGCGTGAAGGCGCTCGGTGACGTCGTCGAGCGCTGCGTGATGTCGAACTGACGGGACGCCCCCGCGCGCAGCGCTTCTCGACACCCCGCGCGCAGCGCTTCTCGATACCCCGCGCGGCGCGCCGTGTACGCTACGCGCCGTGACGCTCCCTCCGCTCGTCGTCCAGGGCCTCTCGCGCAAGTACGAGGGCCGGCCCGCCGTGCGGGAGCTCTCGTTCTCCGTCGCGGCGGGCGAGATCCTCGGTCTGGTCGGTCCCAACGGAGCCGGCAAGACGACGACGCTGCGCTCCGTCGCCGGGGTCCTGCCGCTGCAGGAGGGGCGGGTCGTCGTGGGGGGGCACGACCTGGAGGCGGAGGAGCTCGACGCGAAGAGGAGCCTCGCGTACGTCCCGGACGACCCGACGCCGTTCGAGGTGCTCACGATCCGCGAGCACCTGGAGTTCACGGCGCGGCTCTACGGTCTCAACGACTGGGCGGCGCGCGGGGACGACCTCCTCGATCGCTTCGACCTCGCGGACCGATCCGACGCGCTGGGCTCGGAGCTGTCGCGCGGCATGCGTCAGAAGCTCGCCTTCTGCTGCGCGTGGCTCGCGGACCCGAACGTCGTGCTGCTCGACGAGCCGCTGTCGGGCCTCGACCCGCGCGGCATCCGCTCGGCGCGACGCGCGATCGCGGAGCTGCGGGACCGCGGGGCGGCGGTCGTCCTCTCGTCGCACCTCCTGGAGCTGATCGAGGCGGCGGCGGATCGGATCCTGATCCTCGACGGCGGTCGGAAGGTCTTCGAGGGCACGCTCGCCGACGCGCGCGAGGCGGTCTCCCTGACGGACGGACACTCGCTGGAGGAGATCTTCTTCGCGGCGACGGGCGAGGACGAGCGTGCGGCGGACCCCGCCGACGCGACCGAGTGACGGCGCGATGCCCCTCCCCGATCGGTCCCTCCTCCTGCTCTGGCGGCTGAAGCTGCGCGGGCGGGTGCGCGTGCTCCTGCGGCGCTCGCGCTCGGTCGGCGGCGCGATCTCGATCCTCGCGGGGGCGCTGCTCGTCCTGCTCTGGATGGGGTCGATCGTCCTGCGCAGCACGACGCTGGAGCGCACGTCCTCGCTGCCGTCCGTCGACGTCGTACGCCTCGGACTGTTCGCGTACGTCGTGTTCGTCGCCTTCGCGAGCCTCTCGCTGCGCGGGGTGTACCTGCCGCGGCCGGAGCTCGAGCGCCTGTTCGCCGCGCCGATCGCGCGCGGCGCGCTCGTCCGCTACCGGATGCTGGTCACGTTCCTGCAGACGGTCCCGTTCGCGGCGCTCATGGCGATCTTCCTCGCGCCGCGCCTGCCATCGTTCACCGTCACTCTCCTCGCGTTCGTCGTGTTCGCTCCGACGGCCGCGTTCTTCGGCCAGGCGCTCTCGCTGCTCTCCGCGCGCACGGGCGGCTGGGTCGACCGGGCCCTGTCCCGCGTCTCACCGAGCCTCCTGCGCATCGTGGGAGGGATCGGGGCCGCGAGCGTCTTCCTGCTGCTCGCGTTCGGGCCCGGGCTGGAGACGCCCGACAGCCGCGAGCGCGCCGAGCGCGAGCGATTCGTCGAGGAGATCCTGCGCTCCCGCGAGGCGCGCGGCCGCGGCGCCGCGGCCGTGGTCGCCGAGACGGAGGCCGTCCTGTCGCTCGGTGATCGGCTGGAGGCGGTCGCGACGCACCCGGCGACGCGCGTCGTGACCGCTCCGCTGACGCCGTGGGCGCGGGCGGTCGCTTCGCCCAACCTCGTCGTCGCGGCGCCCTGGCTCGCCCTGTCGCTGCTGTTGATGCTGCTCCTGTACGAGGGCGTCGCGCGGATGCCGGTCGACTACCGCGAGGCGTCGCTGCGCGCATCGATGGACGTCGAGCGGCGGCTCGCGCGGGTCCGCCAGGGCCAGGGCGGCGTCGGGGCGTTCGGGACCAGCGCGCGCGCCCGCGGCTGGGCCGTGCCGTGGATCTTCGGCCGAACGCGCTTCGGGGCGATCGTGTGGCTGCGCACCGCGATGCTGGTCCGGCAGGCGCGCGGCACGCTCTTCGTCGTCGCCGCCGTCGCGATCCTCGGCATCGTGCTCGGAACCCGCGTGCTGACGGACCCCGTGAGCGGCACCGCCGTCGTCGCCGTGCTCGGCATCGTCTACCTCGGCAGCGGCATGCGCGTCGACTTCCGCGCGGACCTCGACCGCATGGACGCGCTCAAGGCGTGGCCCGTCTCGGCCCGCACGGCATTCGTCGCGACGGTCGTGCCCGGCGCGCTGCTGACGTCGTGCGTCGTGCTCGTCGTGCTCCTCGTGCGCGCCACGATCCTCGGGCAGTTCACGCCCGACCTGACCTGGTACGCGCTGGGGACGCCGGCGGCGGCGTACGTCTGGATCGCGCTCGACAACGCCGTGTTCCTGCTCTTCCCCGTTCGCTTCATGCCCGGACAGGGCAGCGCGATCCAGCACATGGGCCGCGGGTTCCTGCTCGTGATGTTCCGGGGGATGCTGCTGTTCGGAGCGATGTTGTTCGCCGCCGGCGGAGCAGTGATCGTGTACCGCTTCGCCGAGGGCGGGGATCCGGGACGACAGACGCTGGCCGTGGCCGCCGCGTTCCTGTGGACGCTGACGGTCGTGATGGTCCTGCTCGCTCTCGTGACGAGCTTCGGCGGCTGGGCGCTCCGGCGCTTCGACGTCAGCCGGACGCCGACGGGGACCGCCTGAGGCTCTCCGCGAGCAGCGGCAGGATCGCGTCGGCGGTCGCGCGGTTGTGGAAGCCGGCGAAGTCGACCGGTGTCTCGGCGTCGAGCGGCAGGTCGAGGGCCGCGCCGCTGGGATGGACGACCACGCAGCCTGCCTCCTGGGCGACGAGCGCAGCGCCGGCCATGTCGTACGGCTTCGCGGTCTGCGTCCGCACGCCCGCGCCCTGCGCGAGCGTGCCGCGCGCGTCGACGATCGAGCGATAGTGACCGAGCGCGAGCAGCGCGAGCTGACCGCCGCTGGAAATGTACTGATCGTCGAGCACCGTCGATGGATCGATCCCGTGCTCGTCCTCGAGGCGTCGCACGACCTCGGCGCCGAGCGCCTGCACGCTCGCGCGATGGGCGGGGTGGTACCCGAAGTACGGGAAGTAGCCGCGGTCGAGTCGCGCCTCCTCGTCGACGCGGAGCGGTGCGTCGTCGCGGAGGACCTCTCCCGTCGTCGCGTGCGCGATCCGCGCGGATGCGCCGCTGCCGCGGACCGCCGAGAGCTCGCGCACGATCTCGCTCCGCGTGTCGGGGATCTCCGACACGAGACCGAGGACGAGGTCGGCGTAGCGCGGAACGCCCGCCCCCGGGCGCGCGAGCGACGCGACGACCCACGCCGAGCGCAGGTCGTGCATGACGTTGCGCGTGCCGTCGATCGGGTCGAGCACGATCCGCGCGCCGGCGTGGTCGAAGCCGTCGAGCTCGTGGACCCCGCCCCGGCCGTCGGGGCCGAGGTGGCGCCAGCCGGCGTCCTCCGTCAGGAGCGAGAGGGGGCGGCGGGCGGCGACGCCGCGTGACCATCGCTCGACCACCTGCTCGGCCACGACGTCGATCGCGAACGTGGTGTCCCCCGCGCCCACGCCGACGGCGCGAGCGACGTCGTCGCGCGCCGACGTGCCCGACGCCACGGCCGCCAGGCCCTCGCGAACCGGGCCGCGGATGGCCGCGCAGAGGGATCGAAGCTCCTGGAGCCACTCCCGCAATGCCTCATGCTCGGGGTCGGTCATGGCGTTGTCTCCATCGGGAGAGACTATGGCGGCCATAGGTGGGGACCCGGACACGATCCCGGCGGGAATCCGTAGCGCCCGGGCCGGGTTGTCGGGAGACCCGTGAGGTCTACACTCCCCGGCCGGATCCCTCCGCGGCGGACTCTTCGGTTCGCTCACCCGGCGGGACCGTTCCCGCAGCAGCCGCGCCGACACGAGCCCTTCCAGTGCCATGACCGAAGTCCACGACGTGATCATCGTCGGGTCCGGCCCCGCCGGATACACCGCCGCCATCTACGCAGCACGCGCCAACCTGAAGCCGATCCTCTTCCAGGGGATGCAGCCCGGTGGCCAGCTCACGATCACCACCGACGTCGAGAACTTCCCCGGCTACCCGCAGGGCGTCCTCGGGCCGGAGATGATGGAGGAGTTCAAGGCACAGGCCGAGCGCTTCGGGACGGAGATCAAGTTCGAGGAGATCAACGAGTTCGACTTCTCGCAGCGCCCGTTCCGGCTGAAGAGCGACTTCGGCGAGTACCTCGCGAACTCGGTCATCCTGTCGACGGGCGCGTCCGCGCGCCTGCTCGGGCTGGAGAACGAGTCGAAGCTGATGGGGCACGGCGTGTCCGCGTGCGCGACGTGCGACGGCGCGTTCTTCCCCGACAAGGAGATCATCGTCGTCGGCGGCGGCGACTCCGCGATGGAGGAGGCGAACTACCTCACGCGCTTCGCGTCGAAGGTCACGGTCGTCCACCGCCGCGAGGAGTTCCGCGCGTCGCAGATCATGATCGACCGCGCGCGCAACAACCCGAAGATCGAGTGGCAGCTCAACAAGCGCGTCGCCGACATCCTCGCGGGGGACGACGGCAAGGTGCGCGCCGCGCTGCTGGAGGACACGAACACCGGCGAGACGACCGAGTTCGCGACCGACGGCGTGTTCGTCGCGATCGGTCACGTCCCGAACTCGCACTTCTTCAAGGGCCAGCTCGACATGGACGAGAACGGCTACGTGCTCGTCCACGACGGGACCTACACGTCCGTCGAGGGCGTCTTCGCGTGCGGCGACCTGATGGACCACGAGTACCGCCAGGCGATCACGGCCGCCGGCACCGGCTGCATGGCCGCGATCGACGCGGAGCGCTGGCTGGAGAACCAGGCGCACGCGCAGGCCGAGGTCGCCGCGTCCTGACGCGTCGTGGCGTCCCAGGAGCCTGAAGGCGCGCCCGCGGCCGGGCGGCACGTCGTCGTCACCGGTGCCGGGTCGGGGATCGGACGCGCCATTGCGCTCCGCATGGCGCGGGACGGCGGGCGCGTGTCCCTGCTCGGCCGCCGCCCCGAGCCGCTCGCGGAGACCGAGGCGCTGCTCGCCGAGGCGGGCGGCGCGGCGCCGTTCGTCACCACCTGCGACGTGCGGGACGCCGCGGACGTCGCCCGCGCGGTCGCGGCCTGCGCCGATCGGCTCGGGCCGATCGAGGTCGCGGTCGCGAACGCCGGGATCGGCGGGCCGAACGGTCCCGGCCACCAGGGCGGCGATCACGGCGAGGGCACCGCCGACCGCTTCCAGGACCGCTTCGAGGGCCTCGTGGAGACCAATCTCACGGGCACGTATCGGTTCCTGCGGGCCTCCCTGGACCACCTCGCGCCGCCCCCCGCGGACCCCGACGGGCCCGAGCGGAGGCACCTGGTCGCGATCTCCTCGATCCTGGGGCGGATCGGGGTCGCGGGGTACACCGGGTACTGCGCGTCCAAGGCCGGCCTCGGCGGCCTCGTGCGGGCCCTGGCGATGGAGGTCGCGCCCCTCCGCGTCCAGGTCAACGCGGTCGCCCCGGGCTGGGTCGACACCGCCATGGCCCGCGAGGGCCTGGAGGGCATGGCCGCCGGGATGGGGATCTCCTACGACGAGGCCCATGCGCTGGCGATGCGGGACGTGCCGCTGGGGAGAATGGGCCGTCCGGAGGAGATCGCCGGGCTCGTCGCCTGGCTGACGTCGCCGGACGCGTGCGGCGTCACCGGCCAGACGATCGACTCGAACGGCGGCGCCTTCATGATCTGATCCGGCTCCGTCGGGTGGGCACGGAGACGGGCGGACCGGGTCTGCACGGGAACGTGCAGGCGAGCGCCCGCGGCGAGTGAATCGGGGTCGCTCGATTCCTATAGTCGCGCTCATGCGCGTCGCCCTGGTCTCCACCGCGTTCCGCTCCCGCGAGCCGCTCGATCTGCACGCCCACGCCCGGTCGCTCGCCGCGGCGTTGGCGAGGGCCGGCGCCGACGTCGAGGTCTTCACCGCGGCCCCCGGAGCGGGTCTCGCCCCGTACTCCCAGCGCCGGGTCGAGGTCCTCGATCACGTCGACGGCCGTCCCTTCGGGGTCACCATGATGGAGTTCGGCGCTGATCGGGACGCCGAGAGGATCGCGGCCGGCTTCGGCGCGTTCCTGGAGCGCGAGCGCCCGACCGTGTGCCACCTGGAGTCGCTCGACCTCTTCGGGACCGACCTCGTCCGCGAGGCGCGTGCGCGCGGGATCGGCACGATCTACTGCGCGCGCGACACCTGGCCGGCGCACGACCGGACGACGCTCACGCTCCCCGACCTGACGCCGTTCGAGCTCGGCGACGCCGAGGCCGAGGCCCGCGCGATGCTCGCGCACGGGCTGATGGGGGACGCGCTGCCCGCCGACGGCCCGCCCGAGGCCAGCTCCGCGCGCGACCGGCTCCAGTCGCTCCTGCACGGCGACCTCACCGATCGCGAGGAGGTGACCGCTCAGCGCGAGGCCCGCGAGGCCATCGAGGTCCGCAGGGCCGAGAAGCGCGCGGCCCTGTCCGCCGTCGATCGTCGCTTCGCCTCGTCGCGCCTCCTCGCCCGTCAGCTCTCGGCCACCGTGGGTCGCGCCTTCACGTTCCGCGCGCCGGGCGTCGACACGTTCCTGCTGCCCGCCGCGGGCGCGATCCCGAAGAAGCGCGCACCGCTGCGCTTCGGCTTCGTCGGCACGACGCGGCCGACCGAGGGGCTCCAGGTTCTCGTCGACGCGTTCGCGAAGCTCCGCGCCCGTGCGGACGCACCGAAGCTGGACCTCGTCCTCGCGCTGGAGCGGACCGAGGGCACGCGCGACGACGCGCTCCAGGACCGCGCGATGCGGATGGGCGCCACGGTGTCCTTCACTCCGGCGGCGGTGGACGTGCGGGCGCTGCTCGACGCGGTGGACGTCCTCGTGTTCCCCAGCCTGTGGGGGGAGTTCGCGCCCGCCGCGCTGCGCATCGCGCTGGCCTCCGGGCGCCCCGCGATCGCATCGAACATGCCGGGCGTGGCCGAGGTCGCGCCGCAGGAGGCGCTCCGGCTCGTGGCCCCCGGCGACGCCGAGGAGCTCGAGACGGCGCTCTTCGAGCTGGCTCGCCGGGACCCCGGGCTGGAGTCGGCGCACGCGGCCGCCCTCGCGCACCGCGAGGACGCGACGACCGAGCCGCGCCCCGATCCGCCCGAGGGGGTCGATCGGGTCGAGGGGCCGCCCCGGAGCGAGGCGGGCTTCAAGTCGATCGACGACGAGGTCCGCGAATGGATGGACACCTACGAGCACGTCGCCGGCTCCGCCCGTGCCCGTGGCCGCTCGACGCGCCTCGCGCACGTCGCCGACGTCGCCGCGCAGCTCGATGAGCTGCGGGAGCTCTCCGTGGGAGAGCTGTTCGCGCGCGCACAGGACGGTATCGGCCGCCTCCGCCGCGCGTTCGGCGTGAACGAGGCCGACGGCGACCTCCTCGCTCGGGTCGTGATGCGCGGCGGGCTCTCGCGCGACCGGATCGAGCAGGCGGCGGCCGCCGAGGCCGAGCTGGAGACGTCGATCGGCGAGCTGCGCGCGGCCCGCGAGGCCATGCGCGCGGAGGAAGCGGCGCGCGCCCGCCGGGTCGCCGACCTCCAGGCCATCCTCGGCCAGTACGAGAAGGAGGCGCTCGCCCGCGGTGCCGAGGCAGCGCGCGTCGCCGAGGACCTGGAGGCGTCGCGGACCGAGCGGGACGAGCTCTCCGCCGACCTCGCCTCGACCCGCACGGAGCGCGACGCGCTCACCGACGATCTGGCCGCCGAGCGCGAGCGTCTGGAGACGATGGCGCGCGAGAAGGGAGACCTGCAGCAGCGCTACGACGACGTCGCCAGCGAGGCCGCGTCCGTCCGCACGTCGCTGGAGGAGACCGAGGCCGAGCGCGATCGGCTCGCCCGATCGATCGAGGAGCGCGAGGATTCCGTGCGCGCGCTCCGGCGGCGGATCGCGGGGCGTGGGGACGACGACGAGGCGGTCACGGGCGCGATGGAGGCGGTCGAAGCGCACTGCGTCGCGCTGGAGCGCGACGTCGAGACGCTGCGCCGGCACGATGCGTGGCTCGGCGCGCAGGCCGAGGAACTCGTCGCACTGTTCGGGCGCATCGGCGCCGAGATCCCCGACGACGGCGCGGCCGGCGCGCCGACCCGGGAGCAGATCCTGGAGCGGACCTCGCGGGTCCTGGAGCGGTTGACGACCGAGCTGGAGTGGCGCCGCGACGAGATGGCCGCCGCGCGCCAGGCCAGCGAGTCGCTGCGTGCGCGCCTCGCCGGCGGCCCGCTCACGAGCCGGGTCCAGAGCTGGGCGGCGGGACCGCCGCTGCCTTCCCCGGCCGAGGGCGCATCGACCGACTTCGGCGAGGAGACCGCGGATTCCACGGATTCCTCGGATTCCTCGGGGCCCGACGCGAAGCGCGACGACGACGAGTCCGAGGCCGACGTCGACGAGCCGCGGGCGCCGCTTCCGGCGCGCGCCGACGCCGAGTCCGATCGTGAATCGGAGGAGGGAGACGCCGTCGCGACCGCGCCGCCCTCGTCCGCCCGTGAGCCCCAGGACGGCGACGACGCCGACGACCGCGAGGACACCGACCGATGAGCCCTGCCGCGAATGTCACGTCCAACCTCGCGGCCGTCTCGGTCGTGATCCCGTCCCTCGGGAACGCCGCGCGCCTCTCCGAGTCGCTGACGGCGGCCGTGAAGGCCGTCGACCGGCGGGGCGTCAAGCGCGACGAGATCATCGTCGTCGACGACTCTGGCTCCAGCGAAGCCGCGGGCACCGTGTCGGAGATCCTGGCGGGCCTCGATGAGTCCCTGAAGGGGCGCGCGGTGCGCGTCGCCTCCACCGAGGGCAACCGAGGCTTCTGCGAGGCGGTCGCCAAGGGATTCCTGGAGGCCAGCGGGCGCTACGTCCTCGTCGTCCAGGACGACGTCGTCGTCGACGAGGGCGTCATCGACCCGCTCGTCGACGTGCTCTCGCGGTCCAAGGAGATCTTCGCGGTCGCGCCGCGCGTCCGCGCGTCCCAGCCCGAGGAGGGCGTCGCCTCGACCTTCGAGTCGGCCATCCAGCTCGCCCTCGTCGACGACCGCATCCTCGTCCGCGAGACGGGCGAGACCCAGGAGGAGCTGGAGCGCGGCGACCTCCCGCGCAGCGTCGACGTCGTCCCCTCGTCGGCGTTCCTCGTCCGCAAGGACGAGTTCCTCGGCGTCGGTGGCTTCGACGGGCTGT
This sequence comes from Planctomycetota bacterium, assembly GCA_038757895.1. GTDB lineage: Bacteria > Planctomycetota > UBA1135 > UBA1135 > Saltatorellus. The sequence goes on along the minus strand of JBCDGE010000108.1, from coordinate 12,780 downwards.
TCTCGCCCTTCGACTGGGAGGACGTCGACATCGCGCTCACCGTCCGCCGCCAGGGCCGCACGCTGATGGAGGTGCCCAAGGCCCGCGCCGTCCACCGTCGGCTGCCCGGCGGCCTCGACGAGGCGGTCGAGCCGGATCTCGCGCGCGCGGTGCGCGAGCGGAACCGTCTGCTGCTCCGCTGGAAGCACCTCTCGACCCGCGCCGAGGCGACCGAGCACCTCGTGAGCCTGTGGCGCACCGTGCTGGAGGCCGGCCTCGCGGGCGACCGACGCACGCTGGAGGAGGTGTGCCTCGCGACCGCGCGGCGGGGCGCGGTCGCGGACTCCAGGTCGAAGCTGTCGGGCGGCGACGGGCTCGTTCTGCGGACGTAGCCCGCCGCCTTCGGGCGATCAGCCGACCGTCATCAGGAACTCGGCGTTGACCGAGGTCTTGCTCATCTTCGCGATGAGCATCTCCATCGCTTCGACGGGGTCGAGCTCGTTGAGCACCTTGCGGAGCATCCACACGCGCTCGATCTCCTCGGCCGTGAAGAGGAGCTCCTCCTTCCGCGTGCCCGAGCGGTTGATGTCGATCGCGGGGAAGATTCGGCGGTCGGAGAGGCGCCGGTCGAGCACGATCTCCATGTTGCCGGTGCCCTTGAACTCCTCGAAGATGACCTCGTCCATCTTCGATCCGGTCTCGATGAGCGCCGTGCCGAGGATCGTCAGCGAGCCGCCGTCCTCGATGTTCCGCGCGGCGCCGAAGAAGCGCTTCGGGAACGCGAGCGCGGTCGCCTCCAGGCCGCCGGAGAGGAGCTTGCCGTTGCTGGGCGCCTCGACGTTCGCAGCGCGCGCGAGACGCGTGATCGAGTCGAGCAGGATCACGACGTCCTCGCCAGCCTCGACGAGGCACTTGGCCTTCTCGATCACCATCTCGGCGACCGAGAGGTGACGCGCGGCGGGCTCGTCGAACGTCGAGCTGATGACCTCGACGTTCTCGCCCTCGATCGAGCGCGTGAAGTCGGTGACCTCCTCCGGGCGCTCGTCGACGAGCAGGATGAAGAGCTTCGTCGACGGCATCGAGTGCACGATCGACTTCGCGAGCATGTGCAGGAGGACCGTCTTGCCCGTCCTCGGGGGCGCGACGATCAGGCCGCGCTGGCCGAGGCCGATGGGCGTCACGAGGTCGACGATCCGCATCTCCATCGGGTTCTCCTTCGTGCCCTCCAGGATGATCCGCTCCTCGGGGTAGATCGGGACGAGCTCCTTGAAGGGCGCGCGACCGAGCACTTCGTCGGGCTCCGCGAGGTCGACCGACTCGACCGTGTGGATGCCGAGGAAGCGCTCGCCCTCCGCGGGGGGGCGAATCACGCCGCGGACCGTCATGCCGCGCTCCAGCTGGTGGCGCTCGACGAGCGATGCGGGGACGTAGACGTCCTCCAGCGTGGGGATGTAGTCGTTGGCGCCGATCCGCAGCCAGTGGTGGCCGCCGGTCTGGGTGTCGAGGACGCCCTCCGCGTGGATCGGCTCGTGCTTGTCGATCCAGAACTTCGCGATCTCCCACAGGGCGTCGCGTCGGTTCCGGCCGACGAAGCCGTCGATGCCCTCCTCCTCGGCGAGCTCGTGCAGCTCGTTCAGGTTGAGCGCCTGGACGGGCGCGAACTCGTGCTCGGGCAGCTTCTTGCGGCGCGTCTTCGGCAGCGCGGCGTAGAGGTCGTCGATCTCGTCGGCCGAGAGGTCGCGGGGGCACTCGTCGAAGTCGACGTAGACGCCGGTGCCCTTCTGGACGCCCTGCTTCTGCTTGAAGTACTGCTTCTTCTGCTTGAAGGTCCGCTTCTTCTTCTGCTGCTGCTGCGCCATGGCGGTGGGGGCCGGCTCGGGAGTGCCGGCGAGGTCGTGGGAGAGAGTGGGGTGGGGGCGGAGCTCAGCTTCCGAGCAGGGTCTGGAGCGCGCGGTGCGTCGCCGCGGCGAGCGCCTCCAGGTCTCCGTCGTTGTCGATCACCACGTCGGCGCGTGCACGCTTGGCCTCTTGCGGCATCTGGGTGGCTTCGCGACGTGCGACCTCGCCGACGGTCCAGCCGCGGTCACGGACAGCACGCGCGTCGCGCGCTTCCGCCGGCGTCTCGACGTAGACGAGGAAGTCGCAGGGCTCCAGCAGACCGTGCTCGTCCGCGTTCTCCAGCAGGAGGGGGACGTCGAGCACGACCCGCGGGACGTGACGGCGGTGGGCGTCGGCCAGCGACTCCGTGAGTCTGGCACGGACGACCGGGTGGATCCAGCCCTCCAGGAGCTTCCGGGCCTCGGGACGGTCGAAGACGACGCGCGCCAGGGCGGCCCGGTCGACCGGCCTTTCGCCCCGGGCGTTGGGTGGAGCGTCAGGTGGGGCGAGGACCGCCTCCCCGAAGTGCTCGACGAGCTTCTCGCGCAACGCGGGGGACTCCAGCGCCGCGTGGGCGTTCCGGTCCGCGTCCAGCACCTCGCCGTCCGGCCCGGCCAGGAGGCGCGCGACCGCGCTCTTGCCGGACGCAATCCCGCCCAGGACGCCGATCACGAGCGTCCGCGGGCCGTTGGATCGGCCGTGAGGGTCGCTGGGGGGGGAATCGGGGGCGTCGCGGTCGCTCATGGGGGGGTGGTTCCGGCGGGCCGGGGAGGTCCTGGGCGGACCCTACGCCCGGGACCAGAAGTTGGGAAACCCGGGGCCCGACGTTCCCTAGCCCGCCCGAACCCCCAGGGAACCCTTGCCCGGGTCCCGGGGAACCGTCGCAGAACCGGCCTCTCCGGCCTGGCTCCGCGCGGCTCTCCCTTGTCCGGGACCTGCGGCTCGGTTATCACCTGCGTCCCCCTCTCCGCCCCCAGCAGCGGCGTCTCCCCCCAGAAAGCGCGGCCGGTGTGCGGCCGACGAACTCCGTCGGCACCCGGCACCGCCGTGACCCCGTGGCGTCCCCCCTATCGGCGCCCCGCCCGGCTCCATCCCACATGCGCATCCGCGACCTCTCCACGAACGTCTCCCGCCGCGGCGCCGGCCGCGTCGGCATCATCTGGCTCATCGTCGTCGGCATCCTTGCCGCGATCGGCGCCGCCTACGGCCTGCTCGGTCAGGACGAGGCCTCGAAGGTCCAGAAGGCGTACGACCAGGCCGTCAGCGATCGCGGTCAGGCGCAGGACGACCTCCTCGTCAAGACGAACGAGCTGGCGGAGCGCTCCCGCGTCCTCGGCTTCACGACCGATGCCGCGACGATTCCGTCCAACGTCGACGCCGCGAACTCCTCGCTCGCCGAGCTCAAGGACGCCTTCCCGGACATGGAGCCGGTGGGCACGTTCCAGGAGGCCGTGCCGAGCGTGATCAAGGCCTACCAGGCCCGCGTCGGCGAGATCGCCACGCTGCAGACCCGCATCAACGACCTCCAGGGTCAGGTCACGGCCGAGCGCGACGCGAAGTCCTCGCTCGAGACCGACAAGGACGAGCAGATCGCCTCGCTGCAGCAGCAGCTCTCCGACGAGCAGGAGAACTCCCGCTCGGAGATCAGCCGCCTCGAGGACGCGAACTCCGACCTGAGCGGCCGCTACAGCAGCTCGACCGACCGCATCACCGAGCTCCAGGACGACCTGCGCAAGCGGGACCGGACGATCGAGGAGAAGGACCGCAACGCGGCGTCGACGAAGCTCCAGTACACCAAGCGTCTCAACGACATCGAGAAGCGCTCCGAGAAGGCCGATGGCGAGATCAGCGCCGTCGCGACCGAGTTCGGCGTCGGCTACATCAACCTCGGGACCGACGATCGCCTCAGCGAAGGGACCGTCTTCCGCATCGTCAGCGGCAAGCCGGGGACCGACATCAACACGCCGAAGGCCTTCGCCCGCGTGGTCGACGTCCGCCCGGACTTCTCGGAGGTCGAGATCTACGAGGTCGCCGACCGCTTCCAGCCGGTCGTCACCGGCGACAAGATCTACAACCCGCTCTACGAGCCGAAGGGCCAGCGCAACGCCGTCCTCGCCGGCGCCATCTCCGGTGCGTACAACGAGCCGGAACTGCGTCTCCTCTTCGCGGAGATCGGGATCAACATCCAGAACGAGGTCTCCAACACGACCGACTTCCTCATCACCGGCGGCCCGCTCTTCACCGACGCGGACGGCGAGCCCCTCGATGAGCCCCTCCAGGTCGACCAGCTGCCGGTGTACGGCGCCGCCCGCGACCAGGGCGTGACGATCGTGCCGATTCGCGACGTGCTGCAGTACTTCGAGCGTTGAGAGGAGACTGAGAGTGGGAGGCGCCGGGGGCTCGAGGGTCTTCGGCGCTTCCTGCGTTTAAGCGGGCTCGAAGTACTGTTGTTTCTGGCCCGTCCCCTGACGGGGACGGAGCGGACTTCGAACGCTGGCTCGCAAGCGCTCGCGGGGCCTGGAGTCGCCGAGACTCGTGCGCCTCCGCCTCTTGACGGACGTTGTGGTTGGCGGAGCGGGGCGCGACCGAGTGGCCTCGTTGTTGGTTGGTTGGCGGTGGCGTTGGGTGGGGGGCTCGGGGATCATGGGGGCCGCCATGGCGGAGGGTAGTGGGCTGGACGGCGAGCGGGATCCCGTGGAGGACTCGCGCATGACGCTGGGGGAGCACCTCAGCGAGCTCAGGACGCGGTTGATTCGTGCGTCGGCGGTCCTCGTCGTCGCGTTCGTCGTGCTCTACACGTTCCGGCTGCAGGTGATCGAGTTCATCGATGGGCCGTACGTCAGAGCGGCGGAGCAGCTGAACGTCGAGCTGGCGGAGATCCGGCGCGAGCAGGTCGCGGAGGATCCCGACAAGACGTGGCGGGACTACTTCCAGACCGAGGAGATGGAGCGGCTGATCCGGGGCGAGGCGATCGACCCGAAGCCCACCAGCTTCAAGGCGGGCGGGCCGTTCCTGGTGAAGATCAAGGCGTGCTTCTGGCTCTCGCTGTTCATCGCAGGGCCGGTGTTCCTGTGGGAGATCTGGATGTTCGTCGCCGCCGGGCTCTACAAGGCCGAGCGGAAGGTCGTGTACACGTACTTCCCGACGAGCCTCACGCTCTTCCTGACGGGCGTGGTGTTCGGCTTCGTGGTCCTGGTCCCGGCGGCGATCTACTTCCTCCAGCGCGACGGCCTCGGGCTGGACGACATCCCGCGGACGATGGAGCTGGACCAGTACATGCAGTTCCTGAAGAGCCTCTCGCTCGCCCTCGGGGTCGTGTTCCAGCTGCCGGTCTTCCAGGTCGCTCTCAGCAAGATGGGGGCGGTCGCGCCGCGGACGTACGCGAAGTTCCGCGGGCACATGGCGATCGTCGCGCTCATCGTTGCGGCGATCATCACGCCGCCGGATCCGGTCACGCAGATCATGCTGGCGGGGCCCGCGATCGTGCTCTGGGAGGTCGGGATCTGGCTGTCGCGGCTCGTGTGGACCGAGCCCGTGGCGAGTGAGGTCGACGAGCTCGAGGCCGGGCAGGGGGCGAGCGCGTGAGCGAGGGGCAGGGGACAGCGGTCGGCGTGGTCGCGGTCGGGGACGAGCTGCTGGTCGGGGCGCATCCCGACCTGAACTCGCCCTACATCGCGCAGCGCATGATCGAGTTCGGGCGCAAGGTCCGGCGGGTGGTCGTGGTCGGCGACGACGAGGCGGCGATCGCGGACGCGGTCGGCGGGCTCGCTGAGACGTGCGGGCTCGTGTTCGTCACGGGCGGGCTCGGGCCGACGCTCGACGACGTCACGCGGCACGGGGTGGCGGCGGCGCTCGGGGTGGGGCTCGTCGAGGACGCCGGTGCGCTGCAGGAGGTCCGCGAGTGGTTCGAGCGCGCGGGCCGGGAGATGCTGGAGTCCAACCGGCGCCAGGCGCTGGTGGCGGAAGGGGCCGAGCGGGTCCCGAACGCGTTCGGCACGGCGCCCGGCTTCCGCGCGACGCACGCGAGCGGCGCGGTGGTGATGGTGCTGCCCGGGCCGCCGCGCGAGCTCCAGGGCGTGTTCGACGCCGAGGTCGCGCCCTGGCTGGAGGCGCACCCGGGGGATCCGCTGCACCGCGCCGTGCGCTCGGCCGCGTTCGCGGATCTGCCCGAGAGCGCCTTCGCCGAGAAGGCCGGCCGCTGGCTGGAGAGGGGCTCGAACCCGCTCGTCGGCGTCACGGTCAAGGAGGGCATCCTCACCGCCCGCGCGGTCGCGACCGCGCCCACCGAGGAGGAGGCCGTCGCGCTCGCCGAGGCGCGGGCCGCGGATCTCCGAGCCCTCGTGCCCGAGCGCTACCTCGCGCCGAGCGTGCCCGACCTCGGGGCGTTCGTGGGCGGCGAGCTGCTGCGGCTCGGCATCCCGTTCACCGTCGCCGAGTCTTGCACCGGCGGCCTCGTCGCCGGCGCCCTCACCTCGGCCCCTGGGGTCAGTGCCGTCTTCCAGCGCTCGTTCGTGACGTACGCGGACGCGGTCAAGCGCGACACGCTCGGCGTCCCCGAGGCGGTCCTCCTGGAGCGCGGCGCCGTCTCCGCCGAGTGCGCCGCGGCGATGGCCGAGGGCGCCCTGCGCCGCGCGGGGACGCGCGTCGCCGTCTCGATCACCGGGATCGCCGGCCCGGACGGCGGGAGCGACGAGAAGCCCGTCGGCCTCGTCTGGTTCGGCGTCGCCCAGCTCGGAGCGGAGGAGGGCGCCGCTCCCCGTGTCCGCACGATCGAGCGCAGGTGGCCGCCAATGGGGCGGACCCGGGTCCGGCGGTGGGCGACGAACAAGGCGCTCGCGCTGCTCCTCGAGGCGGCCCGCGAGATGAGCGGGGAGCCGGGCCGCGAGCCGACCGGTCGATCCGGGGCCTGAGGCCGTTCGATTCCCGGCCGCAGGTGGCTGCGACCGGGCCTGCCCGCTGCTATTCTCCCGACCGCCAAGCCGCGCCGAGGCGTCCCCCCGGCGCGTGGCCGCGTTACCCCGTGGTGTAATTGGCAACACATCTGGTTTTGGTCCAGACGTTCCAGGTTCGAGTCCTGGCGGGGTAACCACCCTCTTCCTCATCCGCGGGGAAGGTGCGCGAGGACAGGGCGTCCCATCGGGTCCATCCCGACCCCAGGACCGCCCATGCATCGCCTCGTCCTCCCCCTCGCGCTCCTCGTCTCCGCCGTCCTGACGGCCGGCGGCGCGCGCGCCCAGGGGCTCTGCCAGCTCCACTTCGACGGCCGCGTCGCCGTCGTCGACCGCCTCCCTGTTCCGAAGGAGGAGGGCGGCAAGAATGGCGAGACGCGCAGACGCTCGACCGGGCACCTCGTCGAGATCGAGATCGGGATCCTCGCCAACCAGGTGGAGCGGGACGTCGTCCTCCACGTCCACCTCGCGCGCGGGACCACCGGCGCGGACCTCGCCTCCCTCATCGCGTCCCGCCTGGAGCGGCTCGGGACGAAGCCCCTGCTCGTCGACGACGGTCGGGGCGGAGCCTCGCTCTGGATCGAGAGCACGCGCTACGTCTCGATGCGCCTCGGCGGCGGCCTGGAGGTCGACGTCGCGTGCGCGGAGGGCCCGCCCGAGTCGATCCGCGTGATCCCGCCCAGCGCGGTCGTCGCCGACGCCCGACTCACCGTGTCGGCCTCGACCGCGCTCGTCATGCGCGACCGGCCGCCCGTACGCGGACGGGCGGCCGCCGACATCGAGCTCGCCGCCGACGACTCGTCGGCCGGCGTCGCCGCGAAGCTCTGGGAGTCGACGTCGAAGACCTGGATCAGCGACCGCCCCGGCGGCGCGTCGTGGCAGCCGCTCAAGATGGCGAGCGGCGCGGTGATCACCGGTCTTTCGCTGCACCTCGACTCCGAGGACGGCGGCGACTGGCGCGTCGAGATCAAGCTCTGATCACCGCCGGGGCCCGAGAGAACTCCGTCAGCGCAGCACCATCACGCCCCGTCCTCGCGTCGCCGCGTAGATCTGCGTTGCGCTGGAGGCGAAGCGCGTGATCGCGCTCCCGAGTCGCCGACCCAGCGGCACGTTCGTCGCGCCGCGGTCCCGGCTGGAGAACGCGCTCCATCCGGTCAGGTCGGACGTCAGCAGCAGGCTCGGCGCCGCGGCCGTAACGTGGGCCGAGTTCGTGAGCTCGGGCGAGCCCGGCTGGAGCGTCCACGTCGCGCCGCCGTCGTCGGTCCGGAAGAGGCCGGCGAAGGGCGTGCACGCCCACGCGCGCATCGGGTTCGCGGGGTCGACCTCCAGGTCGCGCACGATCGCCGCCGGCGGCGCCGTCGCAGCGGTCCACGTCGCTCCTCCGTCGCGGCTGGAGTAGACGGTCGTGGCCGTGTTCGCGTAGATCACGTCGGGATCGGAGGGCGCCACCGCGACGTCCCAGACCCAGCTCGCCGGCAGGCCGACGTTCGTGAACGTCGCACCCCCGTCGTCGCTCCTGCGGAGTCCTCGCCCCGCGCCGTAGACGACGTTCGGCAGGGACGGGTGCGACTCCAGGTGGAAGAAGTACACGACGGGGTCGGTGAACACGACCGAGAACGTGACCCCGCCGTCGTCGCTCCTCCACAGGCTCCCGCCGACGCCTCCGGTGTAGTACCGGCCGGCGACGGCCGCGTCGGCCACGATCTCGTTCCCGTAGAACGCCGCGCCCGACACCGACTCGGTCCACGTCGCGCCGCCGTCGAAGGACGTGAACGCCGAGCCCCCCGTCTTCGCGACGAGGTGATTCGGATCGAACGGGTCGACGGCGACGTCGGACACGTTCGCGTACGCATCCAGGCCCCCGTTCGTTCGCTGCCAGGTCGCTCCCGCGTCGGTCGAACGAGCGAAGCCCCCGAAACCGCACGCGATCACGTCCCCGGGATACGCGGTGCTGAAGGCGATGTCGATCGGATTGCCTCCCATGGCGTCGAGGCCCGGGTCAGCGACGTCGGACCACGACAAGCCACCGTCCCGCGTCTCCAGGATCCCGACGAGGCGCTTCCCGAGCAGGATCCGGTCACGGTCGTACGGATCGAACGCGGAAGCGTCGAACAGCTCGCCCGTGTCCGGCCGGATCTGCATCCACGTCTGCGCGCCGTCCTCGGTGACCCAGACCTCGTCCCACGCGAAGAGCAGGCGCCGGCCGTCCGACGGGTCGATCGCGAAGGTCAGCGAGCTGCTGCCGCCCGGAGGCGCCGGTCGCACCGTCCAGCTGTCGCCGCCGTCCTCGGACAGCAGGATCCCCGCGCCGGGCACGGGCGCGTAGATGCGCAGACGGTTCCTGGGGTCGAAGCGCACGTCCTCGCAGTAGGTCCCGCCGTAGACGGCGGCGTCTGCGACGAGGGCGAACGTGTCTCCACCGTCCTGCGAGCGCCACACGCCCCCCGTCCCGAAGACGAGGACAGTGGCCGGGTCGATCGGGTCGAAGCGGGCGCCGAGGAGGAAGGTCGCGGTGGGCGGCACGCTCGGGGGCCGCCACGTCGCGCCGCCGTCGAACGTGACGTCGACGTCGCCCTGGAAGCGCGCCAGCACGATCCTGTTCGGATCGGCGCCGGACACCGCCGCGCGCGGGACGAGCCCGGTCCTGCGCGGCCACTCCGCGTGGACCGCCCACGTCTGGCCGCGGTCGGTCGAGCGCACGAGACCGGCCGTCGTGGATGCGTAGAGCTCCCCGGGCCGGAGCGCAGGCTGCTGGAGGGCCCGCGCCTCCGGGCCGGCGCCGACCAGCGGCCCCAGGGCCTCCCAGCGGGGGTAGGACGTCGGCGGCGTACGGTCGGGGAGCTGTGGGGCCGCGGCGGCGGTGCCGAGCGTGACGGTGACGAGTGCGAGGCGAGGCAGGAGCGCGTGCATGGTGGTCGTGGGGGGGCGCGGCCGCCCATTCGGCCGCGCGCCACGCCCACCACTGCAGGGTCCGAGCCGCCGTTTCGACCGAACCCGGAAATCCCCGCCACGGGGCTACCGCGTCAGGTGCTCGATGATCGCGTCGAAGGTCGCGAACGTGTCGGAGTCGAACTCATCGGACGCCGACACCGGCTGCGAGGACTGCTTGACGATCGCCACGCGGCGCTCGACGTCGCAGTAGATCCACTGCCCGTGGATGCCGATCGCGGTGATCGCCTCCTTGCCGGGCGTGTGCCGGATCCACCACTGGGCCCGGTAGCTCCAGTCGCCGCCGGCCATCGGGCCCTTCGCCTCCGGTCCGCGCGTGAACGCCTCGCGGCTGCCGCCGGCGGCGAGCTTGTCGATCGTCGACTTCGAGATCACGCGACGGCCGGCGTACATCCCCTCGTTCGTCATCATCGCGCCGAAGCGCGCGAGGTCCATCGGGGTCGCGTTGAGCCCGCCGCCCGCGAACAGCGTCCCGGTCGAGTCGAGCAGGACGTAGGTCTCGCCGTCCGTGCCGAGCTTCGACCACAGGCGCAGGTACATGTCGTCCTGGAACGACTGGCCCGTTGCGCGGTTCGTCACCCAGTTGACGACGTCGGTCTTCGGCGTCTGGTAGTGGAAGACCTCGCCGTGCGCGTGCGCCGGATCGAGCTTCTGGGCGGGGAGGAACTCGTACAGGCCCGGCGCGTAGGTCTCGCCCTCGACCGGATTCATGAACCCGAGGACGACCCCGTAGTTGCAGATGCCCGAGCGCGGGTCCGCGTAGTCCTCGCTGAAGTCCATCGAGTTCGTCATGTCGAGCACCTGGCCGACCGTCGCGTCGAACGCGCTGCCGGCGAGCTCGGGCACGTACTTCGTGACCGGGTCGCTCTCCTTCAGGTCCTCGTTCTCGGCCGCGATGAGCCCCATGAGCCCGGCGAACGACTTGGTGCACGACATCATCTGGTGCGGCTGGTCCGCGAACATGCCATTCAGGTAGCGCTCGTAGACGAGGATGCCGTCGTGCACGACGACCAGCGCGTCGGTGTACGACTCGCGCAGGTAGGTGGGGAGGTCCACCCTGTCACCGCGGCTGGGGCGCTCGTAGGTCAGCGCGTCGAGGGCTCCGTCCATCCGGCGCGGGAGGTCGATCGGCGTGTCGGCGGGGAAGATCGGCGCCGAGGGGTAGATCTCCCGCATGTGCAGGTACGACCACCGGTTGAAGAGCGGGGTCAGCAGCGCGTTGGAGAGGTTGACGCGCTTCTCCGGCGGCGGCGGGAAGCCCTGCATGAGCCCCAGCTCGGCGGCGGTGGCGTAGGGGTCCTGGGCCTGCGCGGGGGCCGGAGCAGCGAGGAGGAGGGCGAGGAAGGGAGTCTGGAGGAGAAGCATCCACGGAGGGTAGCTGCTCCGTCGATATCCCCAGCGCATCCGCTCACGCGGATGCAGCTAGAGCTGCACGACCCCGTCCGTGAACACGAGCAGCTCGACGTTCCGCACCACGTCCTGGCCGAGCCCGGGCGAGACGTCGTGCCGCACCGTGGTCGTCCCGCCGGCGCCGGGGAGCAGGGTGAACTCCGCCTGCGGCGCCTGGTACACCACCGCGTCGACCCCGCCGCCGCCGTCGATCACGTCGTTCCCGCCGCGGCCCTCGATCGCGTTGCTGGCGCCGTTGCCCGTGAGGACGTCGCTCCGCTCGCTCCCCAGGAGCGCCGCGATCGAACTGCCCGACAGCGTCACGCGGGAGAGATACTGCGAGCGGTGCGTGTACGGCGAGCCGGGCTCCGACGCGAGCTCGAACTCGCCCGCGAACGTCGGGTCGAGCACCGAGTCGAACGCATGGACCGGCGAGAAGAAGTCCTCGATCAACGCGTGCGTCGACGCGTCTCCGGCCGCGAGCGCGGGGCGGCTCCCGAACGCGTAGACACCGAACTGTGCCGACCCGTCGCCGGAGGGATCATGGGCCCACACGCCCGCGTGCGACTCGAGCAGCGCGCCCAGGTAGGCCTCCTCGACCGTCCTGTACGGATGGGGGCCGAAGGGCAGGTACGTTCCGTCCGTGAGCGCGCTCGCCAGGGCGGCACGCAGTCGGGTCTCCCAGGTCGGCCGGAGCGGCACGAGCCCGTGACGGTGGACGAGCACCGCCGTCGCCCCGAACGTCTGATCCCACGCGGGGCTCGGCGCAACGTAGTCGGCGGTTCCCTCGACGACGACACGGTCCGCGAAGAGAGGGACGTACGCCGTTCCGAAGTCGGAGTCGAAGCGGGCGACCCGTGCCTCGGTCGGGTCGTACGACCCGCTGTCCGTGAACAGCGCGAGCGTGCCGCACCGCGACGCGGCGAGGTTCGCCACGTCCGCCTTGCTCGCGCCCGCGTCCGAGCCAGCGCGGTCCGTCAGGTGGAGCCGGAGCACCTCCCGTGCTCTGCGGATCTTCGCGTCCGGGACTCCAGTCTGTGCGAGCACGTGGATGCGCGCACCCGACGGCGCCACGAGCGCCGCATAGCGAGCGAACACGTCCGCCACGATCTCGTGCACGAGGCGCGGATCGAGGTCGACGATCTCGTCCTGCTGGGGGCCGAGGTCGACCGCATCGAGTGACGCGCGACTGACGAGCGGGCCGATCCCGCCGTCACCCACCGGCGGGTCGGGGGCGTCGTCTCCGGGCACCTGCCCGCCGCACGCGCCAGCGAGCAGTGCGGCGACGAGGAGGGCGTGGAGGCTCGGGCGGCCGCTCGTGGGGCCTCTGGAGGGGGACGTCATCGTGCGCAGGGGGATCGAGCAACCGTATCCCGCTGCGCTGGCCCGCGCGGCCCGCCCGCCTCAGCTCTTGCGTCGCCTTCGCACCTCGCGGTGGACGAACGAGGGATCGCCGTAGCGCGCGCCGAGCGTCGCCGCCGTGTCCCCCTCGGCCGACGTCGCCTCCCCGGGCTCCACCCGGACGCCGAGGACCGACTCCACCGCGCGGACGAGCGCCTCGCCCGCCGCGTTCACCGTGACGTCGATCCCGACCTCGGAGAGCGTCGCGATCTCGGGCTCCAGCGGCGACGGCCCG
>JBCDGE010000107.1:0-25298 GCA_038757895.1 Planctomycetota bacterium | reverse complement strand
TTCGGGTTCTCGGCATACGGGACGCATCACATCGCCGTGCTCGACCTCGACGTGTGGGTGGTCAAGGACGGCGTCATCGCCATCGACGGCGCGGGCCTCCTCCTCGACGGTGTCCTCGTCCAGGAGTCGGTTCTGATTCCACCCTCGGTCGGGGGTGTGGGGGACGCGTGGGACGACTTCGGCTACGTGGGGATCGCGGAGTCCGGGGAGTACACGTTCACGTGCGACACCCTCGGGCCCGGAGTGTCGGACCATGTCATCGTCCGCAACGGCGTCATCTGGGCGCGGGAGGGCGACGTGCTCGACGGCGAGACGCTCCGCGGCTGGATCCAGGGTGCTTCGCTGAACGAGAACGGCGAACTCGCGTTCCTGTGGTCCGTCGAGGACGCGCAAGGTCCCAACCGCCAGGCGCTCTTCTTCGAGAACGAGATCCTGCTCCGCGCAGGCGATGCGGTCGACTGGGACGGAGACGGAACGATCGACCCGGAGGCGACGATCGTGAGCTTCGCCGAGGGCAAGGCGCTCTCGCACGCGCCCGACGGCACGATCTACTTCGTGGCGACGGTCGAAACCATGGGCTTTCTGTTCGAGGCGTACTTCCGACTCGATCGCGACGGAACGCTCGGGGAGAGCTACTGCAACGCGAACCCGAACTCGACCGGTGGGACGGGCGAGGTCTCGGCGACCGGCAGCGCCGCCGTCGCGGACAACGACGTCACGCTGGCAGCGTCCGGTCTTCCGCCGAACGTCTTCGGTTTCTTCCTCACGAGCGAGACGCGAGGCTTCGTCGCGAACCCCGGCAACAGCGAAGGGAACGTCTGCCTCGGCGGCGCGATCGGACGCTACGTAGGCCCCGAGCAGATCCTCCCGTCCGGACCGGACGGAACGTTCTCGCTCGTGCTCGATCTCACGCAGACGCCCCAGCCCACCGGAACGGTCGCCATCGCCGCGGGTGAGAGCTGGAACTTCCAGGTGTGGCATCGCGATACAGGTGCCTTCGGCCCGACGTCGAACTTCACGGACGCGCTGGAGATCACGTTCACGCCTTAGTCGACGTCGCGCATGCCGCCGACGCGGCGGACAACCGGGTTGAGAAGGCCAGCGCTCAGCCGTAGCACGGTGGCGAGCCGGCGCTCGCTCGGGATACGTCGGCACTGGCGCAGGCCGCGACGAGCGCCGCGGTGACTGAAGGAGCGGCCGGGCCACGGATCGCGCGGATCAGCGCTCGTACGGTCCGTGGTCGGTGATCGGCGGCGCGCCCGATCCGGTGTCCGGCACGTTCGGGTCGTCCACCCGGCGCGGGTTTCCGTCGAGGTCGAACGGCACCTCATCGGCTCGATCCCCGTCGCCGTCGAGGTCGAGGAGATCGGCTGCGATGCGGCCGTTGTCGCCCGCATCGACCGAGGGCGAGCCAGCGCCGAGGCGGTAGTCGTTGTCGAGGACCGTCGCGGGGTCGCCGTCCGGACCGGCCGGGTCGACGAAGAGCGGGTCGGCGTCGATGAGGTTCGACGCGGACAGGATCGTGCCTCCCCCGGTGAGCTCGACGCCCGCGGTACCGCCCTCCAGGTTCGTCCAGTGCATGGACACGGTGGAGAGCGACGAGTGGACCGCGATCTGCGCCCCGGCGGGCGCCGTGTTCCCGCGCACGATCGAGTTCGCGATCGCAGCGTCCAGGCCGAAGTCGAGGCGCAGCGCGCCGCCGGACACGGAGGCGGAGTTGCCGACGAGCGTGCACTGGGTGATGTCGTAGCTCGCGCCGGCGCCAGAGATCGCGCCGCCGCTGGGCGCCGAGTTGCCCGCGAACAGGCACTGGTCCGCCGACACGGCGACGCCGGCTCCGAAGCCGCTCGCGTTGAGCGCCCCGCCGTAGACCGACGCGGTGTTGTCGAGGAACGTACAGCGTCCGACGCGCACGGAGTGGCTCGGCGTCCCGAGGAGCGTCATGGCGCCTCCCGCCCCGGTCGACTCGTTGCCGACGAACAGGCAGTCGTCGAACTCGCCGTCCATGAAGTCGATCATGATGGCGCCTCCTCCTGGCCCCCGGTTGTTCCGGAACGTGCATCGCTCGATGCGCGCGGGCGCCCCTCCGTCGACGACGTAGATCGCGCCCCCGTCGGCCCCGTCGCAGTCGTCGAAGACACAGTCGCGGACGGTGAGGGACGCGCGGCTCGCGTGGATCGCGCCGCCCCTCCCGAGCCCCGGCGAGATCGGTGCGGACCCGCGCACGATCGTGAGCCCCTCGAAGCTGATCTCGGGAGACGAAGCCGAACCGTTCATGTAGAAGGCGCGCCCGCTCGCCTCGAGGTCGATCGTGCACGCGGAGGGACCGTTCATCGATCGAACATCGATCTCGCGATCCTCGAAGGCGAGATCCCGGTTCGCGGGCCCGCGATAGACGCCGTCGAAGAGCACGATGTCGTCGCCCGTGAGCGCCGCGCCGAACGCGTCCGCGAGCGTGTCGAAGGGCTGCGCGAACGACCCGTCGCCCCCCGGCGCCGCCGAGTCGTCGACGTACCAGGTCACGTCGATCCCCTGGCACTCGTCGGGGATCCCATCGCCGTTCGCGTCAGGGCTCGTCCCGCTCGCGATGTCGCACGAGTCCGCGACCCCGTTCGCGTTGCAGTCCGGCTGGCAGGCGTCGGGGATGCCGTTCCCGTCGCAGTCCTCGGCGCCCTCCAGGAGCTCGCACAGATCGCTCCGCCCGCTCGCGTCGCAGTCCGGCTGGAGAGTGTCGCACTGGATCGCGATCACGCGCAGCGGAGCGCCGTAGACGGTCTCCATCGGACCGTTCCGCGTGACGATGACGAAGTCGAGCGCCACCGTCGTCGCCGTCGGCGGGAGGTCCGGGATCCCGAGGTCCGTGAACAGCTCGCCGGTCGCCGGGATCGTGCCGAGCGGGATGGGCGCAGCGGGGACCGGGCCGGCGTTGAAGAGGCCCCCGACGGCGCCCTGTTCGGCGACGTCGAAGAAGAACGGCGCACGCTGCGCGAGGTAGAGCGTGACCTCGGCGCCGGGCTCACCGCGGATGAACAGCGGGTGCAGGCTCTGGGCGCGGACGAACACGGGGGCGTCGTGGTCCTCGCTGCGTCCGCCGAGCATTCGCACCGCGCCGCCTCCGACGAACGACTGACCCGGCGCTCCGTCCGGTCCGAGGAACGAGGAGCCTCCGAAGCCGCCCCGGACGCTCGTCTCGACGACGAACAGGCGGGACAGCGACCCCGTCGAGACGCCGTCTCCTCCGTCGCCAGCGGGGAGCGGGATCACGTCGTCGTTGTCTCCCCCGCGTCCGCCACGAACCTCGCAGCCCGAGACGAACGCGTCCGAGCGCGCGCAGACGAGGCCCGTCCCGCCGTGTCCTGGCCCGGCGCCGAAGTCGAACGTGCACGTCATGCCGTCGCCGCCATGGAGCTCGCAGCCCCACAGCGCGGCCCGCGAGTCGACGAGGTCCAGCCCGGCCCCGCCGTCGCCGCCCGTGCAGCCGAGGACCGGAGTGTCGACGCCGTACCCCCCCTCGAACCGGGTCCGACGCGCGACGATCCGGTCCGCGTTCTCGGCCCTTGCGCCCGGCCCCCCGACCGGGTCGAAGGCGAACGCCGACGCGTCGGCGCCGAGGAACGCGCAGTCCGCGATCCGCACCTGGCCCGCCGCGTCGTCGATCTCGAGCGCCGCACGCTGCGTCTCGAGGAGGTCGTCGGTCACGCCGACGACGCGCAGCCCGTGGAACGACACCGTCTGGGACGAGGCGAGCGAGCGGACGACGAGGTGGCCGTCGATGCGCACCGTGTCGGGGAGCTGGGCGACGATCGTGACCGACTTTCCGTCGAGGACGACCTCCTCGGCGTAGACGCCCGGGCGGACGAGGATCAGGTCCCCCTCCTGGGCGAGCGCGACCGCCGTGGAGAGGTCCGTCGTGTCCCCGAACCCGTTCGGGTCGACGATGATCTCGCCGGCGACGGCAGGAGCGGCAACGGCGAGCGCGAGGAGCGGGATCGAGCGACCGAGGGTAGGCATGACAGCCAAGTGGATCCCAGCGCGCGGCCACGGTCACGGGCCGGGAGCGCGGTTTTGGACAGCGGTCGTCCGTGGCCCCATTTGGAGTCGTCCGAGAGACGGCCCCCGACGAGGGCTGTCTCGACGTCGGACCGGCCCCGTCGAGCCGCGCAAGATCTCCGTCGCGCGGCGACGGACGCCCGGCTAGTGTCGGCGCGTCGGCCGCGTCCACACTCGGCGGCGTTCTCCGATGCGTCTCCCGCCCGCGCTGTTCTCGCGTTCGATCCTGGCCTTCACCGCAGCGCTCGCGCTGTCGTGCGGAGCCGAGGACTCTCCCGAGTTCTCCGGTGCTCGCTGGGTCCGCGGGCACTGGATCCCTCTGGGTCCTCCGCCGTCGACACTCGACGAGACGATCGCTCGTTTCGACGGGCGCGCATTCGATGCGAGCTGGCGAGTCGTCCCCGGCGGCGGGAAGGTCGACGAGCAGGTGACCCGGACCGCGGATGAATCGCCGGGCGTCGTGATCCAGGGCGAGGGCGCGCGGCTCGCCGCGCTGCCCGTCGATCTGCTCGCGAGCGATCTCCACCGCGTCTCCCTCTCCCTCGACGTCTCCGAGGGAGAGTCCGAGGGCATCCGCCTCGCGTTCGAGACGAAGGAACGGATTCGTGCCTACTCGACGGTCGAGTCGGTGCAGGGCGGCGCCGGCCCCGAACAGGTCACGTTCGAGCTCGACCGGGTGCGCCGCCTCGAAGGGCGGATCGACCGCGTCGTGGTCGGCACGCTCGGCCTCACCTCGCAGTGCGTCCTCCGCACTCTCGAGTTCTCGCGACAGCCGCGCCTCCATCACCTGCCGACCCCCCACGACGGGCGCGGACTCCTTCGCGTCGAGCAGGATGGCCGCCACGGCGTCGCGCTCGACGCCGAGCACCCGGTGGGGCTCAGCGTCGACGCGCCGGCCGGCTCGACCTTCGAGCTCACCTACCGCGTCGGTACGAACGAGGCTCTCGGTGGAGCGCAGCTCGTACTCGAGGGGCTCGGCGCCCGGCCCGAACGCCTCCCGCTCGGCGCTGAGGAGGGCTTCGCCTGGCGCACGTTCCGAACGACGCTCTCCGCTCGGGCGCCGGACCAGGTCCGCATCTCGCTCGAGGGGGGCCCGGAGGGCGCGATCGGCTTCGTCACCAATCCGGGTGCGATCGTGGGTACGCCCGTCGAGAGTCCCCGCACCGTCCTGCTCGTCACCTCGGACACGCACCGCGGCGAGCTGATCGGAGCCGCGGCGGAAGGGGCCGTCCGGACGCCCGCCCTGGACGCCCTCGCGGGACGTGGCGTCGTCTTCCTGGACGCGACGTCGACCTCGAACTCGACGAACCCATCGCACATCGCGCTCATGACGGGCCTGCATCCGCGGGACACGCAGATCGTCACGAACCGCGATCCGCTCTCGGTCGAGGCGCAGACGCTGGCCGAGCTCTTCGCGGCGCGCGGATGGCGCACCGCCGCTGCCTTCAGTGCGTTCCACCTGGGTGACGAGACGAGCGGGCTCGCGCAGGGCTTCGACGTGTACGACGGCCCGATCGCGCCAACGGGACTCGACTTCGACGCTTTCACCGGTGAGTCGACCGAGGTTCGCGAAGGAGCGATCACGGTCGAACGCGCGCTGGCGCAGCTCGATGCGGCCGAGGGAGTGCCGCTCTTCCTGTGGGTGCATCTCTTCGACGCCCACGCGCCCTACGTCGCGCCTTCTTCCTTCCGCGGCCGAGAGCTCGCCGTGTCGGCGCCTCCGGTCGAGACCCGAGACGCGCCCGAGACGATTCGGCTCCAGCGGCACCCTGCAAAGACCTGGAACAGCTACCGCAACATGGTCGAGTACGTCGACCACGTTCTCGACCCGCTCCTCGCCCGGCCGCGCGTGCAGGAGGGCATCACGGCCTTCACCTCGGACCACGGAGAGTCGTTCGGCGAGCACGGCATCTGGTGGAACCACGCGGGCGTCTTCCCCGCGACGACGCAGGTGCCCCTGATCGTCGCCTGGCCGGGAGCGCCCGGGCGACGCGTGGAGACGCCGGTCCGCCAGCGCGACATCGGACGGACGATCCTCGGGCTCGCGGGTCTCGACGAGCCCGACTTCCCGGGTCGTGACCTGAGGGACGCGCTGGCGGAGGACGTTCCCTCGTACCCACGCTTCGCGCTGGGCTACCACGGCCGGTCCGCGTCGATCGACGACGGTCGCTGGCTCCTCGTCCTGCACCTGCTCGAGGAAGAGAACGACGCGGGGACGCACGTCTGGCGTCCCGGCGAGGTCGAGCTCTTCGATCGCGAGCGGGACCGTTCCGGAGTCGTCGACGTCGTCGCCGAGAACCTCGAGCGCGCGCGCACGATGCGGCGTCGGCTCATCGACTGGCTCGCGTCGGGCGATCCGGAGGGACTCAAGGGCGAGTACCGCATCAACGCAGCGATCGACGAAGCGCTGGCCGAGCTCGGCTACTCCGGCGGTTCGGAGAGCTCGGCGCTCTGGTACGACGCGGAGCGCGGCGACGCTTTCATCGAGAGATTCGGCGAGGAATAGGCCTTGCGCCCCGACGGGCGCGGGCGCGAGAGTGCCCGGCCTTGCCGTTTCCTTCGCGCATATCCGGCGTCCGCGCCGCTCTCGTCGGCGCGCTCGCGCTCTTCGCCGCGGGGCTCGTGTGGACCGCCTGGCTCGCCGACGACGCCTTCATCACGTTCCGCTGCATGGACCACTTCGTGCACGGGCGTGGACTCGTGTGGAACGTGGACGAGCGGGTTCAGGCGTTCACGAATCCCCTGTGGCTCCTGATGCTGTCGGCGCCCTACGCGCTGACGGACCACGTCTACGGCGTCGCGATCGGCGCGGGCTTCCTCACGACGGCGCTCGCCGTCGCGCTCCTGCTGCGGGGCGCGTCGAGCACCGGGGTCGCCGCCGTCGCCATCCTCGCGCTCGCGGGCTCGAAGGCGTTCCTCGAGTACTCGACCTCGGGGCTCGAGAACCCGCTGCTGCACGTCGCCGTCCTGCTCGCGGTGGCGGCGTACCTGGCGCCGGGAGAGCCCGAGTCGCGCGCCGTTCGAGTCGCCGCCGCGACGACGGTCGCCTTCTTGACCCGTCCGGACGCGCTCCTGCTGACGGGTGTCCTGTGCGTCGCCGTCTGGCTCGAGCGGCCGAGCCTTCGTTCGCTGGCGAGGATGAGCGTCGCGTGGATCCCGGCCTTCGCGTGGGAGGCGTTCTCCGCCGTGTACTACGGTACGTGGGTCCCGAACACGGCGATCGCAAAGCTGAGCGGCGGGATCCCTCGCTCGGAGCGCGTGGACCAGGGCCTGGACTACCTGGGGAACTCGCTGCGTTGGGATCCGCTCACGCTCGCGGTCGTGGCTTTGGCGGCGCTCGCCTTCGGGCCGCGCCCCGGACGCTGGCGACGGCGCGAATCGGTCGTCGTCGTGGCTGTCGCCCTGCACCTCGCCTACGTCGTCAGCGTCGGCGGCGACTTCATGGGCGGACGCTTCCTCACGACGTCCTTCATCGCCTGCGTCGCCCTGCTGATCCGCAGCACGCCGGGACACCGCACGCTCGCGGCGGCGGCGGTCGTCGTCGCGATCCTCGGAACCGTGACTCCGCGCAGCCCCTGGCGCCCCCGGCCGGACGCCATCGCATCCCTCGACGCCGTCGACCCCGCGGGCATCACGGACGAGCGCGCGATCTACTACGCCTACACGGGCCTCGTCTCTGGGGGATATCCCGGCTGGGGTCGTATGGCCGACGGCGACCCGTACCCGCCCGCCCTGCTCGCACAGAGGAATCTCGAAGAGGGCGAGCGCGTCCAGGTCCAGGCACAGGTCGGGATGCTCGGGTTCTTCGTCGATCCCGAGCTCCACATCCTGGACGTCATGGGCCTTGGCGATCCGCTGATCGCACGCATTCCCCTGCGCAGCGCCGACGGAACGTGGCTGTACTCCCCGAAGCTCAACCCGTACGGCCGGCACTGGCGGGTCGGACACCTGAGCCGGAGCCCGCCCCCCGGCTACGTGGAGAGCCTCGAGACGAACGAGAACCGGATCAAGAACCCCGACCTCGCGCGCGCCTACGACGCGATCCGCGCGCTCACGCGCGACCCCGTGTGGAGCGCGAATCGCTGGACCGCGTTCTGGAGCCTCCAGCTCGGCGAATTCGACGACGCCTTCGACGCGTGGCGCGAGGTGCGTCGCCGTCAGGTCCTGAGGGTTCGAGGGAAGTGATCTCGACGTTCCCGCTTCCGGTGCCTCGCGCGTCCAAGCCGCCTCGCCCCAGGCGGGACTTACCGCGCCCAGTCAGGGAGTGCCTTGACGCTCGCTTCGGCCGTTTCGTGCGGACCGAGATCCTCGTGCTCGCCTCTCACGAAGTTGCGGAACCCCGGTAGGGACGTCCTCGACCACGAGGAGTGGAGGCATCGGCCGTAGAGCAGTGGTGTCGGACCGTCTCCCGTGATCGTCTTGGCGAAGCTGCTCCCGTCCACCGTCTTCGATCCTGGAGTCCAGAGGATCTCGAGACAGCGATCCGCGAAGTTGCCGTCCGTTCCGACACGGTGCCACTCGTGCGCGCGAGTGACGGAGATTCGAACTCCGCCGCCATCGTTCGCTCTCGCGTGGATGAGGTGAGGGAAGTACTCCCGCGCGGTCTGGAGAATGTCCTCTGCGGAAAAGAACAGTAGCGCCGCCGTCACGAGCTGGTCGCCCTGGAATCCCGTCAGAAGCCGCTCCATCCCACGCCGGAGCAGGACTCGACGTCGACGTTCCATTCATCCAGGTACGGTCGGACCTGACGTTCTTTCCAGCCCGCGTGCTGCATCGCCCCGACGAGCGTCATGCGCAGATCGAGGTCCTGCGGGTCCGTCAATTGGGCGAGCAGCGCAGCCTGGAGGTGGTGCACTTTGTCCTCCCGCCGTAGCCTCGCGAGGTGTTTCTCTGCTCTCGTCTTCATCGTGTGGCCGACTGTGCTGACGCCGTGGCGATAGTATTTCACCGCGCGGGCGCGGCGGGCCAGACTCATCCGGTCTCGTCAGGGGGTCAACGCCACCACGAGCGGATCCGTGATCGTCGCGATCCGCTGCCGACGCCGCGACACCTCGGACAGGGAAGATGCGTTGTTCGCTTGGGCGCTCGGCACGTCGATGGCATCGGCTTGGATCGCCGCCATGGAGGGCACAGAATCCTTGCCTGGCGACGTGGACTACCATTCGAACCGCCTATGGGTTCGCGAGCGGCGCTCCACGGGCGTCAGGCGAAAGGGCAGTACGACGTATGCGGCACAGCAGACGAGGTGATCTAACCACCCGAATCGCACGCCTGTGCCGAAGCGGGCTACCGACGGCGGTGCCGCCGCGGGGCTTCGGTGCGGAGGGCGTCGGGACGCTGGCCACTGATCGACGAGCCGTCCGACCGGGGCAGCCCGAGAGTGTCGGCCCGGCGAGAGCTGGGATGGGCGCTCTCGTTCGGCTCGTGGTCGCAACGGTGTTCCTCGCCATCCTCTCACTCGTCGTTCTGTGGAATCACCCCGACGAGCCCTTCCTCGAGACCCTCTCGCTCTACCTGAGCGCGCCCCTCGAGATGCACGCCATTCCCGGGCTCGTCTTCTTCTGGGGCGTGCTGATCCTCGCCCTCGTGGTTCCCAGCTACTTCACGATTGCAGGCTTCTTCGTCTTCGTGCTCCCGATCTGGATCTTGATCGGGTTCGTCTTCACCGGCCTGGGTTCGATGGTCTAGCGCGTACGGCGGTTCAGCTCGGCCCGGCCTCGTCGCGCGGAGGATCCTCCTCCACCGCTCTTCCGTACACTCGGGCGATGCTCGCTCGCACGCTCGCGCTGTGCACGCTCGCCGCCTGCGCTGCCGAGGCCGAAGCGCCGACGCGCGGCCAGTTCGACCTGATCGTCGACGCCGACGGCGCTCCGGCGCCGGTCCGCCCCGCTGCGCCGGACGACGGCGACGTGCACGCCGCGAGCTACGGCGCCACGATCACCGATTCGGTCCTCTTCGTCCGTGACCTGACCGAGGACCGAGAACTGCCCCTCGAGCGCGCCAGCGCCGGCGTACCTCACGTCCTCGGCCTCCGCGCGCCCGCCGGCCACGAGGTCGGCGTTCTCGTCCGCACTCCGCCCAACGCCATCGCCGAGCGCATCGTGCACATGCCCATCGGCGAAGGCTCGGGGCCCCTCGACGTCACGCTCCAGCTCCCCGGCGTGCGGGCGACCGGAAGGTTGCGCTTCGTCGTCGCCGGGGAACCCGTGGACGAGTGGAGGCCGTACGACTCGCGCTGGCTCGCCGGACCCGAGACGGGGATCCGGTTCACGGTCGCGCGGGGATTCGATTTCGAGGTGGTGCAGAGGTCGCTCGAGCTGCCGGCCGGACGCTACCTCGTCGAGATGGATGGGGCGCATTACGTCGGGTGTGGCGTGGGCTCCCCGTCCGTGACCCCGTACGTCGCCGAGCGGATGGAGGTCGAGGTCGTCGCCGGAGCGTCGGCCATCGCGCGCCCGTCGCTCGAGTCGGGCCCGCACCTGAACGCGCTGATCGACGTCGCCGGGCGCGTGGTGGCGGCCGACGCCGCGCGCGAGACGAGCCGCCACGCCGCGGACGGCATGTGGATCCGGGGCGAGCCGACCGCGTCCGAAGGCGCGTGGCTCGCCCGCGTCACCATCCACCGCCCGGACCGCCCGACGCGCCGCGAGCTCGTCGAGTGGGGCTGGCGCGGCAAGCCGACGATCGATGCGGCCGAGTACGCGCCCTGCGCCGAGGAGATCTACTCCGTCCAGCGATTCGCCCCGGGTGACTACGTGCTCACGGTCTCCGGACCGCGCGTCGTCACGAAGGAGTTCCCGGTGACGATCACGGACGGCGAGTCGGTCGGCGTGACGCTCACGGTCGAGCCGAAGTAGACGCGCCGGTCCGCGCCGCCCGTCCTGGGCGCAGCAATCGCCATCGTGCACGGCGAGGCGTGACGCCGGTGACCGACGTCACGCTCCCAGAGCACGAAGACTGGTCACTCGTCCTTCTTCTCGACCCGAATGGCGGGGATGTCCGCCTGCTTGATCGCGGCGTTCAATTCGTCCAGCCGCGGCCCGGTCAGCTCGCGGTAGTCGGCCTCGAGCGTCTGCCAGGCCTCCTGCAGATCCGCGAAGCGCTCCCTCACGCCGTGGTTGACGATCGGGCCCGAGCCATCCATCTGCCCCAGCAGGTTGAGCACGTTGGCGCTGAGGCGGTTCGGGAAGTTGATGACGTCCTGGAACGTCTTCTGGTCGCGCTGGACGATCTCGCTCTCCCAGGCCTTCATCGCCTCGGCCAGCTCTTCGGCGCTCTCCACCAGGGCTTCATCGTCCCAGCCTGGACGCTGCGCTTCGATCTGCTCGCGGACGGCCTCCAGCGCGACGACGCTCTGGTGCATGACGTCGACCATCGCGGACAGCTTCGACATGAGGTCCTGCTGCTCGGTGTAGTCGAGAGCCTCCAGGCGGGGGTCTTCGAGGAGCTCGAGTTCTTGGGTGAGAGTGGTCTCCCCGCACGTGAGCTTCACCGTGTAGGTGCCGGGTTCGACGTGGTAGGTCCCATCGCCGCCGTACAGGAACTGGCCCGGCACCTTCGCGACGGGCTCCGTGGTCGCGTCCCAGACGAAACGGCGCAATCCCGGTTCGCTCGACAGCCGCGCGGCCCCCTCGCCGTCCGCGCTCGAGAACTCGCGCACGACGTCGCCCTCGGGGTCGCAGACGGTCAGCGTCAGTCCCCCGGAGGTGTCGAGCTCTTCGCCGACGACGTAGTGGAACACACCGCCGGGCGGCGGATTCTGGCCCACGCCCCGCGGCGCCGAGCGCCAGCCCCCGCCGCCCATGCGGATCGCAGCGCGTGGCGCGAAGAGGTGCAGGTCCGCGTGCGCGATCTCGGCGTCCAGCGTCCGCAGGGGGCCGAGGTCGTCGAGGATCCAGAACGCGCGCCCCTGCGTCGCGGCGACGAGGTCGCCGTCACGGATCGTCAGATCTGTGATCGGGACGGTGGGCAGGTTCTGCTGCAGAGACTGCCAGCGCCGCCCGCCGTCGAACGAGACGAAAGCGCCGAACTCCGTGCCGGCGTAGACCAGCCCTTCCCGGACCGGGTCCTCGCGCACCGCCCGCACGAACGCGCCGTCGGGGATGCCCTCCGCCCGGCGCTTCCAGGACTGGCCGTGGTCCTCGGTCACGAACACGTGCGGCGTGTCGTCTCCCCACTTGTAGCGCGTCACCGCGAGCCAGGCCTTCGCCGGGTCGTGGGGCGAGACGTCGATGCAGTTGATCAGGGCTTCCCCGATCGCCGGCGGGGTGACGTTCTGCCAGGACGTCCCGCCGTCGAGGGTCACGTGCACGAGGCCGTCGTCGCTTCCGGCCCAGAGCGTGCCCGCCTCGTGGGGCGAGCAGGCCAGGTAGCTGATCGTGTTGTAGATCTCGCCGCCGGCGCCCTCGTTGGTGATCGGCGCTCCGCCGGGCCCCTGTCGCTCGATCTCGTTGCGCGTCAGGTCGGGTGAGATCTCGGTCCAGGTCACGCCGCGGTCGTTCGAGCGGAGCACCACCTGGGCCGCGTGGTAGAGGAGGCTCGGGTCCTGCGGTGAGGCGACCAGCGGCGCGTTCCAGTTGAACCGGTACTTCTGGTCGCGCGGCTGCATGCCGAGGCCCAGCTCGGGGTAGGCCATCACGCTGCGCGACTCCCCGGTTTCGATATCGAGCTCGCTGACGATCCCCTGGTAGACACCGCCGTACACGAGGCGCGGATCCGCGGGGTCGAACGCCAGGAAGGCGCTCTCGCCACCGGCGACCCGGTACCAGTCCCGCTCACCGATGCCGCCGCGTCGGGTGCGGCTGGCGATGCAGACCGTGCTGTTGTCCTGCTGACCGCCGTAGACGTGGTAGGGGAAGCGGGCGTCGGTGATCACGCGGTAGAACTGGGCGGTCGGCTGGTTCGCCTGCGTCGACCAGCTCTCGCCGCCGTTGAACGACACGTTGGCGCCGCCGTCGTTGCCGTTGATCAGGACGTCGTTGTCGTTCGGGTTGATCCAGAGCGCGTGGTTGTCGCCGTGCGGCGTGCCGATCAGCTCGAAGGTCTTCCCGCCGTCTATGGACCTCATCAGCGGTGCGTTGGCGACGTACACCCGGTTCTCGTCGACAGGGTCGGCGAAGACGCGGGTGTAGTACCAGGCCCGCGCGCGCAGCACGCGGTCGGAGTTGGTGCGCCGCCAGCTCTCGCCGCCGTCGTCGGAGCGGAACAGTCCGCCCTCGTCGGCCTCGACGATCGCCCAGACGCGCATCGGGTCGGCGGGGGAGACGCTGACCCCGACCTTGCCCATCAGCTCGGGGAGCCCCTCGGTCAACTCCTGCCAGTCCTCGCCGGAGTTGGTGGTCTTCCAGATGCCGCTGCCCTCGCCGCCGCTGCGCACCTGCCAGGGTGTGCGCTGGTGGTCCCAGAAGCCGGCGTAGAGGATGCGCGGATTGGTCGGATCCATGCTCAGCGAGCTGCAGCCCGCGCTGTCGCCGACGTGCAGCACGTGCTCCCAGGTGCTGCCGCCGTCCTCGGAGAGGTAGACGCCACGCTCGGGAGTCGGCATCCACGCCATGCCCTGCGCTGCGACGAAGACGCGGTCGGGATCGCGCGGGTCGATCTGGATCGAGGAGATGTGCCGCGTCGCCTCGAGGCCGCAGTGCTCCCAGGTCTTGCCGGCGTCGGTCGAGCGATACACGCCGTCCCCGTGCGAGGTCGTGACGCCGCGCACCTGCGCTTCACCCATGCCGATGTAGACGACGTTCGGGTCGGAGGGCGCGACGGAGACCGCACCGACCGAGCCGGTGTTGACGAAGCCGTCGGTGACGTTGTCCCAGCGAATGCCGCCGTCGGTCGTCTTCCAGACGCCCCCGCCGCACGAGCCGAAGTAGAACGTGAACGGCTGCTGCGCGACGCCCGCGACGGTGGTGCACCGCCCACCTCGGAAAGGACCGATGCAGCGCCATGCCATCTCCTCGTAGAGGGACGCGTCGCAGATCTGCTGGGCGTGCAGCGGAAGCGCCGAAGCGAAGACGAGAGCAAGGGCCCGAAGCCGGGAGAAGTGAGTCATGCGTTCCATAGGGCGAGTCGTTGGCCGCGGACTGTAATCCACGTCGCCGCTCGCGACCTGCACGCTCGGACAACGACCCACGCGACGGGGCTCGCCTCGGTCTGGCGGCTCCGTGGACGGCCACCGATCGTCTCGTTTCGAGCGACGCCGTGATGCGGGCGCAGAAGGACCTCTCGATCATCCGGCGTGGGCTTTCGCCGCGCCGCATGCGCATGGGGGCGTGACGGTGACAGGCGCGCGCGGCCACCCCCGAATCCGCCGCGCGCCCCTCTCCCGGCCTACCCGTCGATATCCAAGTTCGGGTCCAAGTTCGGGTCGAACTGCGCGGCGTGCTGCTCGGCGTAAGCGAGCAGCGCAGACCAGACGGATTCGTCGCCGCAGAGCGCGTCGCCCCAGAGGATCACGCTCCCCTCGTCCTCGTCATAGTGCTCACCAATGAAAGCGTTGCGGAGTTTGGGGCTCGCGTGGGGTTCGGCGAAGCCGAACGTGTCCGCCACCCGCGCGAGGTCGTGCGACTGGCTCTCACAGCCCATCGCGGCGTAGGCGTCGACGAAGACCTGGTACGGCGGCCGATCGTCCCAGTCGGACTCGAAGAAGAGCCGATAGCCACCATTGTCGATCACGCCCTGCGCGGCGTGGACACGCAGGAAATGCGCGACCTCGCGCGAGAGACCGTCCATGCGATCGTTCGCCCGCTCCAGGAGGTCGCGCGCCGCATCGGCGAAGCGGTCGAGGAGGTCGTGCTGCTGCTCATTCACGCGTGCAGGGTAGCTCGCCGCAGCTCAGGCGATGGAGCCAGTGACGCGCTCGCTTGCACGGCGGTGACGAGCCGGCGCCCGCTTTGGGGACGTCGGCTTCGGCGCGGGCTGCGGGCGGCCTCGGTATCACGCGATCCGCATCTGCGGCTCGGGGTGCGCGGGCGCGATCTCTGGGGTCTCGGCGTGCAGTCCCCGAAGAGGAGACGGAGTGGGGGGGATCTTCTGCGCCACGAGCGGTTCGGTGATCGTCGCGATCCTCTGACGACGCCCGCCGTACGTCGGACAGCAAAGCACGTGGGCCGGCGGGAAGCTGCACACGAGCGGTGCCCAGGCCCCTCGAACTGAGTCCCGGCCGATCGACCGGTCAGGAACCGGGAGCGAATCGGCCCGCGCCGCTACGGATCGATCCGGCGCTCGGACCCCTCGGGACTGCAAGCCTGCAGCCCGATCCCGTCGAGGACGTGCCGGTGCAGGGCTCCGCAGACGCGTTGCTCCCACGGGCGCCAGTACCACCGCGCGGGAAGGAGGGGCCGGTACCTCGTCGTCAGCGTGACGCGCGTCCCGCCGCCGGGCGCGTCCTCGAGGGCGAAGCGGCCCGAGAGCAGCTCGACCGAGCGGTCCTCGACGTCGACCTGTTCGACGACGTCGAAGGCCAGGAGCGTCCCCTCCCGGAGCTCCGTGACGAGCTTCGTGAGGTAGCCCTTCGTGTAGCGGCAGCGCGTGAGGGCGCCGACCTCGTCGGGAACACCCTCCGTGCCGACCGGGTGCGGCAGGCCGATCCGCGCCAGCAGCGGCGGTTCGAGCGGCACGTCCTCGTAGAACGTCAGCGCGCTCCAGACGGCGACTCGATCGGCGTCGACGATGCGCGTCGTCACGATCTCCTCGGGCTCGAACCGTGGCGTCGACCGAGCCTCGAGGTGCAGTCCGAGGGCGACGATGAGCACGAGCGCGGCGCCGGGCATGCGCTCGAGGCGCGACCACAAGCGCGCCCGGAGAG
The DNA here is from genome assembly GCA_038757895.1 of Planctomycetota bacterium. Lineage (GTDB taxonomy): Bacteria > Planctomycetota > UBA1135 > UBA1135 > Saltatorellus. Next base: position 9,445 of record JBCDGE010000107.1, on the reverse strand, counting down.
CGTGACCGACCCCCATCCCGATGATCCCCGGTACGAGGAAGGCCAGTCCCGCGACGACCGCGCAGAAGACCCCCGCGAGGGATATCGTCACCGCGCCGGCTGCGAGCGTGAGGAGCACCCCCACGAGTCCGAACAGGGCCAGGGCCTGTTCACCGACGGCGTAGTAGCCGCAGAAGAAGCCGACGGTGAAGGGAACGCCGAGGAGGAACGCGACTCCGAACGAGCCCTCGAGCGTGGCGTACCACAGGAGCCCGAGCCCCACCGCGACGGCGAGGAGGAGCGCGGGGAACAGCAGCGGGGGACTTGGGAGCACGTGGTGCTTCATGACGTCGCTGGCTTCACCTCACCGTTCGGCGCTTCGAGCGAACGCAGGTCGGACAGGAGTCGCAGCACGGATCGGACGAGAGGGGCGAGCAGCGGATTCCCGCCGAGCCGGATCAGCCGACACACGATCGGCACCGTCCGCTCGGCGAGTCGGTGACTGCGCGCCTGGCCCGGCGAACGGTCGTGGACCCAGAAGAGGATCAGCCCCATCTGGTAGAGCCAGAGCAGGTTCGGCAGCTCGGCGTACAGCGCCCCGGTCCGCCGGATCCGCGTGCCGTCGAGCACGCGGGCGAAGAGCGCGGTCGCATCCCGCCGGGTCGGCGCCGACTCCGGGCTGAACGGACTGAGCGGGCTCGCGGGGTCCGCGGCCGTCTTGAACAGACCCGCCGAGAACGCGTGGTACGGGGCCGCCGTGTCGAACTTCGCGCGCAGGACGCCGAGCAGACGATCCTCGAACTTGGTCTCGCGGTCGAGGATCGGGTCCGCGAACTCGAGGTGCTCGACGTGGCTGCGCGCGTAGAAGCCCTGGATCAGGTGCTCCTTCGACGGGAAGTAGTAGTAGGCGCTCCCCGCGGACACGCCGGCCGCCTCGGCGATCCGCCGCATCGTCGCGCCGTCGTACCCGTGCTCGCGGAACAGGCTCAGCGCCGTCTCCAGGATGTGGGCGCGGGTGCGCTCGGCCTTGGTGGTCTTGCCGCGATAGGGCGTGCGGGGGGCTGTGTCGGTGGTGGCCATTTCTGAACGTGTTCAATTTGAACACGTTCAGAATGCCCGTGGGGTTCTATCCGTCGAATCCGTGCCGTGGCCGGCTGTCCACCGTCGGGCGAGGGCCGCCTACAGGCCTCGCTCGGCGATCAGAGCGGCGACCGCCTCGCCGTGGGTGGGCATCCGAGCGATGATCGAGGCGTGGTACCGCTCCTGGCACTGCGCACCGCGGTCGAGGAGGAGCGCGACGACCTCCGGCGGCGCGTCGGCCAGGATCGCGGTCTGGAGCGCCTTCCGCCCCGCGTTCCGATCGGTCACGTCGTAACCCGCGTCGAGGACGTAGGTGATCGTCGGGACGTCGCCGGAGACGAGGACCAGCTCCAGCGCGGTGCGGAACTTCGGGCGGGGCTCCAGCTTCCCCCCCCCGCTCGAGGAGGCGCTCGAGGCAGGCGAGCTGCCCGTCCTGTAGCGCGATGCGCACGCCCCGCGAGTAGAGCTGCTGTTCGTTCCCGTCGAGCCCCGGGACCTCGTCGATGACGCGGTCGACGAGGTCGATGCGGCCCGCCCGGACCACGCCGATCAGGAAGGTGTGATCCTTGCCGTAGGCGCCGCTCTCCACGAGCTTCGTGCTCGCGCCCGGATACTGCGCCGCACCGATCGGAGGCTTGTCGAACGCGTAGCCGCGGTCGAGGAGGAGACACCACGCCTCGTCACTCCGCGGGTAGCTCGCCGCAGAGATCGCGCGCTCGAGCGGGAAGCCGCGGTCGAGCAGCAGCGTCGCCAGCTCGACGTCGTCGCGGCCGAGAGCCGGCACCATCGCGTCGGACGCCGCGGGGTCGACGCCGCGGTCGAGATAGTGCAGTACGACCGCGTCCTGGTCGCCCTCGGCTGCGAGCCGCAGCACATCGAGCGGCTCGCCCGGGCCCTCCGGCTCGAGCGTCGCCATCTGCGCCCGATAGGGATACTTGCCCAGCCCGTTGAGGTGCAGCAGGTAGTAGGCCCCGGGATCGTCGTGCCTCGCGAGCTGCTCCCTGATCGTCTCCATCCACAGGTTGTCACCCTTGCGGTCGATCCACGGGTACGAGCCGCCGATGTCGTGAGCGAACTCGCTCGCCCCCAGATCGAGGATCGGATTGCCCTTGCTGTCACGGAAGGGCTCGAGGGCGAAGCCCACGGCCTCCTCCGTCGGGTCGCTTCCATTGATGCGCGAGTCGTAGGGCGCCAGCGTGATCGGGTAGACCTCGTTCCAGTTCGCCGCGTTGGCGGGATCGTTCTCGAACTCCGACCAGGCATAGACGATGTCGATCCGCTCGGGCGTCGTCTGCGGCAAGCCCGTCTCCGGGTGATACCAGGTGCAGTTGCTCGAGCTGATACGCAGGACCAGGAGGCGGCCGTCGTAGGCGATGGCGGGCTCGAACCCGAAGCCGCCGAAGGGCTGCGTGCCGCCGCCCGCGACCGGTCCCTCCCAGACGCTGCTCATCGTCTGCGCTCCGGTCTGCTGGATGTTGACGAGATGGGCGGCCGGAGTCTTCGGGTTCGCGACCACGACCTCGATCGGCGTCGTGGTGACGCGAATGCCGTCGAGATCGGCTCCACCCTCGCAGGAGGCACTCCTTCGAGACGTGACGACGACCTTGATCTGGTAGACGTCCTGCCCGTCGACGGCCGTGATGTCGCCGTCGTCCCAGAGGCAGGCGTGCGTGGTCTTCCAAAGCGCGTCGCCGTCCCAGTCCACGAAGCTGGTCCCGGCGCTGTCGTAGCAGTTCTGAAGCACGGCGTCGTACATCGTCGGCGTGCCCTGGTTCGCGCTCGTCACCTCGTTCGTGAGCAGCGGCTGCTGGAGGTCCTCCGCGATCATCAGGCCGATTCGCGGCTGTGGGTCCTCGCAGTCGGTCCACGGGTGCTCGACCTGGATCCCGATCCGGCCGTCGATCGTGGTGCGCCACCCGGGCATGTGGGGCCGCATGAACACGGGATCGGGGGCGGCCGGGGTCCCGAGGTCGACGACGCCGGCGACCTCCCGTCAGAGGATGGGGGCCTCGGGGGTTGCCTGCGACTGGCTGGCGGGCGCGAAGCTCGGCAGGAGTACTGTCGCAGCGGTGTAGCAATGGACTCTCATGATCAGGTGTCCTCGCTGGAGTGAAAGGGAACCGGGGGGAACGAGGCGTTCGATCGGCCCGCGCTGGGCCGGAGTCTTCGCCATGGGTTCGTGTTCCCGAGACGTCCCTGAGTTCTCGCCTCCTCGCACCGGGCCCTCGGCGCAGTCCTGAGGACCTGGCTCCGAGGTCGTCGGCGGTCCGCACCCGCCGCGGCCTTTCGCGTGGATACCCGAAACGCAGCCGGCTCGACCGACTACCGACCCGGGTACGGCCACTCCACGACCTCGCCCGCTGCGCTCGGGGCCCCGTTCGCGTCATGGCGGTGCGCCGGGTTGCACAAATCCGCGTGGAACCTGAAAGGTCAGGTACAACGGCGAAACTCCTTCAGTGGGTCGGGACACGAACGTCCAACACTCCCGGGCGGCGCCCCGCCGCCCACCGACTCGAGATGCCGGCGGCTCCGCAGGAGTCCCGGCCGCACGCATCCACTCGACACTCACATGTTCCGACCCATCTCCGCGCTCGCGGTTGGCGCCGTTCTCGTGGGGCCAGCATCAGCCGAGTTCACGACCTTCCCGGCGAACCCTCGGACGCTTCAGGTTCAGGCGGTCCTGCCCGGGCTCCCCCCCGGGACCCTCTACGCCGAGATCGCCTCCGGCGACCTCGACGGAAACCTCGATCCGGACGTGGTCTACCAGGCGGGCGACGATGTCGTCGTCTGCCTGAACGTGTCCACGAGCTCGTCCTGCTTCCTGCTCGACCACCGCTCGGTCAACGACTTCGCCATCCTCCGCAATCCGGACCACGACGCCGTCCTCGTGCTGGCGGATGACGTCGGAGTGCACGTGATCGAGTTCACTTACCGGCACCAGATCCCGCTGGTGACGTGGAGCGAGACGTCGATGCTCTCGCCCGCGCTGGCCGACCTGTCCTCGATCGGCTCCGCCAACCTCGACGGCGTCGGCGGTGACGACATCCTCGGCGTCAGTTCGAACGGGCAGAGTCTGGTGGCCCTGCTCTCCGATCCGAACACGGCGTCCGGGCTGGTCCACTTCAACCTCGTGTCTCCGCAGACCCTCGGAACGGCCTGGGACGCCATCCGCGTCGACACGAACCAGGACGGCATCGCCGAGATCGCCGTCGTAACCAGCGCCGGGCTCGAGTTCTTCGGGATCAACGGGCAGTCGCTGGGGTTCCACGCGTATCCGCAGGCCGTCGGGGCGATCGCCAGGCTCCGCACCGACACCGACGAGTGGGTCCTGTGGGCGCGCCCGCTGAGCGGTGGCGGGACCGAGCTCGCCGTCGTCGACCCGACGAGCACCTTCTCGACCTTCTCGCTGCCGCAGCACGTCGTCGTGGCGATGGACAGCGGCGACCTGGACGCCGACGGCGATGACGACCTGGCCTTGACCAGTACGAACGCCTCGGAGCTCCTCATCCTCGAGAACCAGGACGGGACGTTCGACCTTTCGGGCAGCCGGACGTTCAGCAACGGCGCCACGCCGACGACGGCGAACGACGCGCGGCCTCTCGTGGCGGACCTGGACCTGGACAGCCAGCAAGACCTGGCCTGGGCGGACTGGAGCACGGGAACGCTCGAGTTCGTCTTCAACAACCAGAGCGAGCTGCACACGGATCAGGTGCCGGAGATCGACTACCTGGACCTCGACGCGGGGACCGACGTCGTCTGGGACTTCACCGCCACCTACCACCACTGGACGATCCCCTTGGACGTCACGCACCTGCAGGTGCGGGTCTGGAATCAGATCCCGAACGCCACCACGGGCTGGGCGCCGCCGGAGCTGGTGCCGATCAAGCCGTTCGCGACCGTGTTCGCGCCCGTGGTGCCGTTCGCTCAGAACTCGATCACGTTCCCGCTCGAGGGCCCCGCCGTCACGCCCGCCCTCGGCGAAAACTACGTCACGTACGTAGAGGGGCGCTTCCTCGTCAAGCAGGGCAACACGGTCGTCAAGAAGTACCCGACCGCGCGATTCGCCCTGTTCCAGGAAGACCAAACGGAGATCGAGACGTACCTGCGTGACCTCTTCAGCCCGATGATCCTGACGATCGGAGATATCGGGAACGGCGACAAGGATGCGACCGGCGGCTACCCGCCGCCCCCGAATCCGCCTACGCCGAAGGGGCCCTGAACCGCCGAGCGGCGACCGCGGTGAGCACGAGCGCGCCAGTACCAGCGAGGATCCAGGTCCAGTATGGAGCGGGATCCTCGCTCTCGATGGCGCGGATCGCAGGCGCCTCGCTGGCCGAGGGCGCGAACAGCGCGCGGTGCCCCGCGCCCACGACGTGCAGGAGCGAGTGGTAGTACGGATCGGCGAAGCGCTTGCTGCGGTCCAGCATCAAACGGGCCTCGCGGGCTGCCCGCGCCGGTGTCGCCCCGCCGACGAGGGCGCGGTGGAACGCGCGGCTCCAGGCGAGCGTCGCGATGGGCTCGACGTCGGCCCGAGCGAGAACGACGGCGCTCGTGCCGCGCCGCAGCAGCGCGGACGCGAGGTGCCCCGAGCCGCTGTCGCCGTAGCGCTGGGGGCCGAGCCACGAGCCACAAGCGGTCAGCAGCGCCAGTGTCGGCGGCGACTCCAGGCGGGCGAAGTCCAGGTAGCCGATCTCACCCTGGTCGAGGTCCAGGACGATCAGGAGCTCGTCGCCTAGGTTCACCCGCCCGTGGCCGAAGACCTGGAGGACGTGGGCGTCGCTGCGCGCGAAGGCCGCGGGCGTCGCCGACGCTCCCCGATGCACGGCCGCCTCCCCGTAGTCGGCGGCGAGCGACTCACGCCAGTCCCCCGGCAGCTCCAGGTCGCTGCCCCCGCACCAGAGCTCGAAGGCGCTCCCCGTGTCGGCTCGCTCGACCTGCTGCGACTCGAACGGGAGGCTCGGCAGGAGGGCGACGTCGTGCGTGAGTCCGAGCCGTGTCTCGGGTTCGTTCCCGAGCACCTCGAACGACAGGTGGTGCAGGAGATCGACGCCGTTGATCGTCAGGCGGGTCGACCGGGCCAGACGGTCGCGGACCGGGGCGGGGAGGAGCAAGTCGTGCAGCCGGCTGGACAGGAACTGGAGCCGCTCGCTGCGGCCCCGCCGGTCCGTGTCGGCCGCGGGTGAGCAGCGGACGAGGTCCGTGAACTCGCGGACGAGGCCAGTCAGGGCCACGCCGTGCAGCTCGAGCCGGAGGTGGTTCACGCCCTCGGAGGTCACGGCGAACAGATGCGCGCCGTCGAGCAGTGGGGCGTAGGCCAAGAGCAGCTCATCGGAGGCGACGACGGGGGGCGCGGGCGCCCTCCCGGCTGCGGCCAGCGCCTTCGTCAAGGTGCCCGCCGCCTGGGCCGCGTACAGCTCCCCGAAGGCCGCCTCGGCGCCGTCGCGTTCGCTCCGAAGCGTGAGGACCTCGTGCAGGATCCGCTGCGAGTTGTCGTAGGTCAGGAACCCGACGCCGCCGTCCCGCAGCGGAGCCCGGCGCCACTCGGCGAGGAGCCCTGCCCACTCCTCGAGGAGGCGATCGCCGGCCGCGTCGACCCCGTCGCCAGTGCGCCGGGCCAAGCGCAGGGAGAAGACCGAGCGGTGGGCTCGCGTGTACGCGGACAGCTCCACGGACGTCGAGGTGGCCTCCAACTCCTCGGCAGCGGCTCCGAGTTCGTCTCGATGCAGGGCGATCCGCGCGAGGCGCAGGTGGGCGTCGAATCGCAGGATCGCCTCGGCATCCTCGTCGGCGACGACCCGTTCGAGCCAGGCGCGCGCCCGGCGCACCCCGTCGAGGTCGTCGCGGTCGCGCTCGAACGCCGCGGCTCCCGCCCGAGCCATGGCCTGGGGCAGGTCCGCCGCCGTGAACTCATCGCGTCGGATCGACTCCCCGAGCCATCCGTCGAGCGAGGCCCAGCGCTTGGCGGCGACCTCGCTGCTCGAAAGGGCGGTGAGCACGCCGGAGAGCCTCGCCCGGATGCGAGAGCGCTCCTCGTCGTTCGGCGCGCTCGCGAGCTCCAATCGCAGCTCATCGGCCTTCTCGCGCAGCGACGGGAACAATAGGCCGAGGAGGTCGGTCAGGCCCAGCTCCTTGTACAGACGCTGGCGAGCGAGGACGAGGTAGTCCCAGTACACGGACCTGTCCGCGGGGGTCGCGGCATCGAAGGCCCGCTGTGCCTCGTTCAGGCGCTCCATGGCCTCCAGAGTGCGCCCGGCGCCGATCAGCGCCTGGATGGCGATGGCCTGCGGGTAGATCTCCGACGCGCTTCCCCGGTACGCGCGGACGAGCACGTCGGCCACCAGGACCGTCCCCTCGGTGTCGCCCTCGTAGGATTGCAGGCGGCCCCACATCGCGCCTACCAGCGCGTTCCGAGCCGTCCACGCGGCCTCGCTCGACGCGGTGTCGAGCTCTTCGCACAGCCCGACGACCTCCTCGGGATCGGGGCGAGCCGGCTCCAGCACCCGCTCCACCCGCGCCGCCCAGTCCTCGGCCGGCGCCACTTCGTCCCGCTGTGCCCGCGCGTCGTGCGTCAGCGTCGCGACAAGGAGAGCCGAGGTGAGGAGATGGGCTCCCGGCCCAACATCGACGCGACGAGCTGCACCTGCACCCGATCGGGCCACTCGCGCTGGGCTTCGGGTTGCGACCATGGTGACTCCCTGACCAGAAGATACTCGTGGAGGAGGGTTCCCGAAGCCTCGCCATCGACCGCGTACACCCGCAGATGGAGCTCGGCGCCGGTCAGGGCGCCCTCGACCGCGAACTCGATCGGGCCGTACGCTCCGCCTTCGACCGACACGGCGGAGATCCTCACGGGACCGTCCCCCATGCGCTGCTCTCCCCCCGGGTCGGGTCGAGTCGCCAGGTGAACGGCGAGTGGCAGCAGGAGCAGCAGCGCGGCGGCGGTGAGCAACCAGGTGGGCAGCCGTCGCATGGAAGCAGGTGCTCTTCCACTCGCACCCGCCAGGCCCGCGAGGGTGGCGCCGATGCGATCCGCGCCGGGAGGGTCCACCAGGGTCCTGGCCTCGTCTGCGATCTCGTCACGAACCTGCCCGGCGGCGTCGAGGCGCCGCGCCAGCTCGCGCAGCTGCTCCAGCTCGGAGAGCGAGATGCCCTCCTCCTCCAGCGCCGCGCGGCCCACCGGGGAGTCCGGCTCGAGCTCAGACGCGATGAGCCGCGCCATGTCGATCTCGTGCTGCTCGCCCATCAGGAGCGCTCTCCGGTGACCTCTCGATCGAGGTGCCGCCGCAGCCAGGCCATGCCGCGATAGTAGCGGGTCTTCGCCGTGTTCGGCGAGATCCCGATGCGCTCGGCGATCTCGTCGAACGTCAGGTGGTCGTAGTGCTTCAGGCGGATGATCTCCTCAGCCGGCGGGCCGAGGGCCTGCAGCCCTTGCTCCAGATCGTCGTACTCCACGTCGGCCACCGGTTCCCCGGGTCCCTCGAGCTCGTTCATCTCCTCGATCGGGGGACCCGCGAGCGCGCGGCGACGGAATCGCTTGCGGGCGCGGTTCGAGAACTCGAACTGGCAGAAGCGCCAGGTCCAGGTCTCTAGTGTCGCCTGCCCGGAGAATGTCTCGAGTTTCTGCCAGACGGTGATCAGAACGTCCTGGCTGAGATCCGCCAGGTCCTCCGGGCCGAACGGGCGTCCGAAACGGGCATTCGCCGCCGTCAGGAACGCGGGGATGCACCTCATGCGCTCCGCGAACTGCTCACGAGCCACGCGACTGCCGTTCAACACCTGCCGCGCCAGCTTCAGATCGACGAGCCTGGCCGAGGTCGTTCCGGGGCTGTCGGTCATGCAGGGACGAACGGGGGAGCTGGCGGCTGGTACGACCGTTCGCGGTGAGAATTCCACGATAGCGACGCAAGAGGCTCTGCTTCCGCTCCATGACTCCGCGAGTGCCGGCCGAGTCCGTCCGGGGTCAGGTCGTTGGCGCAGACGACGAGGAGGAGCTGCGACCCCGGGCGGACCTGTGCGAGCGCGGTGGTCGTCGGGAGAGAGACGAGCGGCGCAGAGACGATGAGCTTGCGAGCCGGCATGACCAAGGGAGTACCTGATCTCCCGAGGAAAGCAACCGTCCCCCTCTTCGATGTCCAGCCTTCGAGCGAGACCGCACGTTGACTCGTCCCAGGGGTGTGCCCTTGCGGGCGCGGGCGCATTCGGCCGCTCCTGTTCGACCCGACCACCCTTCGGAGGCGTCTCGTCGAGTTCACCGTCCACTCCCCGGAGCGTCGCACGAATGCGGGCGACGACGATCCCTGTTCCAGGATCGAGCGCCGCGGCTGAGGCGGATGCCGGCGTCTGTCTCGACGGGAGCGATCGCGGTGACGTTGACGAATGGACGCCA
>JBCDGE010000106.1:0-25720 GCA_038757895.1 Planctomycetota bacterium | reverse complement strand
GTGCTGGGCGTACGCTGAACGCGTGCGCTCGTGGGTTCGCGTTGTGCTAGCGCCCGGTCCGTGTTAGGCGGGGGGGGGCGCTCGCGCGTTTCGGACGGAGTGATTCGCCGACGGTTGCGGTGAACCGCCGCAGACTGCAACCGTTCGCCGGCCCAACCGTCTCTCCCCGAACCGGAGTTCCCGATGCTCGTCCTCGCTGCCCTCGCCACGTGCGCCCCGGCTCCCGCCACGTTCGCTCCCGTCGCCTCCCCGCTCCCCCAGTCGGCCGCCGATGCGGACGCCGGATCCGCGGAGACCGATGACTACTTCCACAGCCGACGCGAGGCGCGTGAAGCGGGCCTCCGCTGGCTCGCCGCGTTCCAGGACGCGGACGGCCGCTGGGACTGCAGGGGATTCGCCAAGAACGCTCGGGCCAAGGGGTCCGACGGAGGCGGCAAGGACGACGACGCCTTCTGGAAGGACGAGTGGCTCGACCGCGATCCCGTGAAGCGAACGCCCGAGCGCAGCCCGAAGAGCTGGACCAGCAGCGGCGGCGTCCCGCTCCACGACATCGGCGTGTCCGGGCTCGCGCTGCTCGCTCTGATGGCGGACGGCAGCACGCGGACCGAGGGGGAATACGCCGACACGATCGGCCGCGGCCTCGACTGGCTGCGGAGCCAGCAGGACGCTGAGAGCGGACTCATCGGCAAGCCGCTCGGCCACACGTTCCTCTACAACCACGGCATCGCCTCGCTCGCGCTCGTCGAGGCGCTCTCCTTCGAGACGTCCGAGAAGGCCCGGGACGCGGCGCAGAAGGCGATGAGCTACATCGCGCGCGCGCGCAATCCGTACGCCGTGTGGCGCTACGAGGTGCCGCCGAACGGCGACAACGACACGTCGGTGTCGACGTGGATGACGCTCGCGACGGTGGCCGCGAAGGACGCCGGGCTGAAGGTCGACCGGGAGGCACTCGTGGCCGCGATCAACTGGTTCGACGAGATGACCGACCCGCGCACCGGGCGCTGTGGCTACAACGAAACGGGTTCGCCGAGCTCGCGGGTCCCGGGCCAGAACGACGAGTTCCCGACGGACGTGGCCGAGACGCTCACGGCGGCTGCGCTCCTCTGCCGGATCGAGATCGGGCAGCAGCCGCGGGAACAGAACGCGATCATCGACCACGTCCGCCTGCTCCTGCGGACTCTCCCCGACGCGCCGCCCGAGCGGATCGACGACGCGCTCTGGATCCTCTACGGCATGCGGGCCACGAGCCGACTGGGCGGTCGGCCCTGGTCGCGCTGGCAGGAGACGTTCGTCCCGACCATCGTGCGTACCCAGGCGAAGGACGGCCCCGCGGCCGGTTCCTGGGACCCAACGGACGCCTGGGGCTTCTCGATGGGTCGCGTCGGGACGACCGCGCTGATGGCGTGGACCCTCGCGAGCATCGACGGGCGCTGATTCCGCGACGCGGGCTACATTGCTGCGTATGGCGGACGCGGCAACGAATCAGAGCGGGTGGTCCCAGGCCTGGCGCGCCCACGCGGGCGGCGTCGGCTGGGTCGCGCTGGCCGTGACCGCCGCGCTCGTCGTGCTCGTCGCGGCGACGACTTGGGCCGGCGTGACGGGCGCGCTGCCGCTCGCGGTGTGCGGCGCGCTGCAGTTCGTCTGGTTCTACCTCGCGTTCACGCCGCTGCACGAGGCCGTGCACGGCGCGATCGCGGGACGGAACCGCGCGCTGCGGCCGCTGGAGACCGCGATCGGCTGGCTGTGCACGGCGCCGTACCTCGCGGCCTACCCCGCGTTCCGCTGGATCCACCTGCGCCACCACGGCGTCGTGAACCAGGGCGCGAGGGACCCCGACGCCTGGGTCGCCGGCAGTAACGCGCTCACCACGGCGCTGCGCTGCCTCACGATCGTGCCCCACTACCACGCCTGGATCGTGGCGTCGGGGCTGCGCGAACCCGCCAAGCGCCGCACCGCGGTCGCGGCCGAGGTCGGGACGGTCGCGATCCTGGCGATCGCGGTGGCGCTCGGCGCGGCGTGGTCCTGGACCGGCGTCTTCGCCCTGTGGATCGTGCCCGGGCTCCTGGCGGCGGGCGCGCTGGCGCTGGTGCTCGACTGGATGCCCCACCACCCGCACGACGACACGGGCCGGTTCACGAACGCGGTGGAGCTCCGGTTCCCCGGGGCTAGCGCGCTGATGATGGGCCAGCACCACCACCTGGTGCACCACCTGTGGCCCTCCGTGCCGGTGCACCGCCTGCCGCGCCTCTGGAACGAGGTCGAAGTGGACCTCCGCGAGCGCGGGGCGCACGTCACCGGCCGGCCGGGGCTCGCACGGCGATCCGAGTGCGGTCTGGACGCGGATCAAGATGCGACACCTTGACGGGCAGCAGCGTCACGCCGTCCGCGCAGGGCGTTGAAGTAGGCCCATCTGCCTGGCATCGACACCCTATCCGCGGCCGGGACAACGATGGAGCACCCCCCATATTTGGGGTGCACCAGTTTCGGACGACCCATATACTGTGGCTATGGCGCATCTCCGTCCGCTCTTCCGTGCGAATACCCACAAGATGTTGTGGGTGGCCGACCGAAGAGCAGAGAGTGAGACGAGCCCGCTCGGTCCAACATCCCCCCGCAGCGCTCCGCGCGGCCACGGCCGCGCTCACCGGAGCGGAGCCTCGCGCTGGAGCCAACTCCAGAGCGGGTCTCGCGGCCCTGCCGGCCGCCTTCGACCCGCGGGAGCGATGCCGTGTCCGGCGCCTGCCCGATCGGGCGGCCGGGGCGCGGACCGAGGTCCCAGCTAAGCCCTTCCGCCCCGCTGGGACGCGTCCCGGTGACTGCGCACGCTCGAGAGCGGCGCGGTCCCACGCTCCCGGCGCTGCGCCCGGCTCCTCCGCGCTGAGCCGACCGCAGGGAGATCCGTCGAGCGCCCGAGTCGATCCTCACCCCGCCCCCGCCCCGCCCCGTCCGGCCCCCGCCGGTCGACGGGCCGGAGCCAGGCGACGGAAGGCCGGCCAGGGCACCGCGACGCGTCTCCGGGAGACCCCCTGACCCGCAGCGCATGTAGCCCGTTCGCGACCCTCGACCCCCCAGCTCGAAAGCATGGACCGCACCCACGCCGACGACACCGCGACGACGACCGCCGCCGCCGCAGAATCCGCCGCCGCAGAATCCGCCGCCGCAGCAGCAGCCACCGCAACTCCCTCTTCCTCGCCGGCACCGACGGCGTCCAGCGCGCCCGCGCGCGGCTCGGGGTCGTCCTCCGCCGCGACGTCATCGGGCGGCATGAAGGTCCGCAAGCGCAACGGGAACCTGGAGCCCGTCGACCTCAACAAGATCGTGCGCGCGGTCAGCCGCTGCGCCGAGGGTCTCGCCGAGGTCGACCCGATGCGCATCGCGACGCGCACGATCAGCGGTCTCTACGACGGCGCGACGACCGCCGAGCTCGACCGGCTGTCCATCCAGACCGCCGCGTCGCTCACCGCCGAAGAGCCCCAGTACAGCCGCCTCGCGGCGCGCCTCCTCGCGACCTACATCGACAAGGAGGTCCAGAACCAGGAGGTCCACTCCTTCAGCCAGTCGATCAAGATCGGGCACGACCTCGGCCTGATCAACGACCGCACGGCCGAGTTCGTCGCGCAGAACGCGCGCAAGCTGAACGACACGATCGAGACCGAGCGCGCGCACCTGTTCGAGTACTTCGGCCTGCGGACGGTCTACGACCGCTACCTGCTGAAGCACCCGAGCGAGCGCCACGTCATCGAGACGCCCCAGTACTTCTTCATGCGCGTGGCGTGCGGCCTCGCGAAGACCCCGGGCGAGGCGCGCGACTTCTACCGCCTCATCTCGTCGCTGCGATACCTGCCGAGCTCCCCGACGCTGTTCAACTCGGGGACGAAGCACCAGCAGCTCTCGTCGTGCTACCTGCTGGACTCGCCCCAGGACGACCTGGAGTCGATCTACGACCGCTACCAGGACATCGCGCGCCTGTCGAAGTTCGCGGGCGGCATCGGCGTCGCGTACCACCGCGTGCGCTCGCGCGGCTCGCTCATCCGCGGGACGAACGGCGAGTCCAACGGCATCGTGCCGTGGCTCAAGACGCTCGACAGCTCCGTCGCCGCCGTCAACCAGGGCGGCCGCCGCAAGGGCGCGGCGTGCGTGTACCTGGAGACGTGGCACGCCGACATCGAGGAGTTCCTGGAGCTCCGCGACAACACCGGCGACGAGGCGCGCCGCACGCACAACCTGAACCTGGCGAACTGGGTCAGCGACCTCTTCATGCGCCGGGTCGAGGCGGACGACACGTGGTCGCTGTTCGATCCGAAGCGCCACCCGCAGCTCTGCGACACGCACGGCGAGGAGTTCGAGCGCCTCTACCTGGAGGCCGAGGAGAAGGGCGAGTTCGAGCGGCAGGTCAAGGCGCGCGACCTCTACTCGCGGATGATGCGCACGCTGGCGCAGACCGGGAACGGCTGGATGACCTTCAAGGACACCAGCAACCGGACCTGCAACCAGGCCAAGGAGTCCGGGAACATCGTGCACCTCTCCAACCTGTGCACCGAGATCCTGGAGATCACGTCGAAGGACGAGACCGCGGTCTGCAACCTCGGCTCGATCAACCTCGGCAAGTTCGTGCAGACGGACGAGAACGGCGCGCGTTCGTTCGACTTCGACGGCCTCGGCGACGTCGTCCGGACGGCGGTCAAGTACCTCGACCGCGTCATCGACATCAACTTCTATCCCACCGACGAGGCGTCCGCGTCGAACTCGCGCTGGCGCCCGGTCGGGCTGGGCTGCATGGGCCTGCAGGACGTGTTCTTCCAGATGCGCCTGCCGTTCGACTCGCCCGAGGCGGTGGAGATGACGGCGCTCATCCAGGAGCACGTCTACCTGAACGCGGTCCGTACGTCCGCGGCGCTCGCGGAGGAGAACGGCCCGCACGAGGCGTTCGCGGAGACGTGGGCGTCCGAGGGCAGGCTGCAGTACGACCTGTGGAACGTCGAGCCGACCCTCACGGAGGAGTGGGCCGAGGTGAAGGCGCAGATCGCGCGCACCGGCCTGCGCAACTCGCTCATCGTCGCGATCGCGCCGACGGCGACGATCGCGAGCATCGCGGGCTGCTACGAGTGCATCGAGCCGCAGGTGTCGAACCTCTTCAAGCGTGAGACGCTCTCGGGCGACTTCCTGCAGATCAACAACTACCTCGTCGGCGACCTGAAGGCCCGCGGCCTGTGGGACGAGGGCATGCGCGCTCGGATCAAGGCCGCGGAGGGCTCGGTCCAGGCGATCGACGAGCTGCCCGAGGACATCCGGACGCTGTACCGCACCGCGTGGGAGATCCCGCAGAAGGCCCTGATCGACCTCGGCGCCGCGCGCGGCCCGTACATCGACCAGAGCCAGTCGCTGAACCTCTTCATGGCCACGCCGACGATCGGGAAGCTGTCGTCGATGTACCTGTACGCGTGGAAGAAGGGCCTCAAGACGACGTACTACCTGCGCTCGCGACCCGCGACGCGGATCCGCCAGACGCAGAGCGGCACCGGCGCCGCGCAGGCTCCCGCACCCAGCAGCGCCGTCACTGACAGCGACGCCGTCGCCTGCTCGCTGGAGAACCCCGAGTCCTGCGAGGCCTGCCAGTAGTCCGCCGGCGACCCGAACACACCGCAACCGACCGCTCCCCCCCACCACCGCACACCAGCGAGCGACACTCCATGATCCTCGACCCCGGATTCGACCTGACCCTCCGCCCGATGAAGTACCCGGTCTTCTTCGACATGTACCGGGACGCCATCAAGAACACGTGGACGGTCGAAGAGGTCGACTTCTCGACCGACGTCGTCGACCTGACCAAGCGCCTCGACCCTGCCGAGCGCCACCTCGTGAACCGCCTCGTGGCGTTCTTCGCGACCGGCGACTCGATCGTGTCGAACAACCTCGTGCTGAGCCTCTACAAGCACATCAACGCCCCCGAGGCGCGGATGTACCTGTCGCGCCAGCTCTACGAGGAGGCGCTGCACGTCCAGTTCTACCTGACGCTCCTCGACACCTACATCCCGGACCTCAAGGAGCGCGAGGCCGCCTTCGCGGCGATCCAGAACATCCCGTCGATCCAGCGCAAGGCGGAGTTCTGCTTCAAGTGGATGGACTCGGTCTACGCGCTCGACGAGTGCGAGACCCGCGAGGACAAGCAGAAGTTCCTGCTCAACCTCATCTGCTTCGCGTGCTGCATCGAGGGACTCTTCTTCTTCGCGGCGTTCGCGTACGTCTACTTCCTGCGCAGCAAGGGCCTGCTCAACGGCCTCGCCTCGGGCACGAACTGGGTGTTCCGCGACGAGAGCTGCCACATGGCCTTCGCGTTCGAGGTCGTGAAGACCGTGCGCCAGGAGGACCCGACGCTCTTCGACGAGGGGATGGAGGCGAAGGTCATCGACATGCTCAAGGAGGCGGTCGAGTGCGAGATGCAGTTCGGCGAGGACCTCCTCTCGGGCGGCGTCGCCGGCCTGTCGCAGAACGACATGCGCCAGTACCTGGAGTTCGTCGCCGACCAGCGACTCCAGAACCTCGGGATGCAGGCCTACTTCGGGTCGCGCAACCCGTTCAGCTTCATGGACCTCCAGGACGTCCAGGAGCTCTCGAACTTCTTCGAGCGCCGCGTGAGCGCCTACCAGGTCTCGGTCAGCGGCGACGTCGCCTTCGACGAGTCCTTCTGACCGCCCCCGCGGGGGGGACCCGCACGCTGCCTGAGCGCAGGCGTCCGGTGACCGCAACCACCGGGCGCACCTCCACGAACGGCCCGGCGCGCTTTCGCAGCGCACCGGGTCGTTCTTGCGATCTACCGGGCGCCGCGGAGCGCGCCGGCGTAGTGCTCCAGGTTCAGCGGCTTGGTGCGCGCGAACGCGTCGTCCTCGGGCGCGAGCGCCCAGTGGGACGAGTACGGCCGATCGCGCCTGGACGCGAAGCGGCTGCCGCCCCACGCGACGCCGTCCGCGACGAGCTCGAAGGCGACGAAGCTCTCTGCCGTCCGGTCGAACGTCGCCTCGCCGCGCAGCACGAGGTCGTAGCCGCGCGTGCGCTGCTGGGGCACCGGCGCGCGACCCTCGACGCGCCCGACGTCCTCGTCGTGCGCGCTGACGCGCCCCTGGAGCTCCAGCTCCACGCGATCGCCATCGACCGACGCGACGCGCGCGGAGAGCTCCACGCGCTCGAGATGCTCCCACTCGTAGGGCGCGGCGATCGCGCGTGCGGCCCCGACGAGGTGGAAGCGCGCGAGGCGCTCGACGAGGACGCGCGGCAGCGCGTAGGTCGTCCCCTCCTCCACGTCCTCGGGGACGAGGCTCCGCGCCTCCTCCGCGGACAGCCAGACGTGATCGAAGTTGACGTCGGGCTGCAGGAACCGAGGCTCGCGCGCGCGCCTCCTTGAGCGGCTCGGCGGCTCGTCCCGCGTCCGCGTGAACTGGGCCAGGACGAGCCCGTCCTCGGGGAAGTGCGCCTCCAGCGCGTCCGGCTCCGGCCCGCGCAGCGGGCTCTGGCGCACGCGCGCGCGCCGCGTCAGCCGCTCGTACTTCTTCAGCGCCTCCTCCATGCGCTCGACGAGCTCGTCCGGATCGAGCTTGTTCCCCGACGCGAGCAGCTTGCCCGTCGACGTCGCGAGGTAGACGCCCTGGTCGGTGAACCCCAGGCCCGAAGCGTTCCCGTGCCGCGTCATCCGCAGGAAGAACGCCTCGACCTCGGGCGCGTCGTCCAGCGCCATGTCCTCGATCGCCTCGACGGCAGGGACGAACCGCTGCGCGAGTCGCTGCACGTCAGCGTGAGACCAGGCAGACCGCCGGTCCGCGACGGCGGTGTATCAGCAGAAGCCAGCCGGATGACCGTTCATGAGCCACAGGAGCAGCGGGCGATCGGCCGCGGCCGCGTCGGCGATCCCGTCGGCGAGGCTCGCTCGCCAGGGGATGTCGCGCCAGGCGACCTCGTCAGGGGTGGGCAGGGCGCGGCGACGCATCTCGTCGAAGGACGCGGCGGCGTGGTCCGCCGGCAGTCCGTGCTCCACGCCTCGGGACGAGGCGCGGGCATAGGCGAGGGTCAGGACGAGTCCGAGAGCGAGTGCGGTGTGCTTCTTCATGGCAGTGCGTGCCCTACGTCGCGTCGCGCCCCCCGAGAGCCCGCCAGCGAACCGGGCGGAATCTCGAATCGGGTGAGACGCCGGCTGGAGCGCGGGCCGCGGCCCTCCCTGCTCCCCATCGAGCTGCCGTCCGGTGCGGGCGACCCGTCACCCGTTCCACGTGATCCCGCAGAGATAGACCGGGTGGATCACGAAGTCCTCGAAGATCGTGCACTCCGGCGCGCCTCCCATCGACAGGGCGGCGCGGTAGATGTCGCTGAGCTTCGATGGCGCGAACTCCAGCCGGCGCTCGTCGGGGTGCTGCGCGCGCCCCCAGCGGTAGGGCGCAAACGGCGTGTTGCTCGTCTCGATGTGGCAGCCGAGGACCCACCGCACCGGGTTCTGGCGCGCGAACGTGACGAGCCGCTCCAGGCTCGCCTCGAACCGGCCCCACGCCGCCGGGGAGAACACGAACAGGTGCCCGGGATAGACGATGTCGCCCGTCAGGAGGAGCTGCGTGCGGCGATCGTAGAGCGTGACGCTCCCCGTCGCGTGCCCGGGCGTCGCGATCACGTCGAGGATCCTGCCGCCGAGATCGAACGTCGGCACGTCGTGCGGCCAGCTCTGGAAGCCCCAGAAGTCGCGCACCTGGGCCAGGCTCGTCCCGATCACCGCGGCCACGCCGGGCTGTCCGATGAACTGGCCGTCGCCCGCGACGTGGTCGCCGTGCCCGTGGGAGTGGGCGACGACCAGCGGCGGCGCCGGCTCGCCTTTCGCCTGCGCGCGCGCCGCGATCACGCGCATGACGGTGTCGTACACGGGCGCGCCGGGGCTCGCGCCCGTGTCCATGAGCAGCGCCGCGCGGTCGCCGAAGATCAGGTACAGGAACGGCGCCTCGAAGTTGATGCACTTCGACTGGCGGATGACGTAGAAGTCCTCGTTGTAGGCGTGGACCTGGTAGTCGAGCTCGGTCGCGCAGTCGTTGCCCGCGTCCCACTGCGCCGGCAGCGTGCCGCCCTGGGCCGGCGGCTGCGCGCTCCGCAGCGCCATGATCGCGGGCGCGGCGGGCGACGGCGCGGCGCCGAGTTCGACGTAGCTGCCGCCGACGGCGAGGCCGAGGAACACGAGCGGGACGGTGAGGCGGAACGGCATGGGACCTCCGGGTCGGAATCGTCCCAGCCTACGCCCGAAGGAGCGACTCCGCGCGAGGAGACCGCGCCCGCGCCTTGCGCGAACGCCCGGCCCTTACGCATCCTCGACACCGTGCGCGACCTGCTGCTCCTGGAGACGGATCACACGACCGTCGAACATGCCGGCGGCATCCACCTGCCCGGCTACCTGATCGTCCAGCCCCGCGCGGCGTGCGAGCGGCTCGCGGACCTCGACCCCGAAGCGCGCGCGGACCTCGCCGACTGCCTCGCGTGGGCGGAGGCGCTCTTGCACGACGTCCTCGCGCCCCGACGGGTCTACGTCGCCAGGTTCGGCGAGGCGGACGCGCGCATCCACTTCCACGTCGTGCCGCGCACGGCCGAGGTCGAGCGTGACTACGTCGCAGCGACGAACGACGAGCCGCCGTACAGCGGCGCACGGATCGTGGACTGGATCTGGTCCCGGTACTGCAACGATCGGCAGGCCGCGCCGGACGTCGACGCCTTCGTCGTGCGAGCGCGGCGCAGGCTCCACGCGTCGTCGTGATGCAGCGAGCTGTTCTCATCGGGCTCGTCGCGCTCGTCGCTCTCGGGTGCCGCGTGACCATCCGCGGCCGAAGGGACTCTCCTCCGCCGCCCGCCGGTCAGGTCGAGACGCCGCGGGCCCCCGACGCTGCGTCGGCCGCGGAGGCGAGCGCGCCGATCGCGAACGACGTCCGGCTCGAGGTCGTCCGCCGTGTACCGGTCGAGACCGAAACACGACCGGGGCAGAGGGTGGTTCGACGCTACGAGCTGCGTCTCGCGAACGACGGCGACCGGCCGATCCACTACTTCGGATACTCGATGGACAATCCCGTCTTCGACCGGCACCGACTCGTCGACGGCGAGTGGAAGAACGCAATCGGCGGGTGGTGCGGGACCGGACTCTACCGGAGGGAGCTCCGCCCGATGGAGGAGGTCGCCTTCATGGTCTGGGTCCCCGAGGACGAGGTGCCCTTCCGCATCGCGCTGAGCCTCGTGGATCCGCTCGATCCTCGAACGAGCCGCGTCGTGCGCGTGACCGGGGGCGAGCCGCGGTGAGCCCGCGACGCAATGCTGCGGCTGGCTCCGAGATGAGAAACCTCCCGAAACGCTGAGTCCGATCCGCGGCGCAGCGGGTCTCCGGGGGCATGACGAACGCAGACTCCATCGACGGCTCGGACGACGACCTCCTCGGCCAGCTGGAGTGGGTGCGGCGCCTTGCGCGCTCGCTCGTGAAGGACGCCGCCACCGCCGACGACCTCGCCCAGACGGTGATGGCCAAGGCGCTGCAGTCGGGTCCCGTTCCGGCGCACGGCCGCCGAAGCTGGCTCAGGACGACGCTGCGGAACACGCTGGCGAACCAGCGCCGCGGAGCCGCCGCGCGCCGCTACCGCGAGGACGGCGCCGCGCGCGCAGAGGCCACGGTCGAGGATCCGTCCGACGTGCTCGCGCGCGCGGAGCGCCAGCAGGTGCTCGTCGAGCACGTCCTCGCGCTCCCCGAGACGCAGCGCGAGGTGCTCCTGCTGCGGTACTTCGAGGACCTCCCGCCGCGCGCGATCGCGCGCCGCCTGGGCCTCCCCGTCTCGACCGTGACCACGCGCCTCCAGCGCGGGCGGGAGCGCCTGCGCGCGAACCTGGAGTCGCGCTTCGGCGGCGGCTGGGTCAGCGCGCTCGCACCGCTCGTCGAGGTTCCGGCGGGCGCACGGCTCGTCGGGTCGGCGCTGGTGCTCCGCGCTGCGTTCGCGGTGATCGCCCTCGGCCTCGGCCGGGCGGGGTGGACCGCGCTGGTGCAGCCCGAACCACCCGAGCTGCGGCAGGTCGAACGGACCGCCTCCGTCGACGCGCTCCCGGCAGGCGGGACCTCGCTCCCGTCGGTTCCGCCGCCGACAGACACCGCGGCCGGACGAGCCGCGGTCGTGGACCCGGTCGAGCTGCTCGCTCCGCCGGCGCCCGGGCCGGCCTCCACGGGCGCAGCGCCGACGACGGACGTCCGCGTCGTCGGGCCGAGCGGGAGGCCGCTCGCGGGTGCACGACTCCTGGCCGACCGCGCGTCCGCGACGACCGACGTGGAGGGACGCGCGTCCTTCCCCGGCCTGCACCGTGACGTGAACGCCGTCGGGACGAACACCGTCATCGGCGTCGACTACCGCGAGGTCGACGCGACGCGCGCCACGCTCGACGTCGTCGCGGCGCCGAATCGAAACGTCGTGGTGCACGTCGTGACGCCCGCAGGTGAGCCGGTCGTCGGGGCGAGCGTGGTCTACGAGATCGTGGCGTCGAGCCTGACGTCGCTCGTCGACGACCTCGGCCGTGCCGCGCTGCGCGCGCGGTCCTTGGGCCGCACCGACGAGAACGGGCGCGTGAACGCGCGCGTGCCCTGGCTCGCCGAGGCGACGATCCGCGCGATCTCCCCGCGCCGCGACGTGTCGCCGTGGCCGACGGCGACCACGACGCTCGGCGCGGCCGGCATCGACGCGCCCGAGGTCCGGATCGTCCTCGAGGAGGAGAGCGTCGAGCCCCCCCACCGGATCCTCGGCCAGGCGTTCGACGACCTCGGTGAGCCCGTGGCCGGCGCCGCCGTCAGGCTCGGCTCGTCGCTCCCGACGACGACGGAGCCGGACGGGACGTTCGAGCTCGCGCTAGAGCGGTCGAACCCGATCTTCACCGCGTCGGACGACGAGTTCGCGCGCCGCGCGCCGCGGCTCATTGCGACGGCGCCAAGCGCAACGATGGCGATCGACGACCGGATCGCGTCGGACCTGCGCCGTGACCCGGGCGACCGCGACGGCGTCGTGCTCCGGCTCGGCGGCGCGCCGCTCGGGATCGAAGGCCGCGTGGTCGACGAGGCCGGCGCGCCGCGCGCGGGCATCGGCGTCTCCCTCGTCGACCCGACGCGCCACGACCGGCTCCTCCCCGGGTCCGCCGAGCGTCTCGCCGGCGGCGGCCCGCCGGCGATCCAGGGTCGCCCGTACGTGGTGACGGACGAGGACGGCCGCTTCGCGCTGCGCGGGCTGCTCGACCGGACCTACCGCATCGCGGCCGTCGACGCCGGAACGTCGACGTCGGTGTGGACGGACGCGATCGCTGCGGGGGCGCGCGACGTCGAGGTCGTGCTCCCGAAGAACGCGCGGCTCCCCGTCGTGCGCGGCCGCGTCGTGGACGAGGAGGGGCGGCCCGTACCTGGACTCCGCGTCGCGCTGGAGCGCCCGGTCGTCCCGTCGGTCCCCGCGATCCACCGCGCGTCGCGCGACTTCCACGCGATCCTGCTCGCCGAGGTGTGGACCGACGCGGACGGGCGCTTCGTGCTGACGGACGTGCCCGAGGAGCACGCGCAGCTCGCGCTCGGCGAGATCGACCCGACCGTCGTGGAGGGCCCGTTCCCGGGCGACGATCCGACGTGGCAGGTGACGCACGAGGACTTCCGCCGCGTCGTGATCGACCTCGCCGGCGGCGAGGCCCTCCGCGCCCGTTACTTCTCACTCGACGGTGCGCCCGTGCGGGCGCGAACGCTCCCCGGCCGCGTCTCGACGACGGATCCGCTCGCGATCGAGCGCGGGGTCGTGGTCGAGGTGTCGGGGCGCGCCAAGACGCTGGCCCTGCTGCGCGAGGTCGACGGCCGGTGGGTCGAGTCGCGGCGCGTGGCGGTCGACCTGGTGCCGCGGCGGCTGAATCGTCTGCGGCCCTAGGGCGGCGCGGCTACGCGACGGCCGCCTCCCCGCCGGTCGCCCCCCCAGGGGCATCCCCAGGGGCCGACTCCGCCGGCCGATTCGTCCATGTCTGCAGCAGTTCGGCCACCGCGTCATGGCCGCCGCGGCGGGCGTCGTCGAGCGGGGTGTTCCCCCAGCGGTCGGTCCGGTCGAGGGGAACGCCGAGGTCGGCAAGGAACTCGAGGATCACCCTCTGCCCCTCGGACGCCGCGAGGTGCGCCGGCGTCCGGCCGTCGTAGTCGGCCGAGTCCAGCGCCGCGCCGCGTGCCGCCAGGCGCCGGAGCGCGTCGAGGTCGCCCTCGCTCGCGGCCCAGCACAGGTCGCCGCCGAGGTCCCGGAGAGCCTCGCTGGCCCTCCGGCGCGGGTCCACCTTGCCCGCGGCTCCGTGGTGGTCGTATCCGTGGAAGTGGAACGTCGAGACGAGCTGACGGCAGAATTCGATCCCGCGAACGCTGTTGCCCTGCGGATCGAGCCGCGGCGACCACACGCACAGGCCGAGCACGCCGGGGACGACCACCAGGATCGCCCCGGAGACGCCGCTCTTCGCGGGGAGTCCGATCGAGAACGCCCATTCGCCGCTGAAGTCGTACATCCCGCACGAGACCATCAGCGAGAGGCACTTCTGGACGGTGTCCGGACGCAGGACCTGAACGCCGGTGGTCGGGCAGACGCCGCCGTTTGCGAGCGTCGCCGCGACCATCGCCATCGACTCTGCGCTCATCTCGATCGAGCAGCACTGGAAGAAGAACTCCAGCGCCGACACGAGGTCGGTCCCGTCGGGGAACGCGCCGTTCTCGCGCATGAAGTAGCCGAGCGCGAAGTTGCGGTCGGCCGTCCCGCGCTCCGAGAGGTACGTCGCGTTGCTGAAGCTCGGTCGCGCGCCGCCCGCCAGGTCGCGCCACATGCCGAGCACGTGGTCGAAGCGGTCGGCCGGCGTCAGGCCTGGCTGGATGAGCGAGCCGCTCATGATCGCGCCGGCGTTGATCATCGGGTTGTGGGGACGCCCCTCGCGGTTGAGGGTGAGCTCGTTGAACGAGTGACCCGACGGCTCGCACCCGATGTAGCGGTGCACGTGGTCGCTGCCGTGCTCCTCCAGCGCGAGGCAGTAGCTGACCGGCTTGCAGGTCGACTGGACGCAGAACGGGGTCGTCGAGTCGCCCAGGCCCAGCCGCTGTCCGTCCGTCGAGACGAGGGCCACGCCATAGCGCTCGGGGTCGACGCGCCCGAGCTGCGGGATGTAGTCCGCGACCGCGCCCCCGCGGACGTCGCGCACGCGCTCGAAGATCCTCTCGACCTCTGCGCCGAAGGACTCGAACTCGGGCAGGACGAGCAGCCCCTGCAGGGCGCGTTCGATGATCGGGATCCCCGGCCGGACGATCTCGCCGAAGGAGTCGAGGTCGAGCTCGGCGTCGGCCTCCGCCCGGGTCCTGCGGCGGAGCGCGGCGAGGCTTTCGCGGAGGCGGGGATCGTCGTCCGTGAGGCCCACTCGCTCCAGGGCGAGCCGCAGGTCACGGGCGCGAATCGTGCTGCCTCGCCCTCCTCGGAGGGCATCGAAGAGGAGCCGCTCGCGCGTGGCGCGCGCGCCGATCCGGCCGGCTCCACTCGCGTTCGATCGGGATCGCGCGCGGGCCTTCCGGCCCGGCGACTTGCCGTTGGATACGGTCACGGTGTCAGCTCCGGGTACTGTCGAGGAGTTGCGAGAGGCGGCGCCGGACGGGGGTGCCGGACGGGGGCGCCGGAGAAGAGGCGCTCGCGTAGGGAGCGCCGACGGCGACTCCCCCCGCGAGCAGAGGCAGGCTCAGGCAACTCGTGCTTCCAGCGCGGGCTGGCAGACCGTCTGGAGCAGCATGCGGCTGACGAGATAGGGATCGCAGTTGGCCCCCGGGCGGCGATCTTCGAGGTATCCGCGGCCCTGTTCGGCCACGTGCCGCGGGATGCGGATCGAAGCGCCACGATCGGCGACGCCGCCGCGGAACTCGCCGATCGAGCACGTCTCGTGCAGGCCGGTCAGGCGCTCGTCGAGGTCTGCTCCGTACGCCGCGATGTGCTCGCCGTGGCGCGAACCGAGGCGCCCGATCGCGTCCTCGATCGCGGCGACGCCGCCGTCCTCGCGCATCGCGCGGGTCGAGAAGTTCGTGTGCGCTCCGGCGCCGTTCCAGTCGCCCTTGACGGGCTTGTTCTCGAAGGACACACCGATCCCCATGTCCTCGCCGAGCCGCTGCAAAAGCCAGCGCGACATCCACAGGTGGTCGGACACGGTCAGCGGATCGGCGGTCTCGCCGGCCACGCCGCGGTAGCCGACCTGGAACTCCCACTGGCCGGGCATCACCTCGGCGTTGATGCCGTAGAGCATCAGGCCCGCGTCGAGGCAGGCCGCGCCGTGCACCTCGACGAGGGAGCGCCCGAAGACGCGGCCGGCGCCGACGCCGCAGTAGAACGGCCCCTGCGGAGCGGGGTAGCCTCCCTCGGGCCAGCCGAGAGGACGCGAGCCGTCGAACAGCGTGTACTCCTGCTCGAAGCCGATCCACGGCCCCTGCTCGCTCGCACCGGCCGCCAGGACCTGGGCGAGACGCGCGCGCTGGTTGGTGGAGTGCGGCGTCCCGTCGGGGTTCAGCACCTCCGTCATGACGAGGAAGTGCCCCTTGCCGCGGATCGGATCGCGGACGACCGCGACCGGCTCGAGCAGGAGGTCGGAGTCACCGCCCGACGCCTGGTGGGTCGAGGAACCGTCGAAGCTCCAGCGCGGGAGGTCGGCCGCGTCGGGTCGGGCTCCGTCCGCGCTCGGAACGATGCGCGTCTTCGAGCGCAGGGTCTGGGTCGGCTGGTTTCCGTCGAGCCAGATGTACTCGGCAGTGATGAACATGGGTGGTCTCCGCGGAGGTGAAGGGAGGGCGGGATCCGGTCGGGCCGGTGCGAGCGACCGTCCGTCGGCCGCCGTCGCGGGGCACGCGCGCAGCGACCGCCGAGCGGGGCTCACGTTTTCGAAGAAAGTCCCGGCCGGCCGCCCACGGCGCGCGGCGGCGTCCGAAGCTGACCGCATGGGAGACCGGCCGCACGACGACCTCTCGCTCCTGATCCAGGCCGCCAGCGCCGGGGAAGAGGGCGCCCAGGCGCGCCTCTTCGAGGGCGTTCACGGCGAGCTCCTGCGCATCGCCCGCGGCGCATTCCGCCGCGAGGCGCCGGGCCACACGCTCCAGCCGACGGCGCTCGTCAACGAGGCCTGGCTCCAGCTCGCGGGGTCGCCGACCGACTTCCGCAGCCGCGCCCAGTTCTTCGGCGTCGCCGCCCGGGCGATGCGCCAGATCCTGGTCGATCACGCGCGGCGTGCGAAGGCCGACAAGCGCGGCGGCGGAGCTCAGCACGCGACGCTGGCGGACGTGGGATCCGAGGACGAGCAGTTCGACGTCCTCGAGCTGGAGGACGCCATGCAGGCCCTCGAGGCCCACAGCCCGCGCCTCGCCGAGGTCGTCCAGATGCGCTTCTTCGCCGGCCTGAGCGTCGAGGAGGTGGCCGCCGCCTTGGATCTCTCCTCCGCCACCGTGAAGCGCGACTGGACCTACGCGCGAGCGTGGCTCTTCTCCTGCATGGCAGGCGATGACGAGGAGCCGACCTAGGTCGGGCGTCGCAAGAGAATCCCACGGAACGGCGGCGGGCTCGGAGGCCGTGCCGCGAGGGGAGAGCGAGGACCCGGCACACGGCCGGTGCCATCGCCCCGCGTACGTTCCATGAAGCGACTCCGTGCCCCCCTCGTCCTGGCCCTCGGCCAGCTCGCCGCCGTTTCTGCCGCGCCCGCCCAGACCCCGGACATCGACCCGGTTCGCCGGCCGGAGTGGCAGCCGCTCGGGGCGCTGGAGGGCGCAGCGCCCTTCATCTTCGCGATCGAGGACAGCGCCCTCGCGCCGAACGAGCTCTTCGCCGCGAGCACGGCGGGCCTGCTCCACTCCTCCGACCGCGGCGCCTCGTGGTCGCTGCGCTCGCGCTGGCCGAACCAGGCCGTCCAGCTGGCCGCGCTCGCGGTCGCGCCCACGGACCCGCAGCGGGTGGTGGCGGCGCGCGCGCTCTCCGGCGTCGACGTGAGCGAGGACGGTGGGTTCACCTGGACCGCGCCGCTGGTCGCGCCGACCGGGATCGTGTGGGACGTCGCCGTGGATCCGGTCGTCGCGACGCGCTTCCTCGCGGGCACCGACACCGGTCTCTGGGCGAGCGAGGACGGCGGCACGACGTTCACGCCCATCATCGACACGACGGGGACGGGCGACGCCGCGCGCCACGTCCGGTTCGACCGCAACAACCGCCTGCGCATCTACGCGTCGCTGGAGCCGGGGCAGCTCGTCGGGAGCGAGGACGGCGGCCAGACGTGGACCCTCCGCACGCTGCCCGCGGGTCCGTCGTTCTACTTCGGGCTGGAGGTCGATCCGCACGACGGGCGGCGGATCGTGATGGCTGGAGGCGGCATCCACGTCAGCAGCGACGGCGGGATGACGTGGACGAGCGTCGTGACCCCGACGACCGAGTCCTTCGACTTCGTGCACTTCGACGCGGTGCGCGAGGGACACCTCTTCGCGACGGCGCGCGACGACGGAGTGTGGACGTCGAGCGACATGGGCGCGACCTGGACGCGCTATGGCGCGCCCGACCTGGCGCGGGCGGGCGGCAGCGTGCGCGCGTACTTCTCCAGCGCGGCGTACCCGGGCGACGTGCTCCTCGGCAGCGGCGCGGGGTTCTTCCGCTCGACCGACGGCGGCGCGACCTTCGCGCGGTCGAACGCGGGGCTCGCGGAGCACGCGTACGTCCGGTCGGTCGCGGTCGATCCCGCGGATCCGATGCGCGTCGTCGTGAACACGGGCGGATCCGCGTACGTGTCGACGAACGGCGGGGACTCCTGGACGGAGTCGGCGGTGATCGAGGACTTCGACTCGTTCGAGATCGTCGCCGACGCGTCGCTGCCCGGGCGCTTCTACGCCGGCGGCCGTCGTATCGACGGCGCCGAGCTCTGGCGCAGCGACGACGGCGGGCACACGTTCGACGTCGTGTCCTCGGACCCGGGCCTCTACTTCTGGAACGTGGAGGCGCACCCGACGCTCTCCGGAGTGCTCTTCGGCGCCGGCAGCGGCCTGCGGCGCTCGGACGACGGTGGCGTGACGTGGACCAACGCGGGCGTGCCCGCGGGCTGGATCTGGGACGTCACGGTGAGCCCCGCGGACCCCATGGTGATCCACGCCTCGACGTCGTCGACCGTGTACACGTCCGACGACGGCGGGTCGACCTGGACCGCCGCGACGACGCCCCCGGCGACGATCGTCCGCGACCTCGAGGCCCACCCGACGAACCCGGACGTCGTCCTCGCCTCGGTGCCGCTCGGCGGCCTGTGGCGCTCGTCGGACCGGGGAGCCACGTGGTCGCTCGTCCCTGGGTCCCCTGAGACGTGCAACGTCGCGCGCTTCGCACCGGGAGTGCCGGGCGGGATCCTCGCGGGGGCCTGGCTGGCCGTGGGCGTCGTGTTCAACGGCCCCGGACCCGCGGGGTTCCCGGCCTACGGACGCGGCATCGAGACCACGGTCGTCGGCATCCACGTCTCACCCACCGGCACGTACGCGGCGACACAGGGCGCGGGAGTGTTCGTCCTGCGCTGACGCGTACCGGGTCAGCGCGTCAGGTCGTTGGTCTTGCTCGGATCGAGCTTCACCGGCCGCGACAGGACGAGCTCGCTCCCGCGGTAGAGCTCCAGGACCTCGGCCTTCCCGGAGACGCGGAACGTGCCCGACGTGCCGTCGGTCAGGGCCGGGTGGTCCAGCATCCTCCATCCGGACATTCCGACGTGGAACGTGATCCGGACCTTGGCGCCGTCGCCGTCACGCAGGCAGAAGCTCGTGGCGCGCTCCGCCTCGGGTGATGCGTCGACGACCCGCGCCTCGCAGCTCCGGTAGAGCGTCAGTCGGACGGCGTCGAACGGCGGACGCAGTTCGGTCACCGCGACCTCGATCGACGAGAATCCGGAGCGATGCGCGGCGAGCAGCGTGCCGACCTGCAGCGGGACCCGACCGAGGTCGAACGATCCGTCCGCGGCCGAGGTCACCTCCTCCGAGGACGCATGCGCGGTCCGCGACGAGGCGGTCCCCGGCCTCGGGACGAGCAGACTCAGGCGATTCCGACGAAGCGTCGCGCCCTCGACCGGTGCGCCGGTCCGATCGACGACCCATCCCCGTAGCCCGACGACCTCGACCGCCGGGTCGAGCCGCAGCCGTGCGCCGGTCGTCCCTGCGGCCAGCTCGACCGGCTCCGACACGTGCAGCGTCCTCGAATCCATGGCCCGGAGCCGATATGTGCGGTCCCCGAGCTGCGGCACGAGGAACCGCCCCTCTTCGTCGGTCTCGTGCTTCTGCCACAGGTCGCCTCGCGGACCCCCGAGGTGCTCCGCCGGGGTCGGTTCGTCGTGCTGGCGCGAGCAGCCGATCACGGTCAGGTCCTCGATCCAGACGATCGCCTCGGGCAGAGGTTCGCCCGAAGCGTCGACGACCGTGCCCTCGATCGAGAGGCTCTCGCGCGTCAGACGCAGCTCGACCCACGCCGGCCACTCGATCGACTCGGGAGCCGCGCCCTCCTCCACGTCCGGCTCGAACGCCTCCGGGCACCATCCTGCCGCCGCCGCGAGGATGCGCTGGGGTCCCTGGAGCAGCCCCGCCTCCTGGTCCAGCTGGAACTCGAAGCGACCGTCCGCCGAAGTCACCTTGGCGATCCGTCCGAGCCCGACGACGGCACCCTCGATCGGACGTCCGTCCGAAGCCCGGACGATGCCCTGGATCGCACGCCCGGGATCGACGGGCTCCAGCGTCACGACGTACTCGTCGACCGAGCCGGATTCGTCGAGCGTGGCGGCGGCGTCCTGGTACCCCTTCGCGCGCACGGTGAGGGTGCAGCGCGCGAGCCCGACCACCGCCTCGAAGGCGTGCCTTCCCCCACCGCCGGTCGTCCCGGTCCACTCGATCTGTGACTCGTCGAAGAGGAGATCGTCGAACCTGCTGCGCAGCCCCTCGGGCGGAGCGAGCGTGACGTCGGCGTCCGCGATCGGATCTCCCTCGGGCGTGACCACCCGTACACCGACGGAGCGCGCCGGCGCGACGATCAGGAGCGGCCCGTAGCCCTTCACGAACGAGTTCGACCCCACCCCTCGCGCGTAGAGCACCGCCAGCGACGGATCCGCGGGCGCCAGCTTCGATGGGATGAGCGCGGAGCGCAGCACGGGCACCTCGAAGGCGCCGTCCGCGTCGGTGGCGACGTCACGGATCGTCTCGTCGCCGTCCTTGGCGGGCGGATCGAGCCGCACGCGGAAGAACGGCACCGGGTCGCCTCTCCGGTCGAGCACTCGACCTCGAAGAAGGGTCGCGGCCTCTGCCGCGTCGGAAGCGGGCGCGACCGGCGTGGCGGCGGCGCCGGACTCTCCGGCAACGCGCCTCTCGCCGGAGTCCATGCGGACGTCGTCGAGCGCATCGGCAACGTTCGCGTCGTCGGTGTCGAGCACGATCGACACGGTTTCCACTGCGCCCTCGCTCGTCAACGGACCGAGGCCAACGCGAACGCCGACTCCGACGACGACCAGCGCGGACGTGCCCAGTAGGAGTGCCTTCATGCCCATGGCGATCGTGGCGGACGAGGCCGCAGTGGCCGCGGCGCCCTTGGAGAGGGAATGGACGGTCGGAAGCGCGATCGCGGCCCAGGCGCCGCGACCGCCATGGTCGGCGTCGAGACGAGCGCGAAGCTGGTCGCGTCCGCGTCGCAGGCGAGACTCGATCGTGCGAACGGACTCGCCGGTCCGAGCGGCGATCTCGGAAGGGCCGAGCCCCGAGAAGTAGCGCAGCAGGATCGCGGTGCGCTGCGGTTCGTCGAGCGCGTCGACGGCTGCGACGAGCCGCTTCTGCAGGAGGAAGCTCTGCTCGCGCTCGCCCACGAACGCATCGGTCGCGGCGGTCGCATCGGGGGCTCGACCCGATCGATCGGCCGCGAGGTGCTCGTGGTCACGGCGCCTGCGCTCGCGGCGCGCAACGGTGCGCGCCTCGTTCCGAAGCACGCGGGCGAGCCATCCGCGCAGCGCCCCCCCGGTCGCGCTCGGGCGGCGATCGAGCGCCTTCGCCAGGGTGAGCTGGGTCAGGTCGTCGGCGCTTGCGTCGGGCGTCGCGAGTCGCGCCGCCAGTCGTCGCAGCCAGTCGACGTGAGCGAGGAGCTCGTCGACGACGGGGGAGGGCTCGGGGTCGGGACGGGCCATGGGAGGAGTCGAGCGACGCGCGGTCGCCCCAGTCTCCTACACGCCGCTCGCCCCGCCGACCCTCCGGCGATTCTCGGATTCCCTCGGGAACGGCGATCCGAAGCCGCTACGCGGCCTCGATCACCAGCGCGAGGCAGCCGCTCGGCGACGTGATCGGCTCGTGGCGGGAGCCCGCCGCCATCCGGTGGTAGTCGCCCGCCACGAGCAGCCGCCCGGCCACCTGCAAATCGCCCCGCAGCACGTAGCAGTGCTCGGTCCCGCGGTGGTCGTGCGCGGGGATCGTCGCGCCGGGCGTCATCTCGACCAGCACGACGCGCTCGCCGGTCTCCTCGTTCCCGTGCAGCGGCTTGCGGCGCACGCCCGGCACGCCCGACGGCTGCCAGTCGACGTCTCCCGAGCGGACGAGGAGCGAGATCGGCGGCCCCTGACTCGATTCGGGCGCGCTCTCCGACTCCATCTCGGCGTCGTCCGCGCGCACCTGATCGAGCACGCGTCCCCAGAGTGACTCCGGCGGTCTCCGCCGCGGTCCGATCTCGTACAGCTCTGCCAAGGCACCCGCCATACGCTCGAACTCGCTCCGACGGACGTCGCTCTCGCGCAGTTGTTCGTCGAGTCGCTCCCGATCGTCGGGATCGGACATCCCGAGGACCAGTTCGCCGAAGAGCGCACGCAGCTCGTCGCCGCCTTCGGGGATGGGTCGTTCGTCGGTCATACGGTCTCCCCCAGCTCTGCGAGCTTCGTACGAAGGGTCTCCAGGCCGGCGCGGATGCGGCTCTTGATCGTCCCCAGCGGAACGCCCAGTCGGTCGGCGACCTGGACGTGCGTCCAGCCATCCAGGAAGGCGGCCTCCAGCGCGACGCGCTGCTCGCGCGGGAGGAGCGCCAGGGCGCGGCGGACGACGTGCGAGCGCTCGACCCGGCTGGCGGCCGACGCCGCGGACTCGTCCAGCTCGTCGCCCGGCCCGGCCGCGCTCTCCATCCTGCGCAGGCGGTCGTCGTCGAGGCCGCGGCGCCGGCGCAGGTCGATGGCACGCGTGCGCGCGATCATCACGATCCACGCGAGCACCGACGAGCGCGACGGGTCGTAGCGTGACGCCTCGCGCCAGACCTGGGAGTAGGTCTCCGCCACCGCGTCCTCCGCGAGCGCCCCGTCGCCGAGGATGCGCGTCGAGAGGCCGAAGACGCGGTCGACGCTCGCGTCGTAGACGCACTTGAGGGCGACCTCGTCTCCCTGCGCGACGCGCGCCAGGAGCGCCTCGAGGTCGATGCGCGCCGCGGCTCCGTCAGAAGCTCCGTCGCCGTCCACGCACGGCCCCCCCACCGCCGCGGGCGGACGGACGGCCTCGGGCCGGACGCGGTCGGAGTCGGGGAGGGCTCCCATGGCTGATGCCCGTCGTACGACGACTCCTTCCCCTGCGGATCGGTCCCTTTCGAGTTTTTTCGGCGGCCCTCCAACGCGCGTCACAACGCCCGAAAGCGCCCATCCGGCCGGCGCCCGGCGCGCGTAGCTCGGGCAACTCGCGGAGGCGCCGATGCCTCCACGCCCATCAACCTCGCCCCGCAGTCCGCCGGGCACCCCACTCCAGTCACCCATGCAAGCCCCCCTGAAGAAGAGCGGATCGATCGCCACGCTCGGCGCGCTCGCCGCTCTCGGCACCTGGTCCGCCTTCGCGTCCAACCACCGCGAGGCGCCGATCACCGCGCTCGACCACAAGGCCGACATCACCGACCTGTTCGCGTTCGTCAGCTACGACGACGCCCAGCAGCCCGGCGAGGCGCCGGAGCACGTCACGTTCATCCTGGACGTCGACCCGCTCCTCGACCCGGCGAACGGCCCGACGCTGTTCCCGTTCGATCCTGCGATCCTCTACGAGATCAAGGTCGACAACGACCACGACGCGATCGAGGACAAGGTTTTCCAGTTCCGCTTCTCGACCGAGTTCCGCCTCCCCGACCTGTACACGTCGGTGGCCGGTATCGGCCCGAACGGTGCGACGGACCCTGTGACGGGTGCGCTCGTCGTTCCGCCCCGGATCACGGACTTCCAGAGCCTCGGCCTCAACCTGCGCCAGTCGTACACCGTCGACGTCCTCGACGTCGCGACGGGCACGACGACCTCGCTCACGCGCGCCGACGGCCTCCCCTTCTTCGCGTGCCCCGCGAACGCGGGCGAGCGCACGATGGACTATTCGGCCCTGAAGGCGGCGGCGACGTACGACCTCGCCGGCGGCGTCTCGGTCTTCGCCGGTACCGTCGACGATCCGTTCTACATCGACCTCGGCGCGGCGTTCGACACGGCGAACTTCCGCACCCTCCGCAGCGGCGTCCCGGGCGTCCTCACGAGCTTCGAGGACGACGTCGTCCAGCAGAACCTCGCGCCCGACACCGTCAGCGGCTTCGGCGTCAACGCGATCGCGATCGAAGTTCCGATCGGCATGGTGACCTCGACCGGCCAGGTCGAGCCCGCCGACGCGGTCGAGGCGACGATCGGCGTCTGGGCGACCACGTCGCGCCAGCGCATGACCGTCCGCAGCGCCCCGATGGACGCGGTCCACTCGGGCCCGTGGAGCCAGATCCAGCGGATCGGTAACCCGCTCATCAACGAGCTCGTCATCGGGATCGGCTTCAAGGACCGGTTCAGCATGGACCTGCCGAGCAACGACGGGCAGTTCGCGAGCTTCTTCCTGGACCCGCCGATCGTCGAGGTCGTCGAGGCGCTGTACGGCGGTGCACTGAGCGTCCCGGCCGCACCGCGGACGGACCTCCTCCCGCTCGTCCAGTACGCGGCGCCGATCGCGGCCGCCGGGACTCCCGCTGGCCCGGTCGCCGACCTGCTCCGGCTCAACACCGGCGTTCCCGCCACGCCGCCCGCGGCGCAGAGCCGCCTCGGCCTGCTCGCCGGCGACCCGGCGGGCTTCCCGAACGGCCGCAGGCCCGTCGACGACGTCGTCGACATCACGCTGCGCGTCGCCATCGGCGGCGTCCTCGCCGCGCCGTTCCCTGGCTTCGACGCGAACGTCAACGGTCGCCTCGGCGACGGCGTGATGTGGAGCGCCGCGGGCTTCCCGAACGAGTTCCCCTACCTCGCGGACTGCCCCGACGGGCGGAACCGCCGTCACCTCGATCCCGGCGAGCCGGGCGGGGGCGTCCGATGAAGGCCACCCTCCTCCTGTGCGCCCTCGCGAGCACCTCGCTCGCGCCGGCGCACCCGGCCCCCGGGGCCGCGGCAGGCACCACGCCCGCCGAGCGCGCCATCGCGGTCGCTCGCCGCGGCGTGACGAACGCGCCGCAGTCGGTGGAGGCCCACGTGGCGCTCGCGACCGCGCTCTCGCGGCGCGCGCGCGAGACGGCGGATCCCGTCTGGTACGACCGCTCGGACGAGGCGCTCGACGCGTCGCTCGAGCTCGCGCCCGAACACTTCGGCGCCGCGCGGATGCGCGTGTGGAACCAGCTCGGACGGCACGAGTTCGAGGACGCCCTCGCGGGTGCCCTCGCGCTGCACGAGCGGGCCAAGGACGACGTGGCGACCTACGGGCTCCTCGTCGACGCCCAGGTCGAGCTCGGCCGCTACGCCGACGCGGAGGAATCCGCCCAGTGGATGCTGAACCTGCGCCCCGGGACGCCCGCCGCGATGACGCGCGTGAGCTACCTCCGGGAGCTGTTCGGCGACGTGCCGGGCGCGATCGACGCGATGCGCGCCGCGTTCCACTCGACGCGGCCGAGCGAGGCCGAGGACCGGGCCTGGATGCTGACGCACCTGGCCCACCTCGAGCTGGAGCGCGGACGCACCGACGCCGCGGAGGGGTACGCGACGGGGGCTCTGGAGCTCTTCGACGACTACCACTACGCGCTGAAGGAGCTCGCACGCGTGCGGTCGGCCCAGGGCCGTCACGCAGATGCGCTGGCACTCTTGCAGCGTCGCTACGTCGTCGCGCCTCACCCGGAGAACCTGTACGACGCGGCCGAGGCCGCGGCGGAGGCAGGCGATGCGGAGGCGGCGCGGGAGATGTTCGAGCGCTTCGAGTCGCTCGCGCTGGAGGAGACCGGGTCGATCGACAACGCGAACCTGGAGCTGGTCGAGTACTGGCTGGAACGCGTCGGCGACGACACGGCGATCGAGCGCGCGCTCGACCTCGCGTCGCGCCGCGCGGAACGGCGCTGTGACGTCGCGACGCTCGCGTCGCTCGCCTGGGCGCAACACCGCGCGGGCCAGCACGCCGAGGCGCTCGCGACGATCGACGAGGTCGTCGCGGTCGGCTGGCGTAGCCCGAAGGTGCGCCTGCGGGCGGGCCTGATCGCTCGCGCGAATGGCGATGTCGAGCGCGCGAGCGCAGAGCTCGAGATCGCATGGCAGCAGGCGCCGAAGTCCCGCGCCGGCGAGGCCGCTTCGGCGGCGCTGCGGGACCTCGGGCGCTAGTGCGCAGCCGAGCGGTGGCACCGGGGGGGTCACCCGGGGACCCCCCCCCCCCCCCCCCAACCCGCCCCCGAAGGCGGGGAATGAGGGGTGG
>JBCDGE010000105.1:0-25892 GCA_038757895.1 Planctomycetota bacterium | reverse complement strand
GTCGCAACGCGGCCGAGCGGGTTGTCGGGGTTCGTGAAGAGCAGCGCCTTCACGTCGCGGTCGGCGCCGTCGAACGCCGCATCGAGCCGCGCGGTCGTGAGCTGGAACCCGTCCTCGCTCGCACAGTGCACGGGAACGACGGTGAGTCCGTCCCGCGTCTCCAGATCCGTCCAGAACCCGGCGTAGCTCGGCGTCGGAACGAGCACGGCGTCGCCCGGATCGGCGAGCGCGTAGAAGACGTTCTCCAGGACCGTGCCCGCGCCGGCGAGCGCCGCGATGTGCTCCGGCGCGAAGCGGCGGCCCAGGAATGCGCGTTCCATGAACGCGGCGAGCTGCTCGCGGAACGCGTGGGAGCCGACCATCGCGTCGTAGCCGAGGACGCGTTCCGGCACCTCGGCGGCCCGCCGGAGGTGCGGGAGCACGAGGTCGGCCACCAGCCCGTTCTCCGCGATGCAGAGCGGGACGTAGTCCTTCGACGCGCCCGGCCCGGATCGCGCGAAGTGCTCGACGATGTAGTCGGCGAGGGGTGAGCTCGCGGCGAGCGCGGCGCCGCGCTGTGAGAGGCCGTAGGACGAAGGAGAACGCATCGCCGGACCTTACCCGGAGCTTCCGACGGATCCTGGAAACCGATACCGCGATCCGTCGTACAACGGATCAGATTCGTTCCCTTCCACGGTCCCAAGACGGAGGTGACTCCATGCTCGCGTTCGCGCTCACTGCGACCCTGTCCCTGCCCGCTCCCCTCGAAGCGCCGAAGGTGCTCGACTTCGACGAGGTCCCGCGCGCCGTCAAGAGCGAGCCCGCCTACACCGGCGAGCCGCGGTACGGCCTCTTCCTCTTCGGCGAGCACGCCGATCGACGCGTGTGGGCGGTGCTCGACCAGTCGGACCCGAAGAGCGACGTGTACGACGTCCTGTACCTCGACAGGAACGCCAACGGCGTCGTCGGCGAAGAGGATGAGCGCATCGAGGGCGAGGAGATCGAGTGGCACTCGGGGGAGGCCCGGAAGTTCGCGATCGGGAACTTCGTCCAGCCCGGGACCAAGCGCATACACACCGACTTCGAGATCACATGGACCGAGGCATCGGTGCGCTTCAAGATGAAGTGGGACGGCGAGGAGGTGACGATGGGCGGCTACGGGCCGACGCGCGACACCTACGCGAGCTTCGGCGAGTCGCGCGATGACGCGACGATCTACGTACCGGGGTACGACCGCCCGCTGGAGTTCGAGCACTGGATGTGCGGCACGCTCGACATCGGCAGCTCGAAGTCGTTCAAGGTCTTCGTCGGCGCGCGCGGCTCGAAGCGCGGCGCATTCAGCTGCGGCAAGCAGACGCTTCTGCCCGAGGGCGAGTACGTCCTCGCGACGCTGATCTACACGGACACCGCCGGCAAGGAGCAGCGCATCCGGGCGAAGCTGCGCGAGCGCTGCTGAGGCATGCTCATGCACGGCCCCGTGGGGGTCCCGAAGGACGCGAAGCCCGGCGACGCGATCATGCGCGTCGAGCTGCCCGAGTCGTCGAAGTACAGGAGCTTCGCGACCGACCTGAAGGTGACGCTGGAGGAATGAG
The DNA here is from genome assembly GCA_038757895.1 of Planctomycetota bacterium. Taxonomy (GTDB): domain Bacteria; phylum Planctomycetota; class UBA1135; order UBA1135; genus Saltatorellus. The sequence continues at coordinate 24,321 of JBCDGE010000105.1, read as the reverse complement.
CGAAGGCCAGCCGTCGTCCCGGGACGAGACCCGGGCAACGGGCGATTCAGCGCGGCGCGCGACCGGGTCGATGACCGCCCAGCGGCCATCCGGCCCGGTCCCCCATGAAGCGCACTCTCGTCATCGCCACCGCGACGCTCCTCGTCATCGGAGCCGTCGGCCTCACGTCCCGTCACCACACGAATCGCGCCTGGGCGTCGATGCTGGTCCAGCTCGACGCGATGGAGGCCGAGCGACTCGCGCGCCCGACCGAACGTGAGGCGCTGTACGGAGAGACCACCGAAGGTCTCGCGTGGGACCACTACTGGCGGGCGCTTGCGGCGATCGAGGAGCTGGAGGATCTGCGCGAGCGGGGGTTCCGCGCGACCCGCCCCGAGAACGACGCGCAGCGGCGTGATCGCGACGCGCTCGTCGCAGAATCCGCCGGCGCCCTCGCCCACCTGAGTCGAGGAGCGCACGCCCGGGACGCGGCCTCTTCGTCGGACTTTCGTCGGGGAACCGACAATCCGATCCCGAAACTCGTGACGAGCCGCGCGCTGGCGTGGATCGCATGCGCCAAGCTCCGGATGCACGCCGGCCAGGACGGCGAGCTCGAAGGACTCCGGGCCGTGCTCGACGCCCAGCAGTACGCGCGTGATCTGACCTGTTCACCGGTCGTGATCGAGGAGCTCATCGGTATGTCGCTGCTCGTCCCCGAGTGCGTCCAGCACTTCGTCGAGACGCGCGGACACACGCTCTCCGACGACGCCAAACGCAAGTGGCTCTCCGCGCTCGACCAGCTCGCGGCCGGCATTCCGACCGAGACCCACGCGCTGCTCGGTGACGTCGAGCAGATCGGTCGCTCTTTCCGTGTCCACGAGGAGAGGACGTCCAGCTGGGCCGCCTCCATGTCGATCGAGCCGGGATGGCGCTACGGCTTCTCGTGGCGCGTCGCGGCCGCCGACTACGTCGATCGCGGCGCAGAGTGGGCCGACGATTTCATGTCCTTGCAGCGTAGGCCGTGGGCGGAGATGTACGCCTCTCTGCGCGCTCTCAGCCTCGCAGCGGGCGAGGACCCGAATCCGCTGGTCGAGATCGCCTTCCCCAAGCTGGAGTCGATCGCCGGGGCGCGGCTCGAGAACCTGGCTGAGCTCTCGTTCCTCCGGCACGCGCTGGCCCTCCAGCTCGGAGAGGAGCCGTGCGAGCTGATCGACCCGCACGGAAACGGCGTGACCGTCACGCGCGTCGACGACCACCTTCGGATCGAGTCGCCGATTCCGTCGAACCCTCCGCGCAACATGGCCATCGTCTTCCGCGTCGAGTGACGTGGCCGCCGGCCGGGGTGACGCGTTCGCTCAGCCCGGACGGTGCGCCTCGACGTGCTCGTCGCCGCCGAGGACGAGGCGGTACTCCTCGGCGTCCGCGTCCGAGAAGCAGCAGAACGTGACCTCGTCGGGGAGCCCGGAACCTCGCGCCCAGGACATTGCCGTGGCGACCGCGATCGCCGACGCGCGACCGATCGGGTAGCCGAAGACGCCGGTCGAGATCGACGGGAACGCGATCGACGCCAGTCCGTGCTCGGCGGCGAGCGTGAGACTGGTTCGGTACGCGCTCTCCAGCAGATCGGGCTCACCGCGCTCCCCGCCGTGCCACACCGGCCCCACCGTGTGGATCACGTGGCGCGCGGGGAGCGCGTGGCCGCGCGTGATCCGCGCCTCCCCCGTCGGACAGCCGCCGATCCCGCGGCACTCCGCGAGCAGGTCGGGCCCGGCGGCGCGGTGGATCGCGCCGTCGACGCCGCCGCCGCCCAGGAGCGACTCGTTCGCTGCGTTCACGATCGCGTCCACCGCGAGGGTGGTGATGTCAGCGACGACGATGCGGAGGTGCATGGCCCACCGAGCTTAGCGCGACGGCATCACCTGAACGTCACCGCGACCGCGTCGGAGAAGTTGCTCGTCGCGTTCCCCATCGAGTCCGCGTCGCGGAACCACGTCGAGAACCGCCACGTCTCCCCGGCGACGGCGGCGGTGGTCCCGTTCGGCTGGGGCAGCGCGGCCAGGTCGATGCGCAGCTCGATGACGGCCGCGGCGCCGGAGTTCAGGATGTTCTGCTGGAAGCGCCCGATCGATCCGCCGAGGCAGAGGTTGCCGGCGCTCCCGCCCGGGTTCGGCGAGAAGCCCTCGGTCCGGCTCACGAGGAAGAAGCCGAACGACTGCTGGGGCATGCTCGCGCAGCGCAGCGTCAGGTCGTTCTGCGCCGCGACGAGGGAGCCGTGGGCGGAGATCGACGCCGGGCCGCCGCTGAAGTTCGCGTTCGCGTTGCAGTAGCGCTCGCCCAGCTCGCGCGGGAAGCGCAGGTACGCGTCCACGTTGCTGCCCGAGCGGTCGACGATCGCGGCGATGTACACGTCACCGGACGACGCGACGGAGACTGTGCCGCCGAGGAACCGCTCGATGGTGTCGTTCGGATCGAGGGTTCCGTCGCCGTCCCAGTCGACCGGATCACCGACGCGCGCGACGAGGCGGTCCTCGAGGTAGAGCGTCTCCGCGACGACACCGCCCGCGTCCTCGACGTCCCAGACGTAAGCGATCTCGCTCGACGAGTTGATGCCCGCCGCGACGACGCCGCCGCGCAGCGTCCCGCCCGCGACGGTGTCGCCCTCGCGCAGCCAGATCCCGTCGTTCCGGCACAGATACTCGTTCTGCGCGCCGGACGTGTTCGAGGTGTCACCGCAGAAGAACCAGTCCCCGGCCTCGTTGATCCCGCACCAGGTGAAGTCGTCCCAGCGGTCGCCGATCCCGCCGACCGAGCCGGGGATCGGGACGCTCTCCTGGACGAGGGACCCGCCGAGCAAGAGCCCCTGTCCGTCGGTCGTCATCGCGCCGTCGTTGCCGGACGTGAGCTGGATGTTGACGGGCGAGATCCACCGGCCGCGCAGCGACGAAAAGCGGGCCGTCGACGCGACGCCGCCGCCGGTGAGCGGAGCCGGGAGGTTCGGGAGAGCCATGCCGGTGATGACGACCGCGCGGATCACGCCGAAGTCGTCCTCGACGAAGAGCCCGCGCTGCGTCACCGGGCCACCCGGCACGTCGGACATCCGGCCGCGCCACCAGCGCCGGCCGTCGAGCGTCGTGCCGACCTCGTCCACGTCGGCCCAGAACCGGCCGCCGAGGGCGGGCGTGTCCGTCCGCGCGACCACGTCGTCGTCGAGCCACGCGCCGCGGATGCCGATCTGGCCCGTGCCGATGTCCCGCGATCGCGCCGAGTAGCCGACGCCGGTGCCCGAGAGCTCGAAGAACGCGTTGAAGTCGAGCTGCTGGAGGCCAGCCGTCGTCGACTCCGCCCGCAGCACCCGGGGCACGCCGCCGGTCAGGTTGCCCCAGACGAGATCGACGGTGCCGAGCGGCCCCGACGACCGGACGGAGCATGCGAAGCCGGCGCACGCGCTCGCGGCGGTCTGGCGGATCTGCTGGACGGTCTGGCCCTGCCCGCCGACCGAGACGAGATCGCCCTCGCGGAGGAGCGCGGTCGGGACCTGGGCGGAAGCAGCGGCGGTAAGGAGGACGAGGGCGGCGGGCAGGAGGGGGCGGAGCATGGGAATCGGCGCGTGACGCGCGCTGGGAGGTGGTCAGCCCCCCCATCAGCGCGCCGAGCCCGGGCGTTACAGACGCGCGGCCCGATTCCCTACTTCCCGTCCCCGCTACGGGTCCCTGCTTTCGGGGGATCCACCCTCCTCGCGGGCTCGACGGAGGATCTCCTCGGACGGCCGGTCGACGACTCGGACGTCGTCCGAGAACGCCTCGAGAAACCCGTTCCTCCAGTCCTTCGCGACGATCGTCGTCCGGGCCCATGGCTCGGCCAGCTGGTCGATGACGAGCGTTCCCCGCCCGGAGCGGCGGACCGCGCTGTACGTCAGGTGCTCCGGGGCCCTCCAGGCGCCGAGGTCCCTGAGCCAGGCGGTCGGCTCGCCCTCGACGGGCGGGAATCCGATCGGAACGACCCTGTCGTCGAGGAGGACCGAGCGGACGATGTGAGGGCTCCCGCCGACGACGATCGCCGTCGTCTTCTCCACCGCCCGGGCCACCACCGATCCGTCGGGAGCGACGAGATCGAAGTCGACGTGGACAGCGCAGTCGAGCTGTGTCGTGCGCACGTGCCGCCGCAACAGCTCCGTCCCGTCGAACGCGACGACTTCCGCCGGCGAGACCTTCCTTGGCTGGAGACTCTCCGGCCGCTGTACCGCGGCGCCGAGCGCGACACCCGCCGTCACAAGCATGATCCCCGCTGCTCTCATGTCGCCGCTAGCCAGCGTCGCGAACGCGGTCACGGCAGCGATCAGCGGGGCGCTCGCGTCACTCCGGCTTGCCGAGCGTCACCCAGGGCATGGTGTCGAGGCCCGAGGCCAGTCGCTGGGCCCAGGCCTCGCCCGTCTTCGAGTCGACCATGACGACGGCGGCCGCGCCGGACTCCTGGCTGATGACGCGGATCTGGTAGCGGCCGTGGTCGCCATCCTGGTCGGCGACGGGGCGGGCGGAGACGAGGGCCATCGCCCCGAGGGCGAGGACGGCGCCGAGGCCCGCCGAGAGGAGGTCGATGCGCGGCGGACGGGAGGAACTCTGGGTCATGGGAGTCACGGTCGTCCTCGCGGCGCGCCGAGGGCACCGCGAAGAGAAAGGCAGGAGGGTGGAGAAGGTCGGTCCGGGCGCTCCGTAGGGCGCGCCCTGCACGACCCCAGCCTACGTTCGGAAGGCGACACCATGCTCCACCACCTGCTGACCCTGTCCCTGCTGTCTCCGATCGCCGCACCCGGCAACGAGGACGTCCCCGAGATCGTCGAGACCGCGATCCTGCCCACCTGGTGGATCGATACGGAGCCGCCGGAGCCGCAGCCGCTCGCGGCGCGCATGGCCCACTTCCACACGCCCGCGGTCAGCGTCGCGGTGCTGCTCGACGGCGAGCTGGCCTGGGCGCGCGCGTGGGGCGTCGCGGAGGTCGAGGGCAAGCGTGCAGCCGACGCGAACACGCTCTTCCAGGCCGCCTCGATCAGCAAACCCGTCGCGGCGATGGCCGCGATGGTGCTCATGGAGGAGGGCGAACTCGGCCTCGACGAGGACATCAACACGCTCCTCGACAGCTGGCAGGTGCCCGACAACGAGTTCACCCGGACCGAGAAGGTCACGATACGGCGCATCGTCAACCACACCGCGGGGCTGACCGTGTGGGGCTTCCCCGGGTACGACCCGGGCGGCGAGCGCCCCTCGGCCGTCGAGCTGCTCGACGGGAAGGGCAACACCGACCCGGTCCGCGTCTTCCGCACGCCGGGGATGGACTGGCAGTACTCGGGCGGCGGCTACACCGTGCTGCAGGTCGCCCTGGAGGACATCAGCGGCCTGGACTTCGCGACGCTCATGAAGACGCGCGTGCTGACGCCCCTCGGAATGACGCGGAGCACCTACGCGCAGCCCCTGCCGGCCACGCTGCGGGGCAACGCCGCATTCGGCTACGACGGCGGCGGCCAGGTGGTCGCGGGCGGCGCGCACGTGTATCCCGAGCAGGCGGCGGCGGGCCTGTGGACGACACCGTCCGAGCTCGTGAAGTACCTCGCCGCGGTCCAGCGCATGGCCGGCGGCGCGGAGGGTCTGCTCCAGCCGGAGACCGTCGAGCTGATGCTGACGCCCGGCAAGAACGGGCACGGCCTCGGTCCGATCCTGTCGCGCGAGGCGGACGGGCCGCGGTTCGGGCACGGCGGCTCGAACCAGGGATTCAGGTGCAACATGTTCGCTTCGATCGCGGGCGGCTACGGCGCGGTCGTGATGACGAACGGCGACGGCGGCTTCACGCTCGGTCAGGAGGTCTTCCAGGCACTGGCGAAGCACTACGGGTGGCCCGGTTTCGAGCCGCAGATCAAGCGCGTCGTCGAGATGGACGACGCGGCGCTCGCCGTCTACGCGGGCACGTACGAGCTGGAGGGCTACGGGAAGCTCGAGGTCGAGCCCGGCAATGGTGAGCTGCGGATCTCCATGAGCTGGGAAGACGAGGTCGACCGCGTCCTCCCCGAGGCGGAGCACGTGTTCTTCGACGCCGACGATCGCACGCCGGTCGTCTTCGACGTTGTCGAAGGGCGCGCGGTCGCCCTCACCGCGGGCGGCCGCTTCCGCGCCGAGCGGGTCGGCGACTGAGGAGAGCGGTCTCGACGGTCACGGCCCCGGCGAGAGCGCGACCGCGTGCGCGTTCCCGGAGTCCGCGTTCCCCGATGCGGTCGCCGAGCGCGCGCCGGTCGCGCCCGCGACCGTGAGCAGCTCGACGTTCACCGAGAGGGAGATCCCGACCGCGTCGTCGGGCACCAGGCTCGCCACGTCGGCGACCTCGGTCATGCCCGCGGGCGGCGTCCACGTCCCCGCGGACGCGTAGCTGTGCGCCGTCAGGAGCATCGCGCGCGCGGACGTCGTCGTGACGCTCGGCGCGGCGTGAGCGAGCGCGCTCGCGGTCTCCTGGCCACCGTCAGCGTCGACCGGCGCCGTCGATTCGACCGCGCGGAATGCGACGATGGCGCCAGCGGACCCCGAGGACGCCGTGAAGGACCAGCGGTGCGTCGCCGGCTCGCCCGCCTCGGCGACGCGGCGGTAGGTGAGGAGTGAGCTGAGGACCGCCGTCGTCGAGTCCGTCCGACGGATCAGCGTCCACCCGGCGGGCGGCGTTATGACGGCGGAGCTAGGGCGGATCGCGATCGCCGCGACCAGCGTATTGCCCGCCGCCGTCCCCGCCGGCGTCGGGACGTCGAGGTCGAGGCCGGCCGCGGAGGCCGCGGTTCCCGCCGCGACGAGCTCGATGTCGGCGATCACCTCCAGCGAGACGTCGCCCGCGATCATCGTCGCCGGATCGGTCGCCGTGATCGTGGTCGTCCCCACCCCCACCGCGGTCGCGAGCCCCTCGCTGCCGCCGGCGTTGCTGATGGTCGCGACGCCCGTCGCCGACGAGCTCCAGGTGACGCTCGTCGTGAGGTCCTGCGTGCTCGCATCGGTGTACGTCCCGGTCGCGGTGAACGGCTCGGTCGATCCGCTCGTGATCGCGGGATTGGCGGCGGTCACGTCGATGGACACGAGCGCGGCCGCGGTGACGGTCAGGGTCGTGTCGCCCGCGACCATCGTCCCGGGCTCGGTCGCCGTGATCGTCGTCACGCCGACCGCGACGCTCGTCGCGACGCCCTCGCTGCCGCCCGCGTTGCTGATGGTCGCGACGCCTCCAGCGGACGAGGTCCAGGTCACCGCGGTCGTCAGGTCGAGCATGGAGGCGTCGGTGTAGGTCCCCGTCGCCGTGAACGACTCGTCGGTCCCGAGCGCGATCGACGGATCGGCGGGCGTCACGGCGATCGAGACGAGCGCGGCCGCCGTCACCGTCAGGGCCGTGTCGCCCGCGATCATCGTCCCCGGGTCCGTCGCCGTGATCGTCGTGACGCCGGTGGCCACCGTGGACGCCACCCCCTCGCTCCCGCCCGCGTTGCTGATCGTCGCGACGGAGGTCTGCGACGACGTCCAGGTCACGCCGGTCGTGATGTCCTGCATGGACGCGTCCGTGTACGTCCCGGTCGCGGTGAACGCCTGGTCGAGCCCGAGCGCGACCGAGGGTGCAGCGGGCGACACGGCGATCGAGACGAGCTCTGCGGCCGTTACCGTGAGCGTCGTGTCTCCCGCGACCATCGTCGCAGGATCGGTCGCGGTGATGATCGTCACGCCGGTCCCGACGCTGCTCGCGAGCCCCTCCGAGCCGCCCGCGTTGCTGATCGTCGCCACCGAGGGCACGGACGAGCTCCACGTCACGCTGCTCGTCAGGTCCTGGACCGACGCGTCCGTGTACGTCCCCGTCGCCGTGAAGGCCTGGTCGAGCCCGAGCGCGATGGACGGCATCGACGGGGTCACGTCGATCGAGACGAGCTCCGCCGGCGTGACGGTGAGCGCTTGGTCCCCCGCGATCATCGTCCCCGGATCGGTCGCGGTGATCGTCGTCACGCCCGCGCTCGCGCTCGTGGCCACCCCCTCGGTCCCGCTCGCGTTGCTGATCGTCGCGACGCCGGCCTGGGACGAGGTCCATGTCACGCTCGTCGTCAGGTCCTGGACCGTCGCGTCCGTGTACGTCCCCGTCGCCGTGAAGGCCTGGTCCGTGCCGAGCGCGATCGAAGGGCTCGCAGGCGTGACCGCGATCGACACGAGCTCCGCCGGCGTCACGGTGAGCGCCTGATCGCCGGCGATCATCGAAGCCGGGTCCGTCGCGGTGATCGTCGTCACTCCGGCCGCAACGCTCGACGCCACGCCCTCATCGCCGCCCGCGTTCGAGACCGTCGCGACCGCGGGCGCCGACGAGCTCCACGTGACGCTCGTCGTGAGGTCCTGGACGGTCGAGTCCGTGTACGTGCCCGTGGCAACGAAGGCCTGGTCCGTCCCGAGCACGATCGAGGGCGTCACCGGTGTCACCGCGATCGAGACGAGCGCCGCGGCCGTCACGGTCAACGTGGTGTCGCCCGCGATCATCGTCGCCGGGTCCGTCGCCGTGATCACGGTCGCGCCCGTCGAGACGCTGCTCGCGAACCCTGCGCCATCGACGGTCGCCACCGCGGGCGCCGACGACGACCACGTGACGCTGGTCGTCAGGTCCTGGACCGTGCTGTCGCTGTACGTCCCGGTCGCGACGAAAGGCTGGCTCGTCCCCAGTGCGATCGACGGCGTCGCCGGCGTGACGCCGATCGACACGAGCACCGCGGGGGTCACCGTCAGGGCCACCGACGTCTCGACGCCGGTGGCAGGGTCCGTCGCGGTGATGGTCGCCGCGCCCGTGGACGCGCCCTGGGCGAGGCCGGCGACGACGGAGGCGATCGCTCCGTCGGACGAGGACCAGTCGACCGTCGCCGTCAGGTCCTGGGTCGTCGCGTCGGTGAACGTACCGGTCGCGACGAGCTGTACGGAGGTCCCGAGGGCGATCTGCGGCGCAGGCGGGGTGATCGCGAGCGAGACGAGCGTCGCGTCGGTCACCGTCAGCGTCGCCCCTCCCGTGATTCCGGTCGTCGCGTCCAGCACCCGAACGGTCGCCACGCCGGGCGTGACGCCGGTCGCGGTCTCTCGATCCACCGTCGCGATCGCGGCGTCCGAAGACGTCCACGCGACGGTCGAGGTCATGTCGACGCGTGCGCCGTTCTCGAAGACGCCCGTCGCCGTGAACGCCTGCGTCGTCCCCGCCGCGATCGACGAGACCGCGGGCGCGACCTCGATGCAGTGCAGGTCGTTGCTGTCGTCACGGCACGACGTCCCCAGGCTCAGGGACGCCAGCGCGGCGAGCGCGAGGGAGAGTCTGGATCGTGCGGTGCGAGGCATGGCGCCGGCGCCGCGCGTGGCGCGGCGCTCGGCGCGCCCGCGCGCGGGACCGGGGGCCCCGTCCGCCGGAACGCCGAGATTCGGCCCATCGACCAGCCACTCGGATTCCTTGAGACGGGCGCCCGGACGCTCACTGGAACGCCACCGAGACGGCCTCGGTGAAGTTCGACGTGGCGTTGAGATTCACCACGTCGCGGTGCCACGCCTGGTAGTTCCAGGTCTCGCCCGCGATGACGCTCACGAAGCCGGTCGGCGTCGGGGTCTGGGCGAGGTCCAGCTCCAGCGAGAAGAGACCTGCAGCGCCGGAGTTGAGGATCTGTCCCGGCCCGACGTAGCGCCCGATCTCGCCCCCCAGGCAGAGGACGCCCTGGCTGCCTCCGGGCTGGTTCACGAGCCCCTGCGTGCGACTCGCAAGAAAGAACCCGAAAGCGCTCTGCGGCAGCTCGTAGCCCACGAGCGTGATGTCGTCGTCCGCCGCGACCTCGCTGCCGAACACGGCGAGCCGCCCCGTGTCGCCGGTGGAGTTCGGCACCGGAGAGCAGTACTCCGTGCCGATGGGCGACGCCGGCTCATAGACGTGCACGGCGCCGCTCGAGGTGGGCGCGCCGATCGCGGTCCCGACGGGCTCGCCGACGAGGACCGTGCCCGAGCCGTCCGTCATGACGGAGAACCCGTGGAAGCCCGTCGGCGGCGTCCCGACGAGGCGGACGATCGGCGTCCACACGCTCCCGGTGCGCCGGAAGAACCACGCGGCGCCGGAGGCGAACGACGCGACCGAGTCCTGGTACGCCCCGACGACGAGCTCGTCGCCCGCCAGCGAGACCGAGTGGCCGAACGTCGCGAAGGACGTGAGGAGGTCCGGCTGCAGCCGCTCCTGGAGCGTCCACGACGCGCCGGCGTCGAGGTGGACGTACGCCGCACCGACGTCGTTCGTCCGCGCCGCGCCGATGACGGCGGTCACGCCGTCGATGTCGACGGATTGGCCGAGTCCGGTGTCACCGCTCCCCGGCTCGATCGCGAAGCGCTCCGTCTCGGTCCACGTGGACCCGATGCGCTCGAACGCATACGCGGCGCCCTCGATGACCGAGCCGTTCCGCTTGCGCGGGGCGCCGACGATGACGCGGTCGCCGGAGACCGCGACGGACTGCCCGAAGAAGTCGCTGCTCGTGCCGTCACTGGGGATCAGCATGTCCTCAGCGACCCAGGCGCCGCCGACGAGCCGGTACAGGTAGACGGCGCCGCCGACAGCGCCCATCGCGGTCTCGTTGGGTGCGCCGACGGCGAGCAGATCACCGTCGCGGTCCATGTCGACGCCGAACTGGTTCGACGCCGCGAAGCCAGGGTTCTCGATCGAGTCGACGAGGCTCCACGCGCCGCCGGCGTTCTCGTAGCGGTGGACGGCCGACCGGGTCGGGGAGCCGTAGATCGGGGTCCTCTGCTCGGCGACGAGGAGCTCGCCCGAATCGAGGACCACGGATTGGCCGAACCGCTGGCCGCCGGCCATCGGCGCGTCGAGGAGGATCGCGGCGCCGAAGGTCGACCCGGTGCGCGGCGAGATCGCCACCACGCCCACGGCGGGCACGCCCGCGACGCTCCGCTGCGGGATCCCTACGGCGAGGTGGGTCGCGTCGAGGTCCATGAATTCGCCGAAGCGATCCTGGCTGGTGGCGCCTGGCGCCGCGAAGTCCTCCTGGGAGAATTGGGGCGCCTGGGCGGCGGCGTACGGGGCGAGCAGAAGGAAGGCCAGAAGGGGAAACCGCAGTGCGCGTCGCATATCGAGGGTGGGGTGAAGGAGGTCGTGGGCCGAGACCCGGAGCCGCGTAAAAGACCGACCTCGCCCACCGCGCAACGGTGCACTCCCCGGTTTCCCGCCGCCTCTCTCACTCCAGCAACGCGCCGCGGGCGAGACCCGGAACCGGATCTCGCCCGCGGCGACGGCACGCGGCCTGGCGAACGCGCTACGGCCGGATCTCGCTCGTCCAGGACTGGGCGACCTTGACCGGAACGCCCGCGATCATGCGGTAGCCGACCGCGCGGAAGTTGACCGGCGACAGGTTCCCGCCAGAGGTCACGCCACCCACGCGGAAGCTCATGGACTGGTCGCCCGGGCCCCGGAGGTCGGCCCAGAGGTGGACCCACTCTTCGTCGTCCGGCATCGGCGAGTTCGTCCCGAGGGGGCCGGAGTAGTACTGGTACTGCACGATGTCCATGCCGCCGATGCCGGCGACGCCCCACCCGTCGACCTGGAGGACCAGCTCGTCGGTCATCGTCATCGCCTCGTCGTTCTCCTGGATACGGCGCGCGACGCTGAGCCCGAAGGGCGTTCCGTAGGCTGGGTCGACGAGGCGCGGAACGCCGACGACGGCGCACGTGACGTTCGACTCGGGGTCGATGCCGCAGAGGGAGTCCACATTGTCCTCGGCCACGTTGCCGAGACCGAGACGAGTGGCCGTCGATTGGCCCGCGGCGCCCGTCACGTTCCCCGGCAGCGGGACGGGGCTCTGCGCGGCGCTGAAGCTATGGCCGCCGAGCGCGCGCTGCGCGAACATGATCTGCGACGCCGTGTGGCTCAAATCCACTGTCGAGAAGAGGAACGTCTTGTTCTGCAGGTCGACCTCGATGGCGTCGAGGTCTGCGGTCTCGGGAAGCCCGAACTCCGTCTCGCTGACGAACGTCTCCGGCACGGACCAGGACGAGCCGTTCCAGCGGATGACGTAGATGCACCGGGCATCGGGGTAGTTCATCGGCTGACCGCTCGTATCGGGGTCTGCGAAGCGTGTGACGCCCGGCCGATTCGCCCAGGCGTAGCTGACCGAGAAGTAGTACTCGTCCCGGTTCCTGAAGAAGAGCCACTGCGATCGCGGGATCGAGTTGTGGGTGAACATCCCGAGGCCGAAGTCGAGCGCATCGATCTCCGGGGGGGACCCCGGCAGGCTCGGCGCGAAGTTCTGGCCGTCGTGCGTGACCTCCACCACGGCGTTCTCGATCAACTGGTTCGGGATCCCCGTGCTCCCCAGCAGGTAGGAGCCGAAGAGGGTGCTGCCTGGCCCGCCTGCGGCTGCCCTCGCTTGGCGGATGAGCGCCCCTGGGTCTCCCGCGAGACCACCGGTCGAGTTCGTGACCGAGGCGACGACGCCGAACCAGCCTCCGATCAACGCCACGGCGAGCTCGCCGTTCGGACCCATGCGAGGCACGACGCCGTTTCCGGACGAGTGAGCGACGATGTCGATGCTCTCGTGGTCGTTCGGAAACATCACGTTCCGACCGTAGTTGGGGCCACCCGAACCGGAGACCGGCCCCCACACGTTGGTGGGGACCGGTGCGCCGCCGGGCGCCTTGATGATGATGTCGTCGTTCGTGGCGACGCTGAGCGAATACCCGGCCGCCCAGCTCGCGGACATTCCCTGGTAGATCTGCGGCGGTGAGTTCCCCGGCAGGGTGATCTGCGCGTGCGCCGTGGCAGTGCTGACGAGGCTGGCCGCTGCGAGCGCGACGCTGGATCGAAGGACGTTGCTCGTCCTGGGCGTTCTGATGGACATGGACGTGAGGAGCGGAAGGAAGTGGGCGCGGACGCCCTCGGGAAGAGTGATCGTTCGACGGCCGGTCACTTCGCGGTGGCAGGGTCCGCCGCGTCGGACGCGGGAGCCACGCGCTCGCGAAGGAGCTGGTCGTACATGGATTGGAGAAGACCGCGCACGGCGACGGACTCGTCGGCGGTGAAGTCGTTCGAAAGCAGGGAAACGAGTAGCCAGAGGCGAGCGGTCTCGAACGCCGAGTCGGGTCGCATGTCCGCGAGTGCGGTCGCAACACCTGCGGGCTCCTCCAAGGCGATGGCCTCCGCGATCCTGCGGAACAGGAGGAGGTTCCCGCTAAGCGTCTCGCCCGCATCAACGGAGTCGTCGATCAGGTAGAGCGCAGTCTCCGCACACCGGATCGCTGAGTCAGCGTCGTCCTCCACAAGGGAGAAGAGGGCCTCCTCGGTCTCGATCCGCACCGCAGCTTCCAGGTAGCGGTCCGCTTCGCGCTGCGACGACGCCGGCGGAAGAGCCTCGAGCCGCTCGCGTGCAAGCTCGAAGTTGCCCGCGACGGAGTCGATCCTCATCTGCTCGATGAGCAGCGGCAGGTAGTCCGGTGCGAGCTGCAGGGCGCGCTCCACGAACTCGGCAGCCGCGTCGACCTGTGACACGCGACGCGAGCAGTTTGCGAGGTTCCGGAGCGTCACGTGTGATCCCTCGCTGAGTGCCACGCCCGCGAGCCCGGCCTCGATCGCCTCCTCGTACTGCCCGTAGCGACCGTAGGCGAAGCTCAAGAGGTGCGCGGTCGTTGCGGAGCGCACTTGGCTGATGGTCTCCAGGGACGTGACCTCGGCGACGAGCGCCTTGGCGAGCCGTGCGACTCCGTCCGCATCACCGCGACCGAAGCTGCGCTGGATCGCGACGATGTCCAGCACCAGGCCGAGCTCCACCGCATGGCGTCCGTCGTACGTGCCCTCGCCCTGGAGCGTCTCGAGCGACGTCTCGAGGTCGTCGACGCGCAGCGCGTGGAACCCGAGCAGGTAGCGGTCCTCCGGGCTCGACGGCTCGGGCAGCGCCTCCTCGCGCACGCCGAGCGTCTCACTGCCGCCGGCCGCGACCGCGGCGTAGCGGCGCGCGAGCTCGCGAGTCAGCGCGGACCGGTGCTTGGTCGCGAGCCGGCCCGCGTCGTCCGCCGCGCCACCGAGGTCCCCGTGGTCGAACCGGAACGCCGCGCGGACCGCGAGCGCCGTCACCGGGTCGTGGCCGCTCGCGACGAGTCGGTCGATCGTCTCTCGCGCCGCCTCGCGCGCAGACTCGACGCGGATCCGCCGGTACTCGGGGCGCACGATGCCGAGGTTCGCCGGCACGTGCGGCCAGGCAGCCCAGAAGGCCGCGGCGCTCCGCGCCTCCGACCAGCGCGTCGCCGCGCCGATCGACGCGATCACGAGAAGCACGAGCGCGAGGGCTGCCGCGCCCTGGATCGCGCGAGAGCGCTTCGCGCGTCGCCAGACGCGCTCGATCTTCGTCGCCGCGCGGGCGCGGACCGGCGCATGCGCGAGGAACGACTCCAGGTCGCTGCGAAACGCCTCGATCGTCGGATAGCGGCGCTTGACGTCGCGCGCCATCCCGACCTCCAGGATCGCCTGCAGGTCGGCCGGAACGCCGGTCGCGACCCGCCGCGCGGGCGCGGGATCGCGGTGCGCGAGCGCCGTCAGGATCTCGGACGCCGACCCGCGATAGGGCGCGTGGAGCGTCACGAGGTGGTACAGCGTCGCGGCGAGCCCGTAGACGTCCGCCGACTGGCCGTCGCGCCGGCCGCCCGCGAGCGTCTCGGGCGGCATGTACGCCGGCGTACCGAGGGTTGCGCCCGTCCGCGTGAGCGGCTCGTCGTCCGCGGCGGCCGCGATGCCGAAGTCGAGCAGCACCGGGCGCCCGTTGGGCCGGATGATCACGTTGGACGGCTTGACGTCGCGGTGCGCGATCCCGGCCTCGTGGACGACCGAGAGGCCTTCGGCGATCTCGGCGGCCCAGCGCGCGGACGTGCGGAGCCAGCTCTCACCGTCGAACGCGTCGATCCCGAGCTCGGAATGGAGCCACTCAGCCGCACGGCCGTCGTCGACCTCCGTCTCGGACGTCCGGGGTACGTCGTCCAGCACGTCGGAGAGCGGCGTCCCCTCGATGCGCTCCATGACGAAGAAAGGCGCGCCCGCCTCGTCCGTCCCGCGGTCGTAGACGACCACGATCGAGTCGTGCCGCAGACCGCCGAGGACGACCGCCTCGCGGTCGAAGCGCTCGCGCGCCCGCGACTCGTCGACGAGCCCGAGGTTGAGCACCTTGACCGCGACCCGCCGGCCGAGCTCCAGATCGACCGCGCCGTACACGATCCCCATCGCGCCGCTGCCGATGCGCTCGTCGAGCATGTAGCGGTCCTGGAGGAGTCGGCCCAGCCTCGGATCCGCGGGCGGCGGCCCCGCCGACGCGCGCTGCAGGACGTGCACGTCCATGAGCGCGGCGGCGATCGTCTCGCGCCACTCCGGCCGGGCTGCGCAGACCTCGTCGAGGTCGAAGGTCTCGCCGCGCTCGTCGCGGAGCCAGAGCGCGCGGGCGATGAGCGACTCGAGCTCGTCGCGCTCCTCGTCCGTGCGCGGGGCGGCCCCGTCGCTGCGCGAGCCGGCGTCTTCGCTGCGCGGGCCGGCGTCTTCGCTGCGCGGGCCGGCGTCTTCGCTGCGCGGGCCGGCGTCTTCGCTGCGCGGGCTCGGCTCCTCAATCATCGTTCATCACCATCAGGAGCCTCGCCTGGGCGGCATAGAACGCGCGCCTGGCCGCGAAGCGACTCGAGTAGCCGAGCTGGTCGGCGAGCTCGCGGAAGCTGGTGTTCTGCTCGAGGCGTGCGCGCAGGAGGAGCTGCTCGCGCTCGGGGAGCGTCGCCAGCGCCTTGGTCACGCGCAGCCAGCTCTCCGACCACTCGGCGGCGTCCGCCGCGGGCTCGGCCCGGTCGGAGAGCCCGCGCTGCTCGACGCCGTGCTGGAGGCGACGCCCGTCGCGGCGGTCCGCCTGGTGGAAGCGCAGCGCGTCGATCAGACGGTTGCGGACCACCATGGAGAGGTATCCGACGAAAGCGCGCTCGGTGCGGCCCTCGAAGCTCGACAGCTCCCCGAGGACGCTGCGGAAGACCTCCTGGACGATGTCCCCCGTGCTGAAGCGGGCACCGAGCCACGGATGGTGGGCCCGCAGGTCCCGCTCCAGGTTGCGATGCACCGTCCGGCGCACCTCTTCGTAGTGGTCGCGGAACAGCTCGTCGACGGCCTCCGCGTCGCCGTTGCGCGCGCGCTCCAGACGGCGAGCGAAGGCCAGGTCGACGTCGCTGCTGGGCGTCTCTTCCGCGGGGTGGGGAACGGGCACGGTCGGGGGAGGGGCTGGGCGCCACCACCACGCCGCTGGGAATACGTGGCGGTGCCGTCCTCTTGGAGCGCAGGCTTCCTCGGGACGGAGCACGGAATCTCCAGAAATCTGCGTCTGGAGTCGATGCGCCGCTCTCCCCCGGCCTCGACGACCGCTCTGGCGCCGTACGAGGGGGCTCCTCGCGGTCAGTTCCGCCCGGACATCACTCCGCCGTCGACGTCCCAGATCGCACCGGTGACCCAGCCTGCCTCGTCCGAGAGCAGGTGGTCGACCGTCGCGGCCACGTCGTCCGGCTGCCCGATCCGACCGATCGGGTGGAAGGCGTTGAAGCCCTGGAGCTGCTCCTCGATCTGGTCCGGCTCGATGAACGACCCGTAGATCGGGGTCAGGACGACGGCCGGCGAGACCGCGTTGACCCGGATCCCGTCGCCGCCGAGCTCCATCGCGAGGTGCTGCGTCAGCGAGTGCAGGCCGGCCTTCGCCATCGAGTAGGCGGACGACGGGGTCGCCGCAACCGCCTGACGCGCCCACATCGAGCCGATGTTGACGATCGACCCGCCACCGTTCCGCCGCATGTTCTGCGCCACGGCCTGTGTGATGAAGAACGAGGCGCGGTTCAGGTCGTGGTACGCGTCGTAGTCCGCCTTGCCGTGCTCCAGGAACGGCTTCGGGCTGAAGGTCCCGGCCGCGTTCACGAGGTAGGCGTAGTGATCGTCGGAGTCGCCGATGGATGCGACGAATCGGTCGACGGCGGCGTCGTCGTAGAGGTCGACGCTCGTCGTCTCGACCGATCCGAGCTTCGAGAGCTCATCCCGCGCCGTGGCGAGCCTGCCCTCGTCGCGGGCGACGATGTGGACGCCGATCCCGCGACGGAGGAGTCGCTCGGCCGTGGCCCGGCCCATTCCCGTGGAGCCGCCGATGATGAGTGCCTTGGAGTCTTGCTGTTGCATGGTTCGAGGTGATTTCTACCTACTGGTAGATAGGCAATGAGGTTCTGGACAAGGTGAAGTCGCGATGCACCCCTCGCGGCTCAGGCGGCCTCGAGGGTGTTCAGGAACAGGCGCTGGACGTTGGCGAGAACGGAGGCGCGCGCGGAGCGGGCGCGAGCGACCAGCAGTCCGCCCTGGAGCCCGGAGAGAAGCGCGGCGGCCGCCTCGGCAGGCTTGCCCGCGTACGCGAACTCCCCCTCGCGCACGCCGTCCGCGATCACGCACTGGATCCAGGTCTCGCAGCGGTCGAGGTACTCCGCGACCGCCTCCTGGAGCTCGGCCGGGAGAGTCTCCAGGCTCGCCGCGAGCGACCCGCACATGCAGATCGCGCCGCGGGACTCCGTCTCCGCGAAGACCTTGACGAGCCCCTTGATGCGCGCCTTGCCGGACTTCGCGGTTCGATCGATCCGCGCCAGCGCGTCGTCGAGCCGACCGAGGTACCGCCCCATGACCGCCAGCCCGAGGTCGCCCTTGGACGGGAAGTGATAGTGGATGCTCGCAGTCCGGATCCCGACGCTCTCGGCCAGGTCCTTGTAGCTGAACGCGTTGTAGCCGCGCTCCATGATCAGGAGCTGGGCCGCGTCCATCAGCCGCGTTGCCGTCTCGCTGGCGGTCATGGAGGTAACGTAGCTACCTACTAGAAGGTAGGCAACCCAGGAAGCCTCGAATTCATGGCCGCCCCCTCTTCAGGAGCGATCAGTACTCCCGATCGGTGACGATCCCGGGCGCCGGGACGGCGTACAGGCCGTTCTCGCCCGGCATCAGCGGCGCGTCCGATCCGTCGGTGAAGTCCGCCACGCCCGGCGCGAACTCGTGCTCGCAGGCGAGCATCTCCTCGTACGAGACCTCGCGGCCCGTGTGCGCCGCCATGCGTCCCATGTTGCAGACGAGGCTCGCCTCGACGCCGTACTGGACCTCGTTGAACGGGGTGTCGTCCCGGATCGCGGCGACGAGGTCCTCCCACTCGTTCTGGTAGGGGTTCTTCTCCTCGTCCGCGACCCTCGAGGTCCAGACCGCACTGGAGCGGCTGATCTCGTGGCCCGAGTGGAGGCTGGACGGCAGCCCGCAGTCGCTGTTGCGCGACACGACGGCGGAGCCCTTCGTCCCGTGCATGAAGCTGTTGAAGCGCGTCTGGCAGCCGGACATGTTCCTGCCCTCGAACATCATCTTCGTGCCGTCGGGGTACGTGTACTCGACCGAGTACGAGTCGAGGTTCTGGTCGACGTAGGGCACGCCGCCCTCGCCGGTCTTGTAGTGCCGTCCGCCCGACGCCTGCGCCTTGACGGGCAGCGCGCCCTTCATCCAGCAGAGCTGGTCGATGATGTGGATGAAGAAGTCGTTGAACGCGCCGCCGCTCGCCCAGAGAAAGCTGTGGAAGCGGCGGATCTGGTACTGCAGGTGGGTCAGGTCGTCCGACTTCGGCGTCGAGCGGAAGAACGCGACCGGGCCCTGCATCCGGTACCCGCGCTGCGCGATGATCTCCCCCATCTCGCCGGCGCGTACGCGCTGCACGAGTTCCTGCATCGCTCGGCTGTGGCGTGACATGAGCCCGACCCCGACCTTGAGGCCCTTCTCCTCGGCCTTCTTCCCGAGAGCGAACATGCGCCGGCTCGTCGGCCCGTCGACGGTAACGGGCTTCTCCATGAACACGTTGAGGCCCTTCTCGATCGCGTACTGGAAGTGCACCCACCGGAACGCGGGCGGCGTCGCGAGGATCACGACGTCGCCCGGCCGCAGGCAGTCCATCGCGTCGCGGTAGCAGCCGAAGCCGACGAAGCGGCGCTCCTCGGGCACGTCCACGGTGTCGGGGAACCGCTCGGACAGCGCCTTGTAGCTCGTCCGCATCCGATCCTCGAAGACGTCGGCCATCGCGACGAGCTGGATCGGTCCGCGCTTCACCGAGAGCGCGTTCTGGGCGGCGCCGCTCCCCCGGCCGCCGCAGCCCACCACGGCGATCCGGATCGTCTCGTCGCTCCCGCCGCCGGCGAAGGCGGCGCCGCCGCTCGCCATCATCGCGGTCGCGGCGGTGAGGCGACTCGTGTCCTTCAGGACGTCGCGGCGGGTGGTCGTGCGGGGCGGGTTCGGCTGGGTCATCGGCGCCTGTCTCCTGGGCGGGTCTCCTGAGCGGGATCTGGATGCCCGGGGACCGTACCCGAGGAGCGCCGCGCGCGCCGGAACTCAGGGACTTCCGAGAGCGAATGCGAGGTCCGCGACGACGGGTCGGTGATCCGAGGCGACGCGCTCGTCGACGACGCGGACGCCGGACACCGTCCAGACGCCGCTCGACGGACCGACGAGGAAGTGATCGATCGTCCGCTCGGGCTGCTCGGACGAAAAGGTGCTCTCGTCGGGCCCGATCCGCCTCAGGCCCGCACCGCCGCTCTCCGCGTCGGAGGCGAGGAGCCGCAGCGTCGGGCTCTCCGGTACGTCGTTCAGGTCCCCGCCGAGCACGACCGGGCCGTTCCGTAGCGCGGCGGCGAGCGAGCCCGCCAGCGTGCCGGCCTGCGCCAATCGGCGCGCGTCGTCTGCGAGCCAGTCGAGGTGCGCGTTCGCGACCGTGACCGAGCGCCCCTGGAGCTCGACGGCGACCAGGAGAGCCGCGCGCGGCTCGCGCTCGCCGGGCGGGAGCACGACGACCTCGCTCGCCGCGACCGGCAGCCGCGACAGCGTCGCGAGGCCGTACCGCCCGCCGTCGTAGTCCATGAACGGCGCGAAGCGCGGCGTCATCCCGAGGCGCTCGCCGAGCCACGCCGCCTGGTCGATGCCTCCGCTGCGCTCGCAGCGCTCGTCGACCTCCTGGAGCAGGACGACGTCCGCGTCGAGCGGCTCCAGCACGCCGGCGATGCGCTCCAGGTCCAGCGCGCCGTCCATGCCGAGGCCGTGCTTGATGTTGTAGGTGACGATGCGGAGTCCATCGGACGGGACGGGCGTCGCGCCGCCCCGTGAGGAACTCGGGGAGTGACCCGGGGAGCTGCACGCGGCGGCGACCGAGAGCGCGAGGAAGTACGAGAGCCGTAGAGGGGCGGACATGGGGAACAACGGTACACGCGAGGAGCGACGGGACGCCGCAGATGCGTTGCAGCACCGGGCGGCTCGGAGCCTTTCCATGAAAACCCCGTGAGAGCGTCGCTGTTCACGCTCCAGCTTCCGGCGGATTGGTTCGACCAAGGAGGCGCCGCGTTCTCGCGCGGCGGCACTGCCCGGTTCTCCCACACGCTCCTGAAGCGACCCACTCGATGCGCAGGATCCTCCGCTCGCTCGCCGCTCCCCTCGCCCTCTCCGCTCTCTTCGCCGCCTGCGGTAGCAGCGACGACGGCGACGCCGGGCCCCTCCAGACCGCGTCCCTCCAGGGCACGGTCGTCAACGCCCCCAATCCCGTCAGCGGCGTCCGCATCGTCCTGACCGGCGCCGGCGGCACCTTCACGGTCACGACGACCGCCAACGGCACCTACGACCTGTCCGGCGTCCCGACCGGGACCTACACGGTCGAGGTCTACGGCGACGACGTGTACGACTCGGCCGGCAACCCGATCCCGGACAAGATCGACCTGCGCCTCGCCGGCGTCCTCGTCCAGGCCGGCGTCGCGAGCATCAACGGCCGACCGATCTTCCTGCCCGAGCGCGCGGCCGGCACCGAGGTGCCGATCGCGACCGGCACGACGGGCACCATCGCGGCCGGCACGCTGATCCAGAACCAGGGGGCGGGCATCGCGCTTTCCTTCGACGTCGCGACGCAGGCCACGTTCCGGAGCGCGGACGACACGACGCTCACGATCACGCCGATCCCGG
This sequence comes from Planctomycetota bacterium, assembly GCA_038757895.1. GTDB lineage: Bacteria > Planctomycetota > UBA1135 > UBA1135 > Saltatorellus. Next base: position 3,285 of record JBCDGE010000105.1, on the reverse strand, counting down.
TGGACCAGATCCCCGTCCCGCTGCCCGCGGGGCTCACCGCGGCGTCGGTCTTCTCGATCGAGCCGGCGGGCGCGACCTTCGACGTGCCGCCCGGCCTCTCGCTGCCGAACGACGCGAGCCTGCCGACCGGGATCGAGGGCGTCTCGCTCCAGCGGCTGAGCCTCGAGACCGGCGCGTGGACCGCGTTCGGCTCCGGCGCCGTATCCGCCGACGGCACGCGCATCGTCGCCGAGGCGAACGGCGGCCCGCCGCAGACCGGCCTGATCGCGGTCGCTGTCCAGCCGTTCTGCTCGACGACCGTCACCGGCCGGGTCGAGGACGCGATGAACGCGGCGCTGGCCGGCGTCCAGGTCTCGACCGTCGGCGGCCGGACTGCAACGACGGACGCGAACGGTGAGTTCTCGATCGAAGGCGTGCTGGTCCCCTCGGCGAGCTTCCCGGTCGTCGCGACGGCGGTCCCGCCGGTGAACAGCGGCCACTCGCCCGCGGAGAGCGGCATGGAGATGGCCCAGTGCGGCGGCACGACGAGCGTCGGCACGATCACGCTCCCCGCCCTCGCCGTCGATACCACCGCCCCCACGATCGTGTCGACGACCCCCGCCGATGCAGCGATGGACGTCGCCGACAACGCGGCGCTCGCGGCGGTCTTCAGCGAGATCATGAGCCCCGGCAGCATCGGCTCCTCCACCGTCCGCGTGCGTGCCGACGGCGCGGACGTGGCCGGTGACATCGGCGTCACGAACTCGATGGGGATGACGACGATCTCGTTCGTTCCGGCGGCGCTCCTGCCGCTCGGCGCGAGCTGCGAGCTCATCCTCGACGCGAACCTGATGGACGCGGCGGGCAACCGCCTCGGCACGACGACGACGATCTCGTTCGACACGGCGGCCGCGACCGGCGGCGGGGCGACCGCGATCGACGTCACCCCGGACGCTCCCGCCGCGCTCGACACGGGCGATACGCTGCAGATGACGGCCGTCGTCACCGACGCGGCCGGGGCGACCGTGAACGGGGCCCTCGTCGCGTGGTCCTCGAGCGACGCGAACACTCTCCAGGTCGACGCGACCGGCCTCGTCACCGCGGTCCGCGCGGGTACGGCGGACATCACCGGCGCGTTCGGTTCGGTCACGGACGCGGTCTCGGTCAACGTGAACGCTCCGGCGGTCGACGCCGTCACGCTCGCGGGTGGCGAGAGCAGCGTCGCCATCGGCGCGAGCTTCGTCCTCACCGCCACCGCGCTCGACAGCGGCGCGAACCGCCTGGACGGCCTCTCGTTCACCTGGACGACGACCGACGCGGCCGTCGCGACCGTCGATGCGGGCGGCACCGTGCGCGCCATTGGCGCGGGCGGCCCCGCCACGATCACCGCGACCGAGCCCGGCTCGGGCGAGAGCGCGGACTTCGCGGTCACCGTCATCGATCCGGTCACGATCGACCAGGTCGTCGTCACGGCGCCGATCACGACGATCGGTAGCGGCACGTCGGTGCAGTTCTCCGCGACCGCGTACGACGCGATGCAGAGCACGATTCCGGGCGCGACGTTCGCGTGGTCCACCTCGAACGCTGCGGTGGCCATCGTGGGTCCGACGGGTCTCGTGACCGGCACGGGCGCGGGCTCGGCGACGATCACGGCGACGGCCAACGACTCGGCGAACGTCAGCGGCGACGCGGCGGTGACGGGCTTCACCGACACCCCGCTCGTGGTGACGGTCCTCGGTGGCAGCGACGGCATGACCGGCGTGCCGGGGCTGCGCGTCCTGCGCCACGACGCCTCGACCGGTGCGTTCCTCGACGAGCTGCAGACCAACGCGAGCGGCATCGCGAACTTCGGCCTCACGAACGCCGAGCGCGCGTCGATCACCGTGCTGCGCGACCCATTGCAGGCCCAGGGCACGACGTTCCTCGAGAGCGTGCTCGACGTTCCGGTCGGGCCGGTCGCGATCGGCTACGACGAGACGCGCGAGCTCGCGAACCTGACCGTCACGGCGAGCGCCCCGGTCGGCACGGACGTGGCTACCGTGGTCAGCGGCGGTCTGGAGCGAGGGGACAGGGTCAGCTATGGATCCAAGTCGACCACGATCACCGCGCCCGGTATCCGGCCGCGCTTCGTGCAATCGAACGGCGACGTCTCGATCCTCGTGATCGGCAAGGGGGGCGGATCCTCCTCGAACCCGCCGACCTCGGCCGCGTTCCTGCTCGACCAGGACCCGGCGACGATCGATCAGACGAACGCGCTCGTCACGCTCGACGCAGCGAACCTGACGACGGTCCCCTTCTCGTCCCAGACCGCGGTCATCCCCGCGGACGTGACGGTGCTCCGCGACGGGCTGATCTTCACGACCCGGAACGGGGTCTCGCAGTCGTCGACGAGCGGTGACTCTCTCGCGGCGATCCCGCCGGGCACGGACGGGCTCTCGTTCGGTTTCGAGGCGCCTGCGCTGCAGACGAGCTCGACGGTCGAGCGCGTCCTCGCCCTGGCGAGCGCGCCGACGCTGCTCGAGGTCGCGATGCCCGAGATGGACCTGCTGCCCGTGACGTTCGACAACGGAACGCGGACGATCGCCTGGACCGCGAGCGGGCTCGACGCCGCGAACCTCGACGTCGGCGTCGCCGAGCTCATGTACTCGCCGCTCGCCCTGCAGGGGTCCGACCCGCTGCGCTGGGAGCTGATGTTCGACGGCACGCTGTCCTCGGTCGTGCTGCCCGACCTGCCGGCGAACCTGAGCGGTCTCGAGCCGAACGCGGTGACGACGACGATCGACATGCGCCTGAGCGACCTCTCGGGGGTGACCGGCTACGAGGCGCTCCTCAGCGAGGCGCGGCCGTACGCCTCCAGCGTCGAGCGCCTCCGGATGAACGCCCGGGCGAACGAGTCCGCCGTGCGCGTCGAGCAGGTTCCCGTCGACGTGCGGATCCAGGGTTCGGGCACCGGCACGGTCACCGTCGACTGGGGCAGCGGTCAGGTCCAGCTCTCCGCGTCGGACCTGGTCCAGGTCCCGCGGGACGCGAACGTGACGGTCACGGCGGTCGCGGACGGCCAGTTCACGGTGACGCAGTTCACCTGCAGCGCCGCCGCCTCCACCGGCGTCGGCACCCCGACCGCGTCCGCGAACTTCACCGCCAACTTCTGGGTGTTCAACACGATCGCCTTCGACTGAACGTCGCAGTCGTCGGACGCAGCGCGCGGTGCGCCCCGGGGCCGTAGGTCCCGGGCGCTCCGCGCCGTGGTGTGCAATCCTCGCGCGCCTGGGCCGCGCGTCCCGCCCCCCCCACACCGCCCACGCC
>JBCDGE010000104.1:0-26526 GCA_038757895.1 Planctomycetota bacterium | reverse complement strand
GGGTGGGGGGGCTGGTGGGGGGCCGGGCGGGCCCGGGGGTGGCGCGCGCGGGCGTCGCCCCCCCCCCCCCCGCCCCGCCCGGGCATACCCGTCGAGTTCGCGACCGGCGGACCGCAGATGGCGGTGGCGCTGATGCGGCCGAGGGTGAGATTCTCGAACGTCCCGACGTTGCGGGTCTCCAGCCCCACCGACAGATCGAGGTCCCCATCGCAGTCGACGTCGCCGACGGCCGCACCGAGGACCCGTGTGCCCGGAGTCTGGAGGTTGCGCAGCGACCAGGCCCCGGCGCCCGAGGGGTTCTCCAGCCAGCGCATTCCAGATTCGAACGTTCCGTTCCAGAGGAGCACGTCGGTGTCTCCATCGGCGTCGAGGTCGGCGCCCTGGATGTCCCTGAAGCGCATGGAGAGCGTCGTCATCGGGTTGAGCGTCACGGCGAACGAGCCGCCGCCGATGTTCCTGATCCACTGGTATCGGTCCACGCCCTGGGGACGTATCTGCACGACGTCGAGCAGCCCGTCGTCGTCGACGTCCACGAGCGTGAACTCGCCCAGGACACGACCCGAGTTCCCCGGGAGGATCGTCTGGGGCGGAGCGAACGCACCGCCGCCCAGGCCGCGGATGGACCAGATCCTGGAGAAGTTGTTGGAATCGGAGACGAGGATGTCGAGCACCCCGTCGAGGTCGATGTCCGCGAGCTCCAGGGTCCCCGCGCCCTCGGGGAACGATGCGATCGCGGTCGCCGCACCGAACGCTCCATCTCCCGGATTGGCCACCCAGGAGACCTCGCCGACGCCGCTCGCCGTCGCGAGCGTGACGGCGTCCTGATCGCCGTCTCCGTCGATGTCACCGAAATGGAGGTCGACCTCGTTGGTCCCGGTGGACTCGATGATGGCCCCCGCTCCGAGCTGAAAGTCGCCGAGATTCTCGAACCACCGCACCGGGAGGCTGGTCGAAGGTACCGGAGCGAAGTCGGGGTCACCGTCTCCGTCGAGATCGGCGGTTCGGAGGTCGGAGAACGGGATGCCCGTCCCCGTGTCGACGATCCTCGGAGTCTGGAAGTCACCCTCGCCGGCGTTCTCGATGAAGCTGAACATGGCCAACGTCGCGCTCACGCCGACGATGTCGAGGTCTTCATCACCGTCCGCATCGACGAACACGACGTCGACCGCCCGCGTGGGCACGTTCGTTCCGATCGGCGTCGGCGGGCCGAACGAGGGAACGGGATTCGCGAGCGATCCGCGCAGCCAGTACGTCTGCTGAGGGTTCTGCGCGGCGATGTCGAGGACGCCGTCCTGGTCGAGGTCGGCGACCTGGAGGCGCCAGTAGCCGGTCCCCGCGTCGATGTTGCGCGAGTCGCTGAACACGCCGCCCCCGAGGTTCTCCGCCCACTGCAGCCTGCGCGCTCCGGGGTTGCGCACCCAGACGAGGTCGAGGTCCCCGTCGCCCTCGACGTCGGCGAGGACGAGATCACCGATAATCGTGTTGCCGGGCACCGCGACCATCGGCGAGGAGAACCCGCCCGAGCCATCGTTCTCCAGCAGGTAGACGCGTGCGTTCGTCTGGCCGACGGCGAGCGCGTCGAGGTCGCCGTCCCCGTCGACGTCGCCGAGCTCCGCGTCGAAGTACGTCCCGAAGGTCGACAGCATCGTGACCTGCGTCCAGGGCAGCGCGCCGTCGTTGCGCACCCAGTAGAAATCGCGGCCCACGAGGTGGCTCACGAGGGCGTCCACGTCACCGTCGCCATCGAGGTCACCGAAGCGCACGGTGCCGCCCGGCTGCGTCGTCGAGGTCAGGGGCACTCGCGGTGCGAACGACAGGCCGCCCTGGTTCAGCTGGACGAACGTCCCACCCGGATTCAAGTCGGTCGGGCCACCGGTCGACTGGACGACGTCGAGCAGGCCGTCGCCGTCGATGTCCTCGAGCTCGATGCTGAGACTGTTGCTCGTCCGCGCGGACGGGACGAAGTCGAGCTGCATCGGCGGACCGGTCGTGCCGTTCCCGAGGTTCTCCAGGAGGACGCTCTCTCCGTCCTCACTGAGACCGACGACGTCCGGGTCACCGTCCCCGTCGAGGTCGCCGACGGAGAGGACCGTCGGACCCGCGTCCATCGTGGTCACGGGGCCACCGCCGAGGCGGCGGCCGGAGTCGAAGTCGCCTCCACCGAGGCCGAGGTAGAGGATGATCTGACGCGTCGTCACGTCGGGCGAGAGCACATCGGGGATCCCGTCCGCATCGAAGTCGACGACAAGGACGTCGCGCGCCGAGACGAGGCTGGATCCGACCTCCTCGAACGAGGTGAATTGCGCCGAGGCGGGCGCGGCGAGCAAGAGGAGCGGAAGGGCGGGAAGACGCATGGCTCCGGGGGGGCAGAAGTGTTGAGGGACGAGCGACGGGAGAACCCACTCATCTTGGAGCCGATCGCCATGGCGCGCCACCATCGACGCAGACCGGCGCGCCGAGATCGAGACGACTTCGGTCTCGCTCGGTTTTGCCGGGATTCCTGCGTCATCCGCGGGGCGCCGCCCCACTCGCGTCACTCGAACGTCACGCCCGCTGCAGCCGTGAAGTTCGAGACCACGCCGCCGCCCGACACGTCGCGGTGCCACGCCTGGAAGAACCACCTCGAACCGGCCATCACCTGGACGCTGCCGGTCGGCTGCGGAATGACGTTCAGGTCGATCGGCAGGCAGAACGTGCCCGCCGCCCCCGAATCGAGGACCTGCCCCGGTCCGACGAAGCGCCCGACCGAGCCCGTCAGGCACAGCCGGCCGATCGAGCCCGGAACGGGGAACGTCGAACCGCTGAACTGGCTGGTCAGGAAGAAGCCGAAGACGTTCGGCGGTAGCTCGTGCGCCTGAAGTGTGACGCGGTTGCGGATCACGCGCACGTCACCGACCAGCGCGAGCCGACCCGGCACGCCGGTCGAGTTCGGGGTCGCCGGTCCGCACACGAACGGACCACCGATCGGGCCGAGGAGGAGGTTCTCGAAGACACCGACGTTGCGCTGATCCGGCGCGACCGCGACGTCGAGGTCCCCGTCGCAGTCGATGTCCCCGACGTCCGCGCCGTTGATGGTGGTGCCGGGGATCGTCAGCTCGTGGACCGGCCAGACGATCGAGAACGTCGGGTTCTCCAGCCAGACCGCCCCGTCGAACCCGTTGCCGTCCGACAGCAGGAGGTCGTCGTCGCCGTCCCCGTCGAGGTCGGCGCCCTGCACGCCCGAGAAACCCTCGACGACCGTCTGGATCTCGGTCGCGGTGGCGACGAACACGCCGCCTACGTTCCGGACCCACTCGATGCGATCGCCGGAGAAGAGCTCGCGCACCTGCACGACGTCGAGGAAGCCATCGACGTCGACGTCGACCAGCGCGAAGTGGGCGAGAACGCGTCCGCTGCCGGACGGCAGGACGGACACGGGCGATGCGAACGTCCCCGCTCCGAGCCCTCGAAGGAAGACGACACGCGCCACCGGACCGGCGTCGGTCGCGAACAGGTCGACGACGCCGTCGAGGTCCATGTCACCGATCTGCAGCGAGCCCGCTCCCGCAGGGAGCGTCGCGATCGCCGTCGCCGCGCCGAACGACCCGTCGCCGGGGTTCGAGACCCAGGAGAGGACCCCGGCGCCGCCCAGCCTCGCCAGGGTCACTGCGTCGAGGTCGCCGTCCCCGTCGACGTCGGCGAACTGGAGGTCGATCTCGTTGTCTCCGGTCGACTGGATGACGACCCTGGAGCCGACGGTGAAGTCGCCCGGGTTCTCGAACCAGTAGAGCTGGGTGTTCGAGATCGGAATCGGCGCGAAGTCGAGGTCGCCGTCCCCATCGAGGTCCGCGGTGCGTAGACCTCGATAGCTCTCCCCGAGCCCCGTCGCTTCGATGGTCGGGTTCAGGAACTCGCCCTCGCCGACGTTCTCGGCGAAGGCGAAGCTCCCGGACGGAAACGTCACCCCGACGACGTCCAGGTCCGCGTCCAGGTCGACGTCGGTGAGCGCGACATCGACCAGCCGCGCGATCTCGACCTGGTCGACCGCGATCGGTGGACCGAACGACGGCACGGGGTTGGCGAGCGATCCGCGCAGCCAGTACGTCTGCTGGGGCTCCTGGGCGACGATGTCGAGGACACCGTCCTGGTCGAGGTCGGCGACCTGGATCCGCCAGAAGCCGAGCCCGCCCTGGATGGTGCGCACGGAGCTGAACGTGCCGCCGCCGAGGTTCTCCACCCACTGAAGTCGTCGCCCGCCGGGATTGCGGGTCCAGACGACGTCGAGATCGCCGTCGCCCTCGAGGTCGACGAGCTCGAAGTCGCCGACCGTTCCGTTCCCCGCGACCGCGACGGTGAAGGCGGCAAACTGCCCGGCCCCGTCGTTCTCGAACAGGTAGATCCGGTCGATCGTGCTGCCCGCCGCGAGCACGTCGAGGTCCCCGTCCTGGTCGATGTCCCCGAGCTCGGCGTCCAGAAGAGTGCCGAACGACGGATTCCACGGCAGAGCCGTGAGGACCGTGCGGGGAAGCGCGCCGTCGTTGCGGATCCAGTAGAGGTCGCGCCCCGAGGGGTGATTGACGAGCGTATCGTCGTCCCCGTCGCCGTCGATGTCCCCGAATTTTGCGACGCCACCCGGCTCGAACGACTGCGTGAGTTGCCGCCGCAGCCCGAAGGTCAGGCCACCGAGGTTGAGCTGGTAGTACGTGCCGCCCGAGTTGCCGGAACCGGGCCCGCCGGTCGACTGCACGACGTCGAGCCTGCCGTCGCCGTCGATGTCGTAGAGCTGGATGCTCAGGCTGAAGCTCGTGCGCGCGTTCGGAACGTTCGGGAGCGGAATGGGCGCGCCGGTCGTGCCGTTCCCGAGGTTCTCCAGGACGACGGACTGCCCTTCCTCGCTGAGCGCGACGATGTCCGGATCGCCGTCGCCGTCGAGGTCGCCCGCAGCGACGACCGTCGGCCCCGGGTCCATCGTGGTGACCGGTCCGCCACCGAGCAGGCGGCCCTGGTCGAACGCGCCTCCGCCGAGACCGAGGTAGAGGACGATCTGGCGCGTCGCGCGATCGGGCGCGATCAGGTCGGGGACGCCGTCGCCGTCGAAGTCGACGACCTGGACGTCGCGGGACGAGACCAGGCTGAGGCCGATCTCCTGGAACGGCGTGAACTGCGCCGAGGCGGGCGCTGCGAGCAGAAGGAGCGGGAGAGCGGGAAGACGCAAGGCTCCGAGGTGAGGCGAAAGGGGCGGCGGACAGGAAGGTGGCCCATCCAGTCTGGGGCAGCGTGCACCAAGCCGCCAGGCGTGCCCTTCGCGTCGGAACGTGGCGCGTCGATGTCGGAGACCGGCAGGGACTCGCCGAGGTCCCAAAGAGGGGCGAACTCACGTCCCACCGCCGTCGACTCCGACGACTTGTAGTAGGGTCGACCGCGGACGTAGCACCCCCGAGTCCTTCCACGCCTGGCTCCTCGGACCCGATGCGCCCTTCGCTACTGATCCAGAAGAACCTCCCGCTCCACATCGCTCGCCTCTCGCTCGCCGCCCTCGCTTGCGCCGCACCCGCTGCCGCGCAGCTCTGGGAGTCGTGCAACCTGCGCACCACGATCACCGGCGAGAACGCCGGCGACAACTTCGGCTGGGTCGGACGCAACGCCGGCGACACGACTGGCGATGGGATCGCCGACATCGTCGTCGGCGCGAACGGCTTCGGCGCCGCCGGTGAAGGACGCACGTACCTCTTCGACGGCTCCACCGGCGCATTGCTGTGGACGGTCACCGGCCCCGTCGGAAGCGGCATGGGCTTCGCGGTCGCCGGGCTCGGTGACCTGAACGGCGACGGCCTCTCCGAGGTCGCGACGGGCCTCCCGGGGAGCGCGACGCGCCCGGGTGAGGCCTGGATCCTCGACGGCGCGACCGGCGCCGTTCTCCGCGTCCTCACGGACAGCTCGCCGAGCGACCAGTTCGGTGGATCCGTCGACCGCGCGGGCGACGTCGACGGGGACGGAACGACCGACATCGTCGTCGGAGCGCCGGGGGACGACCGCGTCGCCGTCAACGCGGGCCGGGCGTACGTGTTCTCCGGCGCGACCGGCGCGCCGCTTCGGACCTTCGACGGAGAAGCGATCGGGGATGCCCTCGGGAGCGGAGTCGGCCCCGTCGGCGATCGCGATGGCGACGGCTTCTCGGAGGTCGTGGTCGCCGCGATGAACGGCGGGCCGGGAAACCGCGGCCGCGCGTACGTCCTCGACGGAGCGGGCACGGCGCCCACCGTCCAGCTCGAGCCCGGGACGACCGGGGTGGCCTACGGCCAGTTCTTCTGCGGTGCCTGCGGGGACGTCGACGCGGACGGGACCGGCGACTTCTTCGTCTCCGACTGGCAGGACGCCACGCTCGGCAGTCAGACGGGTCGGGTGTACGTGTACTCCGGCGCGACCCTCGACGTCCTCCACGAGTTCGTCGGTGAGCGCGGAGGCGACGCCTACGGGATCGGACGCGGCTGGGCGGGCGACGTCGACCACGATGGACACGACGACCTGCACTTCGCCTCGTACCTGGACAACAACGGACCGGCCGGCAATGCGGGAACCGGTCGCGTCCACTCCGGCGCGACGGGTGCGCTGCTCGCGGAGTATCACGGCTCGACGGCGGGTGACGCTCTCGGCTTCGACGCCGATGGCCTCGGCGACGTGAACGGGGACGGCGAGCCCGACTTCCTGCTCACGTCCGTGACCGGCGCTGCCGCCGGCGGAACGGGCCTCGTCTTCGTCATCTCGGGAGCGCCGGCTCCGCCGACGGCGGGCTGCACGGCGCTCCCCCACTCCGGCGGCGTCGCGGCGCGTCTCTTCTACGGCCGATCGACGAGCCTCGCGGCGGCCGAGATGCGCCTCCGGATTGCGGACGGCGTCCCGAACGCGACGTTCGTTCCGTTCTACGGGTTCGCCGGGCAGTCGACCCCGCTCGGAGGCGGCGTCCTCTGCGCCGCCGGGCCGCTCTTCCGCCTGCCGGTCGATGCCTTCACGGCGGCCGGGGCCCGGACGGTCCAGCTCGACTTCGCGGTGCCACCACTGGGCGCGGGCCCGGGCGCGGTGACCGCTGGCGTGCCGGTGCACTTCCAGGTGTGGTTCCGGGATACGGCGGGCCCCGGCGGAGCGAACCTCACGCAGTCGCTGGTCGTGCACTTCTGCCCGTGACGGTGGACGCCCCTCACCTCGGGCGCCCGTTGCGCCCGAGGTGACGGGTGCGAGTCGGCGGTGAAGCGTGGATACTGGCGGCATGCACTCCGCCGTCTCCGCGCCCCTCGCGCTCGCTGCTTTCCTGTCCACCACCGGCGCGGCGCCGAACGCCGCCCCGTCGATCGGTTCATCGGCCGGGGCCGCTCAGGAAGCGGTCCTCGTCGAGACGGAGGCCTTCGAGGACCTCGGCGGCTGGGTCCTCGATCAGCAGTTCATGGACCTCATGGGCTCGCCGTTCCTGCTCGCGCACGGAATGGGAGTCCCCGTGGCCGACGCGAGAACGCGGGTCGCGCTCGCGTCGCCCGGCACCGTGCGGGTGTGGGTGCGCACGCGCGACTGGGTGGCGCCGTGGGACGCGCCGGGCGCGCCGGGCCGGTTCCAGGTCGTCGTCGACGGGACGCCGCTGGAGACGCTGTTCGGCACGAAGGGCGATCCGTGGCACTGGCAGGACGGTGGCACGGTCGAGGTCGGGGCGAAGGTGGAGCTGGCGCTCCACGACCTCACCGGCTTCGAGGGCCGGTGCGACGCGATCCTCCTGGCGCGCGACCTCGCGTGGACTCCGCCGGACGGCGGCGACGAACTGGAGCAGCTGCGCGCGCGACTCCTCGGCCTGCCGGAGGAGCCGGTCGACGCCGGAGAGTTCGACCTCGTCGTCGTCGGCGGCGGCGTCGCCGGGACCTGCGCGGCCGTGACTGCTGCGCGCCGCGGGCTGACCGTCGCGCTCGTCCAGGACCGCCCGGTGCTCGGAGGCAACGCCAGCTCCGAAGTGCGCGTCTGGCCCGAGGGACACGTCAACCAGCAGCCCTTCCCGCGGGTCGGCGACGTCGTGATGGAGGTCGTGCCCGAGCGACGCATCGACTCGAAGAACGCCCAGGGCGCGCACGTCTTCGACGACAACCGCAAGCTGCGCGTCGTCCGCAACGAGCCGAACGTGACGCTCTTCCTGGAGAACCGCATGAACGAGGCCGCCGCCGGCAAGGGCGGCGCGGTGGCGTCCGTGACGTGCGAGCAGGTGCGGACTGGCGTGCGCTCCCGCATCCGCGGCCGCTGGTTCCTCGACAGCACCGGCGACGGCGTGCTCGGCGCGCTCGTCGGCGCGGACTTCGAGCAGACGGACGAGGGCCACATGGGCGCGAGCAACCTGTGGAACATCCAGTGCCTGTGCGAGGACGAGGACCCGCTCTCCAGCGAGCTGCAGGCAGCCTGCGAGCTCGCGACGTTCCCGCGCTGCCCGTGGGCGGTCGACCTCACCGAGCGTCCGTTCCCCGGACGCACGAGCGGCTCGACGGAGCCCGAGGCCGGCGCGCAGCCGATCAGCCTCGGGAACTGGTTCTGGGAGAACGGCTTCGACCGCGACCCGATCGGCGAGATGGAGCGCATCCGCGACCAGAACTTCCGCGCGATGTACGGCGCGTGGGACACGATCAAGAACGTCGAGAAGCGCTACCCCGCCCATCGGCTCGGGTGGGTCGCGTACATCGCGGGCAAGCGCGAGTCGCGCCGCCTCCTCGGCGACGTGATCCTGACCGGCGAGGACCTCCGTGACGGCGTCGAGTTCGAGGACGGGTGCTTCCCGTGCACGTGGGGCATCGACACGCACTTCCCGAACCCCAAGTACTCCGACGGGCACGAGGGCGACGAATTCATCGCCGACTACACGCACGGCGAGGGGTACGTGTACGAGGGACCGTACTGGGTGCCGTACCGGTGCCTCTACAGCCGCAACGTGCCGAACCTCTTCATGGCGGGGCGCGACATCAGCGTGACGCACGAGGCACTCGGCGCGGTGCGCGTGATGAAGACAACGGGCGCGATGGGCGAGATCGTCGGCATGGCCGCGTCGATCTGCCGCGAGCACGACTGCTCGCCGCGCGACGTCTACGCGGAGCACCTGGACGAGCTCCTCGCCGCCATGCGAACGGGCGCCGGACGGATCGAACCGCGCCGCGCGGACGAGGACGGCGCGATCGTCCTGCAGGCGCGGCACGCGACGGTGCGCGGCGGGATGCTGCGCTACGAGCCCGACCGCGACGCGCTCGGATACTGGAGGCGCCGCGGTGACTTCGCGGAGTGGGAGGCGCGCGTCGACGCGGACGGCCCCTACGACGTCGTCGTCGAGCTCGCGTGCGCGGACGGCGACGCCGGCGGCGCGTTCGAGGTGCGGGTCGACGAGCTGGAGCAGCGGACGGCGTCGACCGTTCGTGCGACGGGAGCGTGGGAGTCGTTCGCGAGCGTTCAGCTCGACCCCGTCGAACTCACGGCGGGCTCCCACCGCGTGACGATCCACAGCCAGAAGGCCGAGGGCCCGCTGATGAAGCTGCGCGCGGTGCGGCTCGTGCCGCGTCGCTGAGCGCACGTTCGCTGAGCGCAGCTTCGCTGTAAGGAACCGCGCGTACGTTTCGCCCGCACGGAACTCGTGTGACGGTGCGAATCGACAAAACAATCCTCGCGAATCGATGGGTCACAGGAGAGCGGCCGCTGCGCAGTGTCCGCCGCAATCGCCGCGGCGTCCTCGCTGCCACGGCGCACCGCCTCCCAAGCTCGACCGAGCCAAGACACGCCATCGCACGATGCTCCGTTCCCTCCTTCTCCCCACCGCCGCCCTCGGCGCCACGTCGCTCTTCGTCCTGTCCACGCCTGCGCCCGTCACGGCCGCCCCCGCAGCGGCCGCCGCGAGCGGCTTCGAAGGCGCCGTGTACGCCATGACGAACGACTTCGTCAGCAACCGCATCGTCGCCTATGGCCGTCGCTCCGACGGCACGCTGGAGCTCCTCGGCGACTTCCCGACCGGCGGCCAGGGCGCCGCGTTCGACGGCGGTGAGGGCCTCGATCCGCTGATCTCCGCGTACGCGGTCCTCTTGACGGACGACCAGGACTTCCTGCTCGCGGTCAACGCGGGCAACAACTCGATCACCGCGTTCCGCGTGACCGAGGACTTCCGCCTCCGCCGGACCGACATCGTCCGCAGCGGCGGCTTCGGGCCGAACAGCATCGCATACCGCGATGGCTTCGTCACCGTGTCGAACATCGACGCGGACGGTGCGTTCGCCGGCGAGCCGGACCAGGAAGGCAGCCTGCTGAGCTTCCGCCTGACGCCCGAGGGCAAGCTGCGCGCCATCCCCGGCTCGCGGCGGATCCTGGGGAACCGCCCGAGCGCGGTGCAGTACACGCCCGACGGCCAGCACCTCGTCGTCGCGTCGATCAACGCAGGGTCGGCAGCGCTCGCGAGCGGCAGCAACGACGAGATCGTCTCGTACGGCGTGGACGACTTCGGTCGCCTCACCGAAGCGCCGCTCGGCGCCGGCGCGTCGACGCTCCCGTTCAACACCGCGAACCGGAACCTCGCGAGCGCCATCGGCTTCGAGATCGTCGAGAGCGGCGACCGCAACTTCGTCGTCGTGACCGAGGCGCGCGAGTTCACGTCCGAGGGCTTGCCGCCGACGCTCCCGAATCTTCAGACCGGGTCGGTGTCGACGTGGGAGCTGCTCCCCGACGGCTCCCTGGATCCGCTGCAGCTCGACGTGCTCGCGGGCACCGACATGCTCGACGGTCAGCGCACCGCGTGCTGGATCGAGTTCTCCGCCGACGAGAAGACCTTCTGGGTCTCCAACGCGCTCGAGTCCACGATCTCGGCGTACAGCTTCAACCAGGGCCAGATCGCGCTGATCAGCGAGGTCGCCGCGGCGGGCACCGCGCCCGATCCGAACGATCCGTTCGGTACCTCCGACGGCTGGATCGACATGTGGGCGAGCGAGGACGGCCGGTACCTGTACCAGCTGTTCGGTCTCGCCGGAACGATCGGCGTGTACGAGACCGTCGGCAGCAGCCTCCAGCTCGTGCAGACGGTCTCCGATCTCCCGGTCGTCAACACGCAGGGGATCGTCGCCTTCTGATCGAAGACAGAATCGCGAGCGAGTTTCGGCTTCGCTCGCACGACCGCACCGTCCCATCGATGCGACTCGGACCGCTTCGCGGCGTCCGGAAGCGCGATCGGGCGGTGCGGCTCGGTATTTGCCCGCAGCCTGTCGCTGTATCAGCACGGTTGTGAGCCTCGCCCGATTGGCGTAGCGTCCGAGCACGGTCGACAACGTGGGGTTGTCGGCTGCTCTTTCATCCTTCCCGGGAGACACATGGTCCTCAAGCAATCCTCGACGAGGAGGGGTGCCCGCGTACTTGCGCTCGGCGCCGCTCTCGTCACCCCCGGACTTCTCGCCCAGGTTCCGACCGTCGAATTCGCCCCTGTGCAGGGTGGTCCGACGCAAAGAGCCCAGCGCGTCGAGCTCTACGAGCCCGGTCGCGTGCTGTTCAAGGTCACCGCAGACGCGCAATCGTCGTCGCAGCTGGAGGATCGGTGGCAGCCGACCCAGCGCGTGGCGAACGACCTGACGGGCATCGACACGCTCGACGTCGAGCTGGGCCTCGTGGGCGTCACCGACGTCCGGCGCGCGCTGATCGACGTGCAGAACGAGGAGCTCGGGCGCGAGCTCGGCCTCGAGCGGTGGTACCTCGCCGAGGTCGCCCCCGATGCGAACATCATCACGCTCGCGCGGCGCCTGCAGTCGCTCGACGAGATCCAGGAGGCCGGTCCCGACTGGCGCGCTTTCCCCGCCGACGTGCCGAACGATCCGCTGCACTCCGCGCACTGGGGTCACAACAACACCGGGCAGATGCTCGACTTCTGCTGGCAGTGCGGCGGGCACCCGAACGGGTCCCCCGTCGGCACGCCGGGCTTCGACTGCAGCGCGCAGGACGCCTGGGACGCGCCTCAGGGCTACGGCTCCGCGTCCGTCGTCATCGCGATCATCGACTCGGGCGTCGACGTCGGGCACCCCGACCTGCGCCAGGTCGCCGGCTACGACTACGGCGACAACGACTCGAACGCGGACGACAACTCGGCCCAGCAGGGCCACGGCACGGCGTGCGCCGGCGTCGCGGCCGCGATCAACGGGAACGGCCTCGGCACGGCGGGGATCGCCGGCGGGTGCTCGATCATGCCGCTCAAGGTCGCGAACAGCGCGGGCAGCATGTCGTTCTCGTCCGTCGCGAACGCGATCATCCACTCGGCCGACAACGGCGCGGACATCGCGTCGCTCAGCCTCGGCGCGGCGATCTCCAACGACCCAACGACGTCGAACGCGATCAGCTACGCGCACTCGAACGGCGTGACGATCCTCGCTGCAACGGCGAACTCGAACCGCTCGACGCTCGACTACCCGGCGAACAACGCGCTCGTGATCGGCGTCGGCGCCGCGAGCCCCTGCGGTGAGCGCAAGCGCTCGTCGTCGAACTCGGCCGAGGTCAACCCGGGCGTCTCGACCGATCCGAACGGGTACACCTGCGACAACGAGCGCTGGTGGGGCTCGAATTACGGCCCGAACACCCAGGACGCGGCCGGCGCCGTCGACGTGATCGCGCCGACGATCCTGCCGACGACCGACATCCAGGGCTCCGGCGGATACGACTCGGGCAACTACACCGGCTACTTCAACGGCACGTCGTGCTCGACGCCGTACGCCGCGGGCGTGTGCGCGCTGATCCTGTCGGCGAACCCGAGCTTCACGCCGAACGACGTGCGCCAGCGCCTGGTGTCCACGTGCGATGACGTGACGAGCGTCGAGTCCGGCGTGGGCTGGGACCGCTACACCGGCTACGGCATGGTGAACGCGGACGCGGCCGTCGGCGGCGGCGGGGGCGGTGGCCCCACCGAGCCGACGTACGCGGCGATCCCCTACTCGACCGGCTTCGAGTCCGGCAGCCTCGACGACTCCTGGCGGACCGTCGAGGGCACCGAGGGACGCGTCCAGATCACGACCGCGAACGGCCCGGCGGCCGGCTCGCGTCACCTGACGATGGACGACGCCATCGACGCCGGCGCGTTCAGCCAGAACGAGGCCAGCCTGCACCTCGACCTCTCGGGCGAGAGCCAGGTCGAGCTGTCGTTCCGCTGGAAGGAGTTCGGTGACGAGACGCACGTCCAGGACGGCATCTTCGTGTCGTCCAACGGCGGGAGCTCGTTCGCGAAGATCCACGACCTGAACGGCGGATCGACGACGAACAACACCTGGCAGACGGTGACGCTGGACCTCGACGCACTCAGCGCCGGGGCGGGCGTCTCGTTCAGCTCGACGTACGTCATCAAGTTCCAGCAGTACGACAACTACGCGATCGCCACCGACGGGTTCGCGTTCGACGAGATCTCGGTCGCGCCCGGCGGCGGCGGCGGAGGCCCCGCCCACGCCGCGATCCCGTACAGCACGGGCTTCGAGAGCGCCTCGCTCGACCAGTACTGGAAGACCGTCGAGGGCACCGAGGGTCGCGTCCAGGTGACGACGGCCAACGGCCCGTACGCGGGCTCGCGCCACCTGACGATGGACGACACCACGAACGGCGGCGCCTTCAGCCAGAACGAAGCGTGGCTGCGCCTCGACCTGGCGGGTGAGTCGCAGGTCGCGCTGTCCTTCCGCTGGAAGGAGTTCGGCGACGAGACGCACGCCCAGGACGGCGTGTACTTCTCCAGCAACGGCGGAACGTCGTTCAGCAAGGTCCACGACCTGAACGGCGGCTCGACGACCAACAACACGTGGCAGCTCGTCAGCCTCGACCTCGACGCACTCGCGTCGAGCGCGGGCCTGTCGCTGACCTCGGACTTCGTCGTGAAGTTCCAGCAGTACGACAACTACGCGATCGCGACGGACGGCTTCGCCTTCGACGACATCGACGTCTCGCCGGGCTCCGGCGGCGGCAACCCCGACTACGCGTCGCTGCCCTACTCGACGGGCTTCGACTCCGGGTCGGCGGACAGCTTCTGGACGCTCGTCGAGGGGGTCGAGGGCCGGATCCAGGTCACGACCGCCAACGGTCCCTTCGCCGGATCGCACCACCTCACGATGGACGACTCCGTGAATGGCGGGAGCTTCTCGACCAACTCGGCGTCGCTCAAGGTGAACGCTTCGACCCAGTCCCAGATCACGCTCTCGTTCCGCTGGAAGCACTTCAGCGACGAGACCCACACCCAGGACGGGGTCTTCATCTCCGGGAACGGCGGCGCGTCGTTCACGAAGATCTACGACCTGAACGGCGGCTCCACGCCGGCGAACCAGTGGCAGAACGTGACGATCGACCTCGACCAGGCCGCGGCGAGCGCCGGCGTCGGCCTGACCTCGACGTTCGTGATCCGCATCCAGCAGCACGACAACTGGGGCATCACGTCCGACGGGTTCGCGATCGACAGCGTCACCGTGAACTGATCCGAGTCGGACCAGGGCCAGGGTGGGCCCGGGCCGCGTCCCTCGCTGAGGGGCGCGGCCCATTTTTGTGGAACGGGCGCGGCCCGCCTCCGATCATCGGCCTCGATGATCGGTGCGAAGCTGCTCGACCACTGGAAGCGCGCCGAGGGCTCCGCGCTCGGCCGCGCCCTCTTCGGACGCGCGCTGGGCCGCGCGGCGCCCTACACGGGTTCGATCCGGCCCGAGATCGTGGCCCTGGCGCCGGGCCACGCGCGCGTGGCGATGAAGGATCGGCGCGCGGTCCGCAACCACCTCCGCTCGGTCCACGCGATCGCGCTCGTCAACCTGGGGGAGGTCACGAGCGGGCTCGCGCTGCTCACCGGCCTGCCGGCGGACGCGCGCGGGATCGTCAAGGGCCTCTCCGTCGAGTACCTCAAGAAGGCGCGCGGCCGGCTCGTCGCCGCGTGCGACTGCGAGCCGCCGCCCGACAGCCAGAAGCGCGACGTGACCGTCGAGGCGACGATCCGCGACGCCGAGGGCGACGCCGTCGCGGTCGTGCGGGTCGACTGGCGCGTCGGACCGGTTTCGTCATGAGCGCCGCGCCCCCCGGAGCCACCCCGGCCGAGGCATTCCTGGCACTCACGGGCGCCGACGTTCCGCTGATCTGCGGCGCGATGTACCCGTGCAGCAACCCCGAGCTCGTGGGCGCCGTCGCGGCCGCGGGCGCGATGGCGATCGTCCAGCCGCTCTCGCTCGTCTACGTGCACGGGCGCTCGTTCCGCGAGGGACTGCGCGAGATCAAGGAGCTCGCCGGCGGACGCCCCTTCGGCTTCAACGCGATCATCGAGAAGTCCGCGAAGGCGTACGAGAACCGGATGCGCCTGTGGATCGACGAGGCGCTGGAGGAGGGCGTGCGCTTCTTCGTGACCGCGCTCGGTAACCCGAGCTGGGTCTGCGAGAAGGTCCACGCGGCCGGCGGGAGCGTGTTCCACGACGTCACCGAGCGCAAGTGGGCGCTGAAGGCCCGCGACGCCGGCGTCGACGGGCTCATCTGCGTCAACGCGCGCGCGGGCGGGCACGCGGGGACGCTGTCCCCGGAAGGGCTCCTGGAGGAGTGCGGCGACCTCGGCCTCCCGCTCGTCGCGGCGGGCGGCGTCGGTGACGCGGAGGGCTACGTGCGCCTTCTCCGGCTCGGCTACGGCGCGGTCCAGATGGGCACGCGCTTCATCGCGACCGAGGAGTGCGCGGTCCACCCCGACTACTGGACGGCGATCCTCGACGCCGGAGAGGACGACATCGTTCTCACCGAGCGGCTCTCCGGCGTCCCGGTCTCGGTGATCAACACGCCGCTCGTCCAGAAGGTCGGGACCAGGGCGGGGCCGATCGCGCGGCGGCTCCTGAAGGGCCGGCGAACGAAGCACTGGATGCGGACCTTCTACGCGCTCAAGTCGATCCGCGAGCTGAAGCGCACGATCCAGAAGGGCGTGACGTACAAGGACGTGTGGCAGGCCGGGCGGAGCGTCGGCGCGATCGACGCCGTCGTGCCCGCGCGCGAGGTGGTCGAGCAGTTCGGCGCGGCCTGGCGCGACGCCCGGTGACGCCAGATCCGTCACCAGTGGCGCGGCCCTCCGAATAGCGTCGATGCCACCCCGCTGCCCCCACACGATGACCCGCGAGACCCCCTGGAGCGCGTTCCGCTCGCCCATCCACCCGGAGAACCGCGACAACCTGCGCCAGCAGTGGGAGGACCTGTCTCCCGATCTCCGGAACGCCCGGCAGATGTTCGGCCGCCAGTGGGAGGGCTGCGCGGCGACCATCGGCGCGATGCCGCGGTGCGACTTCGGCTGCACGGCGTGCTACCTCGGCGCGGAGGCGAACCGGATCCCGGAGCTCCCGCTCGACGCGCTGCGCGAGCAGCTCCGCACGATCCGGTCCTGGGTCGGGCGCTGGGGCAACGTCCAGCTCACGGACGGCGAGCTGACGCTTCGGTCCACCGACGAGGTCGTCGAGCTGATCCGAGAGGCGCGCTCCCTGGAGCTCATCCCGATGCTGATGACCCACGGCGACGGGTTCCGCAAGGACGCGACGATGCTGGAGCGCCTGGTCGTCGAAGGCGGCCTGACCGAGATGAGCGTCCACGTCGACACGACCCAGCGCGGGCGCGAGGGCTGGGGCGTCGAGACGGAGGAGCGCGCGCTCCACCCCGTCCGCGATGAGCTCGCCGAGATCGTCCGCGACGTGCGCCGCCGCACGGGTCGCGACGTGCGCGTCGCGGCGACGATCACCGTCACAAGGTCCAACCTCGACGGGATCGCGGACGTCGTCGCGTGGAAGCTCCGGAACAGCGACGTGTTCCGCGTCCTGTCGTTCCAGCCGGTCGCGGAGGTCGGGCGGACGCGCGACGGAGACGGAGTGACGCGCGAGGAGCTATGGCGCGAGATCGCGCGTGGCCTCGGCGAAGAGCACGGCTCCCCCACCAGCTCCTGGAACAGCGACCAGCAGTTCGGCCACGAGGCCTGCAGCAAGGTCGTCATGGGCGCCGTGTGGCGGCCGAACGACGGCGCGCCGCGCTTCGTCCCGCTGCGCGATCCGACGAGCGAGCGCGCCGAGGACGACCTCCGTGAGTTCTTCCGGCGCTTCGGCGGCATCTCGTTCCGCAGCGACGGGCGGGGGCTCGCGGCGGCCCGGGCGATGGGCGTGTTCGCCATGGCGCCCCTGTTCTGGGCCCGACGAGGACCGCGCTGGCTCGCGTCGCTCCTGCGTCGTGCGCGCGGCGGCCGCTCCGCAGCCGGCGCGCTCCTCGCGCTGTCCACGCGCCGCGCCGAGCTGCACGGTCTCGCGATCGTGAGCCACCACTTCATGGACACCGAGACGCTGGAGAGCGACGAGGGGCAGGAGCGCGAGGCCGCGTGCGTGTTCCGGGTCCCCGTCCGCGGGGAACTCGTCTCGATGTGCCGGGTGAACGCGACCACGCTCCGCAGGGAGATCTACGCCGAACAGCTCCGTGAGGACGTCGTCCGCACATGACTCGATCGATCCTGGCCGCCGTCGCGGCCGTCCTACTCTCCGCCTGCTCGTCCCTCGTCCCGGCGCCCGACGTCCCGATCGCGAGGAACGACCCGGACGCGGCGTGGGCGCGGCACCTCGAGACGCACGTCGATCCCGAGGGGCGGATCGACTTCGCGGGGATGGCCGAGGACACGTCCGACCTCGACCTCTATGTCGCCTGGGTCGCGGAGCCGCGCGATCCCGAGCCGACTGGCGAGGAGGAGATCGCGTACCTGATCAACGCCTACAACGCGCTCGCGATGTACGGCGTGCTGAACTCGGGCCTGCTGCCTCGTTCGAAGGTCCGCTTCTTCTACTTCTGCAAGTACGAGGAGAACGGGCGCAAGATCTCGCTCTACGACTACGAGAACGACGTCATCCGCAGGCGCGGCGAGCCGCGGATCCACTTCGCGCTCAACTGCATGGTCCGCTCGTGCCCGCGCCTGCCCGCCGTGCCCTTCGTGGCGGAGACGCTGGACGCCCAGCTGGAGGCCGCTGCGCGGGAGTTCTTCAACGACCCGAAGCACGTCGTGTTGGAGCCAGATGCGAAAACCGTGCGCTTCTCCGCGATCCTCGACTGGTACGAGAAGGACTTCCTCGAGGTCGCCCCGTCGCTCATCGCGTACGCGAACCGCTACCGCGAGGAGCCGATCCCCGAGGACTGGCGCGTCCGGTTCCTGAAGTACGACTGGACGCTGAACCAGTCGCCGTGAGGGAGCCGTTACGCGGGGCGGACGCGTCCGAGCTACCATCGGCGCCATGCGACTGCCTCTCTCCCTCCTGCTGACGCTCGCTGCTCTCGCGCTGCTCGCCGCTCCCGCCCCGTCCTCGCCCATCGCGGATCCACAGTCCAAGGAGCCCCCCTCGAAGGAGCCGGGCCCGAAGGCGAAGGGCAAGCTCTACCGCTGGGAGAGCGGCGACGGGCTCGCCTACGAGTACCGGATCCCCAAGGACTACGACCCCGAGGCCGGGGCGAACCTGACGTTCGTCCTCCACGGGTCGAACCTGTCGCGACGCTGGACGTTCTGGAACCACGACGTCGCGACGTTCCGGCCCGACGACATCGTCGTGTCGCCGGACGGCACGACGCCGAACGGCCAGGGCGGCTTCAACTTCCTGCAGGGCAAGAAGGACCTCGAGCGGCTCCACGCGCTGCACGCCGAGCTGAAGGAGACGTTCAACGTCACCGCGACCTATCTCTACGGCCACAGCCAGGGCTCGTTCTTCTCGTTCTACTACGCGGGCGCGTACCCGGACGACGTGCAGGGGCTCGTCGGTCAGGCGAGCGGCGTGTGGATGGGCACGGGCGGCGGGAAGAAGCACCACCACCAGGCGATCGTGCTCATGCACGGCACCGCGGACCCCGTGGTTCCGTACGGACAGAGCGTCGGGGGGCTCGAGTTCTACTCCGACATGAAGTACCCGATGGCGCGCCTGCGCTCCCTGGACGGCTGGAACCACTGGCCGACGCAGGAGCAGACGTCCCAGCAGCTCGCGTGGTGCGAGGGCATGACGACGGCGAGCCCCGAGCGGCTCGCGGCGGCCTTCGACGAGCTCGACGGCGTGAAGGAGAAGCTCGACCCGGTCGCCTACCGCCAGGTGGCAGCGCGCGCGCTGGAGCTGGACGGCGTGCCGGGGAAGACGCGCAAGAAGGCGGAGAAGGCGCTGAAGGAGGTCGACGAGGCAGCCGCGGACCACGCGGAGGCGATCGCGAAGTCGGTCGGCAAGAAGAACAAGAAGCGCCGGCTCGAGGACGAGGCGTGGGTCGGCCACGTGCCGCTCTACCTCCGTCACTTCCGCGGCGTCCCGGCGTGCGACGAGCTCGCCGACGACTGGGAGAAGACCCTCGCGGCGCACGACAAGGCCGGAAAGAAGTTCGGCAAGACCTTCCGGGACAAGCAGGGCAGCAGCCCGAAGGACGCGTTCTCGGCGGGGCTGGAGCTGTGCAGCGACGCGTTCCTCCGGCGCCAGACGCAGGACGAGGAGCTCCTGTCCAAGATGGAGGCGATGGCCGACGAGGCGAAGGACAGCGGGATCGGCAAGAAGGACATGAAGACCTACGACGAGATCGTCCCGGTCCTGCGTTCGGCGATCGAGAAGGGACAGAAGGCCTTCGGCAAGGTCGCGCGCCGGTTCCACTGACGCCCGGCGCGTTGGAGCGCGCGATGACGCGTGACAAAAATGCGCCGAGCGCGACCGCCCCACCCGGGCCGGACGCGCTCGGCGTCGTTTGCGGTTGACCACTCGATCGCCCGCGCAGCAGCCTCCCGGCTGAGCCGTCTCACCGTAGCAGAGGTCTCGAAATCCGTGGGATCGGGACGCGATCCGCCCGAATCGCAATGTCCTTCGCAGGCCGCTCATCCCCCGTGGCCGCTCGTGCGAAGACGAAGGTGCAATGTTCGGATTCCTGAAGAGCGACCCCGCAGCCAAGCTGCGCAAGCGGTACGAGGCGACGATGGCCGAGGCGATCGAGCTCCAGCGCAACGGCGACATCCGCGGTTTCGCCGCGAAGTCCGAGGAGGCAGCAGAGCTGGAGAAGCAGCTCGACGCGCTGGAGAAGGGCGGCTCCGCCTGAGCGACTAGCTCTTCCGTTTGCGGCGCGTCCAGTCCAGCGCGACGGCGGACGGCAGCGGCGGGTACGTCAGCTTGAGTCGGTAGACGTCGAACTCGCTGCCGTCCCAGCCCGCCTCGTGGAGCGCCCAGCGCACGAGCTCGGCATGCCGGTGCCGCTCGCGATCCTCGATCTTCGCGAGGCCGCTCCCGAGGGAGCGGAACTCGGGTTCGATCGGGAGCTGATCCGCCGCCCGGAACTCCAGTCCGAGGCCGGTGTGCAGCGTCGAGATGACGTCGACCTTCGGCTCGGTGGACTCGAACAGATCGCGGTGCACGATCAGGTCGACGTACAGCAGGTCGCACGGCACGCGGATGCCCGCGATCACGCGCGTGCGCCGGTCGCCGTTCTCGTCCTCGTAGCGGTGATCGCCCGGGCGGAAGATCTCGGCCGTCGTCAGGTCGAAGCGCGCGCTCGCGCCGACCTCGCCTCCGCGCAGCTCGAATTCGACGGCCTCGGGCGCAGCCTCGACGCGGACGAGTGTCGGCAGGGGCGTCGTCGAGAACTCCGGAACGGCGGCGAGCCCCATCAGCGCCTTCGGGCTCTTCGCGGACGAGAGCTGCGCCGGGCCGCCGGGCAGCGGTGAGCCGTCCTCCGCGGTCCGGAAGCTGCGAGCGATGCGCCAGTTGACGTTCGGGCGCATCCGCTCCATGCCCTCGATCTTCCGCACGCCGAGCACGTCGATCGACACGCCATCCGCGCCGGGCGCGAAGCCGTAGATCGCGACCTGCGCGTTCGCGCGGACGCCCAGCAGCGAAGCGTTGGCCTCGACCGCCGAGCGTCGGAGGTTCACCTCGGCGCGGCTCGTGCCACGCGGATGCTGGCTCGTGACGAGCACGTCGAACGCCTTGCGGCTGCCCGCGTGCGTGCGGACGAGCGTCTCGTAGCGCTCGAAGGTCAGGCGCGCGGCGTCGGACGCCTCGCGGGCCGCCCCCATGCGCTCGGCAGCGACGAGGATCTGGTCGAAGGCCTGGCGACCGGGAACGAACTGCAGCGACTCCAGGTCCGCGGTGGAATCGAGGAGGTGGGTCAGCTTCCACGCGAGCTTCGTGTCGATGCTCAGCGCGCGCGCCCACTCGGTCGCGCCGGGCTCGATCCCCCCGAGCGCGGGCTCCAGCACCGGCGTCAGACGGTCCCGGAGTTCCGCCAGGATCGCGCGCGCGTCCGCGTGGAAGGTCGACTCATTTCCCGACTTCCTGCGTTTCCTCACCTGCTGGGCCACCGGCCCATGGTGGCGGATTCGGCCCCCTATCGGAAGCCGCCAGCGCAACTCATCCCCGCGCCAAACCCAGACTCAACACGAAGGGGGTCGTCCGGGCCTGCAGCGCCGTGAAGTCCTCTTTCGTATGAACGCCGCTCCACCCCTCGCTGGCCATCACCTGACCCACGATGCCCCCGAGCGTGTTCCCGGGGCCGGGAAGGACGACCTGGTCGGGGGCGAACTCGCGCAGGGCCACGCGGACCGAGGCGGTGAAGTCGTAGGGCGCGGTGATCTGATGTCCGAGCGTGTACGCGGCGAGAGCCGCGACGTCCGTCGACCACGGGCTGTGGCGCCGCCCGCGGCCGTCGATGAGCGTGACCTCGGGCCGGCGGAACGGGAGGTCCGCGAACTCCCGCGACGCGGCATCGCTGACCGAGCGCGCGAGATGCGTGTGGTACGGCCCGTGCTGGGCGAGACGGATCGGGTAGGTCACCGAGCCGATCCGGACCTGCGGGAGCGTGGACAGGAGGTGGCTGACCCCCTTCTTCGACCCTGCGAGGACGACGTAGCCGCCGAGATCGATCGAGGGCAGCGCCTCGCCGCCGGACGAGGCGAGCGCGGCCTCTGCGGCCGCGGCGAGCTCCGCGGACGGGCTCCAGTCCTCGTTCATGCGCGGGTAGAGGACCTGCCCCCCCTCGGCGAGCTCTTCCTGGAGCAGCGACATGCGCTGGACGAGCCGGAATGCGTCCTCGAACCCGAGCGCGCCGCCGAGGCAGAGCGCGGTGTACCACCCGAGGGAATTGCCGCCGACCGCGACGACCTCGTGGCCCCGGGCGGCCTCGGTCGCGTCGATCATCGCCTTGACGAAGATGAGCGGCGACACGTGCGCCGGCCGCAGGTGCCGCGCGGGCTCGAAACGCTCCGAGGTGTCGAGCGCGAGGAGCGGCTCCAGGCCGAAGTCCGCGCGCCGGCGCTCCGCGGCGCGCACGAGATCGTGGTCCGGGTCGAGCGATCCGAGGGACGCCTCGGTGTAGGACCCGCGGCCCGGGCAGAGGACGACGACGCGGCTCATGCGGGCACCCCCGGCACGGCGCGCACGGCGGCGACGATCTCGTCCTCGCTCAGGAGCACGACGTCCGCGGCCGGGCCGAGCGGGACGTACGTGTCGGCGCTGCGGACCGTGCTGAGCGCCCCGCGGAAGCCGCGCTCGACGAGGCCGCACACGATCGCGTCGGCGACGCCGGCACCCGTCGCGCGGCACTCGTCCGCGACGACGACGGCGCCGCACTCCTCGGCGTGCCGCAGGATCTCGTCCATCGGCAGCGGGCTGAGCCAGCGCAGGTCGAGCACGCGCGCGCGGATCCCCTCCTCGGCGAGCCTGCGCGCGGCGCGCAGCGCGAGGCGGTAGCCGTTCGCGTAGGTGACGACGAGCACGTCGGAGTGGTCGGCGTGCGCGATCCCGACCTCGCCCGGCAGCAGCGCCGAGTCCGGCGAGCCGTCGGGAACGGGATAGTCGCTGAGCCAGAGCCCGTCCCCATCCTCGTACAGGTCGCGCATGTGGTAGAGCGCGATCGGCTCCAGGAAGGCCACGACGCGCCCGGATTCGGCCGCCATCGCCACCGCGCCGCGCAGGAGCCGCACCGCGTCGGCGCCGCCCGACGGGACGGCGATCGCGAGCCCGGGGATCTCGCGCAGCGCGCCGATCGAGTTGTCGTTGTGGAAGTGCCCGCCGAATCCGCGCTGGTACGCGAGGCCCGCGATGCGAACGACCATCGGATTGGCGTACTGCCCGTCGCTGAAGAACTGGAGCGAGCAGGCCTCGCCGCGGATCTGGTCGATCGCGTTGTGCAGGTACGCCAGGTACGGGACCTCGGGGATCGGCAGCAGCCCGGCGAGCGCCGCGCCCTGCGCGACGCCGAGGATCGTCGTCTCGTCGAGGAGCGTGTCGAAGCAGCGCGAGCGACCGAACTGGGTCTGGAGGTTCTGGGTCACGCCGTAGACGCCGCCCTTGCGGCCGACGTCCTCGCCGAAGCAGATGAGCTCGCGGCGGCGGATCATCTCGTCGTGCAGCGCGTCGTTGATCCGCGCGCCGAGCGTGCGCCGCGTCGGCGCCTTGGCCGCCTCGGGTAGACGCTTGCCGAAGACCTCCGTGCGATCGGACGCGGGGATCGCGGCCGTCGCAGCGGCGCGCCACCGCTCGGGATCCGACGGCGCGAGCGGCTCGACGATCGTCCGCACGTCGACGAGCTTGGGACGCGAAGCCGCCTCGCGCGCCGCGGCCCGCACGCGTTCGCGCGTCGTGCGCACGATCTCGCCGAGGCTTTCGCAGGTCGCCGCGCCGGTCTCCACGAGGCGCCGCGCGCCGGTCAGCACCGGGTCGCGCGCCTCGGCCGCTTCGATCTGCTCCTGGGACATGTACGCCGACTCGACGTCGCTGCCCGCGTGCCCCCACAGCCGGTGGCAGCGCAGGCGCAGGAACGTGGGCTGTCGCGTCGTGCGGCAGGTCTGGATCGCCAGCGCGACGGTGTCCCAGACCTCGTCGACGTTGCCGTTCGCCTCGAAGTACCGCAGGTGCTCCAGCCGCGAGAAGAAGTCGCGGATCCAGCGCCTCGGCGTCTCGACGCTGATGCCGCGCTGGTTGTCCTCGCACACGAACAGGACGGGGGTCGGGTTCATCCGGCGCCACGCGTAGCGCGCCGAGTTGATGCCCGCGAGCGCGGTCGCGTGGTTCACGCTGGCATCGCCGAACGTGCAGCAGACGATCGCGTCGTCCGGGAGACCCGTCTGGACGCCGAGCTTCTTGGCCCGGGAGAGCGAGTACGCAAGCCCGACGGCCTTCGGCACGTGGCTGGCGATCGTGCTCGTCTGGGGCGGCACCCAGGTCTCGCGCGAGCCCCAGACCTTGTGCCGGCCGCCGGAGACCGGGTCGTCGCTGGACGCGCAGAAGCTCAGGAGCGTGTCGAAGAGTGGTGTCCCGTCGTCGACAAGCCGCGACCGGGCGGCCATGAGCCCGCCCGAGCGGTAGTGCAGGAAGCAGGGGTCCGTCGGGCGGAGCTGTGCCCCGAGGACGGCGTTCTGCTCGTGGCCCGCGCTGCTGATCGTGTAGAAGCCCTCGCCCTCGCGCTTGAGCTCGCGGGCGGCGACGTCCAGACAGCGCGAGAGGACCTGGTCCTCCCACAGCTCCACGGCCCGCCGGGCGGTCAGCGCCGTGCCTGCACGGAGCGGCTCGTGGGCCTCGAGCAGGCGTTCCGCGCGCGCCCCGCTCGCGAGGAACTCGTCGAGGTTCCCCTCGACGACGGCGACGCGATTCGTGCTCATCGCGCGGAGCCTAGCCCGGACTCGTCGCGGGGTGGCACAGGAGGACGAGAGCGCGGCCGTTCCGGTCCAGGGATCAGGCCGCGCGGGTGGCGGTGCCGCCCTCGAGCGCCTGACGGCGGGGGCAGCGCTTGCACATCTTCCGCACGGGCTTGTCGCAGCACTTCTTCTTGAAGCCGTCCTTGCCGCCCTTCTTCTTCTTGCCCACTGCGTGCGATCTCCCTGCGCTCGGCCCGGGGCAGGAGCATCCGCGGGCCCCCTCGATCCCCTCCATGGGGTGTCGGTCGCCCGGTCCGCCCGGCTGCAGCCCCATTCGGCGCTGCGCGGGAGAATACGCGATTGAGATTCACTTGCAACCGTGTACCGGAACGTCGGCCTCGGGGTCCGATTCGTCGCGATCCGGGACTACCACTCCCCCGCATACGCGGAGGTGAAGCCCGGGGCGTCCCGCTGACACAGGTCGTAGGTGCGGCTCGCGATCGCCCGCGTCATGAGCGCATCGTGGCTGGCCCAGGACACGAGCAGATCACCCGCCCGGACGGGCCCGAGCTTCGGATCCTCGTGCGTGGAGGTCCAGTTCGCGGCGCCGAGGCCCTTGAGCCACTGGACGCTCTTCAGCCGCTCGCGCTGGAATCGCTCGGCCTCCCGCTCCAGGACGCGCTCGTTGTAGTTCAGCTCGTCCAGCCCGTCGTCGGGCTCGACCCGGGGCCAGGGGCGCTCCGGGTCGGTGAGGGTCAGGTCGAGCCGAGGCCGGAACTCGTGGACCTCGCGGTCGCAGAGGTGTCCGACGATTTCGAGGATGGAAAGACCGCCCTCCGCGGGACGCCAGCGCGCCTGGTCCGCGGGGAGGTCCTTGACGAGTTGCCGCAGCTGGTAGGCGAATGCCTCCAGGCGGCCGATGAGGAGATCGGGGTTCATCTGAGGAATGAGGGCGAAGATCCTGCACTCCGCAGCGCTCGGGCTCAAGCCGTGAAGGCCTGGGATCGACAGGCGTATGCGGTCCTTCGACTGGCCTGGCGGGCCGAGGGCGCCTCCTCGCTACCATGCCCTTCGGCCGCCTGAGACCCCTGCCGCACCCCGAAATGCTCCGCAACATCGTCCTCGGCGCGTTCGCCGCCATCGCCGCCTTCTGGTCGTACTTCTTCTACGACAAGTCGACCGAGTCCCGGCGGGCCCTCCAGGAGCGGGATCAGAGGATCGCCCAGCTGGAGACCGACAACGGCCTCCAGGCCGAGCGGATCGTCCGCCAGGAGGCCACGATCACCGAGCAGGAGGCCGAGATCGAGGCCCTCGAGCTGGCACGGGAGCTCCTGAGGCTCGACCACCGGATCGCCCGGATCGAGGTCGTCCGCCAGGGCCCGGCCGCCGACGGCTCCGGGAGGGTCGAGACGGAGGTCGTCTTCCACGAGCTGGACGACGCGGGGAATCCGATCGGCGAGGGCGAACCGATGACCATCCAGGGGACCCGGCTCTACGTCGACGGGCTGGTCATCAAGTTCGACGACGACTACGTGGAGCGGGGCGACGTGCTGCGCGGGACCTCCGTGTGCCTCTTCCAGCGACTGTTCTCGGACGAGGTCGCGCCAGAGAACGGGATCGCGATCGACTCGAAGTACCCCCACCCCCTCCCCTTCCAGGGTGACCGCCTGCCCGACCCGCTGTACACCCAGCTCTTCGAGCGGATCTGGGACTACGCGAACGATCCGGAGGAAGCGGCGCGCCTGGGGGTTCGGGCGATCCAGGGAGAAGCGCCCTCGATCGAGGCGCGCGAGGGCCAGACCTACCGCGTCGAGCTGCGCCAGTCGGGCGGCATGACGATCCGGGCGGAGCGGTAGCGTCGCTGCGCTCGACGCTGAGGCAGCCAACACCCCTGGAACGAAAGCAGGCGCCGATTCCCCAGAGAGGAATCGACGCCCAGGGTC
>JBCDGE010000103.1:0-26975 GCA_038757895.1 Planctomycetota bacterium | reverse complement strand
TACGCGATCGTGCAGGCCGAGCTCGGCTCGCCGGTCACCGGCTGCCCGGTCGTGCCGAACTCGACGGGCGTGATCGGGCGACTGGAGGCGAGCGGTTCGAACCGCCCGAGCGCGGGTCCGTTCCCGATCACGGGCGTCGACCTGCCGCCGACCCAGCTCGCGCTGCTCCTGTGCTCGAAGGTCTCGAACTTCACGCCGAACCCGGGCGGCAGCACCGGCAACCTCTGCCTCGGCGGGGGGATCGGTCGCTACCTGACGCAGATCGGCGTCACCGACGCAGCCGGCACGGTGACGATGACCGTCGACGCCCTCGACCTGCCGCAGCCGGCGGGCGCGGTGTCGGCCGTCGCGGGCGAGGTCTGGGGCTTCCAGATGTGGCACCGCGACGGCTCGGCCGGCGGGCCGACGACGAACCTGACCCAGGCCCGGCAGATCGCGTTCCGCTGACGCGCGTCAGCCGAACTGGGGCGGGGGTGCCTACTGCGGCTCGAAGAGGCCGCCGCCCGCCCAGTTGTAGATCAGGCTGGCGAAGCGATCGAGCCCGCCGCTGACCGACCCGTAGTCACCGGCCGCTTCGTTCGAGAAGCCGCCTGAGATGGACGAGGCCCGTCCGCTCACCGCGTTCTCGGCACCTCCCGTGACGTTCGAGGCGATCCCGAAGGTCCGGTTGTCCTCGCCGCCGACGATCGTCGAGGACTCGGCGGTCACGAAGCTCCCGTTGCGTCGGCCTCCCAGCAGCGTGGAGCGCGGGGCGTCGGCGACGTTGAACGTCCCCCCGGCGACGGCGCCGAACTCGGCGGTGGGGTTGACCGTGTTCGAGACGCCGCCCAGCGCGACGGACCGTGAGGCGAAGGCGGAGTTGCTGACGCCGCCGCCTGCCACCGAGCGCTGGCCGCCCGCCCGGTTCGACTCACCGCCGACGCAGACGGACTCGGCGCCGCTCGCGACGTTGTCGAGCCCTCCGGCGACGACGCTGTAGGGCCCGGCGGCGAACGTGGAGAAGCCGCCGACCGAGGCGGCATGCGTGCCGCTGACGTCGTGATCACGACCGGCGAGGCTCGCGGCGTGAGACGACGAGACCATCGACCGCTGGCTCGCGACGACCGAGCCGAAGGGCGCGGTCACGAGGCTGCCGTCCCCGCCGACGAGGCCGCCGTAGCTCGTGTAGCTGTTGCGCTGACCGGTGACGACGTTGTGGGACCCCGTCCGCGTCTCGACGAAGAACGGGTTGTTGATCTCGTTGTACCCGACGATGAGGTTGCCGAGTCCGTTCGTCGTGTCCGTGTCGCCCAGGCCGTTCACGATCTGGACGTTCGCCTCCGAGATACGGATCGTCTTCACCTGTCCGCCGGCCCCGTCGTCGAGCATCACGATGCTCATGTGGTTGAGGATCTCCTGCTGCTGCGGCGTGAGCGGCAGGACCGGCGGGACCGGAGCTGCGGGGCTGATGCTGGAGACCTGGACCAGGCCCAGCGTGGACAGACCCCCGAGGGTGACGAGTGAGCCAGCGAGTGCGGAGCGGAGGGCGGAGGGTTGGGTTGCCATGGCAGGCGGGAGGTTGGAAGGGGGTAGCGCGAACGCGCGACAGCGCGCGAGGCGAACAACGTATCGCCTGGAGACGGAACGCGCGTCAGTGCCGCTTCCGGGCCTTCCAGGTCCCGCCGTACTGGTAGTTCGGGTTGTCGACCTTGGCCTGCAGCAGGCAGGGCTCACACAGGAAGACCCAGTCACCGTCCTTCGCCACGCGGGCGCGAAACAGCGCTTTCGCCTCGGTTCCGCATCGGTCGCACGGCTTGGAGCGGATGCGACGCGTCCTCATGAGGCCTCGCCGAGGAGGCGCCGGGCTTCGTCCTTCAGGTCGTCGTAGCGCGCGGTCACGTCCGCGCATCTCCGCTCATTCGCCTTGGTGCCGTTCCGCCTGAACCTGCGCGCGCCACGCCCGGTGGGACGGAACCAGGCCGTCTCGGGGTCTGCGACCGAGATCAGACCGTCGTACCTCTGATGGACGCTGCGACCTGCACGCCTCGCCTCTTCGACCCGTGGGTCGTCCTGTGCGACCTGGTGGTACTTGTCGTACTCGAGCTCCCATGGCCCGAAGCGCGCGCCGTCGACGTGCGGAAGGCCGACCTCGAGGATCGCGTGATCAAGCGCGGTGAGGATCTGATTCATGATCCGCAGGCGGCGCAGCGACGTGGACCGAGCGATCGGCAGCGCGACGGGCGGCCCCGCAAGGGCCCGCACGCTGTGCGCCGACAGCACCTCGAGCGCCGGCAGCTCCTCCACGAACTCGAAGTCGTGGATCGGCTGATCCCAATCGAGGGTGCCGTGGATCGCGAGGTACCGCAGCTCGTTGCACCCGGCGAGGCCGTCGAAGCGCTCGACCCTGCGCAGGTTCTCGAAGTAGACCGAGCGCAGTCGCGGGAGAGCGCGCAGCGGCGACAGGTCCGAGAACCCGGAGACGTACTCGAGGATCATCTCCTCGACGCCCACGGCTGCGGCGAGCGATTCGATCGTCTTCGGCCGATGGTGCGTGACCCGGAGTCGGCGGATCGAGCGCAGGCGGCCGACGGCCTCGAACTGCTCCTTCGACGGCTCGTGGAGCGTCAGCTCTTCGAGGCGCGGAAAGTCCAGCACCCGCTCCCAGTCCGTCGTGTCCCTTCCGATCGTCGCGACGACGACGTCCGGGAAACCGTCAGGGGCGTCCGCGATCCCCTGGCCGTAGCGCTGGCGGTTGGGCGTGAACGTCCAGTGCCCGTCATCGCGGTCGAGGAAGTCGGCGAGATGGTGCTTCATTCGTTCGACTCGATGGACTGCAGTCGGGTGCGCGGGGCCGAGGCCGGGAGGAGGCACGTTCCGGCCCGACCGGCGCCCGGATCCTATGCGGACCGGGTCCACAGCGCGGGCCGCGCCGCCTCACGGGGCTCGCCACCGAGCGGAGGGCCTCGTCCGACGGAGGGACCTGGCCCGCGAGCCCCGGATCCGACGGATTCGTGCAACTCTGAAGACCTCGGCTCGCACCTGACTCGAGGGTGGTCCCCGCCGCCCTGCTCGACCCCTTGCCCCTGACTCCGTATGCGCTCCTCGCAGATCATGCGCCTACCCCTCCCTGCTCTCGTCCCTCTCGCCCTCGCCGCCCCGCTCGCTGCGGCCCACCCCCAGACCACCGCCGAGGCGACGGCCGGCCCGACCGTTCTCCATCCCGGCGGCAGCTTCGGCAGCGCGCTCGCGGTCGACGGTCCGTGGCTCGCCGTCGGCGCCGACGAGTCGGGCATGTCCCACGTACGGGGAGCCGTCCAGGTCTACCGGCGCGACGGCGCGGGCTGGCGGATCCACCAGTCGCTCCTGCCGCCGGTGCCTCAGCCCTCCGCGTTCGGCAGCAGCGTGTCGATCGCCGGCGACTGGATGGCGGTGGGGGCCCCGGCGCCCTCGGGCGTCGGCGGGGTGCGCGTGCACCTGTTCGAGCTCGTCGACGGAGCGTGGAGCGCCGGCCCGACCCTCGTGCTGCCCGGAGGCAGCTCGTCGTCCGAGTACGGCGCAGCCGTTGCGCTCTCAGGCTCCACGCTCGCGGTCGGCGCGCCCGGTGCCGGGATCGTCGAGGTGCACGAACGAACGGGCGGCACCTGGACCCGCGTCGCATCGCTCTCTTCGCCGGACGGCGCCGCGGTCGATCGATTCGGCGAAGCCGTCGCCGTCGATGGCGACGAGCTGGTCGTCGGCGCGCCCCGCGCCGTCGCTGGCGGTGTCGATCGCGTCGGTGCGGCCTACCTCTACGCGTGGAACGGCAGCGCGTACGCTTGGACCGAGCGCTTCGACGCGATCGTGCCCGAGCAGGGCATGCGCTTCGGAGGAGGCGTCGCGATCGAGGGGGACCGCGTTCTGGTCGGCGCACCGGGCCACGACGGGGACCGCGGCCAGCTCCTCACGTTCGACCGGGCGGGTGGCTCGTTCGGTCGGCCGGACCTGGCGCCCGTCACCGGGCCCCGGCGCCACATCGGCGGCTCCATCGACCTCGACGGCGACAGGCTCCTGCTGGGATCGCCGAGCCTGATGAATCCGATCGTGCGCGCGTACGAGCGCCAGGGGTCGGCCTGGGTCGAGACGTCGCGCGTGGAGCCCACGGGCTCGGGCGCGCAGATGGCGCTCGGAGAGTCCGTGGCGTGGTTCGGAGACGAGATCCTCGCCGGCGCGGGCGACGCCTACCCGGGCACCGGCGCCGGAGATCCCAGGGCCGGTGCCGTCTTTCGATGGGTGGCGGGACCGACCGGTCATGGCCCCGCGCTCGAGCTCTCGAAGTACGACGGCCGACCCGACGCGGAGTACGGCGGCGGGATGCGCGTGAACTCGCCGCTCGTCGGGGCTCCGGGCCACGACCTCGCCGGTCCGGACACGGGCGCGGTCTACTTCAGCAGCTCGTTGCTGCGCACCAACAAGATGATCGCGCCCGATCCCGTCGCGGGCGCGCGCTTCGGCGAGGTGACCCTGCAGCACTGGCACGACTTCGAGTTCTGGTCGGTCGTGACGGCGCCGGGCTTCGGAGGAGGCACGGGCAAGGCCTACGTCTATGGGAGCGCCAGTCCCGGTTTCGCCCTGGAGCAGACCCTGGAGCCCGGCGCGCCAGGCGTCGGATTCGGTGCCGCCGCTGCCGCGCTCGGTCCGTTCCTCTTCTTGTCCGCGCCGCGCGACTCGACCGCGGGATTCGAAGCGGGCGCCGTATATGTCTATCGAGCCGTCGACGGTCGATGGGAGTACCGCGCCACGCTCGTCGCATCGGATGCGGTCTTTGGCGACCACTTCGGCGAGACGCTGAGCGCGGCCAACGGCCGTCTCTTCGTCGGCGCGCCGGCCGCGCTCGGCCACGCCGGCGCGGCGTACGTGTTCGAGCAGGTGGGCGGCTCTTGGACGGAGATCCAGAAGATCCGGCCGGCCGGCGCGAGCGTCGGTCAGTCGTTCGGTGCGAGCCTCGCCGCGAGCGATGAGACGCTGGTCATCGGTGCACCCGGTGAAGCGGGCGGCACGGGAGCCGAGTACTTCTACGACACCGTACCCGGGTCCTTCCAGGAGCGCATGCGCTTCGTCGACCCGCTCGCGATCCCCGGCGACCGCGTCGGTGCGAGCGTCGCGATGCACGAGCGCGCCGCGGGTATCGGCACGCCGGGCCGGGACGAGGTCACGCTCTTCCACCGTACCGGCGTCACGTGGCTTCCGGTGGAGACGATCTCTCCCCCGGCGGCGCTCGCGGGGCTCGACTTCGGTGGATCCCACATGCAGGTCTCCTACACGTTCTCGACCGCGCTCCCGACCGCGTCGGACGGTCTCGGAGGCGACGGCGTCGACCTGCGCGCGCCGCTCCCGTTCCTGCCGCCCTTCCACGAGACCTTCTGCCAGACGAACGATCCGGCGCTCGACTGTCCGTGCGGAAACGACGCGCCGCACGGCTGCGGGAACTCGAACACGTCGTTCCTGACCTCGTGCTGGCTGACCCTCGACCCCGGACAGGAGAGCGACTCCATCTCGGCCGACGACCAGCGCTTCGTCGCGATCGGC
Organism: Planctomycetota bacterium; assembly: GCA_038757895.1. Classification (GTDB taxonomy): domain Bacteria; phylum Planctomycetota; class UBA1135; order UBA1135; genus Saltatorellus. The sequence continues at coordinate 21,431 of JBCDGE010000103.1, read as the reverse complement.
ATGCCGCTCAACTCGTTCGCCCTCCTCTTCAGCGGCACCGAGCGCCCGACGCCGACCGCGCTGGGTGACGGTCTCCTGTGCGTCGGAGGCACGCTGCTCCGTCACGGCGTGGAGCCGACGACGCCTACGTACGGCGTGGGACGCGCGGACTTCGGGCCCGGGATCGCATCGGCCGCGGGGTTCGTGGCGGGCGAGACGCGCCACTTCCAGGTGTGGTACCGCGACGTCGGCGGACCCTGCGGCTCCGGATTCAACACGAGCTCGGCACTGTCGATCACCTTCGGTCCCTGAGCCGATCGGACGGCGCGGGGCCTGGATCGAAGAGAGGCGACGATCGTGTTCGCGATTGAGCAGCAGTCCGCCGGGAACGTGCCCGGCGAACTCCCTGCAGATCTCGAGGGTGGGCGCTGCTCGAGCGCGTTGCCTCAAGGCGTCGGGATCAGCACGGCGGCGTTCGTGAGGTTGGTCGTCGGGCCTCCGGTCGCGCACGACACGTCCGTGTAGGTCACCTGGAAGGCGATGTCCACGCCGACCAGCACGTTCGGGAGGGTCGAGAGATCGACGTCGGCGGTGAAGGTCCCCTGCGCCGTTCCCGCAACGCCGATCGAGTTGAAGATGTTCGGCTGCAGGCCTGCGACGCCATTCGAGGCGAGCGCGATCGGTGTCGCCAGCGGCGTCCCGATGCGAAGGACGCAGATGGCGGACGGCGGAAGGTCGGAGGCGAGGAGTTGAAGTGACCCCGCGGCGATGCTCGCACTTCCCTGCTCCGCCGCCAGGACACCGCCCGTCATCGTGATCGGGCTCATGCAGCCGGCATCGGGAACGGCGTTCATGCACGCGCAGAGAGTCGAGTTCTCCGCAAACATCTGCGTCTGACCGTCGTGGGCGCGGAACGCCAACAGCCGCGTACGACCCCCGATCAGGACCCAGGACTCGCCCTTCGTGCTCGTGTACGCCGCCATCGAGCTGGTCGAGAAGTCGGCGCCGCCGACCCTCTGGCGCCAGGCTCTCATTCCCGTCCGTCCGGAGTAGAGCTGCGCCCACGTCGTGGTCCCGTTCTCCAAGGAGGTCACGACTACATCGGGAATGCGGTCTCCGTTGGCATCGGTCACGGTCATCTGCCCTCCGAAGGCATCGCCCGTCGACCCGGGAACCGGGAGGTAGCGCTGGATGATGCGCTGGGCGCCCGCCGTCCCGAGGATCCACGCACCAGAGACGATCTCGACGCGGCCCGAGGTCCCGGTCGTGACGCCGGGGCGCCGCCAGTTGGGTTCGCTGACGGCAAGGTCCGGCACGCCGTCCCCGTCGAGGTCGCCCATCGGCTCCAGGGCCGTGCCGTACCCGCTGAACGTCGCGCCGGAGCGCACGATGCGCATGATCTGCGCGCCCGTGGCACCGTTGATGACCTCGACGTACCCGCCGGGCTCGGCGGGGACGCCGAGCGGCGCACCGATCGCCCACTCGTCGAAACCGTCACCGTCCAGGTCGCCGAGAACGCAGCAAGACAGGCCATAGCCGTCCCCGAGGTACTGACCCTGGCCCGAGCTGAGGGTTCGCGGGACCCCAGGGGCAGCGCCCAGGAGCCAGGCCGAATTGATGAGCTCGAACTGGCCGAAGGTCGCGCCTGTCCCGAATTGGCCGGGGAATCCTGCGGTGGTCACGAGCAGGTCGGGGAGTCCGTCCGTTCCGCCGGACTGCGACCCCTCTGCGAAGTCGACGCACCAGCCGAAACGGCACGAGCCGGTGATTCCCGCGGCCGAGGTGGGAAATTCCGTCGTCGTCGCGCCCGAGTAAATCCGCACCCGGCTCTCGCCGGGAATACCGACGGCGTATTCCGACTTGCCGTCCGAGTCGATGTCGGCGCCCGCGGCGACGGACTGCCCGAGCTGACCGCTGCTCAGGACGCCGCATCCTGCGAGCGGTGGACCGACGACCGAGGCGCCGGCCACGAGGCTCCCCGCCTCGAAGGAAGTACCGTTCAGAACGTCGGCGCGTCCAACGCCGGACGCGTCGGCCGGCGCTCCCTGGACGATGTCCGTCCCGGAGCCGGTGAGCACATCCGCGACGACGAGCGCGCGTCCGAAGCTCGTGATGGGCGTGACCGCGAGAGTATTGCTCGGAAGGGACTGAACGACGGACTGTCCCGACGAGGGGACCGTGGTCGCGAGGCTGGTGAGCGCGAGCAAGAACGCATGGGAAGGAGTGTGATTCATCATGGCCGACGGGTGCCGCGAGGCGCCGGAATCGGTTCGGCCAAGGGAGAGAATCCCAGTCGATCGGAGCGCGCGCGTTCCGATCGGGCTCACTACCGGAACGGATGGACGCGCACCGGCGGCGCGTCGGCCAGGACCGAGCAGTGGTTGGTCCCGACGGTCGCACCCCTCTCGAGCGCAGTGACCGACACCACCTCTTCGGTCTCGCAGAGGAGCTTGACCGCGCGCGAGCCGCCCTGGAACGGGGGAACCGAGCGCCGCCCGACCTCGCGCCCGTCTCGGTCCATTCCCAGGACCTCGTCGACGCGGCCCCACCACTCCGTCGGGATGAAGACCTCGACCAGCGCGTGGCCCGGCTTCGGGATCACGGTGACCGAATCTCCCGATGTCACCGTCGCGAGCGCGGAGTGGTACGTCTTCGATCCACCGATGCGGATCATCCACTCCCCCGGGGGAAGCTCGATCGAGGCGCACCCGTGAACGACATCGTCGTCCGAGAGTTCACAGACCCGGTCACTCGCGGGCGACCGCAGGCTCGTACAGGTGAGGAGCTTCCTTCGTCCGCTCCAGGGAAATGAGCGCAGGTCGACGGTCACGAGGCCGTCCACGGTCGCCTGCAGCGTCACGACGCGGTCGCCGTCCCCGTCTCCTCCGAGTTCGACGTTCGCGTGGTGAACGGTGGAGTCGCCCTCCAGCACCGCCACGGACCAGTGTCCGACTGGAAGCCCGTCGAAGTGGACGTCACGCTGCCCGGGCCCGGCGTCGGCGAGCCGGTTCCAGCCGGTGGTCCCGTGCTCGAGGGAGACTCGTGCGTGACCCGAAGCGTCCGGTCGCCGGATCGTCAACCGCGTGGTGGGGGGGGCGTCACCGAACGTGAGCAGAAGGTCCTGGCCCCACCCGGTGCCCGGACGGGGGAGGAGGTATCCGCTCGCCGTGGAGTCGTCTGCGGCCGTGGGGATCCAGAGCGCCGACACGGTGGCCGGGTCCCAGGGAACGTCGAAGCGACCCTCGGCGTCGACGGTCGCCCAGTCGGAGATCTCGGTCTCACCCGCCAGTCGGAGAGGCAGCGGCGCTCCTACGTTCGAACGCTGGAGGAGGCCCAGGCGAAGCCCGGGCGGCGCTCCCAGCACTCGACCGCCGAACGTTCCCTTCTGCCGCCCCATCTCCGTGTCGACCGTCACGGCCCGGGAGAGCGCAACCGCGGGCCGCGTCCGCAGATCGACCCTTGTCTGCAGACTGAGCCCATTGGCGGTCAGCCGCACCGCCGCGCGGGGAACACCCTCGAGCCGGAACCGGCCGCTCGCGTCGGTGGTCGTCGTGGCGAGCACCGCCCCCGTGAATCCTCTCACGCGAGCCTCCACGCCAAGCCCGGCAAGCGCATCGCCGCGGCGATTGACCACCTGGCCTGCGATCCAGCCCGGGTCGGCCTCGACCTCGTACGCGCGCGAGGGTGCACTTTCCCACAGGAGGTTCGAGACCCACCGCGGCGCGCCCGTCTCGTCGAAGAGATGGACTCTGCGTTTCACCGGCCACGCGACGGCGCGCCAGACCGAGGGGCCGAGGCGTGTTGGCGGGATCCACGTCGCGAGCCCTTCGACGGGCCGCCCGGGGCGGAGCACGCACGTGCGCAGCAGGTTGTTCGGAATCGTCCGAACGGTCCAGTCCGCCATGTCGAGACCCGCGCCGTGCAAGTGGATCAGGTGCGTGTCGAGTACCTCGAGGCGGAGCGTGATCGGCTCGCCGTCGCTGCAGTTCGGCTGATCGACCAGGATCGCAGTGCTGACCTCGTCGGGCGCGCCGCGCGCCGCGACCCAGCCTCTGGCCGCGCGCAGCGTGAGCGCGCACCTCCCGTTGGCGCCCGTCGTCCCGACGTGCACCCCATGGCCGCGTAGTCCGCGCCTCTCGAAGACCTCGGCGCCCGGCCGCGGCGCTCCATTCGGATCCACCACGACGAACTCGAAGGTCCTCAGTCCGCGGAGATCGAGCTCCCAGGTCTGGTGCCCGGCCTCGACCGAGGTCTCGCCGAGCTCGTGTCCGCCCGCGAAGGCTCTCCATGTTCCGGTCGCGAGGTCCGATGCGATCGTCGGGCTTCCGGGGCTGCACTCGATGCGCCTCTCGGTGCCCCCGGGTCCACGGATCGAGATCGTCTTCGTCTCGGCTTCGTCGCCGCCGCGCGCCACGATCGAGACGGCTCCGCGCGGAGCCGGGGTCTCGACGCGACCGGCTTGCAGACTTCGTGTGGTCCGACTCAGGATTTCGTCGGTCTCGGCTCGCGTGACCGTGGCGACGGTCTCGATCGGCGTTGCGACACCACGCGTCGAGGCCCACCAGACTCCGGCCCCGACGACCACCGCGCTGGCCACCGCACCGAGCGCGTGCGGGGCGGCCCGTCGTCGCGGTCTCCGATCCAGACCGAGGATCGGTCCGATCGCCCACCTCCAGCTCCGATCCAGCCAGGTCGAGTCCAGCTCGGACCCGATCGACTCGCGCATCCGATCGAGCGCGCGGCGCAGGCGCGTCCGGACCGTCTCGACAGGGACGCCGAGTCGTCGCGCCACGTCGCGGGGCGGGAGGCCGTCGACGATGCGCAGGCGGACCACCTCGGCATAGGCCGGGGGCAGCGCATCGACGGCGCGGCGGAGCCGGCTCTGGACCGTGCTCCGCACGTGGAGCTCGACGGGCGTTTCCCCGGCACCATCCAGTTCGTCGAGCACCTCCGACGGTTTCGCTCGCGCCGAGGAGCGGCGCCTGAGCTGGCGGAGCCGATTCACCATGATCGACTTGAGCCAACCGCGGAACGCCCCCGGATCGTTGGGCCGCGACTGCAGTGCGATCAGGACCGTGTCCTGGGCGAGGTCCTCGGCCAGGGCCGCGTCCCGCCCGGCCAAGGACCGGGCCAGCGCGTCGATGAAGTCGAGGACGTCGGCGTCGTCGACCTGGGCGGTGGGATTCGACACGTGGGAGTCGGGTGGGCGTGGGACGTCGAGGCAGGGCCTCGGCGGGCGGGGCTGAGCACTCAAGGGTGCTCGGAGCCCGAGATTCGGTTCAGCGTCTCGTGGGATTCTTCGGATCGCCATCGGATCCCCGTCGGAGCGGGTGCTCCGTGCGGGTCGATCCAGGATGAAGTCACGGGAGGTCGAGAGGCGCGCGAGCTCTGGCGAGGCGGTTCGACCTGCGACGCAGCGGCCGCGGCTCGATCTCGTCGCATACGACGCGGAGCGCGCTGAAGCTCAGCGTTGCTCGTCGGGCCAGAACGGGCCGACCCAGGCCGCGCCCCGGTCCGATTGCTCGACGCGCAGGTACACGTAGCGGCGCTCTGTCGCATCGGGCACGGGGATCACGATCTCGACCAGCGCGGACGACGCACCGAACTCCACCTCGCGCACTTCGGCGGCGCCTCCTGCGTTGTCGAGTCCGGGGCCGAGGACGAGCACGATGCGCGCGATCTGGCTGAGACCGATCGCGAGCAGGCCCAGTCGCGTCCGCTCCTCGTTCCAGCGCGCAATGGCGATGATCCGCGGGCCGCTCGTCGCGTACGTGTGACGCTCACGCAGCGCGGCGAGCACCCCCGCGCGGGTTCGATCGTCGGTGCGGATCGCCGCGACCCCGCCCGTCCCTGCCAGCTCGGCCCGCCCCGCCGTCGCCGGCCGCCAGCCGTAGCCCGGGGACAGGTGGGGCAGCCCCGGGTGGCCATCGTGCGAGTCGCCCGAGCCGATGAAGCCGAGCCGGTAGCCGCGGTCGAGCTGGTCGCGGACGTACTGGCCCTCCCGGCTGCCCGCGACGACGTGCGGCGCGTCGCGCGCCTCGCTCGAGCCGTGCACCGACACGACCTCGGTCAGCGGCTCCAGCGTCTCGTCCGGGGGGTAGGACCAGTTCACCGGGATCGGGTGCCCCGAGCTGTGGTGCGCGAGCGTCATCGCCGCCTGCCCGCGCAGCGCGTCCCACAGCTCGAACGGCGTGTCGTACGCCTCGTCGATCGACGAGAGCACGCGGGCCTCGTCGCGCTCGAAGTGCAGAACGTGCCGATGCCCGTGGATCCAGCTCGTCCACTCGAATCCGAACACGGTCACGAAGCGGCCGGGCGCGTGGAAGCTCGCGGTGACGTCGAGCATCTCGTCCCACCACGCCGGCGTCGCGTCGAGGAAGCGCGGCCCGAAGTGGTCGTGGTCGGTCAGCGCGAGCACGTCGAGGCGCGCCGTGTCCCGCGCGTACGTGAAGTAGTCGCGCACCGAACCGGTCCCGTCCGACCGCCCGGTGTGCCCGTGCAGGTCCGCCCACAGGATCGGCGGCTCGTCCGCGTCGACGAGCAGTGGGTTCGAGAGCGTGCTCGCGACGCCGCCGCCGGGCAGCGGCAGGTCGGCGGCGAGCCGCACGACGGAGCCGGGCTCGGACGGCAGCACGACGTCGAACGTCGCAAAGCCGCGCTCGTCGAGGGCCGGTCGCTCCGGCGAGAGCGTGAGCATCTCACGCGACGGTGCCGGCGTGCCGGGGCGCCGGACGAACGCCTCGACGGTGACCTCGGCCTGCCAGGGCACGCCGTCGACCTCCGGCGCCGCATTCGCCCAGCCGTCGAGCGCCGAGACGTGGTACCGGGCCGTCGCGCCCGGACGCCCGATGCTCGGACCGAGCAGCACGACGCGCTCCGGCGCACGCGGTGCGACCTCCACCGACGGCGAGTCCGCGATCATCGCGCGCACGCCGTCTCCGTCGCCGTCGACTGCAACCCACAGTCGCGACTCGCGCCCTGCGTACCGATCGGCGCGCGCCCCCGCGCCCTCCGCGCCGTAGTCGATCCGGACGACGTCGCCGCCCTGCAGCGCTCCGCCCAGCACCTCCAGCACGAGCAGCCCGCCCTCCGCGCCGCCCACGGTCGAGGCGCGCAGCGTCACGCCCTCGCGCGTCACGTCGACCAAGGTGTAGCCCGGCAGCCCCGCGCGCGCGGTCTGCGGCGTCGACCACCCCCAGAAGGGATCGGGCATGAACGTGATCGCCCCGCCCTCGGCGATCCCGGCCTCATCGACGACGAGCTCCAGGACCCACCGCCCGACGCCCCGCGCGACGACTCTCTCGGGGGCGTCGACGAGCCGGACCGTGCCTCGTCCGTCGGCGGGATGCCGGACCGCCGCGAGGTCCGCGCGGAACTGCTCGACCTGGGACCAGCGCGCCGTCGCCGGCGCCTCGTCCGGACCGGTCGACGCGGGCGCGGCGGTCTCATCGGCGGGGTGCGGCGCGTCGCCCCCGCACGCGCTGGCGAGCGCGGCGAGGGCCACGGGGAGCGCCCGCGCGCGCGACTTCGCCAGACCCGGGTGACGCCGTCCCATCGGCCCTGCACACTACCGGCATGCCGACCTCGACGCTCGACCCGTCCGCGCTCCGTGAGTTCGTCGCCGCCAGCTGGCGCGACTCGATCCTTCCCGCGCTCCACGACTTCGTCCGGATCCCCGCCAAGTCCCCGGCGTTCGACGCCGACTGGGCCGCGAACGGGTACCTCGACAGGGCCGTGGAGCTCGCCGCCGAGTGGGCGCGCTCGCGTGCGATCGAGGGCATCCACGTCGAGATCGTGCGGCTCGACGGCCTCACGCCGACGCTCTACGTCGAGGTCCCCGCGTTCGAGTGCGACCCCGCGGATGGCGACACCGTGCTGCTCTACGGGCACCTCGACAAGCAGCCCGAGGTCACCGGCTGGGACGACAACAAGGGCCCGTGGGAGCCGGTCGTCGAGGACGGCAAGCTCTATGGCCGCGGCGCGGCGGACGACGGCTACGCGGTCTTCGGGTCGCTCGGCGCGCTCGAGGCGCTCCAGGCCCAGGGCGTCGCGCACCCGCGCTGCGTCTGCATGATCGAGACGAGCGAGGAGAGCGGCAGCCCGCACCTCGCCGCGTACGTCGAGCACCTCGCGCCGCGCATCGGCACGCCGAGCCTCGTCGTGTGCCTCGACAGCGGCGCCGGCGACTACGAGCGCATGTGGCTGTGCACGTCGCTGCGCGGGAACGTCACCGCGGACCTGCGTGTGTCGACCGTCACCGAGGGCGTCCACTCGGGCGACGCGAGCGGCATCGTCGCGTCCAGCTTCCGCGTCGTGCGCCAGCTCCTCGACCGCGTCGAGGACTCGTCGACGGGCGAGATCGTCCTCGATGCGCTGCGCGCCGAGGTGCCGCCGGACCGCCTGGAGCAGGCGCGCGCCGCCGCCGAGGTCCTCGGCGACGCGGTGCACGACAAGTACCCGTTCCAGCCCGGCACGCAGCCGATGGGCAGCGACGGCGTCGACCGCATCCTCGCGCGCACGTGGCGTGCGACGCTGTCGATCACCGGCGCCGCCGGCATGCCGCCGCTGGAGCACGCCGGCAACGTGCTGCGCCCGGAGACGGCGCTCAAGCTGAGCTTCCGCACCGCGCCGACGACCGACCCGGACGTCGCGGTCGAAGCGGTCCGCGACGCGCTCACCGCCGACCCGCCGCTCGGCGCGCACGTCGCGCTGGAGAACGCGGACGGTGCCACCGGCTGGAACGCGCCGCCGTTCTCGCCGTGGCTCGACGAGGCGATCCAGGAGTCCAGCCAGGAGTTCTTCGGGAAGGCCGCGGTGTCGCTCGGCGAGGGCGGAACGATCCCGCTGATGGGGCTGCTCGGCGAGTCCTACCCCGAGGCGCAGTTCGTCATCACCGGCGTCCTCGGCCCCGGCTCGAACGCCCACGGACCCAACGAGTTCCTGCACCTGGGGATGGCCGAGAAGCTGACCGCGTGCGTCGCCTGGATCGTCGCACGCGCGGCGGATCGCGGCTGAGGCTCGGACGCGCGCGGCGCCCGCGCGGATCGCGGCTCTCGTCCCTTCCCGGGGGCGGGCCGCGACGCCATCATCGCGGCATGGCCGCCGACAGCTCGACCTCCGACGTCGCGACGGACGCGGCCGTCCTCTCCGCCCGCGGACTGACGAAGGTCTACCGGATGGGGGAGGTCGAGGTGCACGCGCTGCGCGGCGCCGACCTGGACCTCCAGGCGGGGGAGTTCGTGGTCCTGCTGGGGCCGTCCGGCAGCGGCAAGTCCACGCTGCTCAACATCCTGGGCGGGCTCGACGTCCCGACCGATGGCGAGGTCCACTACCGCGGCGGCGTGCTGTCGTCCGCGGCCGATCGCAAGCTGACGACGTACCGGCGCCTGCACGTCGGTTTCGTGTTCCAGTTCTACAACCTGATCCCCAGCCTCACCGCGCTGGAGAACGTCGCGCTCGTCACCGAGATCTCCGCCGACCCGCTCGATCCTGCCGAGGCGCTCGGGCTCGTCGGGCTGGACGAGCGCAAGGATCACTTCCCGGCCCAGCTCTCCGGCGGTGAGCAGCAGCGCGTCGCGATCGCGCGCGCCATCGCCAAGCGGCCCGCGCTCCTGCTCTGCGACGAGCCCACGGGCGCGCTCGACATCGAGACCGGCGTGCTGGTCCTCGACGCGCTGGAGCGCGCGAACCGCGAGACAGGGACGCTCACCGTGGTGATCACGCACAACCAGGCGATCGCGGACATGGCCGATCGCGTCATCTCGATCGCCGACGGCCGGATCGTCGACGACCGACGGAACGAGAGCCGCAAGTCGCCGCAGGAGCTCGTCTGGTGAGGCCGTCGCCGCTCGACCGCAAGCTCCTGCGCGACCTCTGGAGCCTGCGCGGGCAGCTCTTCGCGATCTCGCTCGTCGTCGCGAGCGGCGTGGCGACGTTCGTCACGATGCAGAGCACGCTCGGCTCGCTCTCGATCGCGATGGACGACTCGTACGCGCGCCAGGTGTTCGCCGACGTGTTCGCGCGGCTGGAGCGCGCGCCCGAGCGGGTCAAGGAGCGCCTCGCCCAGGTCCCCGGCGTCGCCGCGGTCGACACGCGCGTCGTCGCCGAGGTCACGCTCGACGTCGAGGGCGCCACCGAGGCGATCAGCGGCCGGATGGTCTCGATCCCCGACGACGACCGCCCGCACCTGATCGTGCCGCACGTCGTGCGGGGCCGACTGCCCGAGCCCGGCTCGTACGACGAGGTCGCGGTCTCCGACGCGTTCGCGAAGGCGCACGGCCTTCTCCCCGGCGATACGCTGGAGGCCGTCATCAACGAGCGCAGCGTCGAGCTGCGGCTCGTCGGCGAGGTGATGACGCCCGAGTACGTGTACGCCCTCGCGCCGGGCTCGGTCGTCCCGGACGATCGGCTGTTCGGGATCCTGTGGGCGCGGCGCAAGATGCTCGCCGCGTCCTTCAACATGGAGGGCGCGTTCAACGACGTCGTCCTGACGGTCGCGCGCGGCTCGAACATCGACGGGGTGCTGCGAGACGTCGACAAGATCCTCGATCCCTACGGCGGGCTGACCGCGATCCCGCGGGTCGATCAGGAGTCGCACTGGTTCCTGACGAACGAGTTCAACCAGCTCCGCTCGCTCGGCTCGATGCTCCCGGCGATCTTCCTGGCGGTCGCCACGTTCCTGTTCGCCGTCGTCCTGAGCCGCATGATCGCCCAGCAGCGCGAGGAGATCGCGGTGATGAAGGCGTTCGGCTACCACGACGCGACGGTCGGGATGCACTTCGGCAAGCTCGTCGTCGTCGTGGCGGTCCTCGCCGCGGTGCTCGGGCTGCTCGCGGGCGACCGGATGGGATCGGGGATGGTCGACATCTACCGCCAGTACTTCCGATTCCCCGATCTGGAGCACCGGATCCCGTCGCGGCTCGTGGTGCTGTCCATCGCGATCGCGTTCGGAGCCGCGGTGTTCGGCGCAGCGCGCGCGGTGAAGCGCGCCGCGGGACTCCCGCCCGCAGAGGCGATGCGTCCTCCCGCGCCGCCGACGTTCAAGCCGACGACCCTGGAGCGACTCGGGCTCGGCCGGCGGCTGCCCGTCGCCGCGCGGATCGTCCTCCGGAACATCGAGCGTCAGCCCGTCCGCTCCGGCGTCAGCGTGCTCGGGACGGCCAGCGGCGGCGCGCTGCTCCTCGCGGGGCTCTCGATGGTCGATTCGATCGACCGCGCGATGGACCTCCAGTTCCGCGCCGCCCAGCGCGAGGACGTGACGGTCACGCTCGGCTCGCCGCGCGCCGCCGGATCGCTCGGTGAATTCGCCCGGCTGCCGGGCGTGCGGCACGCCGAACCGTTCCGCATCGTCGCCTCGCGACTGCGCTCCGGGCCACGGTCGCGACGGGTCGCGATCGAGGGGTTCACGCCCGGCGGAACCCTGCGTCCCCCGATCGACGAGTCCGGCCGCCCGCGCCCCGTGCCGGATCGCGGCATCGTGCTGACCGAGAAGCTCGCTGACGTGCTCGGCGTCGTGCCGGGCGACCGCGTCATCGTCGAGATCCTGGAGGGCGAGCGCCCCGTCGTCGACGTCGAGGTCACCGACACCTACGCGTCGTTCGTCGGGCTGTCGGCGCGGATGGACGCGACGGCGCTCTCGCGCCTCGTTGGGGAGGGGCCGTCGCTCTCGGGCGCGCACCTCCTGATCGACGTCGAGCGCAAGCCCGACCTCGACCGCTACCTCAAGGAGACCCCGCTCGTCGCGGGCGTCGGATCGCGCCTCGACGCGCTGCGCCGCTTCGAGGAGTCCACCGCCGAGAGCATGGGATTCATGGCGTTCTTCCTCGTCTTCTTCGCGTCCGTCCTCGTCGTGGGTGTCGTCTACAACGACGCGCGCGTCGCGCTCGCCGAGCGCGGCCGCGAGCTCGCGTCGATGCGCGTGCTCGGGTACCGGCGCTCCGAGATCTCGGCGATCCTCCTGGGCGAGCTCTGGCTCCTGGCGCTCATCGCGATCCCTGTCGGGCTCGGGCTCGGCTGGCTCCTCGCCTGGGCCACGCTCCAGAGCATGGACAGCGAGCTGTTCCAGCTCCCGCTCGTCGTGTATCCCGCCACGTACGCCCGCGTCTCACTCGTCGTCGCCGGGGCCGCTGTCGTCGCCGGCCTCGTCGTGCGCCGGCGCCTCGATCACCTCGACATGATCGAGGTCCTCAAGACGCGGGCGTGAGCCCGCTCCACTCCGTTCCTTCCCCCGTTTCTCCACTCGATCTGCCGTGAAGCGCATCGTCCTGGGAGTGCTCGTCGTCGTCGTTCTCGTGGCCGTGGTCGCAACGGCCATGCGGCCTCAGTCGATCCCGGTCGAGACGGCCGAGATCGTGCTTGGCCCCCTCACCGTCACGCTCGATGAAGAGGGTCGCACCCGCGTCCGCGAGCGGTACGAGGTGCTCGCTCCGCTCGACGGGCTCCTGCACCGCATCGACCTGGAGCCCGGCGACGAGGTCCAGGGCGGCGTCACCGTCGTTGCGACGGTCGAGCCGCTCGCGTCGACGCTCCTCGACGAGCGCACGATCGCAACCGCGTCGGCGCGCGTCACCGCCGCCCACGCCGCGCTCGACCGGGCGCGGGAGATGCACGAGACGGCGGGGCGGCTCCTTCGCGTCGCGGAGGACGACCTCGACCGCCAGCGCAAGGCCGGCTCCTCCGTGAGCCGCCAGGCGATCGCGGACGCGGAGCGCGAGGTCCTCTTCCGCGAGGGCGAGCGCGACGCCACCGAGGCCGCCGTGCGCGTCGCCGTCGCGGATCTCGCGGTCGCCGAAGCGGCGCTCCTCGTCGCGCAGCCTGCGGCGTCGGACGGTCCGGACGGCGGCGAACGTCCCGCCGCCGGCGGCGGACTGCTCGTCGTCGAAGCGCCCGTCGACGGCCGCGTGCTGCGCGTCCTGCGCAAGAGCGAGGGGCCGGTGCGCATCGGCGAGTCGCTCGTCGAGCTGGGGGACACGTCGCACCTGGAGATCGTCGCCGACTACCTCACCACCGAGGCCGTGCGGATCGAGCCGGGCATGGAGGCGATCGTCGAGGACTGGGGACGGACCGAGTCCGTGGCCGCTCGCGTCCGACGCGTCGAGCCGGGCGCCCGCACCAAGGTGTCCTCGCTCGGCGTCGAGGAGCAGCGCGTCGACGTGCTCCTCGACCTGGTCGACCCGCCTGAGGCCGCCGCGTCGCTCGCCGACGGGTTCCGTGTCCAGGTGCGCGTCGTCGTGTGGCGCGGCGACGACCTCGTGCTCGTCCCCGAGGCCGCGCTCGTGCGGCGCGAGGAGGGCTGGAGCGTCTTCCGCGTCGTGGGGAACACGGCGGAGGAGGTCCCGATCGAGATCGACCACCGCGACGGCCGCAGCGCCGAGGCCACGGCGGGGATCGAGGTGGGGGACCGGGTCGTCCTCTATCCGAGCGATCGCCTGGCCAACGGAGTGCGCGTCGCCGAACGATGAGACGAGGCCGGTGCCGCGGCGCTAGGGCGCCGCGGCGACGTCGATGAACTTGAGCCCGAAGCGCGCGAGGTACTTGCGCAGCCGGTCCGCGTCGTTCGTGCTCGTGCGGCGCCCGCGTGACGCGGCGAAGAGCGTCCGGCCGGCGTCCGACATCGTCCGGGACCGCCGGCACACGCCGAGAACGTCCTCCAGCTGGACGCGGTCGAAGCGGTCGAGATCGGTGGCCGCCTCCGCGCCGAGGACCTCCTCGACGAGCCCGCCGCCGCGCGGCACCTCCATACCGTCACCGTCGAGGCGCGACCAGGCGCGCCGGAGCCGCTCGCTCTCCTCGTCGGCGACCTCGCGCGTGATCCGCCCGCCCTCCGCGAGCGTCGCCATCCGCGTCACCGCGGCGCCGAAGTCGCGGAAGTTCGCGCGCCACGAGCTCGCCGGGTCGGCGGCGAAGCGCAGGAACGCGGACCGCGCCTCGCGGCTCATGGTGACGCGCCGGCCGCGTTCGCGGGCGAGGCGCGCGAGCTCGTGCTCCAGGTTCGGCTCGATGTCCTCGCTGCGTTCCTTCAGCGAAGGCAGCTCGAACGTCCACAGGTCGATGCGGGCGAGCAGGTCCTCGCGGAACCGGCCCGCGCGCACCGCCGCGGCGAGGTCGCGGTTCGTGCCGGCGATGAGCCCGAACGAGCTCGACGCCGGCGCGTCGGACCCGACCGGCAGGAACGTCTTCTCCTCGATCGCGCGCAGCAGCATCGCCTGCTCGTCCAGCCCGAGCTCACCGATCTCGTCGAGGAACAGCACGCCCCCGTCCGCGGCGAGCAGCAGCCCGTCGCGCGCCTCGACCGCGCCCGTGAAGGCGCCCTTCGCGTGGCCGAAGAGCGCGCTCATCGCCTGGTCGCCGCGCAGCGTCGCGCAGTTGACCTCGACGAGGCGGCCCGTGCCCTTTCCCTGCATCTGACGCGACTTGAGCTCGTAGATCCGCCGCGCGAGCTGGGTCTTCCCGACGCCGGTCGGGCCGGCGAGGAGGATCGGATCGGCGGAGTGCAGCGCGACGCGTTCGACGCGGTCCATCAGCGCGTTGAAGGCCGCGTTCCGGGTCTCGATCCCCGCCTTGAGGAGGTCGACGCCCTCCCGTCGCTCCTCCTCGAATCGCGCTGCCAGTCGGTCGTAGCGCGACAGGTCGAGGTCGATGACCGCGTACGAGCCCTGAACGTCGCGCGTGCGCTCGCGTCGGGGCGGCGACGACTGGATCAGCCGACCGGGCAGGTGCCCCGACTCGACGAGCAGGAACAGGCAGATCTGCGCGACGTGCGTCCCGGTGGTCATGTGGACGAGAACGTCCTCGCGCTCGGGGTCGATCGCGCGCGCGTCGGCGAAATCACGAAGCGCGCCGTAGACCTCGGCGAAGTCCCACGGGTTCGACGTGCTGAGCGGAACGCGCTCGACGGTCGTGTTCGGCGAGACGGACCGGACGTCCTCCGCGACGACCTCGGCGAGCCGTCCATGCTTGGGGTCTGCGAGCAGCACGAGGCGCTCGGGGTCGAGGTCGTCGTGCTGGAAGAGCGAGACGGTCGGGCGCCAGCTCTCCCAGCGCCTCTCGTCCGTTCGGCCCTGCCAGCCCGCGTCGAGCTGGACGCCGAGGAGACTCACGATCGTCGTCGGACGCGTCGGCATGCGCGGATGCTACGCGGATCACTCGCCGATCATCGCCTGGATCTCCGCCCGCTGGTCCTCCAGCCACGGCGTCGAGCGGAAGCGCGCGCTCCGCGTGATCGCCGCGAGGACGCGCTCGGCGGCCTTTGGCGTCCACTGCGGCGCATCGGGGTCGAAGAGCCAGTCTTGCACTCGCTCGAGAGCGCTCCCGATGTCGAGCCCCGCGCTGCCGGAGAGGGCCGGCGCGGGGTTCGCGCCCGAGCCGAAGAGCACGAGGCGACCGAAGCCGCCGGCACCCACGATCCAGCCCGTGTCCCCGAGCGCGGAGACGTGCCGGATGTAGGAGTCCGGCGTCGACGTGAGGGACCCGACGCGTCTGCCGGTCGCGGCCTCCCAGACCTCGACGCGGCAGTCGACGGTGCACGTGGTGACGAGTCCAGGCTCGGGTCCGAGCGCGATGCTGTTGAGCGCGGCGCGGCGAGAGAAGCGCGGGCCCGCGCGCCACGCGAGGTCCACGAACTCCTCGCCCGACTGCGCGTCGACCACGTGGACGAGTCCGTCGTCGGCGACGAAGTAGACGCGGTCGGCCTCGGGCTCGTGGGCGAGCGCCATGATCCGGCCGCCGTCGAACGAAACGCGCCAGCGCTCGGTCAGCGGGGCCAGGTCGTAGCGCGACAGGCTGTGATCGGAGATCGCGACGAAGATCGAATCGTCCATCTCGTCGGCCAGGGCGGAGATCCGTCGGTCGTGCACGGAAGCGGCGAGCCTCTGGTGCAGGACACCGATGCGCTGCGGCTCGCCGCTCTCGGGCGTCCAGCGCCACGCGCACAGCGACGCCTGACCGTCGCGCTCCGCGGCGAGGTCGGTGCCGACCAGGACGACGGAGCGGTCGCGGAGCACGACGGAGTCGTGGGTGAAGACCTCCGAGGGCTCCATCTCGAGGAGCAGCTCTCCGTCCGTCAGCCTGCGCACGAGACCTCCGTACGCGACGAACTGGTTCTCGGGGTCGATCGCCGGCTTGGTCCCGCGCCCGACGCGCTCGTGCGGGTAGCAGTCGACCGTTGCGCGCTCGAGGTCGTACA
This sequence comes from Planctomycetota bacterium, assembly GCA_038757895.1. Lineage (GTDB taxonomy): Bacteria > Planctomycetota > UBA1135 > UBA1135 > Saltatorellus. The sequence continues at coordinate 5,269 of JBCDGE010000103.1, read as the reverse complement.
CGTGCAGGAGGTCGCTGTTCGAGTTGGCGACGATCCACCGACCGTCCTCGCTCGTGTCCGGGGGATAGAAGTTCCCCAGGGCCGGCGGGAGATCGATCCGGCCATCGTGATCGTCGCGGTCGAACGACACGACCTCCGACCCGTTCAGGAAGACCGTGAGCCAGCGCTCGTCGCCGAACTGGAGGCCGACCGGGCGCGTCGTGGGGCCCGCGAGCGAGCGACGAACGATGCACGTCGGGACGTGGATGAGCGCGACGGTGTTCGCCCCCGTCGCAACCGCGAGCAGGTCCGGATCGTCGGGTGGCCTGGCGAAGGCGAGCGCCGCGCCGTCGAGCTGCACGTGCCCATGCACCGTTTCCGTGTACGCGGGCCATAGCTGGACCCGGCCGTCGTCGGAGCCGGACGCGAGCAGCGCGCCGTCCTCGACGAGGAGGGATCGCACGTATCCCAGGTGCCCCGGTAGCTCGGTGACGGAGTCGTCGGTCACGTCCACCGAATAGAGCCTGCCGCCCGTCGTCCCGAAGACGAAGCGCGTCCGGCTGAGCGGCGCGGCGATGGAGATCCTCGGGACTTCGAGGTTCCTCCACCAGACACGCTCGCCATTCTCCAGGTCCCACGCCTCGATTCGCTTGTGGCCGTTGAGCACGAGCGCGAAGGGCTCCTCCCCGAGCTGGAAGAGACGCGCCGCGCTCCTGGGGAGCGTCGCCAGCGTGCGCGGCGGCTCGCCCGCGTCGATGTCCCACTGGACGAGGGCCCGCGGATCGCGCTGGAGGAAGACGAGGCTCGACGCGCCGTCGATGAAGGCCGATTCCAGAGCCCCGACGTCGAGGCGCGCCTCGACCTCGCGGCCGCCCTCGCCGCACAGCTCGATCGACTCGCGTCCGCACAGCGCGACGCGCGAGCCCTCGTGTGCGACGGCGGTCGTGATGATGTCGCGGACCCGCGACGCCGCGACGTCGGCGTCGAGCCCGACGCGCCGCGCGACCTGCTTCCACATCCAGCCGCGGTGCTCCTCGTCGACCGCCTCGACGGCCGCGCGCGCTCCCGCGGTGTCGAACGTGCGCAGCGACGCCTCGGCGGTCGCGACGTTTGCCTGGGCCGCACGGTCCTCGGCGAGGTCGCGCGCCTCGTTCGCGTCCGCGAACGCGGTGCGCAGACCCGCGACGTACTGGACGGCGCCGAAAGCGATCAGCACGGTCGCCGCGACGAGCGTCGCGGCGAGCGCGCGATTACGGCGCACGAAGAGCTGCAGGAGGTACAGAGCGCTCGGCGCGCGCGCCCGCACGGGCTGACCGGAGAGCAGCGCGGAGAGGTCCTCCGCGAGGTCCGCCGCGGTCGCGTACCGCTCCTCCGGGAGCTTCGCGATCGCCTTGGTCGTGATGCGCTCCAGGTCGATCGGGATGCCGGGAAGGAGCCTGCGCAGCGGCACCGGGTCGACGTGCAGGATGCGGTGCAGCATCGAGCGCCGATCGTCCGCCTCGAAGGCCGCGGTGCCCGCGACGAGCTCGTACAGCAGGAGCCCGAGCCCGTACACGTCGCCGCGCGCGTCGGTCTTGCCGTCGAGCGCCTCGGGCGGCATGTAGCGGAGCGTGCCGACGATGTCCGTGGCGGCGGTCAAGCTCGCGTCGCCCTCGACCTTGCACAGCCCGAAGTCGGTCAAGAGCGGCGTCCCGTCCCGGTCGAGCATGACGTTGCCCGGCTTCACGTCGCGGTGCAGCACGCCCTCGGAGTGCGCGTACGCGAGCGCGTCGGCGAGCCGCATGACGATCGCGGCCGCGGCGCGCGCGCGGCGGGGGATGCCCGAGACGAGCGTCGCGCGGTCGCGCGAGCCGGAGTGGATCGCGCCCTCCAGCCGCTCGAGGGCCGCATCCCTCAGGCGCTCGGGGGAGTCCTCGGCCATGTCGTCGAGGCAGCGCTCCAGGTCGATGCCGTCCACGCGCCGCATCGCGTACCACAGGACGCCGTCGCTCTCGCCCGACCCGAACACCGGGACGATGCCGGGATGGTCGAGGCGCGCGGCCGCACGCGCCTCGCGGTCGAACCGGGACCGGAAACGCTCGTCGAGCCCGGCGGCGTGGAGCGCCTTGATCGCCACGACGCGCCCGAGGCCCTCCTCGACCGCCTCGTAGACGATGCCCATGCCGCCGCGGCCGAGCTCGCCGCGGATGCGGTACGGGCCGACCGCGTCGCCGGGGCCGAAGGGGCCCTCCTTGCTCCGGCGCGTCCGCGCGAGCATCTCGATCGCCCGGAGCACGGGCACGAGCTCCTCGGGGTCGACATCGCCATGCCGGGCGGCGAAGTCCTCCGCGGTCAGGCGCGGATCGCTCTCCAGCGCCTCGCCGAAGTCCTGGCCGAGGCGATCGAGCAGCAGCGCCTGCTCGAGCTCAGCGTCGGAGAGGTCGTCGTTGGGCCGCGTGTCGGGGTCGATCTCGGTCATCGGCAGGAGCCAGATTGGACACGCTTCATGAGAGCCACGCGCGGAGGATCGCGCAGAACGGCGCTCCGTCCGGATCTGGGCCCGGTCGGCCCGATCGCGCGCGTCGCGGCCCGCGGCGCTCTGGCACAGGACGGCCCTCATCGGCGCCGTGCCGAGCGGGGTGAATCGAGGGAAACCGCGTGACGGTCCACGGGCGCCAGGCATGGAGCAGCGCCGCCGCGAGGCGGCCTCCGACGCCCCAGCCCTGGCGCCACCATGCTCCGCCGCCGACTCCTTACCGCTCTCCTCCTCGGCGCCTTCGCGCCCACCGCGTTCGCCGCCGACCTCCCCGGTCACCCCGAGGTGCCCCTCCTCGCGCTCCCCGATCACGTCGTCCACGACCGGTCGCCGGACGGAGCGTTCTGGGCGGTCGGCTCGACGTACAAGGCGTCGGTCGGGCAGGACGGATTCCGCTACGTCCCGTACCTCGGCGCCGACGCCCCGCGGAACTTCCCGCTCCACCTCCGGCTGGAGCGAGCGACCGTCGGCGCCGGCGACCTCGCGCTGACCTCGACCGCGCGCGCCTCGCGCGACGGGGACGTCTGGACCCTCGATCGGGGCGGGGCGCGCGTCGTCTACGAGCTCGGCATGGAGTCCGTCGAGCAGATCGTCGTCCTCGACGACGTCTCGGCCGGCGGCGAGGTTCGCCTCTCGTTCCGCGCCGCGACGGAGATGCATCGGTCGCGGGACGGTGAGGGCCTGCGCTTCGCGAACGAGTTCGGCGAGGTGCTCTACGGCGCCGCCGTCGCGATCGCGCCGGACGGATCTCGGTGCTCCGCGCCGCTCGTCGAGACCGGCGATGGCTTCGACATCGTCGTTCCGGCGGACTTCGTCGACGGCGTCGACGGGCCGCTCGTGATCGACCCCGTGCTGTCCACCGGGACGCTGCTCTTCGACTCGGACGTTCGCTTCGCCGCGATCGACATGGCGAGCGACGACGACGTCTCGTTCGTGATCGCGACCGAGCGCTTCTTCAGCTCGTCCGATCGTGACATCTACGTCTACCGGGTGCCGTTCAGTACGTCCACGGTGGCCGCGCTCTTCGCCGGCGTCGTCGACGCCTCCGGCACGAGCTGGTCGGAGCCGAGCATCGCCGGCCGGGACTCGGGGAACGAGTTCCTCGTCGTGGCGTCCGTCCGCGCCTTCAACTACGAGATCTGGGGGCGGGAGATCAAGGAGTCGGGCGGCGTCTGGTCGACCGAGCCGGCGTTCCTGATCTCGACCGGGACCGACGACGCGTCGGTTCCGGACGTCGGAGCGATCCGCGTCTCGAGCTTCTTCTCCACGAACCGCTGGCTGGTCGTCTGGCAGACGACCGGCGTCGTGCAGAACGAGGATGTCCGGGCCCGGCTCGTCGACACGAACGGTGTCCTGGGCTCGACGATCCTGTTCCCCTCGTTCCCGGGCGAGAACCTCTCCAGTCCGCAGGTCGCGGAGGGGACGGGGGTGGCGCAGTCTCCTGCCGCAGCGACCTTCCGGGTCGTCTGGCTCGTCGACAGCGTCATCGGCAAGGCGGTGGAAACGGCGGAGATCACGTACGCGGGCCAGCTGCTCCTTCCCGCGCGCACGCTGATCCAGGACGGCCTGATCGAGAACCTCGACCTCTCGGCGCCCTCGAACCAGCTCGCCCCGAACGGCCAGCCCGCCTACCTGCTCGTCACCGAGCAGCGAGCGCTCTTCTCGAACAACCGCTCGATCGTGGCGACGGTCTGCGGTGACGACTTCGCCTTCGAATCGACCAGCGTGTCGACGATGAACGACGAGGGACGGGACCAGCTCCAGTCGAACCCGAACGTCGCATTCGACGGAGAGGACTTCCTCATCGCGTACGAGGAGCGCGCGACGACCGGCGGCGAGCGCGACATCGTCTTCTGCTCCGGCGACGTCTCGAACGGCTTCTTCGGGCTGGGCGAGCGCCGCACCGCGGTGACGAACACCGGCTTCGTCGAGGTGGCGCCGTCGCTCGTGACGACCTGGGAGAACAGCACGACGAGCGGGAACGCGGCGTTCCTGGCCTGGACCAACATCAGCTTCCTGACCAAGGTCGAGGGCGCCCACGTCCGCGGGACCGGGCTCGAGGCCCGCGGCTACCAGTACTGCGAGGCCACGGAGAATTCGACCGGACGCCGCGCGTGGGCCCGGGCGGTCGGAGCCGCCGGGACGACGACCGACAAGTCGATTCTCATCTCGAGCGCGCCGGTCGGCTCGCCGTGCTACGTCCTCGTGGCCGGTGAGGCGTCCTTCGTGCCGCTCGTCAGCGGCAGCAGCGGCAATCTCTGCCTCGGGGGTGCGAGCTTCGGCCGGTTCAGCAACGCGGTCGCTCCGGTGGGCGCCGACGGCGTCTACGAGCTCGTCTTCGACCCGCGCTTCATCGCGCAGCCGAACGGGTCGGTCTCGGCCTTCCCCGGGAGCACCTGGTACTTCCAGGGGTGGTTCCGCGACTTCGACGGGCAGATCACGTCGAACCTGTCGAACGGCGTCGCGATCCAGTTCTGACGGCGCCCCGCGAGCCGTCGGCGGCTTTTCCGGGATTCCCTGCCACGCGCGTGGCGCGGCCGGGAGAAAGGGAGCGTGACCCACCCCGACGGCGCCGCGGACCCCGGCCTCACCGACGCGCTCCTGCGCGAGGCGGGGTGGGTGCGCGCGCTCGCGCGGCGGCTCGCGCGCGACCAGGCCGCGGCCGACGATGCGGCCCAGGGGGCGCTGGCGCTGGCGCTGCAGAAGCGGCCCGATCCCGGGCGTGGGCTCCGCCCGTGGCTCGCGCGCGTCGTCGCGCGGCTGGCCCGGCGCGAC
>JBCDGE010000102.1:0-27574 GCA_038757895.1 Planctomycetota bacterium | reverse complement strand
TGGCGAGACAGGCGCGCGGGCCACTCCACAACAGCGGCGAACGAGACGGTCCCCGCGCAGGCTCGACCTGACGGGGACCGTCTCACTTTCGGGGCGGAGATCGATCGGGAACGGGACCCGGAGGTCCCGCGTCAGCTGGCGGGCGTCGAGCCGGACTCCTAGGTCGTGGCCCGACACCGCCGGGTTCCGTGCGTCTCACGTAAGCGACGGCCTGGGACACGGTCCGCCGCCGCCCTTGGCCGTCACTGGAAGTCGACCGCGACGGCGTTCGAGAAGTTGCTCCCCGCGCCGACGCTGTCCCGGTACCAGAACTGGAAGTTGAAGGTCGAGCCGGGAACGATCCAGGCGCTGAGCGGCGGCGCCGCAAGGTCGAGGGCGAGGGACGACTCCCCCATCGCGTCCGGCAGCACCGCGGTCCCGAAGCGACGGACGAATCCGTCGACGCATCGGAAGCCGTTCGCGGCGGGGACCTGGACCTGCTGGGACCCGAGGAAGAACACGCCCGCAGCGCCGCTCGGAACGTTGTCGGCAGTGAGCGTGAAGTCGTTGTCCGCGACCACCGCGCTACCTTCGGCGCGGATCGACGAGCCGGAGCCGGTCGAGTTCGGCGCACCGACGCAGTACGACGTACCGATCGAGCCCGGGCCGCAGTCGACCGCGAGGACGCGGAGGAAGTCGATCCCCGCCTCCGTCACGGACGGGCTCCCCGTGTCCTCGACGGAGAACCGCAGCCGCGTCAGGGCCGACGGCTGGATGAACTCGACGACGCGGTAGGTCAGCACCTCCCACTCGGTCGTGTTCCCGAGGACGTCGAGGGTCGTCCAGGTGGCGCCGTCGTCGTCCGAGATGTCGACCTCCATGACGTCCGTGCCGGAGGTCGTGAACCACGCGGCAAAGCTGATGTACGGATCGGCGGTGACCGACAGGTCGAAGACCCGGCTGATCAGGCGCGTCGGCCCGCCGTCGACGTCGGTGTTCCCCGGCGCGTTCTCGGTCAGGAAGCAGCGCCCCGAACCGTCGAAGTCGTTCGCGGGATCGCCGCGCAGACCGCCTCCGACCGGGACCTCCGGCGGCACCGTCCAGGCGCCGGTCGAGAGGCTCTCGTTGACGACGCTCCACCCGGCGCCGGACTCGGCGTTGTCGACGACGATCGTGTTGACGCCGCACGCGCTGAACGTCGTGGACCAGGAGTCGCCGCCCACGCCATCGCCGTTGCCGTCGAGTGCCGCGCCGAAGGGGTTGGCGAGCACCGATGCGTCGGCCGACACGCGGTACAGACCGGCGGACGGAAGCGCCCCGGGGACGGTGAAGCTGACCTGGTTGCCCGCGATCAGGTACTCGTCCCAGGTGATCGGCAGCGCGACGTCGTCGGCGGTCCCGAACGCGTCGTCCGGTCCGGCGCCGACGAGCGAGAAGGCCGCGGTCCCGTTCACGGTGGCGGGGTCGAGGATCTGGTCGAAGCGGAGGCGGAAGGACGTCAGGTCACCGATCAGCGCGCCGCCGTCGGCCGGAAGACCGTCCGCGAGCGCGACCGTCGGCGGCGCCAGCGTCTCGGTCAGCGCGCGGAACGAGTTCACGCGCCCGCCGCCGAGCAGGCCCTCGAGACCGGCGTTCTGCGCGTCGATGTTGTCCCCCGTCGCGACCAGCTGGGCCGCGACCTGGTCGCGCGTCCACGTCGGGTTGGCCGACCAGATGAGCGCCGCCACGCCGGCGGCGTTCGGCGCCGCCATGCTCGTACCAGACTTCGTGCCGTAGCCATTGCCCAGCACGGTCGCGAGCACGCTGGAGCCCGGCGCGCAGATGTCGCAGCCGGTGCCGAAGTTGCTGAAGCCGCTCTTCACGTCGGCGGAGTCGGTGCTCACGACGAGGAACGTCTGGTGGAACGCCTGGCGCGCCGGGTTGAGCTCCGACCCGTTGCCCGCCGAGTTGAAGTGCAGGACGCCCTGGTCGTAGATGTAGTCGAACGCCGCGGTCACGACGGGGTCGCCGACCCAGCCGTTGATGTTGTAGCTGGTGCTGAGGATCTGTGCGCCGTTGTCGGCGCCGTAGGCGAACGAAGCTGCGATGTTCGCCGCGGTCCAGGCCTGGCCGGACGCGAAGAACTGCAGGGGCATGATCGTCGAGTGGCCCGCCGTCCCGGAGACGCCGATCCCGTTGTCGGTCCGCGCGCCCGCGATCCCCGCGCAGTGCGTGCCGTGGTCGTTGCCGCCGTTCGGGTCCGGGTCGTTGTTGTCGAACACCCAATCCCAGCCGTTCACGTCGTCGACGTAGCCGTTGTTGTCGTTGTCGATCCCGTCGCCGGGGATCTCGCCCGCGTTGACCCAGATGTTCTGCTGCAGGTCCTCGTGGCTCCGCAGGACGCCGTCGTCGGTGATGCCCATCACGATGCTCGCGTCGCCGAGCGTGATGTCCCACGCGTCGTCGTTCTGCATCAGCGGGTGGTGGTACTGGTTGCCGTACTGCGGGTCGTTCGGCACGAGCTCCTGGACGTCCCCCGTCAGGCCGACGTTCGGAGCGGTCCAGCGCATGCGCGGCGCGTTCTCGAGCCCCGCCCGGAGGACGCCGAGGTCGAGCGACGCCGGGCTGAAGTCGAGCAGCACGACGTTGGTGAAGACGTCCTCGCCGCGACGCTGCCACTGCAGCAGCGGGCGGATCTCTTGCATGCGCAGACGCGGCTCGATCGACTGGAGCTCCCAGCTCGCGACGATCGACTCGACGTCGTCGGGGAGCGCGTCGGACTCGAAGCAGACCACGAGCTGGCCCGGGATCTCGATGCGGTCGGGTTCGTCGACCTGCGCCGACAGGGGAAGGGACGTGGCGCAGACCAGGAGCGGTGCGAGCACCAGCGAGGAAGGACTCGACATGGGGCGGCCGGGCGGGTGGGCCCGTGTGGGGTGGACGCCGGAAAGGGAGAGAGCCCTCTGATCGTACCGGTCGATCCCGCGGAGGCGAGGTTCGAACCGTGCGAGGCGGACCGGGTTCCACGACGCTTCGGTGGAGTTCGAAGCGTCCGCGACCTCCCGTCGCGGGACACGCTCCGTACCGTGTGCGCGCATGCTGCACACCATCGACTGGGCGATCCTGATCGCCTTCCTGGCACTCTCGATCGCGGTCGGGGTCTCTGTCGCACGGCGGGCGGGCAGCAGCTCGTCCGAATTCTTCCTCTCGGGACGGTCGATGCCGTGGTGGCTCCTGGGCGTGTCCATGGTGGCGACCACGTTCGCGGCCGACACCCCGCTGCTCGTCACCCAGATCGTCCGCGACCGCGGCGTCGCCGGGAACTGGGTGTGGTGGGCCTTCCTCCTGTCCGGGATGCTCACGGTCTTCGTCTACGCGAGGCTCTGGGTCCGCTCGGGCGTCCGGACGGACGTCGAGTTCTACGAGCTCCGGTACTCGGGTCGCGCCGCGGCCTTCCTGCGAGGGTTCCGCGCGCTGTACCTCGGCGTGCTGTTCAACGCGATCGGGATGGGCATCGTCACGCTCGCGCTCACCAAGATCGCGGCGGTGCTGTTCGGCATCCCCCCGTGGCAGACGGTGCTCGTCGCCGGCGCCGTGACGATGCTCATCGCGTCGCTCGGCGGCCTGCGCGGCGTGCTGATCACGGACCTGCTCCAGTTCGCGCTCGCGATCGGCGGGTCGGTCGCGGCGGCGGTCGTGTGCCTCGGCCTACCGGAGGTCGGCGGGCTGGAGGGCCTGCTCACGCACCCGAACGTCCAGGGCAAGCTCGACCTCCTGCCCGACTTCGGCGACCCGGACGTGTGGGTGCCGGTGTTCTTCGTCCCGCTCGCCGTCCAGTGGTGGAGCACGTGGTACCCCGGGTCCGAACCGGGCGGCGGCGGCTACATCGCCCAGCGCATGCTCGCGGCCAAGAACGAGTCGAACGCGATCGGCGCGTCGCTCTTCTTCAACGCGGCCCACTACGCGCTGCGGCCGTGGCCCTGGATCATCGTCGCGCTCACCTCGCTCGTCGTGTTCCCCGACGCAGCGTCGCTCGCGCAGGAGTTCCCCGCGCTCGACCCGGAGACGGTCCGCGGCGACCTCGGGTACCCCGCGATGCTGACGTTCCTGCCCGCGGGGCTGCTCGGGATCGTGGTCACGTCGCTCGTCGCCGCCTACGTCTCGACGATGTCGACGCTGCTGAACCTCGGCGCGTCGTACGTCGTGCTCGACCACTACCAGCGCTTCGTGAAACCGGACGCGACCGAGCGCCAGCTCGTTCGGTACGGGCGCGCCGTCACGATCGGGCTGCTCGTGCTCTCCAGTGCGCTCGCGCTGTCGCTGGAGAGCGCCCTCGACGGATTCACGATCCTGCTGCAGGTCGGCGCCGGGACCGGCGCGATCTACCTCCTGCGCTGGCTGTGGTGGCGCGTGAACGCGTGGACCGAGATCACGGGGATGGTGGTCTCGTTCCTCGTCGCGCTGTGGTTCCAGTTCCTGCACGAAAACTGGTTCGAGCCGCTCGCCGAATGGCAGCAGCTGGTCACCGGCGTCGGGATCACGACCGTCGCGTGGATCGCCGCGACGCTCGCGACGCCGCCGACCGACGACGAGACGCTCGCGCGCTTCTACGAGCGCGTCCGCCCGTGCGGGTCGCTCTGGAATCGCTTCCTGGAGCGCCGCCGCGCGGCCGGCACGCCGCTGGTGGAAGCGCCCGCCGGGGAGTTCACGCGCGGGCTCATTGCAACGTCGCTCGGGTGCGCGGCGGTCTACGGGACGCTCTTCGGGACGGGATTCGCGCTGTACGGGCGAACCGCTGGCGCCTTCGTTGCGTTCGCCGTGGCCGCAGGCGCCGCCGTGGGCGTGGCACGCCTCTTGCGCTCGACGACGCCCTCGGAGTCTCCCCTGTAGCCACCGCATCCCTGCGCGCTAGTGCGAACGTGTCCCGGTCGCCGCAGTTCTTCGCCGCACTCCTCGCCGCATGCGCTGTCTTGGTCGGGGCAACGGTCCTGGCGACCGGGCCGCGCGCGTCGGACGACCCGACCCTCGTGTTCGCAGGCGACCCGGCGGGCGAGGAGTCCATCGGAGGGACGTCGATCGGGCGCGACCTGGCCTCGCCCACGGAGGAAGCGCGCGATACGCATCGAACCGAAGCTCCGGAGGAGGGGTTCGGATCGTCCGCGCCGAACGCCGTCCTGCGCGTCCGCGTCGTCGACCATACGGGCGAGCCGGCGCCGGGCAAGAGGGTCCGTCTCTCCTACAAGGCGCGCTCTCACGACGAGCTGCACGGGAGATTCGGCAAGACCAGGCAGACGACGAACGCCGCGGGCTGGGTTACCTTCACGCTCGATCCGAGCACTCCGCAGCAGTACCCGGATCTCGAAGCCATCGTCATCCTCGCCCGCAGCGACGACCCGAGGGTGAGCACGTCACAGTCCGTGAAGGTTGGCTTCGGTCGGCCCGCTCGGATCGTGCTCCCCGACCCCGCGACCCTCGTACCGGGCAGCCTGAAGGTCGTCGTCCGGCGCTCCCGATCCGTCGCCCCGTCCGAGCCATTGATGCTCGAGCTCGCGGGGTGGACTCGCGTGAACGACTCGAAGCGCAGGATTCCGGCCGACCTGGAGTGGAGCAAGCACGAGTGGACCGGCGTTCCGCCGGGCAAGTACGCGCTCCAGGTCACATCGAAGTGCCTGCCCGGGAGCAGGTCCGTTGCCATGCTCGCGGACCTCGAGGTCCCACCCGGTGCGGCGTGCGTAGACGTTCGTCTCCTCGGGTGGGACCCGCTGGCCGAGGCGAAGGTCGCCCGCCTCGACGTCACGCGGTCGGACGGCACCCGACCGGAGACTCTGAACGTCTCCGTTCGAAGACGAAACGCCACGCGCCTTCGCGCGCTCCGGACGATCCAACGATGGCCCGTCGCGGTCCTCCTCCCCCACGACGAGGAGGTCGAGTTGACTCTGCGCGCCCCCGGGTCGGGCATCACGACCGTTCCCGGCCGTGACGGAGTGCTCGCGGTCGCTCTCCCGCCGGCGACGCCGCGCACGGTGCGCTGGCGGCGCACGCCGAAGGCCCCGAAGGGCGACCGCATGCTGGTGCTACGGAGAATCCCCGGGAAGGGGGACCCGCCGGGGACGGGCTGGACGCGCAAGCTCAGCATGGGCCGCAACGAGACCTCGGGCGACGTCGAGATCGACTTCCCCTGCCCGGGCCGCTACCGGGTGCGGGCCACGAGGGGCATCGTCCTCCCGGACGTGCTCGAGGTGGCCCGGGGATCGGCGCGCGTCCTCGAGGTGAAGATCACCGGGACCGACGACTGAGCGGCGGCGCGGCGCTCAGCCCGGCAGCGCGTACCCCTCGCGCCGCTCGAAGTCGAGCCGCTCGTTCGGCGGCGCGTAGCCGACGAAGCGCCACGCGCCCGGGTTGAAGTCGAGCTGTCGGAGCTCACGGTAGCAGGCGTTCATCAGGTGGCACACCGCGGCGCTGCGCGCGCCGACCTCGACGCCACAGATCGGCTCGCTGCGGTCGCGGATGCAATCCAACCAGTTCTCGACGTGTCCGACGTGCCGCGGGAACCGCTCCTCGTCGGTCGGCTCCCACTCCAGGATCCCAGCCGGCGTGCTGGAGATCCGCCCGCGGTCGACCGCGATCATCCCCTTCTCGCCGATGAACGTGGCGCCGTTCGGGCCGCCGTGGATCAGGCGGACACCGTTCGAGTAGAGCGCCGTCGCACCACGGGTCCTTCCGCCCGTTCGCGGCGGCTCGACCCGGACGGGCAGGGTGCCGTCCATCCCCAGCGCCCACTGCGCGATGTCGAAGTGGTGGGCGCCCATGTCGGCGAGGCCGCCGCCGGCATACTCCCAGTAGCGGCGCCACTGAGGGTAATGCCCGTGCACGCCGCGCGGGCTCAGCACCTCGCTGTACGCCCGCATCGGCGCGGGCCCCAGCCAGCGATCCCAGTCGAGGCCGGGCTCGGGCGCGTCCTCGCCGAGGTCGCACGCGGTCGGCGGGTCCCCCACGCCGACGTGCACCGTGAGCACCCGCCCGATCCGACCCGCGCGCACCGCCTCGGCCGCGGCGACGAACCGGTGGGCGTACTCGCTCCGCTGCTGGCTGCCCGTCTGGAACACGATCCCGGCGCGGCGCACGGCCTCGATCACGACCTGCGACTCGCGGAGCGTGAGCGTGAGCGGCTTCTCGCAGTACACGTCCTTGCCGGCGGCGCACGCGTCGAGGATCTGGAGCGTGTGCCAGTGGTCGGGCGTGGCGATGAGCACCGCGTCGACGTCGTCGCGCTTCACCAGATCCTCGTGGCGCGGCACGGCCTGGCACCTGTCGTCGCCGTAGCGCTCGTCGACCCGTCGCTTCGCGTCGAGCATCCGCGTCTCGTCCACGTCGCAGACCGCGGTGACGCGGAAGGACTCGTTGGACAGCAGCTTGCCGTCCATGAGCCGACGGCCGCGGATGCCGATCCCGATGACGCCGACGCGCACGGGCTCGGGCTGCCCGGCCGTCCAGCGAGGCACGGCTGCGGCGAGGGGCGCCGCAGCGAGGGCGGAGCCGGCGACGAGGAGCTCCCGGCGCGGGAGCGTGAGCGGACGGTGGGGCGCGTTCGTGTGAGTCATGGCGGGGTTCCGGGCCCCGATCATGCCCGCTCGTGCGCCTCCGCGCTCCCCTTCAGTCCTTCAGCCCGAAGTGCCCGTCGGGGACGTCGACGCCCACCTCGACCTCTGCGATCGTCGTGACGATCGGTCCGATGAGCGGGTGTGCGAGGTTCACCTGCGTCCGGTGCGGGATCAGCGCGCCGCCGATCTCCTCGAAGTCCCCGAATCGCACCGACTGCCCGATGCGGCCGAGATTCTCCAGGTACGTCATGGAGTCGACGCGACCGACGTGACCGGTGGCCTCGTCGATGTAGAACGTCGGCGCGTGGGACGACGTGTCTCCCGCTCGCACGAGCAGGACGACGTCGTCGCCGGCCACGATCCGCTGGATCACCTGGACGTCGCTCGCCCACGCGCGCCAGTCGCCGAAGCGCGCGAACAGGCTCCCCTCGCGCGATGCGGCCGCCTGCGGACCGGTGAGCGTCGTCACGCCCTGCGCCTTCGAGTGGTAGTGGACGTCGGTTCCGTCGAACGAGACGCGCCCGAACTCCTCTCCGATCTGCTCGTCGACGCGCCAGAGCTCGGGCGCTCGGAACCAGCCCTCCGAAGTGCCCGACAGGCCGAGCTTCTCCATCTCGATCTTGCTGCGGACGTGGACGGTCCCCGCCGTCTTCAGGTTCGCGACACCGTGGGCCTCGGCGACGCGCGCCGCGATCTCGTCGCCCGTCGGCAGGTCAGCGGCCGGCTCGAAGCGGAACTCCTGGTGGTCGCCGATGCGGTAGCCGGTGACCTCGCCCGCCTCGGAGCGGTCGAACTCCAGCACGACGCCCGGCTGCAGCTTCCAGCGGTCCTCACCGATGTACGTCAGCGGCTTCACCGCCTTGCCGAGGATCTCCAGCGCGAGGTCGTCCCCGTCGCGCAGGATGGTCCGGTAGCGATCGCCCTCGCCCTCCCAGTAGTAGCCGAGGTACTCCTCCAGCGGCGGCGCGAGCTGGATCGGATCGAAGGGCACGCCGAGCAGGAGCTTGCCGAGGCGCTCCTCGACCTCGAAGCCCGTCAGCGTCCCGCGCGACTGCGTGAAGTACAGCACCATCGCGCGCTGCTTCGGGAACGCCCACGCGTAGGTCCCGTCGGAGCCGTTGTGGCCGAACGCGACGAGCTCTTCCTCGCCGTCCTCGTCCTCGCCCGTGTAGAGCATCATCAGCGACCCGTAGCCGACCTCCAGGCCCGGGAAGCCGGTCGGCCCCTTCATCGGGTGCGCGCCCTCCTCCAGCGTGCGCCGGACGGAGCGCGCCTTGAGGATTCGCTCCTTCCCGACGCGGCCCTTCTTCATGTAGAGCTCCAGGAACCGCGCGTAGTCCTCCAGCGTCGAGTAGAGGCCCTGCGAACCGAGGAAGAAGGGGAAGAGCGCCTCGTCGTCCGGCTTCCAGTACCGGTTCCACGCGTTCGGCGACCCGGTGTACTTGCTGCACGCGCGGGCGCGGAGCGGGTGGTCCTTCGGAAGGACGCACGCGCTGTCCTCCATGCCGAGCGGCTCCAGCAGGCGCGTCCGCACGAAGTCCGCCGCGGGCATGCCTGACGTGACCTCGATCAGCGCCGTGACCGTGTCCGTCCCCTGGTCGCTGTAGTGGAACCCCTCGCCGGGCGCGAACAGCAGCTCGCAGTCCGCGCCGAGGTCCGCGACGGCGCGGATGCCGTCGAGCGACTTCAGGTCCTTGCCGAGCAGCAGCGACATCGGGAGCCCGCTCGTGTGCGTCAGGACGTGCTCGACCGTGATGTCGCGCTTGCCGTCGACGTCGAAGGAGGGCAGGTACTCGGCGACGTGATCGTCGAGGCGCAGCTTGCGCTCGTCGACGAGTATCGAGAGCGCCGCGCCGGCGACCGGCTTCGTCATCGAACGGATGCAGAACACGCCGCCGGGCTCCATCGGCACGCCCGCCTCGCGGTCGCGCCAGCCGTAGCCCTCGTGCAGCACCGTCCGGCCGTCCTTGATGACCATGACCTCGGCGCCGACGATCTCGCCGTCGTCGACGAAGGACTGGACCAGGTCGCCGAGCCCGTCGAGGACGATCGGCGAGAGCCCCTGCTCGAGTGCGGTCGAGACCGGGTAGCGATCGTCGCCCGCGCCCGATTCCTGCGGCGCCGCGGCGGCGGATGCAGGCGTGAGGAGCGCGGCGGCGAGAGCGAGCGTGCGGAACGGGTTCGTCATGTCGTCGTGGTCAGGAGCGGAGCAGGTCGAGCGTCGCGCGGGCGACGGAGCGAGGGCGAGCGGCGCCATCGTCCAGCCGCCCCATCAGGGCCATGCCCTGGGTGAGAGCGACGAGCTGGCGAGCGACGTCCCTGGGGCGAGCGTCGGTGCGCACCTCGCCGGCGTCCTGGGCGCGGCGGAGGACGCGCTCGAACGCGCCCTCCAGGCGGCGGAGCGGTACGCGCACCGCGTCTGCGAGCTCGTCGTCCGCGGCGTCGACCTGGCCCATCGCCACGCCGAGCAGGCAGCCGAGGCTCTCGTCGGAACCGTGGTGCGACGACAGGCGGTCCAGGACGCGCTCCAGGTTCTGGAGCGGCGTCCCGTCGGTCGACTCGAGCCGGCTGCAGATCCGCCCGATCACCGTCTCGGCGTACTGACCGATCGCGCGGAGGTAGAGCTCGCGCTTGCTGCCGAAGGTGTCGTAGAGGCTCTTGCGGCCGATGCCGAGCGCCTCCTCCAGGTCGCGGATCCCGGTGCCGTCGTAGCCGTGGCGCCAGAAGAGATCGCGCGCGTTTCGGAGGGCCTCCTCGGGGTCGAAGCTCTTCGCGGGTCCGGGTCGCATGCCCCCATCGGAGCGAACCTATACCGATCGGTCAAGGATAATCTCCAACCGGGACTTCGCGGCCCGGGACACGGCCCCGGAGAGGACCGGGGAAGGCCCGGAATCGCCGCAGTGCGGCCGCCCCGCGGACCGACGAAAAACGCGGGGCAAGTCGGCCCCCACGCCATCATCCCCAGCGCAGGAGGCACGCCGTGCAGGACGAGACCAACGACAAGCTGATGAGCGAAGTCGAGGAGAGGAAGCGCCAGGGACGGCGCCTCCCGCTGGGACCGATCGGGCTCGTCGCCGCGGGCGCGCTCGCGCTCGGCGGCAAGGTCGTGAAGCCGCTGCTCGGGCACGCCGATGACGTCGTGCGCCCGGCGGCGGGCGCGCTGGACGAAGCGGCCGGCATCGCGGCGCGGCACGCCGACGAGACGCGCCGCGGGCTCGAGTTCACCGCTGATACCGCCGTCGACGTCGCGGCCGAAGGCGCGCTGCTCGGGGTCGAGTACGCGGTCGACGGTGACGACGACGACGACTGACCCCGGGTCCGGCGCGACGCACCGGAGCCCTCGATCACCAGCGCCGCAGGATCGCGCTCGCGATCGATCGATTGATGGGATCGGAGTCGGCCTCCGCGATGTGGCGGAGGCTCGCCTCGGAAGGCTCGGTCCACGCCGCACCGGCGCCGTGGAGCGACTGCAACGCGGCGCGCCTAACGCCGGCATCAGCGTGCTCGAGGTTGTCGGTGACCGTCGCGAGCCCGCTGCGGCGGCTCTCGATCGCGTCGGGATGGGCGAGCGTGCTCCCGAGCTCGGCCGTCGCGAAGGCGCGCAGTGCGGGCGAGTCGGCCGATGCCGCGACGTCGATCGCAGCGCGGACGCCGGGCCCGCCGCTCGCGCGCAGCCCGACCAGGGCGAGTTCGCGCTCGACCCCCGCCGCCGCCGTCGACCGCGCTGTCGCGCTGAGCGAGCGATGGACCGCGGGATCGTCGACGAACGTGAGCACCTCCGCGACGGATCGGACAGCCTCGGCGTCGAGCGCCCCCGAGGCCGCGGCCTGCGCCAGGTCTCCGACCAGGCGAGCGGCTCGCTCGCCCATCGTGCTCGCGGACTGGGCCCGCAGGGCTCGGAGGAGCTCCTCGCGCGCCGCCGCGATCGCCTCGTCGTCGAGAGTTCCGTCCGCCGCGACCGCGAGCAGCGCCGCGAATGCCACGTCGAGATCTGAAGGCGCAGGCGCACGATCGAAGTACCGAGCAGCCTCCAACTCTTCGGTGGTCGCCGTCGCGAGCTCCATCGGCAGAGCGAGGACGCCGGACGCGGACGGCCCCGTGCGTCGAGCCATCACGGCCCGCGGCTTCGCTGCGGGCGTGGTCCGATCGACCGCCGCGAGCGGCGCACGGGAATCCGGGAAGGTCGCCGTGAGCAGGCCAGCCAGGGTAGCGGCCGCCAGCGACGCGAGGGCGACGCGCGACCTCGTCCGATCGAACGCCATCAGAGTTCTCCCGCGTGCACGTCGAGCCGGTACGCGTACGGGGCGGCCGCAGTGGGTTCGAGGACCTGCACGAAGTAGGTCCCCGCGTCCGTCACGGTGTAGTCCATCACCGCGCCGTCGCAGGTCCCCTCCTCGTGCTCGTACAGGAGCGTCGTCCCGTCCGAGGCCCAGAGCCGAACGAGGAAGCGAGCGGCGGCGTCCGGACCCTCGACCCGCGCGCGCACGCGATCACCGGCCGAGAGCGCGAGGGAGTAGGTGTCGAGATCGGCGTTCGAGGCGATCGTCCCGTCGACCTGGGCGACCTTGCCCGTCAGAGCCTGCGCGTCGACGATCGAGTCGTTCGACTCGACCTCGATCGCAGCAGTCGGTGGGCGGACGGGGATCCGCGTCGAGTACGCGAAGGCGAGCGCCCCGCCCAGCGTAGAGCGGAGTCCGTTGTCGACGGTGACGACGATCTCCTCCCCCGCGGGCCATGGCGAGAGCGGCGTGAAGTCCACGCGGCGACCGTCGACCGACATCGTCCCGTCGAGGACGGTTCCGCTCGAGCGAGCGAAGGTGATCGCGCCGAGGGTGGAGCCGTCCACGTTCTCGCTGAAGGCGAGCGTCAGGGTATCGGTCGCGCCAATGGGCGACGCATACGCCTGGATCTCGACCGACGGCGTGAGTCCGACGCAGAGCATGGGGACGACCCCGTCCGCGATCGGACCGAGTTGCCCCGCACCCGGTCCGCCGAACACCCCCATGTCGTTCGGGCTACCGTCGGGGTCGGCGTAGACAGCCGCAGGATGCCCTGCATCGACCGCCGGGCTGGAGGGGACGAGCGCAACGTACGAGGCCGGGTCGAGGATGCTAGCGCTTCCGGCGAAGCCGGGGTCGTGGCTCACGAAGCTACCGGGAGCGAGGCTCTCGACCGCCTCGGGAACACCGATGAGCGAGTAGATCGCCTGGGTCTCACGCGGCAGGTCGAAGCGGAGGTTGCCGAACGAGACGTTGTTCAGCACGTGGCTGCCCGAAGAGATCTGCGCGGTGGCGACGGCGCTCCCGTGGGAGCCAAGGGCGATGCTGTTCGACGACTGGCCGCAGAAGACGACGGTGTTGTTCACGATGCGACCCGCGTCGCGGCTGGACGTACCGCTTGCGAAGGCGATCCCCGAGCCACAGCCCCAGAGCAGGTTGTTCGAGGCGCGGAAGTCGCACGCACGCAGGTGCGGATCGTCGTAGAGGTTGACGTCGATGCCGGGCTCGGTGTCGTCGCCACCTGCACGGTGCATGTTTCCATGGTGGAGGATCGTCCAGTCGCCGTAGGAGACGTGGTATTCGCTCAGCTCGTTCTCGTTCGACCGGCTGAATTCGTTGTAGGCCACGACGAGAGCGCCGCCATCGAGGTCGCACGCGCCACGGACGAACAAGACCTCTCCGGCTCCGCCAAGCCGGTTGTTCAGCACGCGCGCGTCCATCTTCGGCCGGTTCGTCAACAGCCAGCCCGTCACCTCCAGCATCAGGCACGGGTCGCTCCCGTTCGACGCGAAGTCGTTGTTCCGAATATCGACGTCCAGTGCAGTGCCGGGCACGTCCTCGAACGAGGGGTTGACGAGCACACCGCGCTCGGACACCCCGACGTTGTTGTGGACCCGGACGACGTTCCCTGGACCAGCGGGCGAAAGGAGGAGCCTGGCCATCTTGTCATCGCTCACCGGCGCCTCGAGCGTGTTGCGTAGAACGTTCAGCGTATTGGGCGAGGACAGGTCGAACTGGCTGGGCGCAGCGCTGAAGGACTCCCGGATCCTGATCTCGAAGGTCTCCTCCGTGATCGCCGTGCACACGTTGTCCAGGCAGTCGACGCGGTTCGAGCCGCCGAAGGGGCTTCGCGTGGTGTACTGCACGAAGCCGTCGGCGTTCGCGACGAGGCAGTCCCGAACGGTGGTCGTGATGTCGGTCAGGTCGGTCGAGAACGTCGCCGAGCCCCCGGAGTCCCGCACCTCGATCGCAAAATTGTCGAACTGCTGGAGGGAGAGCGAGTCGAACTGGACGTCCCATTCGGCGTCCTCGGTCGGCGACGTCCGGTACAGCTCGAGGTAGCCGCTGTTGGTCTGGATCGCCGTGTCCCCGACGAAACGGAGTGACACATCGGTGGCCGAGACGAACTCCGTCGTATACGAGACGCCGGGGAGGAGACGCAGGAGGTAGCAGTCGTTGGAGCCGGCGGCGAAGAAGTTGTCCCGGCTCAGGAAGGACAGCCAGCTGCCGTGTTCTCCGAAGTCGGTCATCCGGAAGGCGTTCCCGTCGACGGCCGTCACGGTGTTGCCGCAGACCTCGATCGATGTCGTCCCTGGTCCGCTGACGGTCTCGACGGCAAAGTCGAGGTCGACGGCGTGACCCTGGACATTGCGGAACTCGTTCGAGTCGAAGCGGTAGACGGCATCGACCCCGTCCGGGATCGTCGGCTCCGCGTCGACGACCGACTGCACGGTCGCCGTGAACCGGTTGCCACAGAGAGTCAGCCGGGCGAACGAACCGTCTCCCGCGAAGACGGTCTGGAGCCTTGTGCCACGGTTGCCACTCAGGTCGACCTCCAGATCGTCGCCGCCCGCCGTGCTCGCGCGGACGGATACGGGAGCGACGCCGCCGGCGCCGACGACGAACTCGCAGGCCTGGACGCAGGCCCGCGCGTCGACGAGCGCGATGCCCGTCTCCAGGTCGTCCTGATCGACGACCAGGCCGGAGATCATCGTCACGCGGCCCCTATTGCGAACGTCGATCAGGCCGATCTGGGGAGCGGATGGAACGAGGCCCCCTCCATCGACGCGCGTCACGTTCTGCTCTGGCCGATACGCATCCAGGAGCGCCTGCGGACTCGCGCTACCCGTGATCGCCGCGGCGTCGAATCCTCCGTGGATCGCGATCGTCGAACCCGCGCTCCCGGCGTCGGTGAGCGCGATCAGCTCACCGTAGGTCCCAGCCCCTACCACGACGACCCCGCCGGAGGAGGGTACGGCGGCGACGGCGGCCTGGATCGTCGCGAAGGGTCGGCCCGGGTCGCCGATCGCCGGCGCTCCGCTGCCGGTCGGAGTGACATAGGCGATCGCGCCAGTGGGCATCGGCTGCGCCGCGACCTCGACGACGTTGTCGTCGCGCGCGCCCATCGCGTCTCGAGCGCGGACGACGGCGTGCACGGTGGTGCCGCTCGCGATCAGCGAGGAGTCCGCGCTCGAGAGGGTGATCACGGTCGCGCCCGGGGCGGAGGTGGCCGCTGGGGCCGAGAGGAAGTCGAAGCCGCCCGCCGTCGAGGACAGGTAGACGTCATAGACGAGCGCTTCGGCCGGGTCCGCGTCGTCGCGGGCCGCCTCCCAGGTCAGCGCAATCCTTTCGCCGCCCGCGGTCACGGCGCTCCGCGCACCGAGGAACTCCGGGCCGGAGTTGCTCCCTGTGTCGGGCGTCGGGGGAGCCGGGGCAGCGGGGTCTGACGAGCTGCCGCTGCACGAGTCGAGGACAGCGAGTGCGAGGACGGCCAGGGCGCAGGCAGGGAGGGACTGGCGGGGTGTCATGGAACGGCCTATCGGGCTGCCGTACCGTCCGTCTTGACTCCACCGCCGATCGCGCGACGGCCTCCCTCAGATTGCTCAGGACGCGCACAGAACGAATCTGCAAAGCGCGCACCCTGCGACGATGCGAGCGACCCGGCGCCCTAGCCGCGCCGCTTCCTGGGCCGATACCGCTTCCCGGCACGGAAAAACGCGGTCGCGCGCTCCATCACGTCCTCGCCAGCCGAGGAGCGCAGCACCTCCAGCTGCGCGTCCATCGGTACCTGGAACGTCGGGTCGGTGCTCCAGGTCCCGTCGTCGTGGGTCGTGCGGAAGCCCGCCTTGTAGCGCTCGCGGAACGCCTCGGCGACCTCGGGCAGCGCCGTCGGCTCGTGGCGTGCGAGGTACTCGACGAAGCCCCAGGCGAGCTGGGCGTGCTCGTCGCTCCAGCGATTGCGGCGCCAGCTCGCGAACTCGTCGACTTCAAGCGGGCGCTTCTTGCGCTTCTTGAAGGCGCGCTTGAGGTCGGCCTCCCAGCCGCCGTGCTCGCCGACGCCGACGAACTCCTGCCGGTAGGGGAAGCAGTAGATCGAGCCCTGGACGGCCATCTCGACGCGCCACGCGCAGCCGATCCGGAGCCAGGTGGGCTGCGGTCCGAACGAGCGGTGCACCAGTAGCCGCGCGAGCCGGTTGACGAGCTCGTTCTCGCTGCGCCATACGTCGCCGACCTCGAAGCCGTCCGGCGCGGCCTGCCACGCGGCCGTGGAGACGCGCTCCTCGGCGAAGCCGGGCTGGCTGAACTGGCTGCGCGCCCAGCCCTCGAGCTGGGGCCGCTCGGCGCCGATGCCGGTCAGGAGCGAGCGGTAGCGGTCCGCGCCCTCGACCTCGATCAGCACGACGGGCTCCGCGTCCGGAACGTGGTCCCCCACGCCCCACTCGGCGACGACGAAGGACTCCTCGGAGGCGCTCCGATCGGGCGGAGCGAGGAGCGCGTCGAACGCGTCGAGGGCCTCCTCGACGAGCTTCATGCGACGCTTCGAAGCCTTCTTGGACTTCGTGATCAGGACGACGCGACCGTCCTCGGACAGCGCGACGTGGTAGTCGTTGGCCTCGACCCACTCGTCGTAGCGATCGAGCGAGCCGGCGACCGCGTTGGCGTTCGGTTGGCCGAGCTCGGCGGCGAGGGCGCCGACGGCGGTGGGTCGACCGCGCCAGTGGATCTCCTGCGGGGAGAGCGGCGCGGGGTGGGCAGTGGCGGCAGCAGCGGCCGCGGACGGGACGGCGAGGGAGAGTGCGAACACGATCGCGCTCGAGCCCATCGCCCGGGTGCGTGTCACGGTCATGGCAGTGTCGAGCGTGCGACGCGCTCGAGCAGGGGGACGTCGTGTGGATGGGCGACGTTGTGGTGGACGCAGTGCCGGGGTTCCACCGAACCGTGTACGTCGGTGGCAGTCTCTAGAACGCACCAACCGATTCGTTTCCTGGTGCGAACGCCAGAAAACGTCGAAACGTCGCCTGGGCGCGCGTCACGCCCGACGTTGTACGCGGCTCGAACGCGAGCCGCCCGAACGCGAGCGGCCCGAATGCGAGCGGCCCGGGGCACGATCCGTGCCAGCCGCCCGCCTCGTTCGCCCGCTCAGCTCGCGCCCGCGTACACCTCGTCCAGCACGTCGATCATCAGCTCGACCTCCGGGTCGGTGATGCCGAAGTGCGGCGTGAAGCGCAGGGCGTTCTCGCCGCCGTGGATGACGCCGAGGCCGAGGCGACGGCAGCGCTGCTCCAGGCCGTCGTTCCCGACCACGCGGACGTCGTCGCGGATCACCGAGGCGATGAGCAGCCCCGTACCCTGGTTGCGGACGACGAGGTCGGGGTACTTCGCCCGGAGGTCCTCCAGGCGACGGAGGATGTGCTCGCCCTGCTCGCGCACGTTCCGCTGCATGTCCGCATCGATCGCGTCGAGGACCTCGACGGCGACCTCCAGCGCGCGCGGGTTCGTCGTCATCGTGTTCCCGTACATGCCGGGCTGGAACACGTTCGCCGCGCGCTCCGACAGCGCGAGGACGCTGAGCGGGTACTGCCCGGCGTTGAGCGCCTTCGAGTACGTCTCCAGGTCGGGCGCCTCGCAGTCCTCGAAGCCGGGGTAGTCGACGACGCTCAGGTGACCGGTGCCGCGGAAGCCCGCCTGGATCGAGTCGATCAGCAGCAGCGAGTCGTGCTCCAGCGTGAGCGCACGCGCCGCGTCGTACGCCTCGCGCGTGACGGCGACGCCGGGGTTGCCCTCGCCCTGGACGGGCTCGATCGCAACGAGCTCGACGAAGCGCCCCTCCTCGGTGACGCGGCGGAACGTGGCCTCCAGCGCGGCGACGTCGTTCGCCGGAACGGTCACGAGCTGATCGGCACCGCGGTGCGAGGCGAGGTGCTCGCGGTACGCGTCGCGCGACGAGTCGCTGAGGACCGCAGGCCTGTCGGTTCGACCGTGGAACGCTCCCTCGAAGGCGATGAACACGGGCCGCTTGCCGGCGTGCTTCCCGCCGGGGTCGGTCATGCTCTTCGCGTTCATGTCGCTGATCCGACACGCGAGCGTGACCGACTCCGAGCCGCTGTTGATGCACTGGAAGGCGTGGAAGGGGCAGTGACCGCGCGCCTTCCCGATGTTCGAGCGAAGCGCCTCGATCAGCCGCGCCTGGCTGAAGCTCGGCGTCATGATGTTCGCCATGACCCACGGCCTCGACATGGCGTCGAGGATGCGCTGGGGCCCGTGGCCGAGGCCGAGCATTCCGTAGCCGCCAGAGTCGTGCAGCACGGCGCCGTGCGTGGTGACGATCCACGGCCCGCGCGCGGCGAGCGCGATGTACGGATTGACCGTCGGCGGGCTGTAGAAGTTGACGTAGCCCGCCTGCAGGTCGCACGTGAGCTCCAGCTCGGGACCGGCGAGTTCCTTCCCCCACCGCGACCGGAGCGCGCGGTGCAGCTCGACCGCCTCGTCGATCGCGCGGACCAGGTTCGGGTCGGACGCGAACGGCGCGAGGCGCGCGTCGCTGAGACCTTCCGTCGTGCGGGGACCCGCGAAGTCCCGGAGCTCGCTCAGACCATCGATCGCTTGCAGTTTCACGCCACGAGAGTAGTCCGCCCGGCCCGGTCTTTCCACGCGACACGGGCCCTGCAGGCCGCCCGCGGGCCTTGCCGCGTGAGTCGCCCTGCGACAGTTCGCATTGGGACGCTCCGGGATCCGCTCGGTCCTGGACCGCCACCTCCCGCCCGCGATCGTGTCCGGTCGTCCTGCGGGGATCGATTACGCTGCGCCGCATGCCCACCCAGCACGTGCCCGACGAGTTCGTTCGCCTCGCCACGCGGCTCGCCGAGGACGCGCACGGCTACCTCCGCGACGCCTTCCCGCGGCGCGGCGAGGTCGAGATCAAGCCCGACGGCACGCCGGTCACGCCGTTCGACCGAGGGCTGGAGGAGCGCCTCCGCGGGATCCTCGCGCGCGAGGCCCCGTCGCACGGCGTGCTCGGCGAGGAGTTCGGCGCCGAGAACGCCGACGCGGAGTGGGTGTGGGTGCTCGATCCGATCGACGGCACCAAGGCGTTCCTCACGGGCAAGCCGACGTTCGGGAGCCTGATCGCGCTCGCCCACGAGCGCGTCCCCGTCCTCGGCGTCATCGAGTGCCCGATGACCGACGAGCGCTGGATCGGCGGAGAGGGTGTGCCGACCCGGACCGGTGCCGGGCCGACGCGCGTTCGCGACCCCCGCGCCCTGGAGGACTGCGTCATGTACGGGTACCACACCTTCCACATGGAGCCGGATCGACGCGCGGGCCTCGACCGACTCCGTCGCGCGGTCCGGTTCCCAGTGCACGACACGGACTGCTTCGGGTACGGGCGGCTCGCGAGCGGCGACATCGACCTCGTCGTCGAGCCCGGGCTCGCGGTGCACGACCACGCGGCGCTCGCGCCGGTGGTGCGCGGCGCCGGCGGGACGCTGACGCTCTTCGACGGCAGCACGCCGACGATCGACGCGGGCGGCGACATCATCGCGGCGACCTCGCCCGAGGTCGCCCGCGCCGCGCTCGCTCTCCTCTGATCAGCCCCCGGCCGGAGGCGCGGGCGCGAGGCGGAGCGCGACCATCTCCTCGGCGTTCCGGACGAGCAGCACGTCGCCGACCAGCACCGGGTGGTTCCAGGTCTTGCCGGACACCGCCGCGTGGCGCGAGCGCTCCGTGAAGCCGTCCGGCGACGCGTCGACGAGCGCGACGTCACCGTCCTCGGTCGCGACGAGCAGGAGGCCCTGGTCGGGCAGCAGCACGAGCTGCCCGTGGCCGTACCGGCCGTCTTTCCAGCGCCGCTTGCCGTCCTCGAGGCCGATGCAGACGAGGACGCCGCGGTCGAGGCCGAACGCGTGGCCGCCGTGCACGACGAAGTCGTTGAAGTACGGCTTGAGCCGGATCGACGTCCAGACCTCGGTGGCGCTCCACCCGTCGCCGTCCGGTGCGATCGCGAGGCGCCGCACGCCGCTGCGGTCGCTGACGCTGACGAGGAGGTCGCCGCCCTCGAGCACCTGCGGCTGGACGATCGGATCCCCCGGCCAGTCGTGGCGCCACAGCAGCGCGCCGTCCTCCGGCGCGACGGCCGAGACGCCCTCGCCGTGCTGCAGCACGATCTGCGCGGCGCCCGCGATCTCGACGAGCTGCGGCGAGCTGTAGCCGACGCCGGACGTCGGCCCCTCCCACCGGGTCTCGCCGGACTCGAGGTCGTACGCGAGGAGCGCGCCCGCCGCCGCGACGACGACCAGGTCGTCGAGCACGAGCGGCGATCCGGAGAAGCCCCAGCCCGTCGTCTTCGCGCCGGTCTCCTCCGCCGCGTTCCGCGACCAGAGCACCGCGCCGTCGCGCGCGTCGAGCGCGTTCACGATCCCCGTCGCGCCCAGCGTGTAGACGCACCCACGGGAGTACGTCGGCGTCGCGCGCGGGCCGGCGCCGCCGTTCGACTCCCAGAAGCGCGCGGTGTCCACGTGCCGCCAGAGCAGCGCGCCGGTCGCGAGGTCGTGGCACGAGACGGCCTCCTCCTCCCCGCGCTGCTCCTGGGTGAACACGCGCGCGCCGGCGACGGCGAAGGACGACCAGCCCGGACCGACCGGGCGGCGCCACAGCTCTGTCGGCGGCGAGGACTCCCAGTCCGTTGCGATCGCCGCGCCGCGGACGACGGCGTCCCGTCCGGGTCCCCGGAAGCCGGGCCACTCGCCCGCGGCGGGCAGAGGCGCGTCCGGCGTCACGCCGGATGCAGGGCCGGCGTCGCCCGCGGCCAAAAGCCGATCCTCCGGCGAGGGCTGCCAGCGCCACGCGAGGTCGTTGTCGAAACCGGCGGTGAACCCACCGGTGCGGACGAGCGCCCAGCAGCCGCACGAGACGACGAGCGCAAGGACGAGCGCAAGGCGGCGCGGCCCGGGGGCGGACCGCGCGGTCCCGGCGGCCCACAGGACGAACGCGAGCCCGAGCGTCGGCGCGGCGAGCATCGGGAAGAGCAGCCCCATGGCGCCGGTGGCGAGGGAGGGATCGAGCAGCGCAAAGGTGACGCCGAAGGCGACGAGCACCGCGCCCGCGACGCGCCACCGCTCGCCGCGCGGCGCGCGACTCGCGAACAGCCACCACACCGTAAGCCCGAGCCCGCACGCCAGCGACAGCAGGAGGCCGATGGGTGTCGCGTCCGGCGCGACGAGGGGCAACCCGAAGCGGGCCCCCCACTGGACCACGACCAGAAGGACGGCGGGCCAGAGCCGCAGGACCCTCGAGGTCTCGGTCGTGTCGCGGGGCTCGTTCGTCTCGTCGCTCCTCGTGTTGGTCATGGTGGGAAGGGCCCTGGGCGCGGCACCTTACGCGCGCACCGGCCGACATTCACGCGAACCGAAAATCGCTGCGCCTCCTCGCCGTAGCCTGCGTGCGATGCGGTCCGCACAGGAGATCCTCCGTCACGCCGTCGACGCCCACGGCGGTCCCGAGCTCTGGGCGTCGGTGACATCGCTGCGGATCGACGTGTCGATCGGGGGACCGGCGCTCGCTCTCAAGGGACGCTCACCCCGAGCGCAGCGCGTCGTCGCGGACCTCGACCCGCGCGCCGTCCGCGCCGACCTGGACCTCGCCGAAGGCGGCGGGCGATTCCGGCTGGTGGGACGCACCGTCGAGCGCATCGACGGGGCGGGCCATGCGCAGGAGTCCAGGACGATCCCGCGCCACGACGACGGACGCCCCCGCGTTCGCCTCGCCTGGGACCGGCTCGACGTCGCGTTCTTCCTCGGCTACGCGATCTGGAACTACGCGCTGACCCCCTGGCTGCTGACGCGCGAGGGCTTCGAGGCCGACGCGCTGGAGCCGGCGAGCCTCCGCGGCCGACGGTGCGAGCGCGTGCGCGTCCGCTTCCCCACCGAGGTGCCGACCCACTCCCCCGTCCAGGACTTCTGGTTCGGGGAGGACGGGCGGCTCGCACGCCTCGACTACACCGCTCACGCCCTCGCGTCCTGGGCCCGCGGAGCGCACGAGGTCGACGAGTACGCGACCTTCGACGGCGTCCTGTTCCCCTCCCGGCGACGGGTCTGGCTCCGCCCGTTCGGCGGATCGCGCGCCGTGCGGGTCCTCCCGGCGGTGGCGGGGACGGTCCACGACGTCGTGCTGACGCGCGGAGGCGAGTGATCACGCCAAAGTCCTCCGGGACCGTGTGACCCGGATCGGGAGCACGGTCTAGGGTGGCGGAACCCCGTCCGCGCCGCTCGCGCTCCGCGGACCGGGTCGCAGTCGCCGAGTCGCTCCGGCGAGACGTCCTCGCCGCCAGCGTCCTCAGCATCACCGTGTCCCTGGCACGACACGACCCGGCGCCCATCGGGGCGCGCGGGCGGGAGAGACCGTCATGATTCGGATCGAGCTGTGCGCGATCGCGCTGGCCCTCGGGTTCTTCGCCGGCGAGCCGTCGGCGGCCCAGGCACGTCCCTCCGGTGCCCCCAGCGGCACCAACCTCGGCGGAGGAGGAGGAGGCGGTGGTGGTGGTGGCGGCGGCGGCGGCGGCGGCGGCTGCTCTGGCGGCGGACCGTCGCTGCCCCAGCTCCCGACGCCGCCCCGGCCGCGCGACGGGGGCGTCGCCGGGCCCGCGACCGGGCCCGGGTCGCCCGGCAGCGCCGGGCCGGCCGGCGGAGGCCCCGCGCCGGGGAGCCCGACGACGCCCCGCCCCACCAAGCCGAAGCCTCCGCTCGGGACGCCCTACACGGTCAACGACGTCTCGTCCGTGACGGACGTCGGGTCGTGGCAGCTGTGGTGGGACTTCAACCGCGATCCGTACCTGGGGCTCGACACGATCGACTCGCGCGAGACGCGCTCGGGCGACGGCGAGTTCTTCCTGGGCCGCGGCCAGAGAGCGGTGGGAACGCGCGGCGGACGCGCGACCCACGACCAGGTGCGCGACGAGGTCCTGCCCGCGCTCTACACGGCGGTCGAGCAGGGCGGCAAGGGCCAGTTCGTGCCGCGCACGATGATGGCGATCGCGAAGTGCGCGCGCCCGGGCGGCTACGCGTGGGCCGAGTCGGTGATGCTCAATTTCCTGAAGATGAGCTACGTCCAGCTCGACATGATGGCCGCGCTGTCGCTCGGCATCCTCGAGTCCGACGACGCCTACCCGAAGCTGCACGCCCTCGCCTTCGACGACGGCAAGGGGCGCGCGCTGAACGCCGGCTCGGACGTGGGCGTCGAGACGCGCGCATTCGCGACCTACGGGCTCGGTCTGCTCGCTCGCTGCAGCACCGACCCGCGTCGGCGCTCGGAGGTCGTGTCGAACCTCGTCGAACTCCTGGAGGACGAGGACGCCAGCCACGACGTCCGCGTCGCCGCGATGATCTCGATGGGCCTCGTGCCTCTCCGGGTCGATCCGAAGGCCCACGTCTGCACCTGTGGCACGTGCAAGGTCGAAGGGCCCGAGACCTCGCTCCAGTCACAGACGACGTACCTGATGCGGTACTTCACGGCGCGCGAGGAGTTCGACGATCCGCTGCGCGCCCACGCGGCGACGACGATGGCGCGCCTCCTGGAGGACCAGGACGAGGGCGAGATCGAGGCCATCAAGGGCGCCGTGACGGCGCTACTGGTCGACGCGCTCCAGCAGCGCTCGCTGGAGCCGGTCGCGGTGCGCGAGAGCTGCGTGCTCGCGCTCGGCCTGATCGGCGACGCGGACGCGGACCCGACCGACCGTTGGATCCGCTGGGCGCTGAGCCGCGCCGTCGGCGGGACGTACATGGAGCGGCGCTACGCGCTGATCTCGATCGGACTCGTCGGCAGCCGCGAGGGCCGCGGCGACGACCCGTTCGAGGGGACCGCGCACGCGCGCCGCGACCTGCTCCACCACCTCGCGTCCGGGCGCAAGGAGCTCCGCCCCTGGGCGGCGATGGGACTCGGCGTGATGGGCCACTGGCTGCGCGCCGCCGACCAAGAGCCGTCGACCGTCGCGGACACGGCGCTGCGCGGCGCGATGCGGCGCGCCAAGCGCGCGTCCGACCTGGGCGCGTACGCGATCGCGGCCGGGATGCGCCGCGACATCGAGGCCACCGAGATGCTGATCGACAAGGTCGATCGGGTGCGCGACGGCGACGCCCGCTCGTACGTCGCGCTCGGGCTCGGGATGATCGGTGACCGCCGCGCGATCGAGCCGCTGTCCGCGGTCATGGTGGACGGCGAGGAGGCCGCGAAGCTCGGCTCCAGCCTCGGGCTCGCGCTCGGCCTGCTCGGCGCGTCCGAGGTCGTGCCGAAGCTGACGACGCAGCTGGAGACGTCCGAGTCCGACGCCGAGCGCCTCGCCGCGATCAGCGCGCTCGGCGGTATCGGCGACTCGCGCTCCATCGCGGCGATCGGCTGGGCGCTGGCGGAGGCCGGCCACGACAGCCCGCTGCGCGAGGCGGCGGCCGTCGCCCTTGGCCGGATCGGCGACCGTAACGCGCTGCCCTGGCGGACGGCGTTCGTCCCGGGCACGAACTACGCGTCGGCGCCGCGTTCCCTCACGAACGCGGAACGCACGGGCGTGCTCGACCTGCCCTGACGGGGCAGCGCCGTACGATCGAGCGCACGGAGTAGGCTCTGCTCCGTGCGCTCGTTCCATCTGCTCGCCCTCGTCGCCGCCGTCTCCGTGGCGTTCCTGTCGTCGCCGCTCCTCGCCCAGTCGGGCGGCAAGCGCGCCGAGAAGCTCGCCAGGGAGTTCGAGTCCCGCAAGCGCGAGGTGCTGATCGAGGCCGGGCACCGCCACCTGGAGCTCGGCCTGTGGTGCCGCGACAAGGGTCTCGTCCAGCAGGCGAGCAACGAGTTCATCGCCGCCGTAGAGGTGTCGGAGAACCGCCATCCGGGTGCGCAGCGCGTGCTCGGGATCATGCGTTCGCTCGGCGACGACTTCTGGAAGAAGCGCCGCAAGCGGACCAGTGACAAGCTCCTCGCGCAGTACGACAAGCGATCGAGGACCGAGCGGGAGAAGGGCGAGAAGGAGCGCCTCGGGCTCGCGAAGTGGGCGTACGGCAAGGGCCTGGAGGAGGGCGCCGAGGAGTACCGCCTGAGCGTCGCGCGCAACGACGCGCCGCTGGAGTTCGATCGCAAGGGACGGATCGTCCTGCCCGCCGGCACGCTCCCCGCCGAGCTGTCCGAGGAGATCCGCGCGAACGCGATCGAGATCAACGGCCGGCCCTGGATGCGCGACGGATTCCTCGCCGCGCTGCCCGACGTCGCGGCGATCCACGAGGCCGAGACCGACCGCATCCGCGTGCGCAGCCAGAACGACCTGGAGGAGGCCGAGGACGTCCTGCGCGCGTGCGACGCCCTGCTGCCCGTGCTGCGCGACGACACGGCGGGCTGGCCGCAGCGGCGCATGAACGTGTTCGTGTTCGCGGACACGGCGACGTACGAGGCCTACCTGGAGCACGCGGGTCTGCTCGACCGCAAGGCGGCGCAGGGCCTCGCGCTCAGCGGGCCGAACGTCGCGCTCGTCAACTCGGACGGGCTGACGCCCGAGCGGACCACCGGGATCGCGCTGCACGAGCTCTCGCACCTGTTCATGTACGGAATCTCGCGCTCGATGATGCCGAGCTGGTACGCCGAGGGCTTCGCCGAGACCTATGGCGGGCAGGGCTGCTTCGCGTGGGACGGCGCGGACCTCGTCACCCGGGGGCGCATGAGCGACTTCCGCCTCGACGCGCTCACGAGCGGAGAGGCGTACATCCCGCTGCGCGAGATGTTCGGCCTGCAGGCCGGCAAGCTGCTGGCGTCGGACCGCGAGCGGGGCCTCGTCTTCTACGCCCAATCGTGGGCGTTCGTGCGCTTCCTGCGCGAGGGTGCGGGCGACGACGTGCGCGAGCGGTTCGAGCGCTGGGAGTTCATCTGCCGCGGCAAGGCGCTCGGCGCCGTCTTCGGCCAGCCCACGGAGCGCGGCAAGTCCGAGCCTGCCCAGGCCCTGTTCGACGAGATGCTGGGCGACGAGATCGGGCGGTTGGAGGTCGAGTTCCAGCGCTATCTCACCGGGCTGTGACGGAGATTCGGGCTCTGACGGAGATTCCTCGATCCGGGCGTGGGTT
Source organism: Planctomycetota bacterium (assembly GCA_038757895.1). GTDB lineage: Bacteria > Planctomycetota > UBA1135 > UBA1135 > Saltatorellus. Next base: position 1,651 of record JBCDGE010000102.1, on the reverse strand, counting down.
GGACGGTCCCCGCGTGTCCTGGGGTCGTCCCCCGACGCCGCTCAAATGGACGAAACCACCTGGATCGAGCTCTTCCACGCCCACATGCCGCCCCTCTACCGGGCGGTCTCCCGCCGGGTCGGCGCGCAGCGCGCGCTGGCGGAGGACGTGACCCAGGAGGCCTGGCTCCGCGCGCTCGGCGCGTGGCGCCGGGACGGGGTTCCGCGGGATCCGGACGCGTGGCTGCTGACGGTCGCGTCGAACCTCCTGCGGAACCACTTCCGCCGGCCGGCCGACCGGACGGACGTCGAGCTCGATCACCGGGCGGCGGACGGTGCTCCGGACGCCGGAGAACGGGACGCGGTCGCCGCCCGCTCCGCCGAGCTCCAGCGCGGCCTCGCGCGGCTCCGCCCCGACCAGGCAGAGCTGCTCTCCGAGCGCCACCTCGACGGGCAACCGCTCGCCGAGATCGCGTCGCGCCACGGCGTGAGCGAACGCGCCGTCGAGGGACGCCTCCGCCGGGCGCGCGCCGCGCTCGCCCGGCACGTGGACCCCGACATCCTCGAACGCCCCACTCCCTCCCTCTGAACGACCGAGCACACCATGCAAGACATGCACGAACCGAGCCCCGAGTTCACCCGCTTCCTCGAGTGGCAGACCCGCACGACGCTGCGGCGCGGCGATCGCTTCGCCGACGATCGCCCGGCGAGCTCGCGCCTCCCGCGTCTCGCCCGCATCGCCGCCCTCGTCCTCGCGTCCCTGTTCGCGGGCGCCGGTGCGGTGGTCGCCGCGGAGCGCATCCAGGAGTCGCGCGAGCTGGAGGTGCTGCTGGAACAGAACCGCGTGCGCGGCGAGCTCGCCGCCCGCCGCGTGGCCGCAGCGAAGGAGCTGGAAGCAGCCGCCAGGCGCGCCTACGAGATGGGGTCGCAGTCGATCACCTCGACGTTCGGTGCGACCCTGCGCGTCGCCGAGCTGGAGCGCGAGGCCGCGCACCTCGAGCTCGACCGAGCGGAGCTCGTCGGCGCCCGCCGCGAGGTCGACCTGCGCCTCTCCGCGCCGCTCGTCGGGACGCGCGACCTCGTGTCGGAGCACCTGCGCGTCGACGCGGCGTACCACGCCCGGGTCCTGGAGGTGCGGGAGACCGACGAGGCCTTCGCGACGGCGGCGTACGAGAGCGGCGTCGTTCCGCGCGCCGAGCTACGCCGCGCGACGCGGCTCGCCGACGCCGTTCGCCTCGACGTGCGTCGGACCGAGGAGCGCCTCGCCCTGCGCGCCGATTTCGCCGTCGGCCGGATCGAGGCGCTCGACTGCGAGAGGCGGGACCTCGTCGGCGGGGCGGAGCATCGAAAGCGAGCGCTGGAAAGCAGCGCGAAGCACCTGCGCGAGTCGCTGGAGGAGGCGCGGATCATCGAATCCCAGGGCATGGGAACCGGCCTCGTGCAGCCGCTGGAGATGGAGCTGGATCTCGTCGAGGTCGAATCCGATCTCGTGGAGCTGGAGCTCGAGCTGCTGCGCTGACGCGCTCCCTCGTCGTGCCCGCGCGCGGGCGCGTTAAACGGGGGACGGTGTGCGCGCCCGCGCCCTCGGCGGGGGGGTCCGCGGCGCCGGGGGGCCCGCCGTCCCCCACGCCCGCGCCGGCGACGAGCGCCGGCCCGCCGGCCGCGCGCCGGCG
>JBCDGE010000101.1:0-27601 GCA_038757895.1 Planctomycetota bacterium | reverse complement strand
GGGGCGCGGGGGCCCCCCCGGCCCCCCGCTCGGCGGTGGTGGGGCGCGGGGGGCGCCCCCCCGGCGGCCCCCCCCCCGCCGGCCCGGGCCCGCGCCCCCCCCCCCCCGAGTCCGTGCACCGCGAGTGGCAGGAGCTCGACTGGCCGAAGCGCAACGTGCCGGCGTCGAAGTACGGCGGAACGGTGACGGTCTTCCGCATCGACCGACAGCCCTACTTCCGCGTGCGGGACCGCGACCTCGGGTGGGGGCGTCACGCCGAGCGCGTCGACGTCGTCCACCTGCGCACCGCGGCGCAGGACCAGCCGGAGCGCGACCGGCGCGAGTGGCGGGAGTCGCACCTCGACATCCTGCGGGAGCCCGACGTCCGCCGGACGGCCGAGACGCTGATGGCGTCGCTGGCGAGGATCGATCGCGAGCAGTCCGCATGAACCTGCGCGAGATCGTTCGCAGCCGGGAGCTCCTCTACTTCCTGGTCTGGCGCGACGTCAAGATCCGCTACAAGCAGACCCTCCTCGGGGTTGCGTGGGCGGTCCTGCAGCCGCTCGCGACGATGCTGGTGTTCACGGTGTTCTTCGGCAATCTCGCGAAGATCTCGACCGACGACGAGGCCGTGCCGTACGCCGTGTTCTCGTACATCGCGCTCCTGCCGTGGACGTTCTTCGCCGCGGCGCTCACCAACGCCGGCAACAGTCTCGTCACGAACACCGACCTGCTGACGAAGGTCTACTTCCCGCGCGCGATCCTGCCCGCGTCGACCGTCCTCGCAGGGCTCGTCGATCTCGCGATCGCGTCGGTGCTGTTGCTGCCGCTGCTCGCGTTCTACGGGATCACGCCGGACGCGACGATCCTCGTCCTGCCGCTCGCCGTCGGGCTGCTCGTGCTGCTGGCGCTCGGGCTCGGGATGTTCCTCGCGGCCCTGAACGTCGCCTATCGGGACGTGAAGTACGCGCTGCCGTTCGCGGTGCAGCTCCTGCTGTTCGTCACGCCCGTCATCTACCCGACCACGATCATCCCGGAGAAGTACCGCTACCTGATGGCGCTCAACCCGCTCGGCGGGATCATCGAGACGTGCCGCGCCGCGGTGCTCCCCGGACGCGCCATCGACTGGGGGCAGTTCGGCGTCGCTGCGGCCGTGACGGCCGTCGTGTTCGCGGCCGGCGCCCTCTACTTCCACTCCACGGAGCGGCGGTTCGCCGACATCGTCTGACATGGCGCGTCGCTCGATCGTCTGCGAGGGGCTCTCGAAGCAGTATCGCATCGGCGCGGACCGCGGCGAGATGATGCTGCGCGAGGCGCTCGTGCGCGCGATCACGCGACCGTTCCGCAAGCCCTCCGAGGACGAGCTGATCTGGGCCCTCCGGGACGTCTCGCTGGAGGTCGGCGAGGACGAGGTCGTCGGCGTCGTCGGCCGCAACGGGTCGGGCAAGACGACGCTGCTGAAGCTGCTCTCGCGGATCACCTATCCGACGAGCGGGAGCGTCCAGGTCGAGGGCCGCGTCGCGTCGCTCGTCGAGGTCGGGACGGGGTTCCACAACGAGCTGTCAGGGCGCGAGAACGTGTTCTTGAACGGCTCGATCATGGGGCTCAAGCGGCGTGAGATCGCCGAGCACTTCGGCGCGATCGTCGAGTTCTCCGGCGTCGGCCGCTTCATCGATACGCCGATCAAGCGGTACTCGACCGGCATGCGGCTGCGGCTCGGCTTCGCCGTCGCCGCGCACCTGTTCCCCGACGTGCTGCTCGTCGACGAGGTGCTCGCGGTGGGGGACGCCGAGTTCCAGCAGAAGTGCCTCGACACCCTCCACGACGTGGGCCAGAGCGGGCGGACGGTGCTGTTCGTCTCCCACAACCTGGAGGCGGTCGAGAGCCTGTGCCCGCGCACGATCTGGATCGACCGCGGCCGGCTCCGCATGGACGGTCCGTCGCGCGAGGTCATCGCTTCGTACATGGAGGAGACGACGACGGGCCACGCCGCGTCGGTCGATCTCACCGAGGACGCGCACCGCACCGGGGGGCGCGAGGCGCGCTTCACGCGCATCGAGTTCCTCGATGCCGAGGGGCGCCCGAAGGACGTCGTCCAGAGCGGAGACGCGCTGACGCTCCGCCTGCACTACCACGCGGAGCGCCAGGTCCGTCAGCCGTACTTCGGTCTCATCCTCTCGACCGAGTTCGGCGCGCTCGTCGCGCACCCGAACTCGTGGACCGACGGGCTGGAGGTCGGGTCGATCGGTCCCGGCGATGGCTCGATCGACCTCGTGATCGACCGCCTGCCGCTCATGCCGGGCGCGTTCCCGATCACCCTCTGGATGAACCGGCACTCCGACAGCCAGCCCATCGATCACCTCGACCACTGCGCGGTCCTGACCGTGAAGCCGCCCGAACGCGACCTCATCGGCCGCATCCTGGAGCGAAGAACCGGGGCCGTGTACCTCGATTCGCACTGGGAGATCCCCGCCTGACGCTCCCTCCACCCCAGCCCAGTCACGTGAACATCCTCGCCCCGCTCCTGCTGGCCCCGCTCATTGCTGCGCCGCTGGCTACCCCGGCTCCTGCCCCTGCTTCTGCTCCGGCTCCGGCGCCGCACGCGTTCAACCAGAGCTACATCTACCTGCGCATCGACGAGGAGAAGATCGAGGGCAAGCTCGAGATCAACCTCAGCGACCTGAATCGCGCGATCGGGACCGAGTTCCGGACCGACCTGACGGTGACCGAGGAGGAGGTCGCCGCGCAGATCGAGCCGATCGAGGCATACCTGTACGGCAACGTGTCGTTCGCGATCGGCGGCGAGACCGTCGAGCTGGAGCGGCAGGGGCATGAGATGTACCAGAGCGCCAAGTCGCAGTACGTCTCGTGCCGCTTCCTGATGCTCGGCGTCGAGGGCGTGCCGGACGAGATCGAGGTCACGCACGATCTCGTGTTCGACGTCGACCCGCAGCACCGCGGGTTCCTCGTCATCGAGCACTTCTTCGACCAGGGCACGTTCATGAACGAGGGGATGATCTCCCTCACGTTCTCGCCCGGTGACACGACGCAGACGCTCGACCTGACGGACCGCTCGGTGTGGCGCGGCATCCAGGGGCTGATCAAGCTCGGCGTCCACCACATCCTGATCGGGATCGACCATATCCTGTTCCTGCTCGTGCTGCTCCTGCCGTCCGTCCTGCGGCGGAAGGGGAACGCCTGGGAGCCGCGCGAGAGCTTCAAGAGCTCGCTGTGGGAGGTCCTCAAGATCGTGACGGTGTTCACGATCACGCACTCGATCACGCTGAGCCTGGCGTCGCTCGGGATCCTCACGCTGCCCTCGCGGCTCGTCGAGTCGGTGATCGCGCTGTCGATCGCGATCGCCGCGATCGACATCGTCTACCCGGTCTTCCGCGGGCGGATCCTCGCCGTCGTGGCGGTCTTCGGCCTGTTCCACGGCTTCGGGTTCGCGAACGTCCTCGGCGAGATGGGGATCTCGGGCGTCGACATGGCGCTGTCGCTGCTCGGGTTCAACGTCGGCGTCGAGATCGGCCAGGTGATGATCGTCTGCGCCGTGTTCCCGTTCCTCTTCATGATGCGGCTGTCGAAGCTGTACACGCAGTTCTCGGTCTACGCCGGCGCGGGGCTCGCGATCTTCGTCTCGCTGTACTGGTTCATCGAGCGGGCGTTCGAGGTCAATCTGACGCTCGGCGAGACCCTCGGGCCCATCATCAACTTCTTCTGAGCGGTCGAGATCGATGGAGTTCGCCTGGACCGAGGAACAGGAGCGCCTGCGTCAGGACGCCCTCCGCTTCGCGCGCGAGGAGCTCGTCCACGACGTGGTCGCCGCGGACCACGCGGGGACGTTCCCGGCCGAGCTGTGGCGCAGGTGCGCGGACTTCGGCGTCCTGCGCTGGCCGGTGCCGGTCGAGCACGGCGGCGCCGGGCACTCGGTCACGACGGTCGCGTACCTCATGGAGGCGCTCGGCGAGGGCTGCGTCGACAACGGCCTGACGTTCGCGCTCGGCGCGCAGCTCTGGGGCGTCCAGACGGCGCTGATGCACTTCGGCACCCCGGAGCAGATCGAGCGCTACCTCGGGGGCTCGATGAGCGGGGAGAGGCTCGCCGCCTACGGGATGACCGAGGTCGGCAGCGGCTCGGACGCGTTCGGCCTCTCCGCGACGGCGGTCCGGGACGGCGACGGCTACGTCCTGAACGGCGAGAAGGTCCTCATCACGCTCTCCCCGATCGCCGACTTCGCGATCGTCTTCGCCAAGACCGACCCCGACGCGGGCCGATGGGGGATCTCGGCCTTCCTCGTCGAGGCGGACACGCCCGGTTACACGGCGCATCCCGTCGAGAACAAGATGGGCCTGCGGACCGTGCCCTTCGGCCGGATCACGCTGGAGGACTGCCGCGTGCCGGCGAACGCTCTGCTCGGCACGGAGGGCGCGGGCGCGAGCATCTTCAGCTTCTCCCAGGGGTGGGAGCGCAGCCTCGTCCTGGCGCCGCAGCTCGGCGCGATGCAGCGGATCCTCGACGAGTGCGTCGCGCTCGCGCGCGGTCGGTCGCGGGCCGGCGTCGCGATTGGCAAGCACCAGGCGGTGTCGCACCGTATCGCCGACATGAAGCTCGCGCTGGAGACGGGGCGGCTGCTCCTCTACAAGACCGCGTGGCTCCAGGAGAACGGGCGTCCGAACCTGATGGAGGCGGCTCTCACCAAGGTCTACCTGAGCGAGCGCTTCGTCGAGGCGGCGCAGGCCGCCGTCGCGATCCACGGCGGCGACGGCTACAAGACCGACGTCGGCGTCGAGCGCAGCCTGCGGGACGCCATCGGCGCGACGATCTACGGCGGGACCGCCGACGTCCAGAGGAACATCGTCGCGGGGCTGCTCGGCCTCTGAGGACTCGTGCTCGGTTTCCACGTCCACTCGCCCGTCGCGCACTTCGCCCGCGAGACGCCGGACCATCCGGCGTTCTCGTTCGCGGGCGAGGAGATGACGTACGCCGAGCTCGATGCTGCCAGCAACCGGCTCGCCAACGCTCTCGTCGAGCGCGGTATACGCGGCCAGGACCGCGTCGGGATCTTCCTGCGCAAGGGCCTCGACCTCGGCGTGGCGATCTACGGCGTGCTGAAGGCCGGTGGCGCGTTCGTGCCGCTCGACCCGTTCCTGCCGACAGAGCGGCTGGAGCTGATCCTGGACGACTGCGGGATCCGGCACGTCGTCAGCTCGGACACGATGGCCGCGGCCCTCGGTGCGCTGCGGCCCGGGCGTGAGCTGACGGTGTTCGGCGTCAGCGGCGGCGAGGGTGCTCCGTTCGAGGCCGTTCCCTGGGACGCGGTCCGTGCGCAGCCACAGGCGCCGCCCGACGTCCGGATCCTCGACCTCGACCTGGCGTACATCATGTACACGTCGGGCTCGACGGGCGTGCCGAAGGGGATGATGCACTGCCACCGCGGGAGCCTCGCGTACGCGCGCTGGGGCGCGCAGCACGTCGGGCTCGGGGCGGGGGACCGAGTGGCGAGCCACGCACCCCTGCACTTCGACCTTTCGATCTTCGACTTCTTCTCGACGTCCCAGGTCGGCGGAACGGTCGTGCTCGTGCCCGAGCCGGTCACGAAGTTCCCGGCGAGCTGGACCCAGACGATCGAGGACGAGCGGATCAGCGTCGTGTTCACGGTGCCGTTCACGCTGATCGAGATGCTGGAGCGCGGCGCGATGGCCGAGCGCGATCTGTCGTCGCTCCGCTGGGTCCTGTTCGGCGGCGAGCCGTTCCCGCCCAAGCACCTGCGGGCGCTCATGGGCGCGCTGCCGGACGTCCGCTTCACGAACGTCTACGGCCCCGCCGAGGCGCCGTCCTGCACGTGCTACGACGTCCCCGCCCTCAGGGACGGCGACGAGGAGCCGATCCCGATCGGCACCGTCTCCGAGAACTCGAGCGATCTCGTGCTCGACGACGACGACGCGGAGTGCGGAATCGGCGAGGAGGGGGAGCTGCTCATCCGCAGCACCACGCTCACTCTCGGGTACTGGAACCGACCGGACCTCAACGAGCGCGTGTTCCACACGCGCGAGGGCCTCGGGCCCTTTCCCGAGGTGTACTTCCGAACCGGCGACCTCGTCGTGCGGCACGCCGACGGGCTCCTGCGCTTCCTCGGCCGCAAGGACCGCATGGTGAAGACGCGCGGGCACCGCGTCGAACTCGACGAGGTCGAGGCCGCGCTCGCCTCGCACGTCGGAGTCACCGAGGCGGCGGCGTTCGTCGTCCCCGACGGACAGGGCAGCCGCGCGATCCTCGCCGCGGTCACGTTGACCGAGCGAGAGGCGCCGGACGCGGCCGACGTGCTGCGCCACGCGCGCACCAAGCTGCCGGCCTACGCCGTCCCGCGCGAGATCGAGGTTCGCGGGGAGCTGCCCCGGACGACGAGCGGCAAGATCGACCGGCGGCGCCTCGCCGAGGACCGCACGACCACGAGCGAGACATGACCATCGACGCGATCCGGACCTTCATCCAGACCGAGCTCCTCGGCGACCCCACGCACGTCATCGAGCCCGACCAGGACCTGCTGCTCTCCGAGACCCTCGACTCGCTGAGCGTCGTCCGGCTCGTCGCCCACCTGGAGGGCGAGGTCGGTCTGGAGATCCCGCCCCAGGACGTGACGCTGGAGAACTTCGCGACCCTGAACGCCATCGACGCCTACCTGGCGCGCCGCCGCGCCTGAACGCATGGGCCGCGCGAAGGTGATCGGCATCGGTCTCAACAAGACCGGCACGAAGACGCTCGGCGCGTACCTCTCGCGCTGGGGGTACCGGAATCGGTCGTACGACTCGAACACGACGAGCGAGTCGCCCTCCTTCGATCTCTACACGAGCGGCCGGACCGACGCGCTGCTCGACGAGATGGAGGGCTACGACAGCTTCGAGGACTGGCCTTGGCCGCTCCTCTTCCGCGAGATCGACGAGCGCTACCCGGATGCGCTCTTCGTCCTGACCGAGCGCCCGAACGCGACCGTCTGGTTCCGCAGCCTCTGCAACATGGCGGTGCGGCTCGGGCCGATGCCGCTGTTCGAGCGCCACGTGTACGGCTCCGCGCGCCCCCAGGGGCACCGCGCGCGCCACGTCGAGACCTACGAGGCGCATGCGAAGGCCGTCCGTGAGCACTTCGAGGACCGGCCCGAGAAGCTCCTGTGCATCTGCTGGGACCAGGGGGAGGGCCCGGAGGAGCTCGCCGAGTTCCTCGGCCTGGAGGGCGTCGACCTGACGCCGGTCCACGTCAACCCGAGCCCGCGGAACGTGTACGACGGGAACAGCGTGTTCCTGGCGTGGCTGGCGCGGGCACGGTACATGTGGATCGACGGGCCGGATGCGTTCGGCCGCAGGATCAGGGCCGCCGTCCGCCGGCGCATCGGCCGCGCCGAGGTCCGTTGAGCCCAGGTCATGCTGCTCCCGCTCCTCCTCGCCGCGCTGCCTCAAACGGCGGAGACCCAACCTGCGGAGACCCAGTCTGCGGGGGCACCCTCGGAACCCGTCCCGCCCAACGTCGTCATCGTCCTTCTCGACGACGTCGGCCGCGACCGGATCGGCGCGTACGGGGACCATCCGAGCCCGGCGCCGACGCCGCACATCGACGGGCTCGCGAAGCGCGGCGTCCTCTTCCGGAATGCCTGGGCGTACCCCTCGTGCAGCCCGACGCGCGCCGCGCTGCTGACGGGTCGGCACGCCGAGCGGACCGGGATGGGGGCGGTGATCCTGACGAACGACGGCGTGCAGACTCCCCTCGACCCGGAGGAGGTGATCCTCCCCGAGGCGCTGCCGCGGCATGGCAGCATCGTCATCGGCAAGTGGCACCTGCGCGACTCCGAGGGGCCGCTCGCGCATCCGAACGAGGTGGGCTTCGACCGGTCGATCGTCTACGTCGGCCCGAACACGTTCGAGTCGTGGACGCGTGTCGTCGACGGCGAGTCGACGCCGCGGACCGGCTACTTCCCGCGGACCGTGGCGGAGGACGCGGCCGCGGCGTTCGGTGAGATGGAGGAGCCGTTCTTCGCCTACGTCTGCCCGAAGCTCGCTCATTCGCCCTATCACGTCCCGCCCGCGGAACTGCACACGCGGACCGAGCCCACGACCCGCGAGGAGAAGCACGTCGCGATGACGGAGGCCGTCGACACGCTCCTCGGCAGGATGCTCGACGCGATCGACCTCTCCGATACCTACGTGTTCGTCATCGGCGACAACGGGAGCCCCGGGCCGACGGTCTCGGGGCCGTTCGAGAGAGGCCGGGTGAAAGGGTCGGTCTACGAGGGCGGCGTCCGCGTGCCGTTCCTCGTCGCGGGGCCCGGTGTCGCGCGCGGCATCGAGACCGACGAGCTCGTGCACGTCACCGACGTCTTCGCGACCGTGCTCGACCTCGCCCGCGCGCCCGCGCCGAAGAGCGGCGCGGAGGACTCGGTGAGCTTCGCGCCGCTGCTCCGTGCCGAGGACGCCCGCGGAGCGCGTGAGACGCTCTACGTGTCGTCGTTCCCGCACGAGGGGACCGTCGGCGAGTCGGTGCGCGCCATTCGGACCAAGCGGTACAAGCTGATCCACAGCGTGACGTTCGGCACCTTCGAGCTCTACGACCTCGAGAAGGACCCTCTGGAGCAGGTGGACCTGATCAAGGCTCGCCCCGGCCCGGACACGGACGCGCTCCGCGAGCGCCTGCTCGCGCTCGTTCCCGAGTTCGAGTAGCCGGGGCCCGCTACTGGAGTTCGACCCGCGTCGTCTCGCCAGGCTTCAGGGCCGCACGGACGGTGCGCTCGAACGCGCGCTCGGGGCCGACCCGGCAGGTCCCGCCGGGCAGCTCGGTCCGTACCCGCGGCGCGTTCATCGCGGTCGCGTGGATCGTCACGTCGAACTCGCCCGCGACGAGCGCGAGGACGGCGAGGAGACGCATGGCGGAGGACGATCGGAGGAGCCGGGCGGGGATCGGCAGCGGGCGACGTCAGTCGAGATCCACGCGCGTCCGCTCACCCGCCCTGAGGACCACGCGTACGGTGCGCTCGAACGCGCGCTCCGGACCCGAACGCCACCGACCTTCCCCGAGGTCGGTGCGCACCCTGGGGGCGTCCTTCGCGACCGCATGGACGGTCGCGTCCACCTCGCCGTCGACGAGGGCCTCCAGCGCGAACGTGCCGTCGGACGCCTCTGCGAGGCCCCCGTCGGGGACCACCGGCCGGCCGCCTTCGATCCGGAACGAGAAGCGAGCCGTGCTCAGCGCGCCGCGCGCATCCTCGAGCTTGACCGCGAGCCTCCCCTCGGTCGGCATCGGAAGCCGGTCGAGGCCAGCCAGCTCCAGGGTCGCGAGGTCGAGGTGCACGGTCTCCTTCACGAGCGCGCCGTGGGTCACGTCGACGCGCGCCGTCGGGTGCTCGAACCGACCCACCCCGGGCACTCCGAGGAGTACGCGCGCGGGGCCGAAGGCCCGTCCCGTGCCTCGTGCCGTTCCCTCCTCGTCCGTCGTCTCGAGCTCGAAGCGCGTCGCTGCCTCCCTCATGAAGTCGACGCTGTCCGCCGCGCCGACCGCGCGGATCTCGACGCTGAACCCCACCGCCGGCTCACCGCCCACGACGACGTCGAGCTCGACGGTGGCGAGCAGGAAGGGGGTCACGTCGAGGACGACCGAGGTCGTCTCTCCCGACGTGACGTCGGCGACCGCACCGACACCGGCGTCCAGGACGCCGTCGATCCCCGCCTGCCCCAGCTCATGCCGGCCCGGTGCGACGTTCTCGAACCGGAAGCGTCCGTCCGTGTCCGTAACGGTCGTGATCTCGTCTTCCCAGGGACCGAGGTGCACCCGCAGGCCCTTGGGGTCGATGTCGGGCGGGACCTCGACGACGCCGACGATCGTCCCCCCGTCGACGATCTCCACCTCGCCGACGTCCAGCGTCTCGGGCGGCTCGGGCCGCAGGTCCCGCAGGACGGCCGGCGCGCCGTCGCGCGGACGGATCGTGAGGCGGTAGACCTCGGCCTCGAGTCCCTCCAACGCGAAGCGTCCCTCCGGGTCGGACAGCACGCGGAACTCGGTGTCGCGCTGCGGTCGACCTCGCCAGAGCTCGACGGCCTCGACCCTCGCTCCGGCGACCCCCGCGCCGTCCCGCACCGCACGGCCGAGGAGGCGAGCGCCGGGTGCAAGCGCGACGGTCTGAACGGGGGTGCCCTCTTCGTCGTGTTCGACGTCGCCCCGGTCCTGCAGATAGCCGGGTGCGTACACCAGATAGGCATCGACGCCGACGGTGGCCTTGGCCTCGACCGTTCCGTCCGGCCGGTCCTCGTGCCGAGGTCGGCCCCGGGTGGTGTAGCTCTGCGGCTTCGCCCGCGAGCCGTTGTTCTCGAGGACGTGCAGGCCGAAGCGCTCGACGGGCTCGCCGGTCGTCCCGTCGATCACGCGGAACGTGGTCTTCGCAGCGCGGCGCAGGACGATCTCCAGTCCGAGCTGGCCCGGATGCACTTCGCTGGTCGGATCGTCCGGTTCGTCCCAGTCGTCGAAGTCCGGGTGCGTGACCTCCAGCGTGTGCGCCTCGTCCGCGGCGAGCCGGAGCGTGAACCGTCCGTCCTCGTCGGATCGTGTGCTCCGGCCGCGCTTCCCGGTCGGGAGGCGCCCGCGGAGCCGCGCTCGATGGACCGGAGCGCCGTCCTCGTCGACGACACGACCGGAGACCGTCTTCGCACGCTCGAGCACCAGATCGACGGGGTCCGAAACGACGCCCGCCTCGACCGTCACGGAGTCGTGCTTGTAGCCCGCGTAGTCGTCGTGCCTCGCCGTCACCTGGAACGTGCCGACGGGCGCGCGCTCCAGGACGTACCGACCGGATGCGTCCGTCAGGGCCTCCGGGTTGAAGTTGATCGAGTACATGGGGCTGATGCCCATCTCGACTCCCTCGACCGGGGCGCCGGAGAGATCGGTGACGGTTCCGCGGATGACCCCCGATGCCAGGAGCCAGATCGTCCCGAGGTCTCGGTCGTCGCCCGCGCGAAGCAGCGGATGGAGCTCGTCGCCGCCGTCGCCGAACGACGTCTCGAACGCGCTGCTGAAGCGACCCGCGAACACGACGAGCCTCTGTCGTTCGCCGGACGGCGGCGCCGCCTGGATCTCGAAGGAGCCGTCCGCCGCGCTGCGGGTCTCGAAGCCGTACCACCCATTCCCCATGAGCCCCTCGAAGGGGGGGATCGGCGACGCTTCGGTCTCCTCGTTCCACGTCCGGAACGCGGCGAGCTGAACGGTCGCGCCCTCGATCGGGTCCCCTGCAGCGTCGACGACGCGGCCGCGCACCGTGCAGCGCTGGAGAGGAACGTCGTCCGCTGCGATCGTCTCCGCTGTCTCCACGGGATCGACGGCGCGGCGGTCCTCGGCGCTGTCGGTGTCCACGAGGCCTCCGGACTCGGCTGCGTCGACCGTCTCCGCCGGAGCCGGCGCCAGCCTCTCGACCCGGGACGTCTCCGGCGCGTCACGCGTCCAGAGCAGAGCGCCGAGCGCGACGAGGACCAGGAGCGCGAGCGGAACGAGGAGGCGCATGGAAATGGCCCGACTCAGCGGGACGGCACGAACACCTCGGCGAGCATGCAGCGCGCGCTGCCGCCGCCGTACGTCTCGATGGTCGTGAGGTCGGCGGCGACGAGGCTCGCGTGCTCCTCCAGCCGCGCGCGGTGGGCGGGGAGGAAGGCGGCGCGGGCGCGCTCGGACATCGCGAGCACCGGGTCTCCGCTCGCGCTCTCCAGCGCGAGCACGTTGCCGCAGAACGCGTGCAGCTCGTCGAGCGTGATCGCGACGAGGTCCCGGCCCGTCTCCTGCAGGCTCTCGATCAGCGCCGCGCGCTCGTCCACGTCGTCGATCGCGTCGAGGCAGACGACGGCGAAGCGGGGGCCGAGGGAGAGCAGCACGTTGGTGTGGTAGACGGGAGTGCCCCGCGTCGCGGCGCCGAACGCGTGCACCTCGTACGCCATCTCGGTCTCGAACGCGGCGCAGCCCTCCGGCGTCGTGCGCGACGAGCGGCAGGCGTAGGCGACGCGGCGCGGGCGGTCGAGCACGAGGCTGCCGGTGCCCTCCAGGAACCCGTCCGCCTCGGCCAGCGGCGCCAGGTCGACGCGACGCGGCCAGCGCGCGCCGGTCCGCCGCTCGACCTCGTCGATCGTCGCCGCCAGCACCTCGCCGCGGCGGCTCTCGACCTCCATCGGATAGAGCACCGCCGAGCCGTCCGCGTGGAACGAGACGCAGTTGTTCGGGAAGACGGCGTCCGTGCTGCGGCCGCCGGGCGCGTCGTCGAGGACGAGGGTGGTGACGCTCGCGTCCTCCAGCGCCTGGGCGAGCCCGTCGAACTCCGCGCGGGCACGGTCGGCGATCTCGGCGGCGTCCGTCGCGCCCGCGCTCCGCTGGAAGACGTTCGAGCCCTCGGTCGCCGGGTTCGGGCCGAACCGCGCCGGCCGGACCATGAGGACGGTCGACGTCGTCTGGGGCGGCGGGACGAGCTGCATCGGGGGAGGATCCTGGATCGCGCGGTCGAGTCAAGTCGGCCCTCCGCGAGGCTCGATCATCGTCTCCGGGTCCGCCCCACGGAACCCGCCCTCCTCCGATGCTCCGCCTCCCGGTTCCCCTCGCGGTCGTCGTCGCGTTCGCCGCTGCCTGCAGCGACGACGCCGTCGACGTACGGACCGTCGGCTCCGTCCGCTTCGGGCCGTCGGAGCTGGGGCGCCCCGTCGCAGCGATCGAGAGCCCGGACGGGCACGGCACGGTCGCCGTCGTGAACGGCTACCTCATGGTGATCGACTCCAGCGACGCCGGCGGGGCGCCGGACGACGGGGGGATCGAGCTGTGGGACCTCGCCGATCCCCGCGCTCCGGTGCGCGTCGCCCGCTACGACGACGAGCGAACGCACCGGCTGCGCGAGCCGCACGGGTTCGGGCTCGCCCGCATCGGCGCACGGAGCTACGCGGCGCTCCAGACGCTGGAGGGGATCCAGATCTGGGACTGCACGGACGTCCCGGCGTTGACGCTCTGCGCCGATCTCGACCTCCCGGGGATCGAGGCGGGGAACTACGCCGGCAACTGGTGGGTCTGCTGGCAGGGACGGCACATCTACGTCGGCGGTCGCAACGCCGGGCTCTTCGTCGTGGACGCGATCGACCCTTACGCGCCCGTGCTCGCCAACCACCTGCCGACCGGCGAGCTGGGGGGCATCGGTCCGTCGATCGTGCAGGCGATCGGGAACCTGCTCGTCGTCACGTCGAACCCCTCGGGCGCGATCCTGACGATGGACGCGTCCGATCCCGTCCGGCCGGAGCCGATCGCGGTCGAGTTCGGACCGCGCGGCTACAGCCACCTGTTCGCGGGCGGCCTCCTGCTGGAGCCCGGCGGACAGGGCGACCCCGAGCGGCTCTACGTTCATCGCATCGGGCACGACGGGTCGATCACGCCCGAGCCAGCCGTCGGCGACGCGCTCGGCGACGGCGGCTACGGCGCGATCCAGGACGGCGTGTTCCACGCTGGTTTCTCGGACCACGCGCTTCGCTTCGACCTCGCGTCGCGCGCGCTCGTCGGGTCGGGGACGACCGGCGTGGCGGACGCGGACGAGGACTTCGCGGTGCCGCTCGGCAACGTCACGTTCATCGGCAACGACCACGAGGGACGCTCCGCTCTCGTGCCGCACGCGATGGAGCCCGATACGACGGGACCGGAGGTGACGTGGGTGCATCCGGCGGACGGCGCGCTGGGCGCCGCCACGACGACGCGCGTCGGGCTGTCGATGTCGGACCAGATCGACCTGCGATCGCTCGGGCCGGCGTGGATCCGGCTGCGGCCCGTCGGCGTCCCGACGTCGTCGCCGACCGGGATCCCCGCGCGGCTGGGCCTCCAGGGCGCGATCGTGAACCTGGAGCCCGAGCAGCCGCTGGCGCCCGGCACGACCTACGAGGTCGTGGTCGACGGGCTACGCGACGTCGTCGGCAACGCCGGTCCGGCCTTCCGCTCCACGTTCCGCACCGGCGCCCCGCCGAGCGGCAACGCGGGGCCGCCGCGGATCTCTGCCGAGAGCCTCGGCCCGTCGCTCGTGGGAGACGCGATCCTGTTCGACGTCGACCTCGTCGGAGGCGGGGTCCCGACCGGCTATTCGTGGGACTTCGGTGACGGGAGTCCTCCGACGCCGCCGTCGCCCTTCCCGGCGACGAGTCACACGTACGCGGCGCCGGGCCGCTACACGGCGATCGTGACGGCGACGAATGCGTCGGGTCAGGGCGGCGCGGCGGCGGTCCAGATCGTGCACCGTCCGCTCGCGGCGCTCCTCACGCGGAGCGCGAGCTCGATCGCGGAGGGCGCATCGCTGCTGTACGTCGCCAACCATGACAACGACACGGTGACGGCGATCCTCGGGTCGACCTCGGCGAAGGCGTGGGAGGTCCCGGTGCCCGCGCGCCCGACGTCGGTCGCGGTCGACGCGCAGGACCGCGTCTGGGTGACGTGCCGCGACGCGGATCGCGTCGTCGTGCTCGATGGGACGAACGGCGCGACGCTCGCGGACCTCGCGCTCGACCACGGCGCCGCGCCCGGCAGCCTCGTTCTGGCGGAGGGTGCGATCGATCCGATCGTCTGCCTGGAGGGGGAGGAGCGCGTCGTGCGGCTCGCCTTCGACGGCACGATCGGTGACAGCGCTGACGTCGGACGGATGCCGCGCGGGCTCGCGATCACCGGCGACGGCGCGTGCATCTTCGTCACGCCGTTCCTCGCGGGTGGATCGCCCGCACGCGTCCTGGAGCTCGACGGCGCGACGCTCGCCGTCGCCCGTGACGTCGAACTCGCCGACGACCCCGGACCCGACACCGAGGCCTCGGGTCGAGGCCGTCCGAACTACCTCGGGTCGATCGCGATCACGCCGGACGAGCACTCCGCGCTCGTCGCGTCGAAGAAGGACAACGTCGTACGCGGCGGCTGGCGGGACGGGCTCGACCTCGACTTCGAGAGCACGGTGCGGACGATCGTGTCCCGTGTCGACCTCGGAACGGGGACGGAGGACCTCGGTGCCCGCGTCGACCTCAACGACCGCTCGCTCGCGCAGTCGTGCCTGACGAGCCCGCGCGGCGACCTCGTGTTCGTTGCGGTGATGGGGAGCAATGCGGTCGAGGTGTACGACACCTGGCGCGGCGAGCACGTCGCCGAGCTTCCGGTCGGCGCCGGCCCGCGCGGGCTCGCGATCAATCGCCTCGCCAGCAAGCTCTTCGTGCACGAGACCCTCGACCGCGCGGTGTCGGTGTTCGACATCCGCGACCTGCTCGCGGGTCGAGCCGCCGACGCGCCGCGGATCGCGCGGACGTCGCTCGTCGCCACCGAGGCGCTTGCCCCGAACGTCCTGCGCGGCAAGCGGATCTTCCACGACGCCACCGACCTGCGGATGGCGCGCGACGGCTACCACTCCTGCGCGACGTGCCATCTCGAGGGCGGCGGCGACGCTGCGGTTTGGGACTTCATGCAGCTCGGCGAGGGGCTTCGCAACACGGTCCCGTTGACGGGGCGCGCGGGGCTCGGGCACGGGCTGCTGCACTGGTCGGCGAACTTCGACGAGGTGCAGGACTTCGAGGGGCCGATCCGGTCGCTCGGTGGCGGCTTCGGGTTCCTCGACGCCGCGCAGTTCGCGGCGACCGCGGACCCGCTCGGCGCGCCCAAGGCCGGGCTGTCCGTCGACCTCGACGACCTCGCCGCCTACGTGGCTTCCCTCGACGAGTTCCCGCGCAGCCCGCACCGCGATCCGTCGGGCGCGCGCACGGCGGCGGGGATCCGCGGCGAGACGGTCTTCACTACATCAGGCTGCGCCGCGTGCCACGCGCCGCCGACGTTCACCGACGGGCTGAGGCACGACGTCGGGACGGCGCTGCCGTCGTCCGGGCTCGGGAACGGCGCACCGCTGGGCGGCGTCGGGTTCGACACGCCGACGCTGCGCGGCGTGTGGGCGACGGCGCCGTACCTTCACGATGGGCGGCTCCGAACGCTGGAGGACGTGCTCGCGCTCCCGGGGCACGGCGCCGCGCTCGGCCCGGCAGACCGGGCCGACCTCGCGGCCTACCTCAGGGAGCTGGAGTAGTCCCGCCGCTGGATCACTGCGCGCGGCGCGAACCGACGCAGTACACCTGATCGCCGCGGCGCATCACGATCCGGTCCTTCGAGAGCGCGGCGGCGTAGAGCACCGGGCCGCCGAAGTTGCCGCGCCGGCGTCCTCCTTCGCCCTCTTCCGACTCCGGCTCGGGCTCCGGCTCCTCGTTCACCCACAGCGTGTTCTCGGCCAGCACCTCGAAGGTGTCGCCGCCCTTGACCACTGTCGTGGTGCCGTCCTTGCCGAACAGGTACACGCGGTCCGCGACCGCGATCGGCGTCGCCCAGATCGACTCGGCGCAGCGCTCGGAGTAGTGCTGTTCGCCGGTCTCCAGGTCCATGCAGAACACGACCCCCGCGCGGTTCACGAAGTAGGCGTTGTCCCCTGATACGGCAGGGGAGCCGAACGAGGACATCGCGCGCCGCGCGCGCCAGACGTACTCGGCTGCGAAGGCGCCGTTCTCGTCCTTGGTGATCTCGACGACGCCGTTCGACTTGGGCGCGCCCGCGGGCTGGGCGCCGCGGCCCTCGCTCGCGCCGACCAGGAAGCGCCCGTCGCCGAGCGGGATCGGCGTGTTGGAGGTGTTGTTGGACACGTCCTCGATCGCCCACAGGCGCTCACCGTTCGCCGGATCCAGGCCGACGATGCGCCCCGAGCCGCTCAGGACGAGGTGACGCTCGCCCTCGGCGACGTCGACGAGCCGCGGGCTCGCCCAGCTCGTACCGCCGGCGCCCTCGGCCTTCCAGACGGTCTCGCCCGTCTCCTTGGAGACCGCGAGGACGTAGGGCTCCGCCTCGCGCTCGACCCAGACGTAGACGACGTCCCCGTCGTGCTCCAGGGATGCGGCGAGCCCGTGGCGGGCCTTGACGTTGCCGAACTCCGCGACCAGGTCGCGCTCCCAGCGCTTCTTGCCCTCGTGGTCGAGCGCGACGAGGTTGCCGCCCTCGAAGAACGCGACGATGCCCGCGTCGTCGACGACCGGCGTCGGCGCGGCGCGGCTGACCATGACCGAGTTCTTCTCCGGCGCGCTGTTCTCCAGCTCGTAGTCCCACTTCGTCGCGCCGGTGTCGAGGTCGAGAGCGCGAACGTGATAGACGTCCTTCATCTCGCCCGCCGTGAACGTGACGTAGACGGTTCCACCGCGGACGAGTGGCGTCGACTGGCCGTAGCCGTCGACGGGAACGCTCCAGAGGATCCCTTTCTCGGCGCTCCATTCGACCGGGAGCGCGGCGCCGTCCGCGGGCGCGACGCCGCCGTTCTGGAAGCGCGTCCACTCCTGCGCCGTGGCAGGGAGGGTGAAGAGCGCGGACAGGGTGGCGGCGAGGGGGGCGATGGAAGCGCGCATGGTCCAGGGAGGGTGCGGTGGAGAGTTCGGGGCGCGGAGGCCGTGCGTGGGCCCGTGCAGCGGGGGGCCTTGTTGATACTGCGACTCGATCGCAATATACGCCGCCGTCGATCGGCGGGGCGCCCGGATCGCAACCCTTCGAGCCGCCGCTCGCGGAACGCCATGACCCACCGTCTCGATCGTCGGACCTTCACCGCGACCGCCGCCGGCCTCCTCGTCGCCGTGCCTGCATCGGCCTGGTCGTCCGCGCGTGGAGCGCAGGAGGGCGAGCCGGCGTCGCCCGAGCCCGCCGACGACGTCCCGCGCCCGCGCGAGGCGCAGTTCGCGCGCGACTACGACCCGCCCGGGTTCCAGCCCGGCTGGAAGCGCGAGCAGATCAACCGCACGCTCGTCCAGGACTTCGTGATCTTCGCGCACTCCGACCCCGAGATGACGAAGACGCTGCTCGACCGCGAGCCGATGCTCGTCAACGCGGCGATGGACTGGGGCGGCGGCGACTGGGAGACGGGGCTCGGCGGCGCGTCGCACATGGGCCGCAAGGACATCGTCGAGCTCTTGCTCGCGCGCGGCGCGCGGATGGACCTGTTCTGCGCGACGATGATGGGCATGCTCGACGTCGTGAAGGCGATGCTGACGCTCCAGCCCGCGCTGATCGACGCACCGGGACCGCACGGATTCAACCTCCACTTCCACGCCCAGGTGGGCCTGGAACAGGCGAAGCCGGTCCTCGACTACCTCCAGAGCGTGAAGGAGATCGAGCTGAGGCCCAATCCCATCGCCGAGCGACTGCGCGAGGCGGCGGAGAAGCAGGCGGCTGGGGGAACCGGCGGCGAAGCGGCCGGTGACGACGGGGACGACGGCTAGCCGTCGGCTCAGCGTCCGCTATCGGCGCAGCGTCGCCGGGTTCTGCTTCCTCGGCAGCGGCAGCCCTTCCAGCATCACGTAGTTCCGTGACGCGAAGAGGTGGCGGCCGCCGAAGAACGTCCGCTCCAGCCACGTGATCGCGCGGTCGCGCAGCGCCTCGTGGTCGTGCGCCTCGGTCCGCTCGCTCGGTCGCGAGTCGTCGCGCAGCTGGTCGCGCCAGTCGAACGCGGCGATGCGCTCCGCCATCACGGCGGGGTGCGTCCCCTCGAAGCGCGGGATCCGGTCCAGCGGTCCGTAGTCGAACTGCTCGCTCTCGTCGGTGCGCAGCTCCTCGGCCGCGCTGTGTCCGCGGTGGTTGCGCGTGAAGTACACCCGCTTCGTCTGCATCGTCGCGGGCGGCCGGACCCACCCGTAGTGGAAGATGCGTGCGCCCGAGTGCACGACGACGACCTTCTCCGTGCCCTCCTTCTCGCGGTAGCTGACGCCGTCGAAGTTCGGAATGCGGCGGAAGCTCTGGGCCGACCGGAAGCTGTGGATGTCCGGGTCGTTGCGGACGAGCCGGACCTCCTGCTTGTACCAGGCGTGACTGTCGTGGGCGTGCTCGTAGTCGCCCCAGAAGTGCACGTAGTCGAAGAGCATCCCGTCGACGCGCTCGTCGTCGTTCCAGCGCTCGCAGGACGCGCGGATGGAGTCGAGGTCGTCCTCGTGCAGGACCTCGTCGCCCTGCAGGTAGAGGCACCAGTCCCCCGAGCAGCGCTCCTTGGCGAGGTCGGTCTGGTGCGCGTGCTCCATGCCCCGCGGGTAGCGCTCCAGGTCCCAGACCGTGTCGAACAGGACGACCTTGTCCGACCCGATCGCCTCGATCCGCTCGCGCGTGTCGTCGTCGGGGTCCGAGTCGCCGAGCGCGATCACGAACTCGTCGACGAGCGGGAGCGCCGAGCGGATCGCCTCGACGATCGGGTAGTGGAGCTTGGCGCCGTTGCGCAGGAAGGAGAAGCCGCTGATCTTCATCGCGTGCCTTCGGGGCGCCTCAGAGTGTCAGGATCGGCACCCCGCCTTGCAGCCCATTTCCGTCGATCGCGGGCGAGTCGCAGGACTTCGGGGCCTCCAGACCGAGGAAATAGGAAATCCCCCGCGCGCCACGACCATCCCGGATCGTGGATCGTCCCGCGCGCGGCACCGCCGGCGGTGGTCCTGTACGACTTTTCCGGGGAACCGTGACGGCCGTCCGTGCTGGCTTCGTTCCCCCCTTTCACGATGAGTGAAGAGGGCACGGACACGGGCGCGACGAGCGCGACACGGTCGAGGATCGATGGACGCTACGCGGTGATGCTCGACCGTCACCTGGACAGCACGCGGTACCGGGATCGATGGCCGATCGCGCTCGTCCGCGACTCGCTGGAGGAGGCGGCCGACGAGTGCGGGGCGACCTTCACGAGGGTGGATCGCGCGCTGCCGCGCCAGGACTTCGACGCGCGGAGGGTCGCCCCGTTCGCCCTGGTCGACGGTCGCAGCGGGGCGGTGCTGGACGGGGGGATCTACGTGATCTCCCCGCGGGCCCTCTGACCTCTCGCGCTTCGGCTCTTCACCGTGCGCGCACTCCGCCGTGGCGCGGACCGCGGTGACCCCGACAGGTCGGCCATCCCGGCTCGACCCCTTTCCTTACCCGTCTGATCGACATGATGAACTGCAGACTCGCGTTGTCGTCCTCCCTATGGCTGGCGCTTCCCGGCAGCGCGCTCGCTGTCGCCCAGGGGACCCTCACGAAGCTCGCCGACGTTCATCCGGTCTCGTCGCCGAACACGTTCGTCGGGACGGACGACCTGGAGTTCCTCTATCTTGGCGAAGGGGGACGCATCGCGGTCATCGACCTCTCGCTGGTCGGTGCGCCCTCGGGGTCGCAGCTCATGCCGGGCCATGTGAACTCGATCCAGGTCGGCTCGCTCGGAGCGGTGCCGGCCGAGATGCTCCTCGACCCGGCGCACGCTGTCGATGCCGATGACGATGGCAATCCGCTCAACGACGCCGACGACGTGCTCTACGTCGCATGTGGCCGACTGGGGCTGTGGGCCGTGGATCCCGACCCCGCGGGCGGCGGACTGAATCATGCGGTACGCATCGACGACCGTGGGAACCCGAACAACCCGGTCTCGATGCAGAAGAGCCGTCGCTTCTGCAACCAGCTCGAGCTGGTGAAGATCGGCCCCGAGACGTTCCTCGCGGCGACCTTCGCGAAGAAGGACGACTCGGTCCTCCGGTTCTATCGGACGAACGAGATCAAGAACCTGCTCGCGACGACGGCTCCCGAGACGGGTTCGGAACTCGATCCGGTCTAGCAGGTGCGTTTGCTCCAGCGGCCTCCGGGTCCGCCCAATACGTCCGAGCGTACGTTTGCGACGAGCTACGCGCTCGGAATGGCCGTCGACCAGAACGAGAACGCCAACGGTCTCGGGGAGGGAGCCTCGATCTACGTTGCGATGCAGGCCGGTGGCCTCGTCCGGATCGCTGTCACGCCGGGACCGATCGGTTCGGCCGCGGCCTACCCTTGGATGGGCGGCCCCGGTGGCGGGACGGTGCCGATCGTTCAGTCGATCATCACGAATCGCGAATGGGGTCCGGTGTTCGGTGACGGCACGGCATACACGACCGACGCGGGGGGCGGGAACAACGCGTCGGGGTATCCGGTCGAGTGGTACGAGAACCTCGAGATCTACGACACGTCGAGGTCCGCCAGGTTCGACGAGCTCTTGCGCGACGATCCGCCCGCGTTCCTCGACGTCGTCGTTCAAGACGACGTCGTGGGGACCGAGCGGAGGCACTTCGTCTACGCGGCAGTCGATCACCTGAACTGGGTCAGGTTCGACCTCGAGGCTGACCCATGGTCTCCAACCATGCGCATCGACCACCACGAGGGCGTGGCGCAGTCCGTGCCGCTGACGATCCCCTGGAATATCGGCGGTGCGGACGTTTCGATTCCGTTCGCGGGGGGAGGTCGCATCCATATTCGGCCGACGAACATGCCTCCAAAGCTCAACTCCGCGGGTGAGCTCGTCGACTTCTCTGGCTTCCTGTACACGCGGCGGATCTCGCTGGTCGATCCTCCGGCAGGCAGCGTGTCCGTCGACGGGCCACTGCTCGTCACGACCTGCGCGGGATCGCCGTTCATGGTCCTCAGCGACGTCTTCGCGCCGCGCGCGCCGTACCTCCACTCCTTCTACGGCGTCGGCGGCGTCCCGCTGGACATCAGCGTCGCGGTGGGTTCTCGTCGAAGCGCGACGATCGTCTACGACACCGCGACGCTCGGGACGACGCAGTTCCCGGAGGCGGCAGCGAGTGAGCTCGGCTACCACGAGGTCGGAGGGGGCGTCCACTGGGCGCCTCGGGATCAGACCATGCGCAACCCGGACGAGATCCTCGTCCTCCACGACGGCATCTCCTCGGTGCAGTCATTGATGGGGATCGAGACGCAGGGGGTCTGCCTGAGCACGTTCGAGCTCGGGTCCTGGTTCGAGGGCGATCCGCCGCACTTCTACCAGCGGAACGAGGCGGACGTACCCGGTCGCTACACGTTCGGTGTCGGCTGGTGCGAGGCGGACCCGAATGCGATCTACACGGGCGTGAACGACGACCGCCAGCTCCAGCACGAGGGCGCGCTTCGAACGCAGCCTTCCGGGGCGGGTCTGGAGATCGCTCCCGTCGGACCCTCGCCGCCGGCCGGGACGTTCCCGAACACCTTCACGGGCGACCTGAGGATGGTCACCGGCCTCGCGCCGAAGGACGATTGTCAGTGGGTCGAGGGGACCACGACCAACTGGTTCGTCGGACGTGCGGAGGATCCGGGAGGGAGCGCGCTCGGGGTCCTCCGGTGGGGGCTCTTCAAGATGACGGTCGATCTGGCCGCGAGCCCTCCGGCGGTGACCCAGGACGACACGTGGTTCATCGACTACGCCGAGGACCGCTGGGGACGAACCGGTCGAGGCGGGGGCTACGACACTGCGACGACGACGCCGAAGGAGTACACGGACTGGGTCAACATGGTGTACACGTCGCCAGCCGCGTCCAGGGACTCACTCGTCTTCTACTCGCGAGCAGGCACCCCCGACTCGATCGAGGTGGTGGATCGAGATGAACTCCTTTCCATCGTGACGCCTATTCCCGGTGGAAGCGGAGCGGTCAGACCATGGAACGCAGCATGGTCCATCGCCTCACTTAACTGCCACCCCGAGTACGACCCGATGCCCAACGATCAGCTCGATGAGCCCGGCGGTCCGGCATCGAGCGGCCCCACGCAGGAGTTCAAGGACGCTCAATCGTGGTGGAACACCCTGTTCCCGGTCATGAACGACGCCGCGAACTCGATCGCATGGGGTGGGCGCTGCATCCAGCTCCCCGCCACGCCCGCGCGGCCGGACGGCGGGTGGGTGTTCGCGAGTCCTTGCTTCTACCTCACCAACTCCCCGGAGGTTCGCGCGAAGCGCCTCGTCGGGGTCAACGCAGTCGACAATGCGTTCGACGCGTGG
Source organism: Planctomycetota bacterium (assembly GCA_038757895.1). GTDB lineage: Bacteria > Planctomycetota > UBA1135 > UBA1135 > Saltatorellus. Next base: position 4,803 of record JBCDGE010000101.1, on the reverse strand, counting down.
TTCAGTCCCGCAGCACTCGCGTCGTCGCCGCGCCATCAGCAGCTACAAGATCGCTTCGACCACGGCTTCGTCCAGTTCTGGGACATCTCCGACCCGGATGCCATCGAGAGTGGCTTCCAACCGACCAGCACCTTCTCCGAGGTGCAATTCGGCTACCCCGAAGGATCGACGACACTCCCTTGGATCATCTTCGACGAGCCGGGAAGTTCCGCGTTCGAGGTCGATTCGTTCTCGATCCAGACATCCTCGGGAGAACGTGTCATGCTCGTGTGTGCCGACTTCGGCGGCAGTGTGCTCGTGTATGACATCACCGAGATCCTCGACGGGGTCGACCCCGTGCTAGTCGATCGCTGGGACGCGCCTGAGCGGCTTCGAGATGACGCTCGGTACTTTGCGCCTGCGAGCTCGACACCGGGCCGTCCGATGGGGATCGTCTGGTCGATATCGGTCGATCAGGTCAGCTCGACGCAAGCAGTGGTCTACGCCGGCGTGCACGACCACGGGATCGCGGTCCTCACTTTCAGAGACCGGGACCCGGGCCCGGGCGAGCAGTTTGGATTCGACCCTCTGGCCGAGGTCGCGGTCGAGACGCCAGGCAACCCGTTCGCCGTCCGGGTCCGTCCAGCGTCGCCGGGCGTCGAGCGAGCGCTCATCGTCTCGGATGGGATCGGAGGCTTGAGGCTTTACGTGGAGGAGGACTGATGTCGCTCGCATCCAAGTTCGCACCACTCGGATCAGTCGGCCTTGTGCTCTTCCTCTGCGACGTTGCTCATCCACAGGACCTGTACGGGACGTTCGACGGACGAACGCTCGATCAGATCGTTCGCGCAGAAATGGCGGGCGACGTCGATCACGATGGGATTCCCGATCTCATCGTCGGGTTCATGAACGGTGCGCTCAGCAACGGGTTCGAAGAGGACGGTGCGGTCGCATTCGTCTCAGGTCGCACGCTCCGGCTGATCTTGCCGCCGGTCTTCGGCCACTTGGATGCCGGGCTGACGTTCTGGGTGCACTCGGCCGGTGACTTCAACGGCGACGGCACGCCCGATGCCCTCCGCGGCAGTGTCTTCGCGAGCCCGACGAGCGCACCTCCGGATGTGCGCGTCTACAGCGGCGTCGACGGCTCGACCCTCCATATCTTTCCGGACCCGGGTGTCGATGACTGGGGAGCCTTCGTGGCCCCGCTCGGCGACGTCGATCAGGACGGTTTCGACGACGTGATCCTCGGCGAGGAGTTCGGCGATGACCTCTACGTCTACGGGGGGCCCGACGGCCATCTCATCCGATCCCACGCCGACCTGGGCTCGTTTCGGCCGTCGGCGCGGCGGATCGGCAACGTCGATGGCGACGGCGTCCCCGACTACGCGATCGGGCTCATCGGCCAGAACCGCGTGCTCGTGATCTCGGGCGCCACCGGGGCCGTGATCCACGACATCTTGGGGCAGGGGCAATTCCCGATCGGCCTCGACGTGTGTGGGGTCGGCGACTTCGACGGCGACGGAATCGATGACTTCGCGACGGGAGCCACTCTCGGACCGAACAGCTCGCCGGCGCCAGGCGAGGTCTTCGTCTATCGCGGCAGTACCGGTGAGGTCGCGTACCGTTTCCAGGGAGAGAACGGCTCGACGCTGGAGTACGCGAACTTCGGGCAGCAGCTCGACGGCGGGCAGGACGTGAACGGAGACGGTGTCCCCGATCTGATCGTGTCGGCACCGTGGCCGGCGAACGGGGTGGGCGATCCGGGGTACATCAACGTCTATTCGCTGCGGACGGGCACTCTGCTCTGGTCGCGGCGTCGGCGAGCGGACGCCGCTGAGTTCCTCTGGTATCCCCGTCTCTTCGGCGACCTCGACGGCGACGGTCGATCGGAATGGGGGTTCGGAGATCTGAGCAACGACGACCAGCACTTCGGCGCCGGCCGTATCTGGGTCTACCGGGGCGCACCGGGCGATGCTGAGGAGATCTGCGTTGGCGCACCGAACTCGACGGGCAGCCCGGCCCGTCTCCTGTGGAACGGGCCGACGCGCGTCGGCGACGAACGGATGACGCTCTCGCTGGAGGATGGCCCGCCGGACGAGATGGCGGTCGTGTTCTACGGCGTGCCGCAGGCGCCGGTGCCGGCGTTCGACGGGACGCTGTGCCTCGCGCGGCCGGCGTTCCGGCTCACCGATCCGCTCCAGCTCGACGCGGCGGGCGCGGCGACTGTCTCGGTGGACTGGACGAGCGGGCCGCAGGTCACGCCGGGGATCTCCGAGTGGGAGGCGGGCGCGACCTGGGCGGTGCAGGCGGTGTACCTCGACCCGGGCGGGCCCGGCGGGAGCGGCTTGAACACGACGAGCGCGTGGCGGGTCGTGCTCGTGCCGTGAGTCTTCAATGACGCGCCCGTAGCGGTCAGTGCGGGAGATCCAGGCTCGCTTCGGTCGTCTCTCCCGCCCGCACGATCACCGGCACGGTCGTCTCGTGGATGGTCTCGCGGCCCTCGCGCACGAGGAGCGTGTAGGGGCCCGGGGCGAGCGGTGACGATTCGTACCGCGCGCTCGCCGTCGGGTCCGGCTGCAACCACGAGGTGCGGCCGGCCTCGCCGACCGCGGCGACCATCAGCCGGCGCGCCCCCGCACCGTCGACGCGGACGCGCAGCGTGCCGCCGCGGGGGACGACGAGGTCGAGCGGCGCCGGGTCCAGGCCGGGGTCGACCGTGACCGGGGTCGTGACGCCGGGGTATCCGCGGACGTCGACGTGGACGTAGTAGTCGCCGGGCGGCGCGCCGGCGACGGCGAAGGCGCCCTCTTCGTCCGTGCGCGCCGACTCCATGTAGAGGTCGCCGAACGCGAGGAGCGCGCCCGACACCGGGGTGCCGTCCTCCAGCCGGACCGTCCCGCGCAGGGTGCGGTCGCCCTGCACGAAGCGCGAGCGCAGCGTCTCGCCGGCGCGCACGAGGTGCGCGCCCGGCTGCCATCGGTCGCCCCAGGAGAGGTAGTACGCGCCGGGCTCGAGTCCCTCGAAGGCGACGTGCCCCGTCTCGTCCGTACGGCCCTCTCGCAGCGAGTCCTTCCGCAGCGTCACGTGGCGACCGACGACCGGGCGCCCGTCCGAGTCGACTAGCTCGACGTGCCAGGCCGCATCGCCCTGTGCGAAGCCGAGCGCGACGTTCTCCGTCGCACCCTCGCCCAGGTACAGACGCCGCTCCATCACTCGTCCCTCGCTCGGCCAGCCCTTCCCATGCGCACGGGCGGCGGTCTGCTGCTGGTCCAGGCGCACCACCCGGTGCCCCGAGCGGAGCCCCTCGAAGCGCGCGACGCCGGACGCGTCGGTCCGCACGACCGACGATCCACTCATCGACAGGTACGCGCAGTGGACGTCGAGCCCCGCCACGGGCGCGCCGTCCGGCCCGCGGACGGTCGCCGTCACGGAGGCGCTGGACGCGTCGGGGACGAGCGACAGTCGCACGTGCCCGCCGAGCGGGAGCCCGAAGACCTGCCGCACGCGATAGCCCTCGGCGTGGACCTCCAGCATCAGGCGGCCTCCGCCGAGTCCCACGAGGTCGCACCGCCCGAGCGCGTCGGTGCGCACGACGAAGCGTCCGTCCACCGGGGTCGACGCGCCACGCGCCTCGGTGCCCGCGCGCTCCAGCTCGGAGACCGCGACGACGAGCGCGTCGGGGACGGCGTCCCCGAGACCGTCCGCGAATACCTCCAGCGACAGGTCCTGCGGCGCGGGGAGGACGAGTCGAACGACGTGAGGGACCTCGTCCTGTGGTTCGAGGAGCGCGGGCACGGCCGAGCCGTAGCCGGGTGCGAAGGCGCTCGCCTGGACGAGCACGTTCCCGAGCTCGGGCGGTCGGGCCGGCAGCGGGATCGGGTTCGCCCCGGCGAACGGCCGCGGCCCCAATGCCCACGGGCCCGACGACGGGCCGAGCGGGCGGGGCCTCCCGGCGCCCGGGCTCGACGCGGTGAGGACGAGCGTGCCGCTGTCCACGAGCGCCCCGGCTTCGTCGACGACCTCGACGAGGAATGCCGGCGCGGGATCGTCCGGCGTCAGAGGTGCCGCCGCGGTCCGAGGCTCCTGCGCGGCGACGACCCGGTCGATCGCGACGGGCACGGGCTCGAGCTCGCCGTCGGGCCGCTGCAGGTCCTCCTCGTGGTCGTGTGTCACCTGCACGTCCCCGCGGGCGCGCTCGACGGCGGAGTCGCTGCGGTCCCAGAGGGTCGCGACGGCGGCGAGCGCGACGACGCCCGCGCCCGAGGTCCACGCGAGCACGCCGCCCGCCGCGGTCGCGCCACCCAGTTGCAGCGCGAGCGCGTCCAGTCGCGCGCGGAGCGCCGGCGACGGGTCGACGTGTGGCGCCATCCACCTCGGGTCGAGCGCCGCGACCAGCGCGACACCGGCGCTCCCGGTGAGCTCCGCGCGCAGCCTCGTACGCGCCGCCGCGAGGCGTTCGTCGACCGAGCGGCGTGCGAGCCCGAGGGCTGCCCCGACCTCGCGGGCGGGGAGGCCGCCGAAGTAGCGGAGCTCGACGCACTCGCGGAGCGGCTCGGGCAGCCGCGCGACCGCGTCGCGCAGCTCCGCGCGCTCGGCGGGGGTGACCTCCTCCTCGGCGCGCGCCGCGTCCGCGCGCTCCGCCTCCCGCGCGCGGCGGCGGCGGTCGGAGCGGAGCTGGTCGCGCGCGGCCTGTAGGGCACGGCGCACGAGCCACGCGCGCCCGTTCGTCGGGATTTCGTCGGGGCCATCATCGGGGGGGAGCAGGCTCACGAAGACCTCCTGGGTCGCGTCCTCCGCGCGGGCACGGTCGCCGAGGAGTCGGAG
>JBCDGE010000100.1:0-28549 GCA_038757895.1 Planctomycetota bacterium | reverse complement strand
GGCGGCGGCGAGGAGGACCGGGGTGAGCTGCATGGCGGGCGGGCGGCCGCCGAACGATGGGCGACGACGGCGGCAGCGTCAACTTCCGGAGGGAGGCCGGTCACGGAGGTCGGGGCCTTTCGTTCCACGGGCCATGGATGCGGTAGACAGATCGGTCTACCTCGCCGTCTCGTCCCCACCTCCGAATCGTTCGATCCCATGAAGCACCTCCAGCACCTCGTTCTCTCCCTCGCGGTCCTCCTCCTCGTCGCATGCAGCGGAGCGCAGGTCGACGATTCCCCCGCCGCGGCCGTGAACCCCACTGCGGTCGAAGGCGGCACGACGCTCTTCCAGGGCACGTTCGACGGTCGGAACGACCACGTCGTCACGGGCGGCGTCGATGTCGTCGAGGTGGATGGCGGGCTCGTCCTGCGCCTCGCGGACGACTTCTCGCTCGACGGTGCGCCCGATCCGAAGATCGGCTTCGGCAAGGGGGGCACGTACGACACGTCGACCACGTTCACGCCGCTGCGCTCCAACACGGGCTCCCAGAGCTACGCGCTACCCGCCGGTCTCGACGTCTCCGCGTACGACGAGGCGTACATCTGGTGCGAGCAGTTCTCCGTCGCACTCGGGGTCGCCGCGCTCCGGTGAAGCAATGGCGAGGCGGGGCCGCATGCGGCCCCGCCTCGCTCGAGCCTTCGCCCGTCGTTCAGCGGGCTAGGGGATCACGCGCACGCCGACTCCGTTCGACGTCACGAAGCCGCCGGGGCTCGCGGCGTCGTAGACGACGTACTGCCCGAACAGGTCGAGGCCGACGAGGGCGGGGTCGTTCGGGACCGGCACCGTCGCGACGGCATCGCCGCACAGGTTCGTCTGCGTCGTGAGGGTCAAGGAGGCCGGCCCCACCAGCAGCGTGCACCCGACCGCTCCGAACATGTCGAGCGGCGTGTTCGCCGTCGAGAACGACAGCATCAGGGAGACGGTCTGGTTCGGCTCACCCACGATCAGGGACCAGCGCGAGGTCGAGCCCAGCGACGCGTCCTCCGGCAGGTACGCGGTCGGGAGGTGTCCGCCGGCCGTCGGGCATGCGCTTCCGTACGGACGGGTCGCCCGCACCGTGAGGGGCACCCACGGGATGGAGATGGTGCCGGTCTGGTCCTCGGCAGCGATCCGCGTCAGCTCGACGAGCGGCGTCGCGAGCGGCAGCGAACCCTCGCCGTTCCCGTCGAGCGTCACCGCGCCCAGGAACGTCCCGAGCTGCCCTGCGTCCGTCACGTCGTGGACGTGGATGAGCGCACCGGGGCTCCCGAACAGGTCGACGGTCGTCTCGCCGAAGTACGGACCGTTCGTGATCGCCGGAGCGAGCGCGATGATGTCCGCGCCGGTGGACGGCACGACCGCCTCCGCGACGAAGTCCTGGTTCGTGTCCTGGAGCAGGTCGAAGTTCACGTCGTCCTCGGGCAGGCCGCCGCCGAAGTGGAGGTTCTTCGAGGTGACGAAGAGGTCGAAGTCGGTGTCGTTGAGGCGCACCAGGTCCTCGGCGCTTGCGAGAGACGGGAAGGTGGCCGCCGTTGCGTAGGGGAAGGGGAGCGCGAAGTCGGGCAGGCCGTCGCCGTCGCCGTCGAGCAGGGTGCGGATCTCGTCCGCCACCGGATCGAGGTACCAGAGGATCACCGTGCCCTGCCAGTCGATCGCCTGGACCGCGAGCGGAACGCCAGCGCCGAGCGGCACGGTGGCCAGCGAGGAGACGACGGCGCCCGTCTGCTCGTCGATGTCGAGGTACTGCAGCACGCCAGAGCCGCTCGCGTCGGTCCCCGACACGACGACGACCGCGCCGCCGGTCGGGCTGGCGACCGGCACCAGCTCCAGGTCGAGCGGCGTCGCCATGGCCAGCGTGTACAGGTTCTCGGTCGTCCCCGCGCTGTAGAACGTCGGGCCGTCCGGGACGATGTCCGCGAAGGAGTCCCCTCCGCTGAACAGGATGTGCGCGCCGACGTGCTCGTCGAGATAGGTCGACGTGAGCATGGCTCGGTTGCCGCTCTCCTGGCGGCGAACGACCCGCGCGTACTTGAGCTTGCGGCAGGCCGCCACGCGCTTGCGCTGCCGGATGAGCGCGTTCGGGTTCTGAACCCTGCAGAGGCAAGCAAGCTCGTAGCAGTAGGCCTCCAGCTCGCGCTTGGCGCGCGTCATGCCGCCCTTTTGATTCACGTGCACCCACTCGTGGGCGAGAGTGCAGCACAGGACGTCGGAGTCGCCGCCGAGGATCCGGGGTGCGACGTGCATCCCGTCGCCCTCCGCGCCGCACTTCTTGTCGGGCTTGACGGAGGCGTCGTCGATGACGTTGCCGGATTCGACGCAGATGCGGCACTTCTTGAGCATCTTCTGGAGGCCGTCGGCGCAGCTGATCTCGCCGGCCGCTCGGAGCTTGTCGATGGCGTCCTGGACGGCGCGCCGCTGCGGGCCGTTGGGCGCGCCTCCGTCGAGTTCGGTTCCCTTCCAGTGTCGGCCGTTCGGGGCCGTGATCTCGAAGTCTGCGTGGGCCGAGCCGAGCGATCCGAAGAGCGCGAGGCCGGCGATGAGGATCTTGTTGCGTGCGAGCATGGTGTCGTGGGAGTCAGTCGACATGGAGGCGCAGGCGCACCTCCGGGGGAATGGACGTGAGCAAGGCTCCACCCGCGGTGGACCGCGGGTGGAGCGACGGGAGGAGCTGCGCGGCGGGACTACTCGATGGTGTCGACCCGCCGGACGACGCCGTCGACGATCCCGTCGTTGCGGACGTCGGTCCCGATGACCTCCTCGTACACGCCGCGGTTCAGGGACTTGAACGCCGCGTTGTGCGAGATGGCGTCGTAGATGCCGTCCATGTTGTTGTCGATGCCCAGGTAGTCGTCGTCCACCCCGTTGCCGAAGGGACCGACGTTGGAGAGCTGGGTCTCCCGCACGTCGTAGATGAAGTCGCCGTTCTCGTCGTGGAACGTGTCGAGGACGTAGCCCGTGGGCGTCGGCAGCAGTTCGATGGCGACCACCTCCAGGGTCTGGCCGTTCGCGTCCTCGATCGTGGTGATCTGGGAGGAGTCGCGGACGCCGCGGAATTCGACGAGGGTCGTCTCGGTCTCGTCGACGCTGCCGTCGGCGCCGTCGTCGCGCTCGATCACGATCGTGCGCAGGTTGCCGGTCACCACGGTGGTCTCCGTCACGATGCGGTCGGCGTCGCCGTCCCCGTCGTCGTCGTACTTCGTGACCATGGTGGTGTCCTGGCCCTGGAACGTCTTGTGGGCGTCGAACGCCGACTCGAGATCACCGTTCCCGTCGTAGGCCCGCAGGGTCAGCTCGAGGTCTCCGTTCGGGAGCTCGATGTAGTCGGTGACGCTCATGTGGTCGATCGTGCCGTCCTTGCCGCGGTCCACCTCCATCGTCTGCATGTAGCCCGCGGGGTCACGGACGATCGTCATGGTCACGAACTGGTTGATGAGGTCGTCCGAATTGCTGTGCCAGTCCTCCTCGATCGTCATGCCGGTCGGGGTCATGGCGTAGGTCCGGTCGACGGACCACGGCTGTTCATCCGTGGGCATCATCGCGGTGCTGCTCGTCACGGACTCCAGGCCGTTCCGCGGCTGGACCTGGACGGTGCCGAAGGTCTCCGCGACGATCCGGCCGGACTCGTCGCGCTCGCTGAAGCTGTGCGCGAGCTCGTGGTCGTCGAGCAGCCAGCCCCACGGATCGATGATCCAGTTCGTGATCCAGCTCCAGTGGCCGCTGGGGACGTTGATGAGCGACCACTGGGTCTTGCCGGGCGCGAGCGAGTTGTGCTCGTACCTCCATCCGAACCACGTGCTCTGCAGGCACGAGACGATCCAGATGGTGCGCGGCGGCTTCCCGGTGTTGGTCGTGTGCGTCCAGTTGGGGAAGTCGGCAGGCCGCTTCTTGAACCGGCAATTCGAGTTGATGCAGTACCAGAGCGGCCCGGAGTCGAGCGGCGTGGCGGCGAAGACGCTACGGGGAGCGCCGTCGGCGGCGCAGGGCATGAGGTCCATGTCCTGCGCGCTGGCGGTTGCGGCGAGTGCGAGCGGGAGGGAGAGGTGCGCGAGCTTGCGCGCGGCAGTGGGAAGGTGCATCGATGCGGCCTGGGAAGAGGGGGACACGTGAAGCGCAGCGGGGAGCGCGCTCGGTCGTCGCCGAGTCGGACGGATGTCCACGCGTCGCGTCGGGAAGGAGCGACGCTTCGGCTACCCGAGGAGTCCCGCGGCGACTCCCGTGAGTCGCAGCAAAGCCGGCAATTCATGCGGACTTGCAATGTGCATGCGTGCCTTCCATGCGACGTCGATCGTGGGGTCAACCCGGCGACCACGAGGGGCTTCTCTCGTCGGCCTCGGGTTGCGTGTCGCTCGCTCGGTTGTTGGGATCGGAACCATGCTCGACCGACGTGAGTTCAACCGACTCGGGGCCGGCGCTCTCCTCTGGCTCGCGGGGTGCCAGAAGGGAGACAGCTCCGCCTCCGCCGATGAGGAGACGATCGTCCTGCGCGGCGGCACCGTGCTGCCCGTGGACGAAGCGTTCTCCTCCCACACCGCAGTCGCGATCCGTGGGACACGCGTCCTTGCCGTCGGTACGGATGACGCGGTCACCGAGGCCGCCGGCCGCGGCGCCCGCGTGATCGATCTCGATGGCCGGACGGTGCTGCCCGGCTTCATCGAGCCCCACATGCACTTCGCCATGAAGGCGGGGCTCGGGCACTTCGTCGACGTCGGGCCGTTCGTTCACGCGACCTTCGAGGACGCGCTGGAGGCGCTGGGTGGGCTTCACGAGCAGGCCGTGGCGGGCGGCGAGGACGAGTGGGTCCGCGCGCGTCAGTTCGATCCCAGCCTCCTCGATCCGCCTCGGGAGCTCACGTCACGCGACCTCGACGCGGTCGCGCCTTCGCGGCCGGCCTTCGTGCTGAACGCCTCCGGGCACATCGCGTACGTCAATGGGCGCGCGCTGGAGCTCGCAGGGCTCACGAAGGACACCCCCGACCCGCCCGGCGCGAGCTACGGGCGCTACGAGGACGGTTCGCCCAACGGCATTCTGTACGGGACCGCGTCCCACCTCCCCGTGCTCATGCGGGACGAGGGCACCGCGCGGCGGATGATGACGTCGTTCGTCGAGGCCGGCCGCGGCGTGGGGGACGAGGCGGCCGCGCTCGGCATCACGACGCTGTGCGACATGGCGACGGGGGCGCTCTCGGGCGCCGGGGAGCTCGAGAACTACCGGGCGATGTACGAGGGCGGCCGCATGAAGGCGCGGATCCGCGCGTACCTCTACGACGGCGGCGGGCCGTCGTTCGACGAGGCCGAGGTCCGCCCGGAGGACGGCGACGCGCTCATGCGAGTCGCCGGATGGAAGGTCGTCACCGACGGCTCCAACCAGGGATTCACCGGGCGCCAGCGGACTCCGTACTTCACCGAGGACACGCTCGGCCTGTTCTACGTCGAGCCCGAGGACCTCCGCGAGCTCGTCCTCCGGCGCAGCCGTCAGGGATGGCCGCTCGCGCTCCACGGCAACGGCGACGCGGCGATCGACAGCATCCTGGACGCGGTCACGAGCGCGCGCGAGAACGGCGTCGACGTGGAGAAACTGCGAATTCGGATCGAGCACTGCTCGATCCTCCACGACGAGCAGATCGCGCGGATGAAGGACCTCGGCGTCCTGCCGAGCTTCCTGATCAACCACGTGCACTACTGGGGCCACGTCATGCGCGACCAGGTCTTCGGACCGGAGAAGGTCCAGCTTCTCGACCGCTGTGCGGCGGTCGAGTCGGCGGGCCTGCGCTGGGTGATGCACTCGGACGATCCGGTGTCACCGCTGGGCTCGCTCCACAAGATCCGCGTCGCCGTGGTCCGCGACCTCTGGAAGGAGCCCGGCACGATCCTCGCTCCCGACGAGCGCGTGCCCGTCGAGTCCGCGATCCGCGCCGTCACGCGGAATGCGGCCTGGCAGTGCCATTCGGAGCACGAGATCGGGAGCCTGGAGCCGGGCAAGCTCGCGGACCTCGTCGTCCTCGAGGACGACCCGCGTGCGGTCGAGGCGACCGCGATCTCCGACATCCGCGTCAGCGAGACCTGGATGGACGGAAGGCGCGTCTTCGGCGGGTGAGGCGCTGTCGCCGCCCGAGCACGCGAGAACGAAGCAGGCGGCGCACGCCGCGAGGGCGCGCGCCGCCGGCGCGTGGGGCGACCCCAGGGTCACGCGTCACCCTTCGCCGCGCGCTTGATCGCACAGCCGTAGGGCTTGGTGCTGGCGACCTTCGGCGCCTTTCCCATCCGGACCGCGTCGATGGCGTCGGAGACGTAGTTCGTGGCGTCGTCCCCCTTCTTGCCGCGCGGGTCGTCGTCGAGCGCGCCGGCGTAGCGGATGACGCCCTTCGCGTCGATCACGAAGCAGTGGGGCGTCGACTGCGCCTGGAAGAGGTCGGCCACGACGTTCCCGTGGTCGGCGAGCATCGGGTGGGAGTACCCGACCTCGGCCATCTTCTTGCGCAGGTCGCCGTAGAGCCTGGAGCGCTTGGTCTTCTTGCCGGGCGCCTTGCCCAGCTCGGTCTCGTTCGAATTGATCCCGATCATCACGACGTCCCTGGAACCGCTGAAGCGCTTCTCCATCGCCGCGAAGATGGGGTCGGCGTGCACCTCGTAGGGGCAGGTGCTGGACCAGAAATGGACCAGGACGACCTTGCCGCGCAGGTCGCCGAACGAGTGCATCTCACCGTCGAGGTCGGGGAGGGCGAGCGACGCGGGAACCGTCGAGCCGACGCCGAGCTCGCGAGCGGGGCGCTTCTTGCGCAGGTCGTCGAGGTGGTCGACGTAGGCCTCGGGGCCGACCTCGCGGTAGCCGGTCTGCCCGTAGACGTCGCCCTCCGGCGTCATGAGCAGGACGGTCGGGTACCCGCGCACGCCGTGCTGGTCCCGCAGCTCGACGTTGCGCTTCGGGTTCGGGACCTTCTTCTTCGCGGCCGCCCCGCGGGGGAAGTCGAGGGCGACCAGGACGAAGTCCTCCTGGGCCTCCTTCCAGAACTCCTCGTGCTGGGTGATCTCGCCGTGGAACTTGATGCAGAAGTGGCACCAGTCCGAGCCGGTGAACTCGACGAGGAGGTCCTTGCCCTCCTTCGCGGCGACGGCCGCCGCCTCGTCGTAGTCGGCGTACCACTGGGCCTCGTCGGCGACGGCGAGCGCGGGGCCGGCGACGCCGGCGGTGAGCAGTGCGATGGTTCCGAGCATGTCGGTGGGGATTCGATCGGTGGGTGGTGTCCGCCGGGGGCTTGCGGTGATGAACGCCGACACGTCGTCGGCGAGTCGCCGTGACCGGCAATCACGCGGGGGATCGCACATCGAACATGGATCACACAGGGAACATGGATCACTCAGGCGCCGTGGAACGCGCAGGGGGCGACGGCACGCGAACGCAGGATCACCTCAGCTTCACCTCGCTCGCCGTCCCGCCGACGCGCGCGCCTCTGGCAACGACCCGGGCGGCTGCGTTCGCGCCAGCGAGCACGTCGAACGATCGCTCCTTCGGCGCGCGCGGCGTGAAGGTCCTGCCGTTCGCCCGGACCGTGTAGAGCACCTCGCCCGTCGCGCTGTCACGGAGCTGTACCACCGGGTCCTCGACGTCGAAGCGCAGCTCGCCCATCTCGCCCCAGGACGGCGGGTCGTAGTTGTCGTACTGGGAGATCGTGCGGGGCCATCCCGAATACTGCCGGGTGTTCGGGGCCGTCACGTCGACGTTGCGCGGCCAGCACTCCATCGTGATCTCGCGCGTCTGCGTGTTGATCCGGACGATGCCGAAGCCGGCGGAGCGTGTGTTGAGGACGTTGCCCGCGGGCTTCTTCTCGGGGTTCGCGGCGGCGAAGTTGGTCACCCGGTTGGCGAAGCCGTCGAGGTGATCGCCGGTGTACTCCGGCGCGCCGGATTCGCGGTTCGCGCCCGGCTCCAGCGGCTCCCACCAGCGCAGGTACAGGTTCGCGATCGACGGCACGCAGAACGACCAGATCGCGTCGCGGTGCTCGTCGATCCCGTGCTGGAAGATGGTCGCCAGGTGCTGGTCGCCCGCGCAGTGGAACGCGAACGCCCTGCGGAGCGCGCCGATCGCCCGATTGCGGCCGGACTGCGGCCATCCGTTCGAGTCCATGTCGGCATGGAGCCGGCCGTTCGCGGTTCCGTGGATGTGTGCGCCGCCGCAGAAGATCGTGGCCGAGAGCGCGACCTTCATGTCCACGTCGGACCAGTCCTGGCTCCACGAATCGAGGAACGCGAGCTGGCGCGCGCCGAGCAGCACCGCTCCCTCGATGTCGACGCTCGCCGGCTCGTAGTCCGGGTTGCGGATGTGGTCCGGGCGCGGGCCCTGCTTCGGAACCTTGCCCGCGGGGCCCGTCTTGAACTTGCGGTCCTCCAGGATCGCGAAGTCGACCCGGCCCCAGTTCAGGTTCGTGAACCAGACGCCGATGCCCTGGCCGATCTCGTGCGGGTCGGCGGGGTCAGGGAGGTGGCTCGTCTGCGCGCGCTCGACCTCCTGCACGTACACGCCCGGCCGCTTGTAGCCGCCGTCCGCCGCGCCGCCGAGGAGCGAGACCTTGCCGCTCTCGCCCCAGAGGTTCGGCTGGCCCGCGTCGTGGTCGTCGGGCAGGCAGATCGTCGGGCGGTCCTTGATGATCTCGCCGAAGTCGCGGCCGAACTTCAGCCATGCCGCGTAGTGGCGGTTGTGGTCGTAGACCTGGTCGCCCGAGAAGAACAGCACGTCGGCGTCGATCCGACGCACGTTGTCGATCAGGTCCTGCCGCGAGAGGTCGCCGCCGTGCGCGGGGCGGATCGAGTTCCCGGTGAACGCCGCCATGACGACCTCGTCCCGGTCGGTCGGATTGCGGCGGACGAGCCCCTCGTACTTCGCCTCGGCGCCGTGCGCGACGCGGTAGCGCCACGCCTTGCCGTCGTCCCAGCCGTCGACGCGGAAGGGCGCCGTGAAGCCGGGCTCGATCACCTCCGTCCGCGCCACCTCGACCCACTTGCCGTCGCGCTCGACCTCCAGCCGCACGGTCCGCGGGTCGCCGTCCTCGAGGGGATAGAGCTGGGCGGTGAGCTTCAGCGTGCCGTCGTGGACGGTGTACAGCGCGAAGCAGATCACGTCCTTGCGCGCGACCTCGGGGATCGCGAGCAGGTCGTTGCGCTGTGCGGTCGCGAGGGTCGCCGTCAGTGCGCTGGTGAGGGTGAGCGCGAGAGCTGCTCGGTGCATCGTGGGGCCTCGTCGGGAGCTCGATCGGGAGCCCAGTGGAGGAACAGGAACAGGGGAAGGAGCGCGTGCGGTGCCCGCAGCACGGCTTCGTGGAGGAACTGGTCGGCGCCCCAGTGGTGGAGGCTCGTCGACATCCCCGCGACCGGGCGCGCGAGGGCGGTCAGCGCACCCCAGGCCGCCGCGTAGAGCGCGGCCGAGCGGCGGGTCGATGGGTGGAGGAGCGCAAGGCACGCGAGAAGATCGAGCGCGCCGACCGTGCGGAGCAGCGCGACGGTCGCGTCGTGTTCGGTGCCCAGGATGATCGTGGTCATCCCGTGGAACGTCGGCGGCGTGGGCCAGAGCCCGAGCGCGTACACGCCGTGTCCGGCGAACACGCTCATCACCGCGAGGACTGCAACGGCAACCGTCGCGCGATGGCGCGGTCCAACGGTCAGCGCGAGGACGAGCAGCACGGGACTCAGGATCTGCCCGCCGTGCTCGACGAACGTCGGGAGCTGCCCCTGGTCCGCCACGCACTTCGCGTACGCGAGAAGAGTCAGGCAGGCCGCACCAACGAGCAGGCCGGCGAACTGCAGGCGCCCACCACGTCGGGCGGTCAACGCGAGGCACGCGCACACGACGTAGGGCCACGCCATCCAGGCGACGAACCGCTGCACCCAGCCGTCGTCGGCGCCGCTCCCGACGAACGCGTCCCAGTCGACCCCGAGCCTCGCCGCGAGCTCGAACGTCCCCTCCTGCCAGAAGAGAACGCCATAGGGACCCTCCCAGTAGAGGTGCTGCCACGCCCAGCCCGCGAAGCACAGGAAGGCGGCCAGTCGGAGGAGGAGAGTCGCGCGGCGGCTCATCGTCGGCAGCTGGCGCGTCACCCGGTGCGGACCAGGAGCTCGCGGAGTCGATCGTGCGCGCGGGCGTGCAGCATGTGGACGGCGCCCTTCGAGCGCCCGAGGTCCTCCGCGACCTCGGCGACGGACCGCTCCTCCAGGTCCAGCGCCTGCACGACCGTGCGGTAGGAGTCGGGCAGTCGGTCGATGGCCGCGCGGAGGCGCGCGAGGTCGTCGTTCGCGCCGACGACCGAGTTCACGGACGGGTCGTCGGCCGCGAGTTGCAGCAGGAGCGTCCTCGCCGTGCCGCCCTCCGCGGTGCTCGTGATGCGCCGCTCCGCGCCCGCGTGGCGCCCGTTCTCGAGGCGGCGGATCGCGTCCCGGAGGTTGTTCTCCGCGACGCGCGCGAGCCAGCTTCGGAAGCCGTCGAGCGAGGCGGTGCGAAGCGAACCGACGCGGAGGATCGCCTCGATGCTCATGATCTGGACGATGTCGTCGCGGTCGAACTCGCGATTCCAGCGCTGCGCGATCGAGAGCGTCTGGCAGACGGCGGGAGCGTACGTTCGAAGGAGCTCATCGAGCGCGGCGTGATCGCCCCCGATGGCGCGCTCGACGAGCGGATCCGTGCGCGCGCTCGTCGGGTCGGGTCCGGCCATGCGTCGAGCCTAAGCGCGAGCGCGCGAGGCCTCAACGACTCGAGCCCGCGCCCGATCTGACGAGCAGCTCTTACCCCGGGCGGTCGCGCAGGAGCGCGAAGGAGTCGTCGTTTCGAACCCTCTCCAGCTTGCAGCGGCGCTCGACGGCCACCTCCAGGAGTTCGAGCGCGCGATCCAGCTGAGCGTCGCGCGTCGGCCCCGGGTGCTTGCGCGCAGCGGCCTTGCAGAGGAGGGTGGCGTGGTACGTCCAGTTCTGGAAGTCGTGGCTGTCGAGCTTCGTGGCTTCCTCCATGAGCGCGATCGCGAAATCGAGCTCACCCCGGTCGTCGAGGAGACGCGCCGCGCGCAGCATCCGGTTGGCGGACGGAACGGCGCGCGCGAGCTCCAGGATCCTCTCGCGCCGCTCCTCCTCGTTCCCGATCCCGAACTCGTCCAGCTCCTCCGGTTCGAAGTCCCTCGGCACCACGCTCCTCGCGTACTCCACGGGCCGGAGCGGGAACCTCTGGAACCAGCCGGTGCTGGTGACGGTCAGGAGCCACTGCCCGTCCGCGCACTCGATGGGGGGGCAGAACTCGCCGTCGGTCGGAGCGAGCTCCGCGACGAGCGCTCCGTTCGTCGAGTCGAACAGCCGGATCGCCCCACTCGTCTGCGCGAAGGCGAGACGGTCGCCGCCCAGGAAGCCCACGCTGACGATGAGCCCGGCCACGCCCCTGTGGCGCGCCAGGACGTCCCCGGTCGTCGTGTCCATGACGCTCACGGTCCCGTCGACCGACCCGGTCAGCAGGCGCGCGCCGTCGTGCGCGAAGCCGTAGGCCAGGTGGTCGCCGCCGTGGTTCCCGAACGACAGGAGGACCTCCATGGTCGAGGCGTCGAGGATCACGCTCTCTTCATGGAGGACGCGCAGGACGAGGCGGTCTCCCGTCGGGCTTCGCGCAGTCCCGCAGAATGGGACACTCGTCTCGACGGGAAGTGCCTCGACCTCCCCCGTCGAGAGATCCACCCGTCGGAGCGGCCGTGGGCCGCCATCGACGATGTGTGCGAGGAGCGACCCCGTGCCGCGATCGAGGCCCCACTGCATCGTCCTCGAGCCCCAATCGATGCGGCGGACAGAGTGATCCGCTATCTCGACGACCCACGCACCGCTGTCGCGGCCATCCTTGCGGCGGTGGAGCCTCGGCACCATCACGATCTTGGAGCCGTCCGAGGTGAAGTCGAGTTTCCCACTGAGTTCCGCCAGCTCGGGGCCGGGGCGGGCCGTGACGCTAGATTCGACCTCGTGGACGAGGATGTCGCCGCCGTTGGAGCGCTCTCGCCCGAAGACGAGCGTGCGCCCCTCGAAGGTGACGAGCGGCACCGAGCTCAGGATCAACTCCATCGGCAGCTTCAGCGGCCGCGTGGGAAGGTCGGGGTTCCAGATTCGCGTCGTGCGATCCTGCGATACGGTCACGAACCGGGAGCTCCCCGGGACGCTGACTGCGCTCGTGGCACTGTAGCGATGCGCCCCTGTGCGCCTCGCGGTCGAAGCGCCTGGGTCCACTGCGAGCAGAGCGTCGCGTGCCGTCCAGACGACGCGCCCTCCCTGCGTCCTCAGGAGCGCAGTTCCGATTGGCAGGCCCTCGAGCATCTCGATCGCGCCCGTGCGAAGGTCGAGGACGCCAGGCGCCGAGTCGACGCCGAACTCGTCGCGAGTGAAGTCCACGTGGTGCCCGTCGGGCGAGACGCTACGAGGGATGCCGTCCTCGATGTGGAACAAGGTGTCGCCGCGAACGTCGACGACGGAGAATCCTGTCGGCTTCCATCCGTTGACGATGGCGAACGCTTCTCGTCCTGGGATCGGGAGTGCGTATCTGGGTTGCCGGACGATCACATGGCCTCCGTCGAGGTGCACGACGCGGCCCGTCTCGGCCCCGTCGCTCGAGCGCCAGAAGACGGTCTCCTCGATGGTCCGCAGCATCCCGTGGAGGCCCGAGTCGGAGAGCGCGAGTCGCCCGATCGGAGAGTCGACGAGGCGCAGCCCGTCTTCGAGCGCTCCGGAACGCGGATCGAGCCTGGCGACGCCACCGTCCGCGAAGCCGACCAGGAGCTCGCGTGAATCGGCGATGAACACCAGCTGTGTCGCGCTCCTCCCAGCAGGCGACGCGTCGAGGATGAGGCGCCCGCTCCGAGCCTCCCAGACGCGGATCGAGCCGTCGTCGAACGCCGCGGCCAGGTGCTCGTCGGCGCGCGAGAACGCCACGTCGAGCACCTCGTCTCCGGATCCGTCCAGCCGTCTGAGGTACGTACCGCTGTGCACGTCAGCCAGGTGCACGTACGGCTCGATGGAGAAGGTCGCGACCAGCGTTCCAAGTGGATGCACGCGGGCGACCAAGTCTGCCTGCTCGGGCCCGTGCAGGACCGCCTCCACCTCCAGCGCCGCGAGCGCCTCGTACAGCGCGGTCCGAACCGTCGCGTCGTCGGTCCTCTCTGCGGCCTCGAGCGCGAGGAGGATCCCCCTGGTGGGATGCTCCGGTGCGATCGTACGCGCCTCTGCCGCCAGGCGTAGGCCATCGAAGCGCTGGCGCTCAGCGCGGGCCTCCGCCTCGCCGTCGAGCGCTCGGGCCAGCGCGGCCGTCGTCGCGACGATTCCCGCGATCAGCGACGCGAACACGAGGCCCGTCGCGAGGACGAGACTCTTGTGGCGCTTCGTGAACTTGGCGGCGCGGTGCCGGAGGCTGGGCGGGGTGGCGAGCACCGTCTTGCCCTCCAGGAACCGCTCGATGTCGTCGGCCAGGTCCGCCGCGGTCGCGTAGCGCCGGGCCGGGTCCTTCTCGAGCGCCTTCAGGCAGATCCAGTCGAGGTCGCCCTGCAGCGCGCGGCGGAGCGTGCGCTGCTCGTCGCGCGGCGTGCTGGCGGTGGTCTCACCGCTGCGCACCAGCGTGGACGGACGCGGCGGGTCCTCCTCCTCGATCGCGCGGAGCATCTCCGGCAGCCCGCCGGAGCGCGCGTGCGGATCGAGCAGCGGAAGGCGCCCGGTGAGGAGCTCGTACAGAACAGCACCGAGCGAGTAGACGTCGGTCCGCGCGTCGACCGCGCTGGACCGCCCCGCCGCCTGCTCGGGGCTCATGTACGCCGGCGTCCCGAGCACCTGTCCGGTGAGGGTCCTCGGCGCGTCGAACGCCTCGTCCTCCGCCGCGTCGCCCGTCACCTTCGCGAGCCCGAAGTCGATGACCTTCGGCGACGAGCGGCCGTCCGTCGTGGTCACGAGGATGTTCGACGGCTTGAGGTCGCGGTGCAGGACTCCGCGCAGGTGGGCGTACTACACGGCCGCGCAGACCTCGCGGAACAGCTCGAGCCGCTCCCGGAGGCCCACGACGTGCTCGCTGCAGTGCCGCGTGATCGAGGTCCCCTGCACGTACTCCATCGCGAAGTACGGCTGGCCCGATTCCGTGATCCCCGCGTCGTGGATCGAGGCGATCGACGGATGCTCGAGCTGAGCGAGGACCTGCCGCTCCGCATCGAACCGCTTCACCGCCTCCGTGCTGCCGGGCGCGGCGCGGAGCAGCTTGACCGCCACCGAGCTCTGAATGGGGGACACCTGGTGCGCGAGGAACACCGTCCCGTGACCACCTTCGCCGAGGACGCGAAGGAGCTCGTACGGGCCGATCGATCCGAGCGGGGGCGTGGCAGCGTCCTCGCGCTCGATACCCACGCGCGCGAATTCCTGGAACGCGCGGGCAACCGGGTCGACTGTTGGATCGCTCTCGTTCATCGAACGGACCCGGCCGTCGCGCTCCGCCGGGAGCTCGGCAGGTACGAACCAAGAGCATACGCCGACCTGCCGGAAAGGACCCTCTTGGCGGGTATCGGGCGTGCACTCGACACGGCAGGGGCCACGCGGTCCATGGCCCTGCCGTCGCGCCTCTCCCTCAGTTGCTGCGCCCGTTCCTGTACCCGCGCACGGTCGGCGCCACGTCCCAGACGTCCGGCCAGCCGTCGAGGTCGCCGTCGCGCCGGTACGGGAGGTCGAGGCCGTACGCCGCGTCCATGTTGAGCGCCGCCGCACTGCGGATCGCGAGGCCCTCGCTGTTCATGACCATCCCCTGGATCCGGACCGGCGTCTGGAACAGCCACTCGGCGTTGAAGCGCTCGACGCCGGTGTCGATGCCCTGCACGACGAAGCTCGACGCGATGCTGCCGTCCCCGTCGACGTCGGTCGGGAGGCTCTCGATGTCGTAGAGGACCAGCTTGGTGAGGAACGCGAGGAGCTGCAGGCGCTGCATGTCGCCGAGCTGGGCGTACGCCGCCCGGGACGCCGCCGCCGCTCCGCCGTGGCGGCGGATCGCGTGGTCGATCGTGAGCGATTGGCCGTCGTGGCCCCAGGGGAAGCCGCTGCCGACGCCCCAGAGCGGCGCGGTGCGCCACACGCGATTGACGTTGCCGTCGAACGCGAGCTCGGCGAAGTCGTCTCCCATGTCGTGGTGGCGCAGGTCGGTGAACAGGCCCACGACCTCGAACGCGCCGCGGTCGGCCACGTGGTCCGTGCCGCTGCGGGTGTAGAGCGGGACGAACTCGCCCTCCAGGCGCTTCGCGCCATGGTTCCAGGTCACGTCCAGGTCGAAGAGCCGTCGGTCGCCCGCCAGCGAGCCGTTCGCCGCATCGATCCACCAGTCCGCGACGTGGCAGTCCGTGCAGCCGATGGAGTCCATCAGCGCAACGCCCGAGGCGTATTCGCTCGGCGTGCCAGCGAAGGCAGGCCGTGGCGCGTTCAGCATGAACCACTCGGCGAGGTCGAGGTCGCCCTCGCTGATCTCCGTCAGGTGGCCGTCCCCGTCGGGGTCGTCGAGGCTGAAGCCCAGCGGGTGCATGCGCGCCCCTGCGTCGGGCGCGCGGTGGGTCGCCGGGAACTGGATCGCGCCCGAGAGCGTCGGCTCCGACACACCGTCCCCGTCGGGGTCGTCGAGCGTCGAGGGGTCGTGCGACTCGAGGTTCGTGTGCGTGAGCATCGGATCCCAGAAGAACGCGCGGTTCGTGGGGTTGAGCGCGCTGCGCGGCGTGCGCTGCCCCCAGCCCCAGACGACGATCTCGAAGTTGAAGTGCGTCGCGCTGGCCCCGTCGATCCGATCCGCGCCGGGGGCGATCTCGATGACGCCGGGCGACGTCTCCAGGCCGTACCAGGTCCTGATGATCCCGTCGAGCTGCGGGCGACCGGACGAGCCGCCGCCGAGCCGGAACGTCCCGAAGTCGAGCGGCGCCGCGCCCGGTGCCGGTTCGACGAGCGACCGCGCCGGCGCGAGCGCCGCCTCGGCCGCGCTGATCCAGCCGTCGCCGTCGCCGTCGACCTGGTCCAGCAGCTTCTGCCGCGTCTGGATCGCGAGCATCTCGATGATACCCCCGCCGTAGTAGTGCGGCGCGTTGCGACCGAAGCCGCTGTCCTTGGAGAAGTTCGTGCCACCCCCGGGGTTGCCGTTGGGCAGGTTGTGGCACGACGCGCAGCCGAGGTGGTTGTTCGTCGTGATCTTGGCCGTGTCGCCGTCGAGCATCGGCCCACCGAAGCCGCCGACGTTCTTCAGCACGGCGCCGTCACGGTGCCGGAACTCCCGGAAGTTCAGGTTGCGGCCGAGCTGGTACGCGAGGAACGGGTCCCGCTGGATCAGGTGGGCCGTCCCGCCCTCCAGGGCCGGGTCGGTCGTGTGCACGGCGCGCACGCGGGGGTTCTTGACGGAACGACCGGAGGCGTCGACGTCCTTCCGACCGGAGTTCACGAGGCCGCTCCGCTCGGCGTACTGGGCGCTCGAGTTCTCTGGGATTGCGAAGACGCAGACGGCTGCGGCAAGAGAGAGGTGTCGGAGCATCGGACCGGTGGTGTGGGAAGGGGCGTGGGCAGACGTGGTGGGCGCCGCTCCCGCGAGCAGGGAACTGCGAGGCGCCCATCCGGGCACTGCCGATGCCGTTACACCCGTTCCGGCGGAATCACGCGGTGGCCGGAGCGGCTGCGGCCGCACTTTTGTCGAGCTCCAAGGCCCTCCAGGCGAGCGGGTCCCGAGCGTGACACCGGTTCACCGCCGGTCCTCCGGGGCGCACCACGTGGAGGCATCCCGGACGAACGAATCGGGAGATTGATGCGGCGCTGCGGAGCGAGAGAACCGCGCGAGCCCGACCTACAGCGCGCCGAAGTACACGATGCTCGGCGCATCGGACCGGGCGAGACCGATGTCCATCACGCGGTCCCCGTCGAAGTCCGCGACCGCGATGCCGTAGGTCCCGCCGTCGTCGTCGCCGAAGGGGACGGCGGAGAATCCGCGGTCCGCTCCCTGGACGTACGCATGGGGGCGGCCGTTCCAGTTCCCGATGACCACGTCCGGTCGGCCGTCGCGATTGAGGTCGGCAATGGCGAGCGAGTAGGGGCGCCGCGCCTTCAGGCTCGCCCCGGCCTCGACCGGACTCCCTTCGCCTCGCTGGAGCACCATGGCGGGGGCGAACGTGAGGTCCTCCCGGCCGAAGTAGATCGAGGCGGTTCCGCGGCGGTCGTCGACGGCCACGATGTCCAGCGCGCCGTCGTCATCGAGGTCACGCGCCTGCGCGATGCGGATGCTGGCGTTCGCGGGGCCGAACGGGATCTTCGCTTCCTCGGGGAAGGTCGGACCCTCTGCGGCCATGTGGACGTGGCTCTGCCCGCCGTCGCGGCACGGGACGAGCAGGTCCATGCGCTCGTCCCCGTCGAAGTCGGCGGCGGTGATCGTCGTCGTGGACACCGGCGCGATCGGCACGTGCCGGTCCGCCGGGAAGCCGCCCTTCCCGTCGTTCAGGCACAGGTAGTTCGTGCTGCCGCGGCCGCGGTTCGCCACCAGGACGTCGAGGTGCCCGTCGCCGTCCACGTCGACGACGCTGGAGTTCCGCGTGGACCAGCCCTCGCCGAAGGTCGAGCCCAGGGTGAAACGCCCCTCGCCGTCGTTCAGGTACACGCGCTGCGGATCCGCCTCGTTGCTGATCAGGACGTCCAGGGACCCGTCGCCGTCGAGGTCGGCGAGGGCGCCGGTGTAGGTGCGATCCTCGTCCGTCCCGAGGGCACGTGTCTCCTCGATCCCGCCCTCGCCATCCCCGAAGAGGACCCGGTTCGGCAGCGGCCAGTGGCGCCCACGCGCGAGAACGATGTCGAGGTCCCCGTCGCCGTCCAGATCGCCGAACGCGATGTTGGCCGCGGTGGCGGCGGTCTCCTCCAGCTGCAGGTGCCGGTCGTAGCGAGGAAGCGCAGGAGCCTGGATCCGCGGCTGCGGTGCGGGCAGAAGAACGAGGATCGGAGCGAGGGGGACGTGCATTGCGCCTGGGCCAGAGCGACGACCGAGCCTATCGACTGTCGTTGGCCATCGCTCCGGAGGTCGAGCAACCAGGAGCGCGTACCATGGGGCGACCATCACGACCATGCGCCACGCCGTCTCCAGCCGTTCTCCGCAACTCCTCGCCGCCGTGAGCGGGGTCTTCTCCCTCCTCGGCCTCTGCCTGGTGGCGATCTGCAGCGCCTGCTCGACCGGAGAGGGCGGCGGCGACGCCGTGTTCTGGCCGGAGCTCGCCGAGTTCGACGAGCTCGCCTACCGGGCCGACGGGCTCGTGCGGACCGACGACCTCGCCGCGGTCGAGGGCTCGCTCGCCGAGCTGCTCGCGTCCGGTCGCGCGGTCACCGTTGCCTCCATCCCGTCGAACGCCGCCGACCCGAAGCAGGTCGAGGCGATGCTCACCGATCTCACCAGCCTGATCGAGGGCCTCGCCGGCGAGCCCGACGAGGACTCGATGCAGACGCTCGTGCTGGGGCTGCACCCGGTCATCGAGAACCTGATGAAGGCGGCGGGGATGCCGCACGTCCACGCGAACGAGGGGCCGCACAGCGGCTTCCGCCATCCGGTCTTCGACGCGGACGGGACGCAGATCGCGACGGTCGAGGTGAAGCTCCACGACGACGCCGGCGACCTGGAGGTCTGGCTCACGCGCGGCGGGTACGACGGCGATCCCTGGCGGCTCCCGGTCGACACCAACCTCGCGCTCGCGTTCCCCGGTCTCGAACGGGAGGTGACGCTCGCGGTGCGCGATCGAGACCGGAACGAGGACGAGTCCGGCGCCTCGACCATCCTCGACGGGACCACCGACTACTTCGTGTTCCCGGGCGCGACCGAAGCCGATGCGACGTGGCTGATGGGCACGGAGTTCGCTGCGAAGGCAGAGCTGCGCGTCGAGGGAGCCACCACCGGTTCCTTCGTCCTGCGACCCCACGTCCATCGCGCGGGCGACGGCGCGGGCGAATGATCCGTCTGCGAGACGTCTCCCTGCGCCTCGGGAGCGCGGGCCAGGCCTCGTCCGTCCGGTTCGATCTCCCGGCGTTCGACGTGGAGGCGGGCGAGAGGGTCGCGCTCACGGGCCCGAGCGGCTGCGGGAAGAGCACGCTGCTCAACCTCGTCGCCGGTCTACGACGCGCCCACCGCGGTGAAGTGCGCGTGGCCGGTGCTGACCTCGGGGGACTCAGTCCGGCGCGGCTCGATCGGCACCGCGGCGCTCACTGTGGAATGGTCTTCCAGACGTTCCACCTTCTCGCGCCGTTCACCGCCGTCGAGAACATCGCCATCGGCCTGCGCTTCGGCGCGCGCCGGCGCACGCAGGCCCGAACGCGTGCCGTCGACGTCCTGCGCAGGGTCGGGCTGGGCGACCGCCTCCATGCTCGACCCGATCAGCTCTCCGTCGGTGAACGCCAGCGCGTCGCGATCGCCCGCGCCGTCGCCGGAGATGCGCCGATCCTCCTCGCCGACGAGCCGACCGGTTCGCTCGACCCGGACACGGGACGGGAGATCTTCGACCTGCTGCGGGAGGTCTCCGAGGAGGGTGGTCGCACGCTTCTCATGGTCACGCACGACCGCACCCTCGCCGCCGAGCTCCCGCGCACCTTCGACTGCTCGGGCCTGGTCCGCTCCGCCGCCGCCGAGGAGGGGGCTCCGATCGCGTGAGCTTCCTCGCCATGGCCTGGCGCTACCTCCGGTTTCGGTGGCTCGTCACCGTCCTGACCGTGGCGGGGATCGCGCTCGGGGCGGCGCTCGTGTGCGCGGTGCTCGCGCTGCGGCACGAGTCCGAGCGCGCGCTCTCCAGGGACGCCGGACTGTACGACCTCGTCGTGGGGGGGAAGGGCAGCCCGCTGCAGCTCGTCCTCGCGAGCGTGTATCACCTGGACTCGCCCACCGGGAACCTCCCCTTCTCCGAGTACCAGCGTCTCCGTCGCGATCCGCGCGTGCTCTGGGCGGCGCCGATCGGCCTCGGGGACAACTACGACGGCTACCGCATCGTCGGCACGGAGGCGCACTTCTTCGACCTGCCGGACCGCAGCGGTGAGCCCGTCTTCGAGCTCGCGCGCGGCGCCGTCTTCGAGGATCGCTTCGAGGTCGTCCTCGGCAGTCACGTCGCGTCCGCGACCGGGCTCGACGTCGGGGAGACGTTCTTCGGGACGCATGGCCTGGTCGACGTGCCCGGCGGCGAGGTGCACCGCGACTTCCCGTACAGCGTCAGCGGCGTGCTCGCGCCGACGGGCACCGCCCAGGACCGCGCCATCTTCGGCACGCTCGAATCGGTCTGGGAGATCCACGAGACCGAGGATCGCCTGCACTCCGCGATCCAGGGCCGTGCGCTGCGCAGTGATCGGAAGGGGCGCGAGGCCACCGCGATCCTCGTCCGGCTGGAGACCTCCGGTCTGCGTCTCTGGATGGCCGACGAGATCCGGGAGCGCAGCGAGGGCATCGCGGCGATCCCGATCAACGAGATCCTGCGCTTCCAGCGCGGGATCGTCGGCCCCGTCCAGCGCTCCCTCCTCGCGATCGCGGCAGCCGTCGTCGCGGTGGCCTGCCTCACGGTCATCACGACGCTCCACCAGGCCGCGGAGCGGCGTCGCCGCGACATCGCCGTCCTGCGCAGCCTCGGCGCCGTGCGCAGCGAGGTCGCGGCGCTCGTCTTCACCGAGGGGCTCCTCCTCACGGTCGCGGGCGTCGCGCTCGGCCTGCTCCTCGGCCACGGCGGGCTCGCCGTCGCGGCCGGGCCGATCCGCGACGCGACCGGACTCGTCCTCGATGCGTGGCGGATGCCCGGCGCGGAGCGTGTCGCGCTCGGCGCGATGGCGGTCTGCGGTGCGGTCGCTGCTCTGATCCCCGCGGTGACGTGCTACCGGCGCACGCCCGTCGACGACCTCCAGCTGGCAGACTGAGCGTGCCCGACGCGCTCCTCGTCATGAACGTCAACCTGCTCCCGCTCCCCCTCGTCCTGGTCGCGATGCTCGCGATCGGATGCGAGCAGGATCGAGCGAACACCGACGCGCCCGCTCCGGCGGAGCACTCCGCCGACGTCGACCCGGCGGTCACCGCGGTGGGCGAAGCTGCGGACGAGCCCGAGGCCGAGCCTGAGCCTCAGCCCGAGCCCGTCCTCGACTTCCCGCTGCTCGACGCCGTCCGATGGCTGGACCTCGTGGACCGATCGGTGAGGTTCCCGGAGTCGCTGAAGGCGCTCGACGGACGGCAGGTGAGCCTCGTCGGCTTCATGGCACCGTTCGACAGCCTCCAGGACATGCGCCGCTGCATGATCGTCCCCGCCTACGTGGGGTGTCAGTTCTGCAGCCCGCCGACGATGACCCAGGTCGTGTACGTGACCCAGGGCGACCTCGACGACGGGTCGTCCGCACGCCCCTTCATCGAGGAGCCCTCCCAGGTCGTCGGCACGCTACGGCTCTCGCTCCCGGAGAGCGAGCACGAGGGCAAGGAGCAGGGGTTCCTCTACTCGATCGAGCGCGCCGTCGTCACTCCGTACACCGGCGAGGCGCCGGAGCGCGCACCCGGACACGGATCCACGCCACCCGGCCAGTCGACCCACCTGCGAGGAGCGACGGAGCTCGAGCCCGTGGAGATGGCCGACCTGGTGGAGCAGGTCGGGGACCTGCTCGGCCGGCAGCCGCTCCGCCCGATCGAGGTCGAGCCCGTGGACCGCGATGCATTCGCCGCCCTCGTCCGCGGTCGGCTCGAGGCGACGTTCCCGCCGGATTCGCAGGCCGCTTGGGCCAGCGCGTTCTCGCTGCTCGGGATGCTCGACGACGACGCCGAGTGGATCCCGACCCTCGCAGGGATCGAGCTGGCCCGGCGGGTGACCGCGACCGACGAGGCTGGAGAGCACGTGGTCCTGCTCGACTCCGTCCCCGTCGAACACGCGTACGTGCGGCTGGAGCTGGTCGGCGCGATCGCGGACGCGATCGTCCGGCAGCACTTCCCCCGCGGCGAGGCGCCGGCGGACCACGACGGCCGCCGCGCCCTGGAGGCGCTCCACCGCGGGATCCGGACCGTGGCGACCTACCGCTACTCGAGGTCCCGCGGGATCTCTCCCTCGACGGAGCTCCCGGTCGAGCTCGAGGAGGGTGCGTGGGACGCGCCGCCCACCTCCCTCGAGATGGACTTCTGGCAGTTCCTGCCTGCCGACGTCGGCTCCTTCTTCGTCGACTACTTCGTCGGCGCGACCGGGCCGTTCTCCGACCTCGATCCGGCTCTCTCCCGGCCTCCGACCACGACGATCGAGTTCTTCCGTCCACGCTGGTACGAGGACTCCGCGCTCTGGCGGCACGACCCGGTGCCGGAGACCTTTGCGGACGACGTCATGGAATCGCCGCCGACCCGGACGGAGGTCCTCGGGATCGGGGGGCTCGTGCCGTGGCTCGCCAGCTGGCACTCCGTCGACGTCGCCAAGCTCATCGCCGGGCCGTGGGCGGGGGATCGCTACGCGGTCTGGCGTTTCGAGGACGGGTCGTCGGCGCTCCTGCTGGAGACCCGCTGGCAGGACGACGCGTCGGCGGAGCAGTTCCACGGTTCGATCCCCGACGACCCCCACCAGAGCGTCGCGCCCTACGTCACGGGGAGCCGGACCGTGCGGATGTTCCGGGGGAGCTCCGCCGAGGCGCTCGCGCGTGTGACGCGCGAGGGCAAGTAGCGCCGGGGACTACCGCAGTCCCGGCGAGCGGACGGGACGAAGGCTGGTCCGCATCTGGACCAGCAGATGGCTGCGCAGCTGCCGCCGGGTCTCGACGTCGATCGAGTCCGAGCGCTTGGAGACGATCGCGGCGATCGCCGGGTCGAGGTCGGCGCGCTTCCAGGCTCGGAGGTCCTTCAACAGGTCGATCGCGCGCTCGGGGTGCTGGTCCAAGAGGACGGAGTAGCTCGCGAGGATCCGGTCGCGCAGGTGGACGTGACCGGCGGTGCCGTGGACGGAGAGTGCCTGCACGACGGCCTTGAGCTCCTCCGGCGTGCGGTCCGCGCGGCGGAAGTACTGCTCCTCGATCGCCTCGATCGCTTCGACCCCGGCGATCTCGACGTAGGCAGCGGCCCACGCGTCCAGCCCGCGGGTCATGCTCAGTCGCGCGGACGTGTCGAACGAGCGGCGGATCCACTCGCGATCCTCCGTGTGGTCGCTCGTGGAGAGGACCAGGATGTAGAGCGGATGCCACTCCGCGCGCCGCCAGTCGCCGAGGAGGCGGTGGACGTCCTCGCGGGACACGCGGTCCCGGTAGCCGAGAATGGAGCGGTACGGCGCGCGCGCCACCTCGATGTGCGCCAGGTCGCGCAGCTGGGGGTTGGAGTGCCCCAGCCAGCGGGCGAAGAAGTCGAACCGGCGGCCGGGGTCCTTCCGCCAGCTCGCCGCGAGATCGAGGATCTGGCGGGTCGCGGGCCCGAAGTCCTCGTCGGCCAGCCCGACGCGCCGCCACGACAGCGCGCCGCACTCCAGCCTCATCAGCGTGAGCACCGCGGACCGCTCCGGGTGGACGGCGAGCATCCGCCGCACCCGGCTGTCGACGAACAGATCGGGCTGCATCCCGCAGAGGTCGCCCTTCAGGACCTCGACCACCGCGTACTGGAACGGCCGCTCCGGATCCTCCCGCGCGAGCACGACCGCCTCCGCCGCCAGCAGGTAGTCGGCCGCAGAGGCGCGGGGGAAGGGCGTGCAGAGCTGGCACGCGCGCGACGAGACGACGAGGCCGCCGAAGAGCGCGGCAGCGATCGCGAAACCGAGCGCGAGGTGCCGGAACCGGCGAGTGACGGCGTTCGTCGCGCTCATGCCTCCAGCATGGCCCCTCGCCGCGGCAAGCACAACGGGTGACTCCCGGCGCTCAGAACCTGGGCAGGAATCTCCGATCCTGCTGCCCAGGCTCTGAGCCGACTTTGCTGGCGCACCCGCTCACGCGGGTGCGCTGTTCGCGTGGGCAGTTCTTGCCCACGCTCTCAGCGCCAGAGCGCCGCGGTCTCGACCGGGACCTCCTCGAGCCGATTCTCGCCGCTCTCCTCGCGGTGCAGGACGAACGCGTCGTGCACCTGGCCGTCGGCGCGGTGGGCGCGGTAGCGCAGCTGCTCGCCGTCCACGTCGATGACCTGGTAGAGCTGCATGCCGGCCGCGCTGGACCGCGCGAAGTCACCTGGCGCGGAGGTGTACATCTTCGGACCGCTGACGCTGACCACGTAGACGGTGTTGCCGCTCATCGCCTGCGCGCCCTCCTGGAGGTTGATGGGGGTCTCCAGCCCGGTGCGCATGTACGCGTGGTCGTGCCCCTGGAGAACGAGGTCCACGCCGAACTCGTCGTAGAGAGGTTTGAGGTGCGTGCGCAGCTCCTCGTTGTCCCGCCCCTTCGCCGCGGAGAACAGCGGGTGGTGCTGGAACACGATCGTCCAGCTCGGGTCGCCGTCCCCGAGCACGTCCGGCAGCCAGTCGAGCTGCTCCTCGAGCCCCTCCATGGTGTTCAGGCTCACGAAGCGGACGCCGTGGTAGTCGAGCCAGTACACCGTTTCCTCGAGCCCTTCGGGGCCGTTGCCGGGGAACGCGAACTGCGGCCGCCAGTGGCTCGACAGCACGCCCTTCGTGTACTCGTGGTTGCCGGGCGTGGCGAGCTGCGGGAGCGTCGCGTTGAGCCACGAGCCAGCGCCGAACCACTCTCCCCACTCGCTGTCCCGCTCGGCCACGTTGACCAGATCTCCGGCGTGCAGCAGGAAGGCCGCATCCGGGGCGTCGAGGGCGGCCGCGCGCACCACGCGGGACCAGAGGTCACGGATCCTGTTCTGCGCGTCGCCGAAGTAGACGAATCGGAATGGGCGATCTTCGGCGGAGGCGGTCCGGAACTGGAACCACTCGCTCCACGCCTCCCCTTGCCCGACGCGGTAGACGTAGGCGGTCTCGGGCTCCAGCTCGCTCAGCTGGACGTGATGTCGATGGACTTCCTCCCCCTCGATCCCGAAGGGCGTGGTCGTCGCGTCGCGAGAGTCCACCGCTTTCGTGAAGCTCGGCCCCGGCGTGGCGAGCGCGAACTCGACCGCGGCCTCGGTCACGCTCGTGTCGGTGCGCCAGCTCACGTCGACGGTGGTCGCCGGGTCGGCGGCGAGCGTGAGGACCACGCGGTCCGGGAACGCGCCGGCGGGGGACGCGGGCACGGACCGCGCAACGGGCGCGGGGGCGAGGACCTCGGCCGAGGGGGGCGCGGGGAAGGAGGACGACCACCAGGCTCCGAAGGTGAGCACCAGGGCGGGGCCGGTCAGGCGCAGTGGGGAGAGAGTTCGAGTGGCCATGGGGATGCGGTGCCGTGGTCGGTCGGAGGACGCGCCCCAGTATGCCCGACCACGCGTCGCACCTCTCGTGGCTAGGGCCGCTCCACCTCGAGCACCTGGCCCGCGGTCGTGCGCGCCGTCGACGTGTGCCGCACGTCCCCGTCGTCGTCGATCCACGTCAGCTCGACCAGCCCTGCGGGCACGAGCAGCTCGTGGGTCTCGGCCGAGGCCGGGCGATCGACGAGCTGGCCGTAGCTCCAGCCCGCGTCGGCCCAGTGGATCCGCACGTGCAGCCGCACGTGGAGGGGATCCCCGCCGGACGTGCCGGCGAAGCGCAGGCGCGCGATCCCGACCGCCGTGTCGAGCGGGGCCGCAAGTTCATCCATCGGGACCCTGCGGCGGAACGCGCCCTTCAGGTCCTCGGCGCGCACGACGAGGTGGGCGGATGCGCGTGACGTTGCGGGAATCGCGTAGCGGCCGTCGGCATCGAGCTCCGCCTCGGCCGAGTGCTCCTCGACGAAGGGGTCCTGATCGTCGGACCACCCTTCGGCCTGACTCAGCGAGATCGTCCACGCGCCGGGATCGAAGCCGTCGTGGATCCAGCTCCCGGCGGCCGTCGTGTCGAGCGGGTCCACGACCTCGAACGAGATCGTGGTGGTCTGGCCGTCGACGACCGTGCAGTTCGTCGGGTACTCCCATCCCTCGGGCACGCCGCGGAGCGACGAGAAGACCATGCCCTGGGATCGTTCGATCGATCGGAGGTACCAGTCGCCGGCAGGGACCCTCCGGAAGGCGAAGCGGCCGTCGCGCTTCACGCGCGTGCGCTTCGAATCCAGGAACGGGTGGCAGAGCATCATGGTCGAGCCGGCGGCGGGCTCGCCGTCCTCGGTGAGGCAGACGCCCTCGACGCGGCCGCCGCTGCCCATCCGCACCACGACCTCGCTCCGGGATACCTCGGGATCGACGACCCCGAGCTCGACGTGCGCGTCCGCGAGCCGTCGACCGGCGGCGACGAGCACGAACTCGCCCCTCTCCGGCGCGAAGACGTGGAACCTGCCGTCGTCGTCCGTGACGGCGCTGTCGACCGATCCACCGAGCCTGCTGACGTCGCCGCCGCCGACACTGACGCGATCGCCGAAGGGAAGCGCGTGGACGTGGACGCGCACGCCGCCTCGGGGCTCCCCGTCGACCAGCACGCGCCCCGGGACGCCCGGATCGGTATCGAGCTGGATCACGTAGGGCTCCGGCAGTTCGTCGGCCACGAGCCCTTCGAGCTCGGTCGCGATGAACCCGCGGGCGTGGACACTGAGGTCGAACGCGTTCGCCGCGCCGGTCGCGAGGCTCAGCGTGAATCGATCCCCCTTGCCGTCGGTGCTCTGGCTGCGTTCTTCGTCGAACCTCGCGCGGGCGTGGTACTGGCCCGGCTGGCGCCCCTCCGCACCGACGAGAAAGAACGTCCGCTCGACCCTCGGCACGGGCTTCATCCGGACCTCGAGCGTCTGCGGGTCGTCAGGGATCGGGTCGATCGTGATCGGGTGGTGGAGCGCGGAGCGGTCCGTGACGATCAGCTTGCCGCCGGCGAAGTCGGGGTAGGTCGTGGCCAGCCCGTACTCGCCCTCGTCGTCGACCGTTCCGGTGAACGTGAGGTGCGACCCTTCCAGGCGGACCCGCGCGGTCGTGAGCGGCTTGCCGTCTCCGTCGAGCACGAGCACCTTCGGCTCGCCGAGCGCCGAGGGCCGGACCTCCAGCACGATCGAGTCGACGTGCCCGCCGACGCGCACGTCGAACGGCGCGGAGCGCACGGGATCGTGCCCGCTGAGAGCGCTGGTGACCGCCACGTAGCGGCCCTCCGCCAGCCCGGATCTCTCGAACCTGCCCTTCGTGTCGGTGTGGATCGACGCCGCGACGAGGTCGTTGCCCATCCACTCGAACGCGTCGATCCCGTCGGCGAGCAGCGGCGACTGGTGGTCGACGACGAAGACCATCTGGCGCTTCGGCGTCGAGCCGTCCGTGTGGACGACCCGCCCCTCGATCGAGCCGGCGGGCACGAGCTCGATCTCGACGACGTTGTCCGCCGCGTGCGCGCGAACGACCTGGGCCGCCTCGCCCACGCCGTGCCGCGGGCCGACGGCGCGGAACGTGACCTCTCCGTCGGATTCGAGGAGGGGCGTGTCCCAGGTCGCCTCGCCGTTCTCGTCCGTCGTGCGGCTCAGCCCCGACAGGAGTGAGGCGAGCGCGCTGGGCGTGAGCGAATCGGCGACATGCTGGTGGGAGCGCTGCATCTCGATCGAGAGGCTCGGCGTGATCCTCGCGCCAGCGACGGGCGATCCACCGCGATCGGCGACGCGCAGGCGCACGTATGTGCGGCCGTCGGCAGCGGCAGGCGGCGCGACCGCCTCCACGGGCGTCCGTGCCGGGGACGACTGCTCGGGTTCCTGCGGCGCCCGGAGCGACTCTCTCCCGTCCTCGGCCGCGGCGAGTTCGACCCGTTCGCCGGCCGGCCGGGCCACCTCGACGTCGTGGTCGGGCGGCAGCATCGGGGACGCGGCCGCGCGGTAGGCGACGAGCATCAGGGCGGAGACGAGCAGAGCAGTGGCGACCTTCCAGGTGGCGGACATGGCGAACCAGACGGCGAGGGGTCCTGCGGAGCCCGCGCCCGCGGCGGCAGCCGTCGCCTTCGCCGAACGCAGGTGCCCCTGCGCCAGCGGGACGAGCGCCGCCACCCAATGGGCGCGGTCTCCGTCGAAGTGGGTTTCAAGCCGTTCCCGGAGTCGCCGCAGCGCCTCGCTCTTCCTCCAGCGGATCGTCCCCGCGGGGACGTCCAGGAGGTTCGCGATCTCGGCGGGTGTCCGGCCCTCGACGAACGTCGCGATGACGACGTACGACAGGTCCTCGGGGAGCTCCCGGACGAACCGCATCACGAGCTCCTGGGTCTCCAGGGTCGAGATCAGCTCCTCGGGCGACCGGGCGATCTCGCTCTCTTCTTCGGCGGCACGAGCGGTCTCGACGGCTCGCCGGGAGCCCTCCGAGCGCCAGAGCATCCGCGCGCCGTTCCTCGCCGCGGCGGCGAGCCACGGGCGGAGCGAGCGATCTCCCCGGACGGAGGTGCGGAGGGCCGCCAGGCGCGTGTCCTGCGCGAGGTCCTCCGCGTCGTGGGCGTCACGCACGAGACGGACGGCGAGGCCGCCGATCCAGTCACTCTCGCTGAGCAGCGCGTGGACGTCCATGGCTCCAGGTCGGGCTTCCATGCCCCCCTGCATGCAGCGGC
>JBCDGE010000099.1:0-29143 GCA_038757895.1 Planctomycetota bacterium | reverse complement strand
CTCCATCGATCAGACGTCCTGGAAATGCCCGCAAGAGCTCCTCGACAGGCTCCCCGACCGCTTCCGGGTCGAGATCTACTCCGCCAGCGCGGCCGCCGGCTCGGCGCCCGGCTGGCAACGCACGTTCCGGCGCGACAAGTAATCGTCGCGCATGCGGCGCTGACGATCGTGGGATCGCTGGCGCTGGTTGCGCCGGTGGCGGCGGCGCAGGCCGCTGCCGCGACCGAGGAGTCCGCGGGCGCACGCATCGATCGCGGACTGGACACGTTCTACGACCCATCCGCCTCGACCGAGGAGATCGAGCTCGCCGTCCAGGACCTTCTGCAGGCAGCGCAGGGGTGGATGAGCGGACAGGAAGCGCCGATCGAAGCCAGCGCTGCAGGCGACGCACGGTTCGTCGAGGAGGCTGTCGGCTTCGCCTACGAGTACATGGGCCTGTGGCTCGACGTCCCGCGGTGCCGCGGGATCATCGAGCAGTGGCTGGCGCTCGTCGCGGCGGACGACGACCTGGGAGGGCACGTCGGAGCTCGCCTCGGAAGCGCGGTCTCGATTCACGCCGATTTCGTCGCGTTGATCGACGGTCCCGTCGCCGGACTCGCGCTGCTCGACGACGAAACGCTCGAGCGCGTAGCGCTTGGCGACCCGATCGACTATCGCCGTTGCCTTACTGTACGCGCGAGCCTCTGCCGGGTCCTTGGCGACATTCCCGGGTGCTTCGAGGACCTCGACCGCTGGCGGGAGAGCGAACTCGACAGCGAGCCGTCGGACTTCGAGAGGTATGGGCTGCACCTCGTCCAGCTCCAGCTCGAGATCGACCTCGGGCGCATGGAGCGTGCCGGGTATCACGCGAAGGAGATCCGGAACCTCCTCGCCAAGGATCCCGACATCGACCACGCGGCGAGCGCCGACCTGATCATCGGCAGCTTCATGGCGGCGAGCGGCAATTACGAATCGGCCCGAGGAATGCTCGGGTCTGCCGTGGACGAATACCCGCCTCACGAGGCGTGGACGCGACGCGGCAAGCGACTGATCCAGGATCTGAAGCTCGCGGAGTCGATCGCGATCCTGCGCACGGCGAACCAGAAGGACGAAGAACTCCTGGGGCGCGCAGAGACGTGGCTGGCGGAACTCACGGGGGAGACGGGGCCGCTCGAGTCGACGCGCAGAATGGTCGCCGCGGTGGAACGCGCCGACCTGCTCCTACGACTGGATCGTGCGGACGAGGCGCGAGAGCTGCTGGAGGATTCGGCGGACGGTCTTCGCGAGGACGCGCGCTCCACCGTTTTCGAGATGCGGTTCGCAGAGCGTCGCTACGACGTGGCGCGAGCGCTCGGCGACGAGGAGCTTCGCGAGGCTGCCGCCGAGGACCTGAGCCGCGCTGTCGAGGGCATGTTCGAGAGCTGGTCGGAGCTCGACCTGCTGCCGGGCGGCGTCGGATTCCTCCACTACGGGGGACGTCGTCGGACGATCGCGCTCCTCGTGGACGAGATCCTGCGGGACGAGGAGAACGGCAAGGAGGACGCACTCGATCTCGTACTGCGCGCTGACTCGTTCGCGACGCTCGCGCGACGACTCGGCGCCCCGACGGTCACATCCGCTCGGCTCCAGGCGTTCTGCAAGCGGTCCGACTCCGCGGTCGTCGTGCTGCTGACGAGCCGGGACGTGACGCATCGATTCCTGGTCACGGCCTCGGGAGTCTCGCACGCGTGGTGCGCCGGCGCAGAAGAGTTGGAGCCGCTGCTCGAATCCGCCGCCCGCATCGTCGGATCGCCGGCGGTGGAGGCCATCTCCAAGACAGGCGACGGTCCCCTCGAGCTCCTCGCCCAGACATTCCTTCCGGACGAGATCCTGAAGGACCCGGCGCGCTTCTCATGCATCCACTTCGCCGGGGTCGAGGTCGCGGGGAGCGTCCCGTTGGAGGCGCTCCCGACGGACGATGGCGCCCTGGGGCTGACCGTGCCGGTCGCGCGGATGCCCTCGGCGGCCGCGTGCCTGTCGATCGCGGGCCGCGCCCGGAAGCCGAGCAAGGAGGGCAAGCCGTCGATCGGGATGTTCGCACTGTCTGGCGTGAAGCACGGAGGCGTCGGTATCGACTTCCGGCCCGCAGAGTTCCCGGCTCTTCTGGCTGCGGCGCGGGCGCCGATCGATCGTCCCGCCGCAGCGAAGTCCGACGCAGAGACCTTCCTCCGTGTTGCCACCGCAGGGGACGACCTCTTCATCACGTGGAGCCACGGGCGGTTCGACATGCGCCAGCCGATCCCGGCGGGGATCCTGGTCGTTGCCGATCCGAATCGCGACGACAGTGAGAGCGATCGCAGGCTCGCTCCCGACGGGCTCGAGCTCTTGAACGGCGCGCGGATCGAGACTCGGTTCGCCTCGAAGGGTTCGGGCACCGCTCCGCGGGTCGTACTCCTCGCTGCTTGCGACACGGGGAGGAGCCACACGAGGAAGGGTGACCCCGCCGTCGGAGACCTCGGCGGGATCTTCCTCAGCGCTGGTTCGTCGGCCGTCGTCCTGGCGGACCGCGCGATCGAGCGCGACGCCGCCTTCCTGTTCGTGAAGGCCTTCACCGAGGCCTATGCGGGGAACGGCGAGGACGCCGGAAAAGCAGCGCTCGAAGCGAGGCGGGCCGTTGCAGGCCGTCCTGGCTTCGAGCATCCCCACTACTGGGCGGCGCTCCGGCTCGTCGGCTGGAGCGGCGCGCGCACGCGCTAGTTCGCGTGCGGGTGAGGAGGCGGAGCGGGCGGATCGCCCCGACGCCTGGAGCGGTACATCGAAGGGCTGTGCGTGCCGCCGGCCGACTGCTGCATCCCCGTACCCGCCGGGTCGTAATCGAAGTGGACGACGGACTCCACGCCGAAGGCGACGATCGAGATCCCCTGCTCGTCCAGGCGGAAGCACCGCACCGCGACGCTCGTCGAAACGCCGGGCTCACCCGCGAACGGCACCCACAGGTTCACGGTATCGCCGGGGTCCTCCCCCTCGGCGAGGGTGAACTCCGACTGCACGCGGTGCACCTCGGGCGCTCCGGGCGGACCGGACGGGTGGCTTGTCGTCAGCACGAACTCGATCGAATCGGGCGACGAGCCGTCCGGCATCGGCGGCAGCACGACGTCGAGCGAGCAGACCGACTCGACCGGGTGCAGGAACCAATGGACGGTCTGGATGTCCGGCTGGAACAGGGTCTCATCGATCGCGTCGCCGAGCTTCAGCACGGCGTGACGGCTGCCCTCGACGAGCACCAGCAGGTCGACGTCGCCGTCGCCGTCGAAGTCGCTCCCCACCGGGTTCGCGAGCTGGTTCGCGACGTCCGCGGGCTCGGCGCCGAGATCGGTCGTCACGACGAGGTGCGCGAGGTCGCTGCGGAACGTCGGCGCCGGCGCGTCCGAACCCAGGAGGGTGGTCAGCACCGGCGTCGTGGTCGAGTTCAGGACGACGTCGTCGCGCCCGTCCCCGTCGAGGTCCGCGATCGTGAGCGCGGTCGGCGCGAGGCCGTCGACCGGCGCGGGCGCCTCGGCGACGCCGCCGGGCCGCAGGACTCTCACCTGGCCATCGACGAGCGCGACGAGGCCATGCGAGTCGCGCAGCGACTCCAGGTCGTCGACCGCGCCGTCCGCCGCGAAGGACGCCAGGACCGAGCCGTCGGTCCCGAGGAGCGCGACCACGTCCGAGGAGGAGCCGGGCACGTCCATCGACGCCGCGAGGGTCATCTCGCCGAGGCCCCAGGGCGCGGCCACGAGGTGGGACGACTCCAGGCCGAGGTGCACGGACACCGCGGGCTGGAACGAGCCGTCCGCGTTCCTGTGAGCCGTGAGGAGGTTCGTCCCGGTCGCGTCGAGACCCGCGACGTCGACGTCGCCGTCCCCGTCGAGGTCCAGGGCGACGAGCGACCTCGCCCCCGACCATGTCGAGGCATCACCCACCTCGGTGACGACCGCGGCGAAGACGCTCGGGAGCGCGGGGTTCCGCTCGATCGTGACCAGTCCGAGGTCACAGGCGACGACGAGCCGCGCGGACGCCGCGTCGGCGCGGTCGAGGACGGCGAGCGACGACGCTCCCGTGAGCCCGAGCGCCTCGGAGTACGCGTGGCGCGCGGGGCCGGTCAGGACGACCACGTCGCCGCCGACTAGAGCGGCGACGTCAAGACGCCCGTCGGCGTCGGCGTGGAGAGCGACGGTGGATCGGATCGGGCCTGCGACGGCCTCGGCGGCGCTGCACTCGACAAGGTAGGTGTCGCCGGCCCCTGCGGGGTCAGCGGCGACAACGGCCGCGAGCAGAACCGACGACCCGACGGCAGCGCGCGAAGGACGAGCTGTCATTGGATGTGCGGTGAGAAAACGAAAGCGGAGCGTGCGGCCCCTTCCGACCGCCTGCCCCCAGCGGGGCGCAGGGCGACGCCGAATGCGGAACCCAGCTAGGAAGTTGCATTTCCCTTGCCTGTCCTCCTATCGCGCCCTGAGCGGCGCCGACTGAAGGAAGGTGTCCCTCCTCCGGGACACCTCGCGTCCACGTCTCCCTCCGGGAGCCGTGTCCCTCCACGTACCCCTGACGCCCGTCGCCAATCCGGTCGTTCGTCGACCGGCCCCGGATCGGGTCAGTCGAGCATCGGGACGTCCACGTCCCGATCCCGCGCACAGGCCTCGGCCTCCGCGTAGCCCGCATCGACATGCCGCAGGACGCCCATCCCGGGATCCGCGGTCAACACGCGCTCGAGCGCCTCGGCCGCCTCGGGCGTCCCGTCCGCGACGGTGACCTGGCCGGCGTGCAGGCTGTAGCCCATCCCGACCCCGCCGCCGTGGTGGAAGCTGACCCAGCTCGCGCCGCACGAGGCGTTCACGAGCGCGTTGAGGATCGGCCAGTCGGCCACGGCGTCGGTGCCGTCCTTCATCGCCTCGGTCTCTCGGTTCGGCGACGCGACCGAGCCGCAGTCGAGGTGGTCCCTGCCGATCACGACCGGCGCCGAGATGCGCCCGTCGGCGACCGCCTCGTTGAACGCGCGGCCAGCCCGCGCGCGCTCGCCGTAGCCCAGCCAGCAGATGCGCGCGGGAAGTCCCTGGAACGCCACCCTCTCCCCCGCCATCCGGATCCAGCGCGCGAGCTGGTGGTCCTCGGGGAAGAGGTCGAGGACGATCTGGTCGGTGACGGCGATGTCGTTCGGGTCACCGGACAGGGCGGCCCAGCGGAACGGCCCCTTCCCCTCGCAGAAGAGCGGACGGACGTACTTCGGCACGAAGCCCTCGAAATCGAACGCGTTCTCCAGCCCGCCCTCACGCGCGTGCCCACGCAGGTTGTTGCCGTAGTCGAACGTGTCCGCGCCGCGCGCCTGCAGGTCGATCATCAGCCGGCAGTGCTCGACCATCGTGGCGAACGAGAGTTCCTGATAGCGCGCGGGATCGGACTCTCGCAGCGAAACGGCGTCCTCCAGCGACATCCCGGACGGCACGTATCCGCCGAGCGGGTCGTGCGCGCTCGTCTGATCGGTGAGCACGTCGGGCACGATCTCGCGCGCGACGAGCCGCGCGAGCAGGTCGACCGCGTTGCACGGCACGCCGATCGATTTCGCGACGCCCTGCGCCTTCCACTCGAGCGCGCGGTCGATCGCGGCGTCGAGATCGTCGATGCGCTCGTCCAGGTACCGCGTGCGGATGCGGAAGTCGATGCGCTGCGGGTCGACGTCGGCGGCGAGGAACGTGCCCTCGTTCATCGTCGCGGCGAGCGGCTGCGCGCCGCCCATCCCGCCGAGCCCCGCCGTGACGACGAGCCGGCCGCGGAGCGTGCCGCCGAAGTGCTGCTTGGCCGCGGCGGCGAACGTCTCGTACGTGCCCTGGAGGATCCCCTGCGTGCCGATGTAGATCCACGAACCGGCCGTCATCTGGCCGTACATCATCTTCCCGGCCTCCTCCAGCTGACGGAAGTGGTCCCAGTTCGCCCAGTTGCCGACGAGGTTCGAGTTCGCGATCAGCACGCGCGGCGCGCGCTCGTGCGTGCGGAACACACCGACGGGCTTGCCGGACTGCACCAGCAGCGTCTCGTCGGCCTCCAGGCGGCGCAGGGTCCGGACGATCGCCTGGAAGCACTCCCAGTTGCGGGCCGCCTTCCCCGTGCCGCCGTAGACCACGAGCTCCTCGGGGACCTCGGCCACCTCGGGGTCGAGGTTGTTCATCAGCATCCGCAGCGCGGCCTCCGCCGCCCACGTCTTGCAGGTCCGCTCCAGGCCGCGGGGCGCGCGCTGGGGGCCGGTGGGGACGTCCGTGGTGCTCTCTGCGGGCGTGTCGAGGGTCATGGCGCGGTCAATGTAGTGCGGTGCGTTCCCCCGGAGGGCGGAAAGAGCGCTCGGGAGCCGCGCGATCCGGGCATCACAACCCATTCAGCTGCAACGACTTGCGGACGCCGCGCGAACTCCGACACGGATTGGCCGAATCCGGGGCACCATTCCTGACGATCCGTCAAAAAATGAGCGGACGGATGAAGCAGCTGAGCCCGAAGCAGAAGGAGATCCGCGACCGCGAGAGCGCGCTCCTCGACTCCGCCCAGGACATGCTCCTGTCGCGCGGCTACCTCGGATTGACGATGGACCGCCTCGCCGACGCGATCGGCGTGTCCAAGGGGACCGTCTACCAGCACTTCTCCAACAAGGAGGACGTCCTGGCCGCCATCGCCGTCCGCAGCGCGGACACGCGCGCAGCGCTCTTCGAGCGGGCGGGCTCGTTCCGCGGGCGCTCGCGGGAGCGGATGGCCGCCGTCGGCACCGCGGCCGAGCTCTTCTTCGCGCTCTACCCCCATCACGAGCAGGCCGAGCGCACGGTTCGCGCCTCGACGATCGCGGACAAGATCAGCCCGAAACGCGCCAGGAACATGGAGTCCTGCACGTTTCGCTGCTTCGGCGTGGCGACCGGCATCGTCCGCGACGCCATCGCCTCGGGCGACCTGACGCTGCGCGACGGCCAGACCGTCGAGCAGCTCTGCGTCGGCCTCTGGAACCTCTACACGGGCGCCTTCCTCATGCGCGAGCTCGAGAACTTCATCGACGAACCCGTGGTGAACGACCCGATGCCGACCCTGATGGCGAACGCCCAGGTCTTCCTCGACGGCTTCCAGTGGAAGCCGCTCTCCGGGGACCACGACTACTCCGCGACGCGCGAGCGGATCCTTCGGGAGGTGTTCCCGGAGGAGGCTCGCGCGGCCGGCATCGACGCCCACTGAACCGGACCTGGCGCCGGCCGACCACTGCCCGGGTCGCGGCGCCGCACGCATCGACTGACGGATCGTCAGGAAATCATCGACCGACCCTGACCCGCCCCACCATGAAGCTTCTCGCCACAGCCATCGGAGTCGCCGCCCTCGTGGGCGCCGGGATCGCGGCCAACGCCCTCGTCGCCGCCCGCACCCGGGCCGTCCACGGCGACCCCTCCGCCCGCACCGAGGAGGCGCGCCCGCTGCCCGTCGACACGGCCGAGCTGATCTCGCGCTCGTCGATCGAGGTCCTGCGCACCTTCACCGGGACCGTCGAGCCGCGCCGGCGGGCCGACCTCGCGTTCGAGGGGGACGGCCGGGTCGTCCGCGTGCTCGTCGAGGAGGGCGACCGCGTCGAGATGGGCGCGCTGCTCGCCGAGCTCGACACCGAGCAGCTCCTCGCACGGCGCGCCGAGATCGAGTCGCGTCGGGTCCGCCTGCAGGCCGTGCTCGACGAGCTGGAGGCGGGCCCGCGCACCGAGGTCGTCGACGCCGCGAAGGCAGAGGTCGAAGCGCTGGAGCAGGAGCTGGAGCTGGCGGAGCTGCTGCGCGATCGACGCATCGAGCTCGCGAAGCGCGGCTCGATCGGCTCGGAGGAACTCGACACGATCCAGACCCAGGTGCGCACGGTCGGCGCGCGGCTGTCGGGCGCGCGGGCGCGTCTCCTCGAGCTGGAGAACGGCACGCGCGAGGAGACGATCGAGGCGCAGCGCGGCGCGATCGGCGAGGTGGACGCCGCCCTCGCGTCCATCGATGTCCAGATCGCGCGCGCCCAGCTCGTCGCCCCGTTCGACGGGACGATCGCCGCCCGCCTGCTCGACGAGGGCGCCGTCGTGAGCCAGATGATGCCGCAGCCGGCGATGACGCTCGTCGAGACCGGCGCGCTCGAGGCGCGCGTCGGCCTGCCCAGCGAGCTCGTCGAGTCGTGCATCACCGCACTCGACGACCTGCGCCTGACGGTCCGCGGTCAGCCGGTGCCCACGCGCGGGCTGCGCCCGCTCCCGACGGTGGAGTCCGGGACGCGCACCGTGCCGATCGTGTTCGAGCTCGACAGCGGGGTCTCGCAGTCCGGCGTGCGGCCGGGCGACGTGGTCACGGTGACGATCCCCTCCAAGCGCGACGAGCGCGGCGCCTGGCTCCCGCTCAGCGCGCTGACCGAGAGCACGCGCGGACTGTGGAGCGCCTACGCGGTCCAGCCGTCGGACGGCAGCCCCGGCACCCACCGCACCGTTCGGATCGAGCTGGAGGTGCTGCACGTCGAGGGCGACCGCGCGTACGTGCGCGGCACGTTCGAGGACCGCGACCTGGTGGTGTCCTCGGGCGCCCACCGGCTCGTGCCCGGACAGGCCGTCGTCGTGGCCGACGTCGCGAGCGCGGTGAAGGACTGAGGGCGCACGATGAACCTGTCCAACCTCTTCTATCGCAGCCCGCGGCTCCTCACGCTGACGCTGCTGCTGATCCTCACGGCGGGCTTCGCGTCGTTCCAGCTGCTCCCGCGCGCCGAGGATCCCGAGCTCACGGCGCGCAACGCGTCGATCTTCACCGCCTTCCCCGGCGCCGACGCCGAGCGCGTCGAGGCCCTCGTCACCGACGTGATCGAGGACATGCTGGCGGAGTTCGAGGAGATCAAGGAGATCAAGTCGGCCTCCCGCGCGGGCCTCTCGACGATCGCGATCGAGCTGCTCGACAGCGTGTACGAGGTCGAGGAGGTGTGGTCGCGCGTCCGCGATGACCTGGGCGACGTACGCGCGGAGCTCCCCGCGGGCGCGACCGAGCCGGACTTCGTCGAGTTCGAGCTGTCGGCGTACACGCTGATGGTCGGGCTGACGTGGACGCTCGACTCCGAGCCCGAGCGCGCGATCCTCGGCCGCATCGCCGAGGACCTCGCGGACGACCTCCGCGCCGTTCCGGGGACCCACGACGTCGTCCTGCACGGCGAGCCGAAGGAGGAGGTGCTCGTCGAGCTCGACCCCGGCAAGGTCGCGGCGCTCGGCCTCGACGCGCGCTCGATCGCCGCCGCGATCTCGCGCAGCGACGCGAAGGTCGCCGCGGGCGAGATCTACGGCTCCCGCAACGACCTCCAGCTGGAGGTCTCGGGCGAGATCGACTCCCTGGAGCGGATCTGTGACATCGTCATCGACCGCGACACGCGCGGCGGTGCGTTCGTACGCATCGGCGACATCGCCACGGTCACCAAGGCCGAGCGCACGCCCCAGCCGTCGATCGCCCTCATCGACGGCGAGCCGGGCATCGTCGTCTCCGCGCGCATGGAGACGGGCCGACGCGTCGACATCTGGGCGG
Organism: Planctomycetota bacterium; assembly: GCA_038757895.1. Classification (GTDB taxonomy): domain Bacteria; phylum Planctomycetota; class UBA1135; order UBA1135; genus Saltatorellus. Next base: position 19,609 of record JBCDGE010000099.1, on the reverse strand, counting down.
ACCGCGCGACGGAGGTGACCCGGAAGGCGATCGCGGACCTCCCCCACGGCGTGCGAGGCGAGGTGCTGTTCGACCAGAGCGGATACACGGAGTCGCGACTCTCCGACCTCGTCTTCAATTTCCTCCTCGGCGCCGGGCTCGTGATGATCGTGATCTTCTTCACGATGGGCTGGCGCTCGGCGCTCATCGTCGGGAGCGCGCTGCCGCTCACGACGCTGATGGTGCTGCAGGGGCTCCGCACGTTCGACGTCCCCCTGCACCAGATGTCGGTGACGGGGATGATCATCGCGCTCGGCCTCCTGATCGACAACGCGATCGTCGTCGTCGACGAGGTGCGCCAGCGGCTGCAGTCGGGCGAGACCCGCGCCGACGCGGTGAGCCACGCGGTCAAGCACCTCGCCGTCCCGCTGCTCGGCTCGACGCTCACGACCTGCATGGCGTTCGGGCCCATCGCCCTGATGCCCGGCGCCGCCGGCGAGTTCGTGGGCCCGATCGCGATCAGCGTGATCCTCGCCGTCGCGAGCTCGTTCTTCCTCGCGTTGACGCTCACGCCGGCGCTCGCCGGCCACCTGGATCGTCTCTTCCCCGTGCAGGGCAAGGACGGCTTCGCGAACCGCGGGCTCTACTCACTGCGCCTCGACCGCGTCTACTCCCGCGGCCTCGCGTTCCTGTACCGGCGCCCGGTGCTCGGGGTCGGCGTCGCGCTCGTGTTCCCGCTCGTCGGCTTCCTGGCCGCGCCACGGCTGCCCGAGCAGTTCTTCCCCCCCGCCGACCGCGACCAGTTCAACGTCCAGTTCTACCTGGATCCGACGGCGTCGATCGAGGCGACCGAGGACATGGCGAACCGCGCGCGCGCGATCGCGCTCGCGCACCCGCGGGTCGACCGCGTTCACCTGTTCGTCGGCGAGAGCGGGCCGAAGTACTATTACAACCTCGTCGAGAGCCAGCGCGACGCGGCGTTCTACGCCCAGGCCCTCATCCAGCTCGACGGCCCCAGCGACTCGATCGGCGTGGTCCGCGAGGTCCAGGCCGCCCTCGACCGCGAGCTGAGCGACGCGGTCGTCCTGGCGCAGCAGATCGAGCAGGGTCCGCCGTTCGACGCGCCCGTCGAGCTGCACCTCTACGGGCCGGACCTGGCCGGCCTGCGTGAGATTGGCGAGCAGCTTCGGCTCATCCTCACCGAGGTCCCCGAGGTCACGCACGTGAAGTCGACGCTCGACGGCGGCGCCCCCAAGCTGCGCGTGAAGCTCGACGAGGAGGTGACGCGCATGGCGGGGATCGACAACCTAGGCGTCGCCGATGCGCTCCAGCTCGGGCTGGACGGCGCGCCGGGCGGCTCGCTCATCGAGGCGACCGAGGAGCTGCCGGTGCGCGTCCGCATGCGCGAGGAAGCGCGCAAGGACGTCGAGCGCGTCGGCACGCTGGAGATCGCGACGGCGACCGGCTGGACCAACCTCGCGTCGCTCGGAACGCTGGAGCTCGTCCCCGAGACAGCGTCGATCGCCCACCGCAACCGCCGCCGCGTCCTGACGACCCAGGGGTTCGTCGAGGCCGGCACGCTCCCGAGCCAGGTCCTCGGGGACTTCCTCGCCGAGCTGGAGGCGCGCGACCTCGAGCTCCCGCGCGGCTACGAGCTGGAGGTCGGCGGCGAGAGCGCGAAGCGCGACGAGGCGGTCGGCAACCTCGCGGGATCGGCGGCGCTCCTGCTGGTGCTGATGGCGGCGTCGCTCGTCCTGACGTTCAACTCGTTCCAGCTCGCCGGTGTCATCGGCATGGTCGGGTTCCTGTCGGTCGGCCTCGCGCTCGCCGCGGTGGCGACCTACGGAGCGCCGTTCGGCTTCATGACGATCGTCGGCGCGATGGGCCTCGTCGGGATCGCGATCAACGACTCGATCGTCGTCCTCGCGGCGCTCCGCGAGGACTCGGGTTCGCGCGCCGGCGACGTCGATGCGACGGTCGGCGTGGTGCGCCGCGCGTCGCGGCACGTCATCTCGACGTCGCTGACGACGATGGCGGGCTTCGCGCCGCTGATCATCGCCGGCGGCGGCTTCTGGCCTCCCCTCGCGGTCGCGATCGCCGGCGGCGTGGCGGGCGCGACGCTGATCGCCGTGACGCTCGTGCCGACGCTCCACCGCGTCGTCGCGCGCCGGGCGGCCCTCGGCGACGCGCGCCGGGAGCGGAAGCGGAAGGCGCGGCGCGCCGAGCAGCGCCCCGTGTCGCCGTCGCCGGCGTGAGCCTCAGGCGGCGGAGCGCGTCCCGGCCTGCTGTTCCTCCAGCATGGCCTGGGCGCGGTCCGCCGGCACGGGCGGGCTGAAGAGGTAGCCCTGCACCTCGTTGCACTGCAGGACCTTCAGGAACGCGAGCTGGTTCTCGGTCTCGACGCCCTCGGCGACGACCGTCAGCTTGAGGCTGTGCCCCATCAGGATGATCGCCGTGGCGATCGCGGCGTCGTCCGGGTTGCTCGTGACGTCCGTCACGAACGAGCGGTCGATCTTCAGCGAGTCGATCGGGAAGCGCTTCAGGTACGAGAGCGAGGAGTAGCCCGTCCCGAAGTCGTCGATCGAGATGTGGATCCCGCGCGAGCGCATGCGGCCAAGGGCGGCCGCTGTCTCGGCCGGGTCGTTCATCAGGAGGCTCTCGGTGACCTCCAGCTCCAGCCCGTCGGCGTCGAGCTTCATGTCGTCGAGCGCCGCGCCGACCGACGTGTGGAGGTCGGGCTTGCGGAACTGGACCGGCGACAGGTTGACGGACACGCGGATCCGCGGGAGGCCCATCGCGCGCCACTCTGCGTTCTGACGGCACGCCTCGCGCAGGACCCAGTCGCCGATCGGAACGATCAGCCCCGTCTCCTCCGCGAGCGGGATGAACTGGCCGGGTGAGACCAGGCCGAACTGGGGATGGATCCAGCGGATCAGCGCCTCCATCCCGAGGATCTTGCGCGTCTCGATGTCGACCCGCGGCTGGTAGTAGACGGCGAGCTCCTCGTTGCGGAGCGCGTCGCGGAGGCTCTGCTCGAGCGTCAGGCGCTCGAACGCCCAGCGGCTCATGGACTCCGAGAAGAACTCGACGTTGTTCTCGCCGGTCTGGCGGGCGCGGAGCGCCGCCTCGCGCGCGCGCTCGACGAGCTCGACCGCGACCGACCCGTCGTCGGGCGAGCACGCGATGCCGACGTGCGCCGTCAGGCCTGCGCGCAGGGCGAGCGTCTCGTGCAGGCGGACGCCGAGGCGCGCGGCGTCCTGGACTCGCTCGACGTCCGGAACGAGGACGGCGTAGACGCAGGCACCGAGCGACGCCATCGCCGTCCTCGATGCGGAGTACGACATCTCCTGGCTGCTCTCCAGCTCCTCCAGGACGGACTCCAGCACCTGCTGGATGGTCTGCTTCGGGTCGGCGGTCGTGACGCCGTGGAGCGCGACGCAGAAGATCGCCACGGAGCGCTCGCGGTCCCGCGCGCGGCTCAGCCGCACGGAGACGCGCTCGATGAACGGCGTCAGCACGTCGGCCCCGGCCGGGAGCGCGACGTCCGGCTCGACGTCCACCTCCTCCTCCGCCTCGCCCGCGTCGGGCTCGGAGGACGCCTCCGGGCCTACGTCGCCGACACGGCGGATCACGAGCCGCGGGCTGGTCGAGTCGTGGAAGACGTCGGCAGCGCCGAGCCCCACGAGCGTCTCCTCGTCGAGCTCCGGCGTGACGCGAGCGACGACGCGGTCGGTCCGCGCGGCGATGCTGGACACGAAGTCGCGCTGACCGAGCTCGGTCGGCGCGAATGCGGGGTCGAGGAGGACGCGAGTGCGATCTTCGACCCTCTCGAGGAGGTCTTCCCCGTCACGCGCCAGCTCGTAGGCCTCGACGCGGTCGCCGAGCGCTGCCTCGATGCGCTTCGACAGGTCGGCGTCGATCAGGGAGAGGATCGGGGGGAGGGAGGTCATCGCAGGGTGGGGCGCGGGGGAGGCACATCCGTCATCGGCCAGCGCGGGCGCACCTTTTGAGACTCCGTCGGCGTCCGTCGCTCGGTCGGGGTGCGAAAGTGACGCACTGGACCCAGTTCGGCCCAGATCGGGGTGGGTCGGCTCCCCCGTGCGGCTCACGTCGTTCGGCCCGATCGCCCCCGACCCGGAATTCCTTTCCCGATCGGTCACGGCGGCGCACGCCGGACGTTCCGCTCACGGCGTCTCTGATCGAGGCGTCGCAAATGCGACAGGACACCTGGATCCAGGGGCCGGGCGCGACCTGGTCCACCACGCGAAGCAAAACGGGTCTATCTTGAGGGGGACCCTTCCATGACCCGTCTTCCCACGATGCGCTTCGCCCTCCTCCTCGCTCTCGCCGTCTGCGCGCTCGGCTGCCGCTCGACGAGCGCCACCTATCGATTCAGCCCGAGCCCCCTGGAGCTCCTCGTCCAGGAGCGCGAGGGGTCGCCGATCATCGCGCGCGTGCTCGTCGGGATCCCGGGCGCCGAACGCGAGGGACGACGCTCGAACGGCATGCCAGAGCTACTCGTGCGCATCCGCATCGAGAACAAGTCGCGCGGGCTCATCCGCTTCGACCCGTCGCGCGCCGTCCTCGTCGGATCCGACCTCGCGGTCTTCGGACGCGCCAAGCCGGACCGCAAGGGCACGACGGTGGTCCCCTCCGGACTCGCCGAGTCGCTCCTCATCCGCTTCCCGTTCCCGATGGACGGCAGCCTGGAAGCGCCGCTCCTCACGGGCGTGAACCTCCAGTTCGAACTCGACCACGACGGCACGCCGGTCGAGGTCAGCGTGACGATGGAGCGCGATCAGCCCGAGCTGCTCGTCGACACCCGCCACTCGGTGACGGTCGGCGGCGGCTTCTATCGTTGGTAGGCGCAGCGGCTTCGCCGCGCGGCATGGGTCGGCGCAGCGGCTTCGCCGCGCGGGTGAGACCTCAGGAAGCGGCGAGCCGCCGAAGCACGTAGTTGAGGATCCCGTTGTTGCGGTAGTAATCCGCCTCGGCGGGCGTGTCGATCCGGACGACCGCGCGGAAGGTCTTGGCGGTCCCGTCCTCGGCCGTGGCGGTCACGTCGACCGTGCCGCCGGTCGGCGACTCCTCGCTCTCGAAGCGCGCCGCGAGACCGACGATGTCGTACGACTCGGAGCCGTCGAGGCCGAGGGAGTCGGCGTTCTGCCCGTCCTCGAACTGGAGCGGAAGAACGCCCATCCCGACGAGGTTCGAGCGGTGGATGCGCTCGTAGCTCTCGACGATCACGGCGCGCACGCCCTGCAGGTTCGGGCCCTTCGCCGCCCAGTCGCGCGACGATCCCATCCCGTACTCCTTGCCGCCGATCACGATCGACGGAACGCCGGCGCCCCTGTACTTCATCGCCGCGTCATAGATCGACATCTGTTCGCGCGACGGGAAGTGCACGGTCACGCCGCCCTCGACCCCCGGCACGAGGCGGTTCTTGATGCGGACGTTGCCGAACGTGCCGCGCATCATCACCTCGTGGTTGCCGCGACGTGACCCGAACGAGTTGAAGTCGCGCTTCTCGACGCCCAGCGACAGCAGGTACTTGCCCGCCGGGCTGTCCACGGGGATCGCGCCCGCGGGCGAGATGTGGTCGGTCGTGATGTTGTCGCCGAAGAGGCCCAGCACGCGCGCTCCGGCCACGTCGGTCACCGGGTTCGTGTCGAGCGTCATGCCCTCGAAGTACGGGGGCAGGCGCACGTACGTGCTCTCTGGCTCCCACGCGAAGGTGCTCGACGACTCGGCGGCGATCGCCTTCCACTCCTCGGTCCCCTCGAAGACCCCGGCGTAGCTCTCGGCGAACATCTCCCGCGAGACGGTGCCGGTCACGATCTCCTGGATCTCCGCGTTCGTCGGCCAGATGTCGTTCAGAAAGACGTCCGACCCGTCGTCCGCACGCCCGATCGGATCCTTGACGAGGTCGATGTTGACGTCCCCCGCGAGCGCGTACGCAACGACGAGCGGAGGAGACGCGAGGTAGTTGGCGCGCGTCTTCGCGTGCACCCGCCCCTCGAAGTTCCGGTTGCCCGACAGCACCGAAGCCGCGACGAGGTTGCCCTCGTCGATCGCGGCGACGATCTCGTCGGGAAGCGGGCCCGAGTTCCCGATGCACGTCGTGCATCCGAAGCCGACGACGTCGAACCCGAGCGCATTCAGGTGCGGGGTGAGGCCGCCCTTGTCGAGGTAGTCGGTCACGACCTTGGAGCCCGGCGCCAGGCTCGTCTTGACCCAGGGCTTCGACCGCAGCCCCTTGAGCGCGGCCTTCTTCGCCACGAGGCCCGCCGCCACCATGACCGACGGGTTCGACGTGTTCGTGCAGGACGTGATCGCGGCGATCACGACGGAGCCGTTGCCGATCTCGAACGTCTCGCCGTCCATCGACGTCCCGACTCGGTTCGCGTGGTCCTCGGCGCCCGCGGCCTCCAGGATCGACACCCGGTCGGTCTGGAACTGGCCCGCGAGGTCCTTGAGCGCGACGCGGTCCTGGGGCCGCTTCGGCCCGGCGAGGCTCGGCTCGATCGTGCCCATGTCGAGGTCGAGCAGGTCGGTGTACTCGGCCGTCGGCGTGTCGGGCGTGTGGAACATCCCCTGCTCGCGCATGTACGCCTCGGCGAGTTCGATCTGCTCCTCGGGCCGTCCGGAGAGGCGCAGGTACGCCATCGTCTCGGCGTCCACGGGAAAGATGCCGCAGGTCGCCCCGTACTCGGGCGCCATGTTGGCGATCGTCGCACGGTCGGCGAGCGGGAGGTGCTGCAGGCCGGGCCCGGTGAACTCGACGAACTTGCCGACGACGCCGTGCGCGCGGAGCATCTCGGTCACGCGTAGCACGAGGTCGGTCGCGGTGGCGCCCTCGGGGAGCTCGCCGGTGAGCTTCACGCCGACGACCTGCGGGATGAGCATCGAGACCGGCTGGCCGAGCATCGCCGCCTCGGCCTCGATCCCGCCGACGCCCCAGCCGAGCACGCCGAGGCCGTTGATCATCGTCGTGTGTGAATCGGTCCCGACGAGCGTGTCGGGGCACGCGTAGCCGCCCGAGCCGATCATCACGACGCGCGCGAGGTACTCTAGGTTCACCTGGTGGCAGATGCCCATCCCCGGAGGCACGACCTTGAAGCCCTCGAAGGCGCCCTGCCCCCACTTGAGGAACGCGTAGCGCTCGCCGTTCCGCTCGAACTCCAGCGCGAGGTTCTGGTCGAGCGAGGACGGCGTGCCGAACGCGTCGACCTGGACCGAGTGGTCGATGACCAGCTCGGCGGGCTGGAGCGGGTTGATCTTCGTCGGGTCGCCGCCGAGCTCCTTCATCGCGTCGCGCATCGCCGCGAGGTCGACGACGGCGGGCACGCCCGTGAAGTCCTGCATCAGGACCCGCGCGGGGCGGTAGGCGATCTCGACCGACGGCTTCGCGCCCGGCTGCCACCCGACGAGCGCTTCGATGTCACTCCTGGTGACGCTGACCCCGTCCTCGTGACGGAGCAGGTTCTCGAGGAGGATGCGGAGCGCGAAGGGGAGCCGATCGATGTCGTGCCCCCGGTCGGCGAGGGCGGTGAGACGGGCGATCTTGTGGCTCTCGCCGCCGACTTCGAAGGAGCCGCGGGCCCGGAAGGAATCTTGCATCGACGTCGCCGCTGGCGCGCGCGGGGGGGGGGACGAGAGGACCCGCTGCGCGGCGTTGAACGGCGATCAGCCTATCCGGAGACCTGCCTTCCCGCAGCGTCAGCGCCGGTCGAACGGCTCGGTCCTGAGCTTCATCGAGCTGGGGACGCTCTGCCCCTCCCCCACGAGATGGAAGTAGCGCGGGCTCACGCGGAGCCCGACGGGCCGTCGGCCGAGCGGGTCGCGCGGCACGTCGATCACCACCGCCGCCAGCACGCCGTGCGCCACGTTGTAGAGACCGAGGTTCTCGCCCCGGAAGAGGGTCTCACGCGCGGTGAGCGTCCCGACGCGCTGCGCCTGGACCAGCGTGCGCTGTCCGGCGTCAACGACGCAGCGATCCAGCCACGTCCGGCCTTCGTCGGAGAGGAAGAGCGTCCCCGCGTCGAAGCGAGTCGCCCGCGCCAGGAGCCGGCCGGTCCCGAGCTGTCGAACGCACCACTGCGGAGCCTTCGCGAGGTCCGCGCCATCGACGACGCACTCGTAGAGCTCCAGATCACCGCTCTGCACCTGCACGGCGTTCCCGGCCCCCGACAGGCGCGCGCGCAGCGCGACGGCATGGCACTCCTCGTGCACCGACAGCGCCGACCCCGCGTCGTTGCGGATCCGGATGCCCTCGAGGACGACGTTCCGCGCGTCGCGCACGCGAATCCCGACCCGGATCTCGACCGCGGCGCCGGGATCCGCGGGCCGTAGCCGCAGGTCGGACCGCCTCACGTCGAGCTGAGAGGCGTGCGTCTCGGCGGTGCTTTCGTAGACCCCCGCCGGGAGGAGCACGTCGACGGCGTCGCCGAGCCCGTCCGAGGCGAGGTCGCCGAGCAGGCCCTCCAGGAGGTCGAGATCCGCCGCCTCCAGGGTGATCGTCCGACGCTGGATCGCGTCCGCGCTCGGCGACGCGAGGCGACGGTCGGACACCTCGCGGTGCGACGCGAGATCGAGGTCGACGCCGGGGAGCAGCGCTGCCGCAGCGTCCAGGAGCGCGCGGCGCCCGGGGCCACCACGCGCGCGCGCCACGAGCCGCAGCACGAGCTCGGTCGCGCGCGCGTCGTAGTCGAAGAATCGGTCGTCCCGGACGTCCGGCGCCTCCGCGCTCGACGCGCGCCGCAGCGCGTGCAGCAGGCGCGCGAGCGGGGGCCCGAGGTCGAGGTCGGCGAGCTCGGGGCGGCGCTCGAGCTGCCACGCGAGCTCCTCGGCCGAAGCAGGGAGCTCCATCCAGGTCGCGCGCGAGAGGAGCGTGAGCGGGTCATCGGCAGCGGTGGACCCCACGAGCCCCTGGGATCCGTCGAGCGCGGGGCGCTCCGCCGGGTCCATCAGAAAGTACGGAGCGTCGGCCTCGAAGGACGCGAGCGAGGGCCGCGGGCCGAGTTCGGCCAGGTAGCGCGCGAGCCAGCGGACGCCGGCGTCGTCGTCGGTCGCGGCGACGGCGCTCGCCCAGATCCGCGCGCGAACGCAGTCCTCGCCGACGTCGCCGGGCGGCGCGTCCGGCCCGCGGCCGAGGCCGCGCTCTGCGCGATCGACGAGCACGAGCAGCCCGTGCGCGCGCTCCGCGGCGCCGCCCGCGTGCAGGTCGCGCGGCACGTCGCCCAGCCACGTCTCCAGGTCGTCGACGCCGGCGCGGCCCGTCGCGCCCGGCGTGCTGCGCGCGAGGTCGAGCGCGCGCCTGCGCAGGCTACGGGCGAGCCCGCGCCCGGTCCCGTCGCCGCGCTCGATCGACTCCAGGACGGCGCGAGCCGCGTTCCCTCGGACGCCGAGGTCCCCCAGCGCGACGGCCTCCAGGGCCGCGCGGGCGTCGTCTCCGAGCGCGCGTAGAACGGCTCGGGCCTCGACGCGACGCTGGAACTCGTCCGCGACGAGGTCGGCGACCGCGGACTCCAAGAGCTCGCGACGCGACGCCTCGTCCGCGGCCGCGAGAACGTCGAACGGCTCGGAGGGGTGCGACTGCGGCCCGAAGGCGATGCGCTGGCGCACGCGGAGGCGCGCGACGGGGGCCGGCCCTTCGAGCGGATCGACGGAACCGCGGACGAAGAGCGCGTCGAGCGCGACCGTCCGCTTGCCGGGCGGGAATTCGGCTGCGACCGTCCAGTCCTCGCGGCCGTACGCGACCTCGCGCTCCAGCACGAGCGCGACGAACGAAGGGTCGACGCCCGACGCCGGATCGACCGGCGGGAACGTGATGCGGGCGGTGGCTGCGTCGACGCGCATCTCGACGGGCGGCCCGGGCGGACGCGGGAGCAGCCGGTCGCCGTCGATCGAGATCTGCCGCTCGAGCTCCCAGCGCTCGCCCGAGCCGCCGTAGGCGCGCAGCCGACCGACGAGGCCACCGGGGAGGACGAACTCGACCTCCCCATCGTTGCGCAGCACGCTCGTGCGCGACGGGACGTAGCGTCGGTCGCCGATCGGCGGGACCCACCAGTCGCTTGCGTCGGGGAGGCGCGCGGACTTCCCGTCGAGGGCGAAGCGGGTGCCCTCCAGCGGACGGAGCGCGAGCGATCCCGGCGAGCTTCGACCGACCTCGACGTGCGCCGGCTCCTGGGCGCTCACGACCGCGCCGGTCACGAGGTCGACGCGCGCGCCGACGCCGACCTCCAGCGGCCACTCGCCGGGCGTGTCCATGCGAACCGCACGGCAGACGCTGCCCATGACGTCGGGGGCGAAGGCGCCGTCGGCCGCGAGCCGGACGACGCGGTACTCGGCGACGCGGCCCGCGGGGGGCTCGGCGTCGAGAAAGGTCGTGTCGTCGGTGATGCCGATCCGCTCCCAGGGTCCGGGCTCGTCGACGTCGGCGATCCTCCGCGCGACGGCGAACGAACCGTCGGCGCCGTCGGTCGAGCTCCACTGCAGCCGATGCCCGCGGGGCTCCGCCTCCGCCGTGAGCGCGACCGGGTCGCGGACGAGCAGGTCGCTCGTCGCGCGCGCGACCTCCAGCCGGACGGTCTTGGGCGAAACGTCGAGGACGCGCAGGTACGCCCAGGGCCCTTCGTCGCCGGACCCCGGGAGGGCGACGATCTCTGCCCCGATCTCCAGCGGCGGCCTCGCGGGCGCGCCGCCCGAGCCTGGCCCGAAGGGTCGAACGAGTCGCGACGCGACGAGGCGCGCGGGCCCCTCGCGCCACGTCACCAGGCGGACGTCCCCGGACAGGGCGATCGCGGCGCGTCCGTGCAGCGGGTCCTGGACCTTCGCCGTCACGAATTGGAGGTCGATGTGGGCGCCGCCAGCGTCGTCCATGGGGTCGACGACGAGGAGCGTGGCCAGGTCGAGTCGCGCTCCGACGCCGATCTCGACCGAGGTGAGCCAGCTCGGCTCCGCGGCCTCCTGGGGGGCCTGGGCGCGCGACGGCGGCGCGAGGCCGAGGACGACGGCGATCGCGACGGCCGCGAGCGTTTGGGGAGATCGCTGCGGTCCCATCTCCGAAGCGTATCCCGGCCTCGTCGAGTCGGTCGGCCCGCCGGCCGACCGACCGGCCAACGGACCGGGAACCGGACTTCGGGGCTGGCCCTCGCGCCCCGGATCCGTATCATCCCCGGCTCGAATGGGGACGTAGCTCAGTTGGTAGAGCGTCGCGTTCGCAATGCGAAGGTCAGGGGTTCGAATCCCCTCGTCTCCACCATTCCATCACTGGGCGATCCTCTCAGGCGAGTCTGGATCAGGCAGACCTGCGGCATCGTCTTCAGCCTGGATTTGGTCGAGGGATCCATCAGACACAGCGGTGGTGTTCCTGTCGGCCGGTGCCCCCTGTGTCAGCGTAGTTGACGCCTGCGGGAGCGAGGCGTCGGCGCACTGCACCGTCTACCCCGAGGCCCGCCAGCGTTGGGTCGGACTTCCTGGGCACCCAGCAATGAGAGCCCACCTACGTGGAGTGGAGCGAATCGGCCTGGCTCCAGTTCGGATCGTTGCGCGACTCGATGATCTTCGACGCAAGAACGCCGACGCGCCCATCGCACGCCTTCCACGATTCGCCCTCACGCGACAGCTAGCGAATCTCGCAGTTGCGGCAGCTGCGAAGCCCCGATCGTCCCACGCGCGGGATACGCGCGCGTCGATCGTGTGTACGCAGCGGGAGCGCCGGACCAACCTTCGTGCAGTTTCCTCGAAATGGGTGCGCCAGTGCCCGAGGTCATCCGTCCATCCCTACTGACGGCCCCGCGATAATCTCCGCGCCACAGACCGACCGACTGCGTCTCCGCATGACTGATCCCGCTCCGGATACCCGAACGTTCAAGGAAATCCTTGACGAGGCGACGACCAACCGCCTCCTCGACATCGAGACCGTTCGCGGCTCTGACGTGCTCGGGGTCTTCGGCCCGCTGTACCGGAGTATGGAGGAGCGCGTGAGGCTGGCCGTCTCGCGAATCGGGTCGGGGACCGCGGGCGCTCCGCCAAGGCGCAAGTCCCTCGTCGTAGTCCTCCATACGCCAGGTGGCTCCATCGACACCGCGGAGCGCATCGTCAACGTAACCCGGCACTTCTATCCCGATGAGGTTGCCTTCGTGATCCCGGACCGGGCGATGTCAGCAGGGACGATCCTGGCCATGTCCGGGAATTCACTCTGGATGGACTACTACTCGCTACTTGGTCCAGTCGACCCACAGGTCCCGGTGCAGAAGCCCGATGGCGAGTACTACGTGCCCGCCCTCGGCTACCTCGACTTCTGGGATCGAGCCGTCGGGCTCGCTGAGCAAGGGAAGCTGACCCAAGCCCATGCGATCAAGCTACAGGAGCTCGACGTCGCAGAGCTTCGTCTCTTCGAGTTGGAGCGCGATCGATCGATCGCGCTCATCCAAGAGTGGCTCGTTCGCTACAAGTTCCGAGACTGGTCGACAACCGAGACGCGTGGCGAGCAGGTCACGGATCAGAAGAAGAGCGAGGCCGCGGAGCACATCGCAACTCAGCTCGGGAGGCTAGACGTGTGGGGCTCACACTCAAGAGGCATCAATCGCGACCAGCTACAGAAGCTAAACATCAAGATCGACCGCCTGGAAGACGATGCCCAGTTCTACGATAGCTGCCGCGCGTACTTCGAGCACATGGTGGAGCGTGGCATCCCCGAGACGGGGTTCGTGCACACCCGAGCGTTCATCTGACATGGCCGACCGCAACAAGCCCCGCAACGCCCTCGAGGAACTGAACGTTGAGAAGAACCCTGCCGTCGATGTCGAGGCCCTCGAGTCTCTCGCGCGAACGACCGAGGCACTGCAGGCACTCGGAGTGCGCGCGTCGAAGCCTGGATCAACCATCGGCATCCTGAGCGCACCGATGCGAGCCCCTCTTTCGAACCCTGCTGCCAGCAGCGCCAAGGTCTCTCAGCCGTCGCGCATCGCGAGGCTTCAGGGTCATTAGCCGACTCGAGCAGTCGAGCGCCCCAGCAGGCAGCGGCGGGGCCTCGGCCGACGCGCTGGGATCGGCGGGCACCAAGCGCCGCGGGAGGTACGACGATCTCCGCCCTGGTTTGAGGGGACGTCAGCGGCGCCGGCGAGAGCGTCGGCGGGTCGGCACCGCGCCGCGCTCCACGTCGCGCTCGAACTTCCGTACGACCTCGATCAGCGCGTCGCCGAAGAGGTCGCGCTGCCAGGGCTCCAGGCCCTCGATGTCGTCGAGGCCCCCCGGATCGCGCGGCCGGTCCAGCGCGATCCGCAGCATCACGTGGCGGTTCAAGAGGTACGACGACTCGATCCCCTGGTCGTCGGCGGCGTCCTTGCGCAGCCGCTTCAAGCGCTCGTAGAGCTCCTGGCCGATCTCGTCGAGGTCCGACGTGCCGTCACGCTTCGGGGGTGAGGGGAATCGCTCCAGCGGCCCCTTCCGGGCGGCGCGCTCCAGAGAGCGGCGGATCCGGTCACCGATCCGCGCGAGGACCTTCGGCGTCACGCCCTCGATCCGGAGCAGCTCCGTCTCGCTGCGCGGTCTGCGCTGGGCGATCTGCAGCATCGTCTTGTTGCCGAGGATGCGGAACGGCGGGAGGTCGAGCCTCTCGGCGAGCTTCTCGCGCATCGCGTAGAGCTCACGCAGCGCGGCGGCCCCCTTGGGGTCGAGCGTCCGCGCCCCCTTGATCCGCACGAAGTCGTCCGCCTGGAACTCGACCGACGGCGGCTCCAGCCGCTCGAGGCGACGGCACTCCGACTCGACGATCATCGCGCGGCCCCGGTCCTCCAGCTCGGTGCGCTGGCGGCGCATGAGCGGCAGGAGGAAGCGCGTGTCGAGCCGCGCGTAGGCGATCTGCTTGTCGCTCAGGGGGCGCTGGGCCCAGTTCGAGCGCTGCTGACTCTTGTCGAGGCGCACCCCGAAGTGCGCGTCGAGCACCGACGCGAGGCCAGGCGAGGAGCTCCCCAGCACGGCCGCTGCGACCCGCGTATCGAAGAGCGATCGGAAGGCGAAGCCGAACTCGCGACGCAGGATCAGCACGTCGTACTCGGCGTCGTGGAAGACCTTCGTCGTGTCCTCGTCGGCGAGGACGTTGCCGAGCTTCTCCAGATCGAGTCCGACGAGCGGATCGATCAGCCAGTCCTTGTCCCCCGCCGTGACCTGGAACAGGCAGACCTTGTCCCGGTAGCTGTAGAAGGAGTCCGCCTCGGTGTCGACCGCGATCTCGGGCTCCTTCGAGACGACGTCCAGGAGCTCCTCGAACGACCGGTCGGACTCGACGAGCACCGGGGGCGGGAGGTCGTCGATCCGGGCGTCCATCGCGGGAACGATACGGCCCGGCGGCTCCGCATGCACGGCCGTTCGTCGTCGGTGCGCGCGGGATGGCGAGGATGACGGGACTTGAACCCGCAACCTCCGGCGTGACAGGCCGGCACTCTAACCAATTGAGCTACATCCCCGCGCGTGAGGCGGCAGAGGATAGCGCCTCGTGCCGCCCTGTCCAGCGGTCCAAGAAAGATCCTGCCAGCGGTCGAAGGGAGATCCTGCCAGCGGTCCCACGGAGAACTCAGCGGGAGCCGTCGGGCTCCCCCCCGTCCAGGTCGACGGCGATGCGGCTGTCGGCCGGAGCGCGCGACGGGCGCAGTCCGACGCGCTCCCAGGGCCAGGCGTCCCCGGCGACGTGCCCGGGGCGCGCCACGCGGATCGCGTAGCTCACCTCCTCGTCGAAGATCGGCAGGCGCGCGACCCCGTCCTCGACGCGGCGCGTGTAGACGACCTCGGGCTCCGGCCCCTCGGCGACGACCTCGACGATCGCGGGACCGTCGAGGGTCAGCTCAGGAAGCCACCCGAGCGGCGTCCGCCCGTCGGCCCCGTCGAGGGGGACGGTCACCGGCCAGCCGAGGTAGGGCGCGGCGTCGGGGGCCGACGGGTCCACGTGCCGCGGCCAGGCCTCGAACGTCAGCGTCCCCGCCGCCCTGTCGACCCGGGCGATCCCGTAGCCCGGCGCCCGGTCGTGGAGGCGCTTCGGCTCGACCTCCCCGGATCGGGGATTCGCCACCGCGAGGACCGTCATCGCATTCCCGAACCCGTCGCGGTAGCGGCCCGTGTAACCCGGCGCGGCCTGCGGCTGGTCCCCGCCGTCCACGCGCTCCGTCGGGTCGGGGAACCAGCGGCGAGGCCAGGTGTTCGCGACCGCCGGTGAGGACAGCACGTACCCGGCGTCGTCGAACTGCTCCACGCCGTACCGGAGCGTCGAGCCAAGGTGCTGGTCGCCGGTCAGGTGGAACGCGCCCGCCGCGCGCAGGAGCGAGACGGCGACATCGCGGCCGGACCGCGGCCAGCCGTTCGAGTCCATGTCGGCCGCGCGCTTGTCACCCTGGACGTACACGCCGGGCTCCGGCACCTCCAGCGAGGGGATGATGCTGCCGGACGTCGCCTCCTCGGGGATGGTCGCGACGTTCGCGAAGGGCGACTGGGACAGGCACGCCTTGAACCAGACGGGCTCCCGCCAGGTCGTCCCCCACCGCCGCAGGACATCGTGCTGGACCTCCCCGAGCAGCACCGCGCCCGGGACGTCCGACTGCGTCACGGGATCGAAGTCCGGGTTCCGGAACCACCCGTTCCGCACCTCCCCCTCTGGCACGAGGACCGCCGGCGGCGACTTGTACATCCGGTCGCCGAGGATCGCGAAGCTCCCACCGCCCCAGTCGAGGGTCGTGTGGTACGTCGAGATCCCATTCGCGAGGCGCGAGGCGCCCTGCGGCGGCGGCAGGTGGGAGACCTGCGTGTTGTGCACCGTCAGGACGAAGTCGGGCGGCATGACGTAGCCGCCGCGGTCCTGCTTCGTCAGGTCCTCCGGGCCGTCGAGCGCCACGCCCGCGTTGCCCCAGATGTTCCCGTGGTAGACGTCGTGGTCGTCGGGGACGACGACGGCGGGGAGGCGCCGCGTGAGCTCGCCGAACGACCAGCCGTGGCGGTACCACTTGTGCGCGTAGTCGAGCGCTGCGTCGATCGGCGGCTGGCGGATCGCGGGGGTCAGGTCGCCCTCGTAGATCTGGTCGCCGGCGAAGTAGAGCAGGTCGGGGTCGTGCAGCGCGACGTTCTCGGCGACCTCGGCGTGCGGGAACCAGATGCCGCTCTCGTTCCAGCGCAGGTCGCCGGTGTACGACTTCTGGCAGTTCAGGACCGCGATGGTCATCGCGTCGTCCGTGGGCCGCGCCGCGATGATGCCCTCGTACAGCGCAGTGCGCGTCGCGTCCGGCCTTCCGAGCGGATCGAGCGGCACATAGCGGATGCGGAACGGGTACGACCGCCGCGCGTCGAGCCCGTCGACGCGGAACCGGAAGACGGCGCCGCGCGGCTCGAACGTCGCGCTGGCCTCCTGGACGAACCTCCGCCGGCGGGTGGCGATCTCCAGTGACGCGACGAGCGTGTCGAAGCGGCCCAGCGGGACGGACTGCGCGGTCATGCGGAGCGTCGCGTCGTCCGTGCCCTCCGACTCGTCGACCGTGTAGTGGACGAACGCGATCGGGCCGAACGACCGCCCGGGGTCCGCCTCGACGAGCTCCCCCGCGAGCGACCAGTCCTCGAACCGGTAGCCGCGCTGCGAGCCGGCGGGGCCGCGGTGGGACACGAGCGCGACCGCGCCGTCGAACGCGGCCTCGGGCGGGTCGAGCCACTCGGCCGTCGAGAGGACGATCCCGTCCTCGTCGCGGACGGAGAGCGTGAGCGTGCGGCGTCCGTCGAAGCGGGCCCCGACGAGCTCCAGCTCGACCGGAGCAGGCCGGCCGCCCGGGAACCCCTCGCCCTTCTGGACGATCCCGTCGGGGACCGTGAACGCGGCGAGGTCGTGATTCGTGCGGGCGGCCCACTGGCCGCCGCTGCCCGGTACCGGTGTCTCGAAGTCGAGGATGGTCGCGCGCCCCGCGCCATCGACGAGCGCCAGGAACCCGCCGTCCTCCGCCGGCGTCCCGTGCACCTGGGACGAGATGCGGAAGTCGACGTCGTCGCCGCCCGCCCCGAAGAGGAACCCGGCCGCGGAGCCGTCGCGGTCGCCCGACGCCGCCTCGATCTTGACGACGGAGCGGAACGACCCCTCCCCGCCCGGGTTCAGCCAGTGCGTCAGGAGGTGGAGCGTCCGGACGCCGAAGCGTGGCCGCGCCTCCAGGCACTCGACGCCGCCGTCGACGAGCCGCCAGTCCTGGAGCCGGTTGGCCCAGTGCCGTTCCCCGATCCAGCGGCGGTCCTTGCGGTCCGCCCAGTCGGCGGCGAACACGGCCCGCGGCGCCCCCGGCTCGACGCCGAGGATCGTGCAGCCGGGAACGACGAGGGCGCCCGCGAGGGCGACGGCGGCGACGGGGAGGAGGGTGCGGGCGACGAGCGATCGTCTCATCGGGTGCGAACGGCGCGGACGGCGTCGACCGCGTGGGCGCGCCGGATCGGGTACAGGGCGGCGAGCGCCGCGACCAACACCGTGCCGCCGAAGGACAGAGGGATCCAGACCCCAGCCGTGACCCTCGGGAGGTCGAGCCCGGCGATCACGTCGAGCGCGGACACGACGAAGGGGGTCGCCGCGACACCGAGGAGCACCCCGAGCCCGCCGCCGACGACGCCGACGGTGACCGCCTCGATCATCAGGGAGCGGCCGACCTGCTTGCGGCTGGCCCCGAGCGCGCGGAGGACGCCGAGCTCCCGCATGCGCTCCAGGGTCGCAAGGAGCATGCCGTTGAGCACCCCGAGGGCCGCGAGGCCCGCCATGAGGCCCAGGAGCAGGTCGAAGACGAAGAAGTCCCTCCCGATGTCCCGCAGCGCGTAGTTGCGGATGTCGATGCCGCGCCGGAACCGGTACGCCTCGGCCTCGGGCATGAGGTCGCGCACGGCGGCATCCAGCACGCCGACGTGCCCCTCGTCGGTCATCGGCCGGGAGCGGTCGAAGCGCACCGAGACCTCGGTCACGACGTCGCTCGCGACACAGAAGTCCTTCTCCATCCAGCGATCGGCGATGACGCCGTACATGCGCTCGTCCGGGCTGGTCCAGTACCCGTAGGCGTCCGTGACCGCGAGCACCGTGTAGCCGAGCACGTCGCCCGTGGCGCTCTTCATCTGGACCGTGTCCCCGACGGCGTAGTCGAGGTCACGCGCGAGGCGCCGCGACACGACAACGGTCCGCTCCTCCTGGAAGCGACGGGCGAGGTCGAGGTCGTCGGCGAGCGGACCGTGCCCGGTGAGCCCCTCGCGGGCTCCGGCGAGGACGAGGAAGGGCGCGTACTGCCGCGCGGTCCCCTTCTCGACGCCCACGATGCCGGGGTAGGACTCCAGGTGCTTGCGGAGCACCTGGTAGTCGGTCGGCGGGAGGTCGCGCACCCACACCTTGTCGTCGACCGCCTCATCGGCCCAGTTCGTCACCTCGCCGCGCAGGCTCTGGGTCATCCCATGCAGGCCGACGAAGCCGGCGGACACGAGCCCGAGGGCGCAGGCCGAGACGCCGACCCGGGCGGGCGCGTCGCGCATCGAGCGCACGGCGAGCCGGCCCGCGAGCGGCGCGACCCCGGCGAGCGGCCGCGCGATCGCAGCGCAGAGCGCCGTGAGCGTGACCGGCAGGAGCAGCGACAGCAGGACCACGAGCGTCAGGAGCCCGACGACCCCGAGCAGGACCGTGACCAGTTCCCCCGTGAGCTGACCGACGACGGGGACGAGCGTCACGTAAAGGCCCGGCACCAGCAGCGCGAGGAGCCCGGCGTAGACCAGGTGGAACCGCCGCGCGTGGGCGCGATTGCGCTGGAGCGCTTCCTCGCCGCGGAGGGCGGCGAGCGTGTTCGTGCCGCCGATCGCCACCAGCGGGTAGACCGATCCGACGAGGGCGACGAAGAACCCGGTGAGCGCGAGACCGCCCACGGTCGTCCACGGGACGGCGAATCCCTGGACGTACTTCCCGACGCCGAGCGTCGTGATCCCCAGCTGGACCGCAGCGAAGGCGAACGCGAGCCCGAGCCCGACGCCGACGAGCGCGCCGGCGCCGGCGAGCACGACCGCCTCGGTGAAGAACACGCGGCCGATCTGGCGCCGCATCGCGCCCAGCGCGTGGAGCGTGCCGACCTCTTGCACGCGCTCGGTCAGCGACATCGAGAGCGTGTGGAAGATCACGTACAGGCCGAGCACGAGCGCGAGGAGCCCGAGCATCCGTACGCCGGTCCGGAAGGCGCGCTCGTCCGCTGCCTGGCCGACGACGATCCCCTGGTTCAACGAGTACGAGTACGCCGCCGCCAGCGAACGACGCAGGCGCTCCAGGTCGACCGATGGATCCTTCGCCGCCCAGAAGCGCGGCTGGATCGGGACGCCGCGGTAGAGGTCGCGGCCGACGTCGAAGTCGACGACGACGACGTTCCCTGCTCCCGTGCGTCCGACTCCCTCGCGATTGAGCACCCCGACGACGCGGAATCGCTCGGAGCGCGGCTGGTCGGGTGCGCTGTCGCGGACGGACACGAGGACCCCGTCCTCGCACCTCTTCGTCACGGGGCGGTGCGGGCGGGAGAGCAGGACCTCGTCCCCCACCTCGACGCCGTGCTCGATCGCGACGCGCGGACCGATGATCACCTCGCGCTCGGAGGCGCGCGGGTTG